>NZ_JBFBAT010000004.1:534029-628147 GCF_040682375.1 Streptomyces sp. NPDC051214
CCAGGGGTGCGCTGCGGACGGGGCTCAGTGTCACCGTGCCCGAGGGGGCGTCGGGGCGGATTCCGGCGAGCGTGGTGAGGAGCTGCACCCCGGCGGCCGCGGCGGTGGCCGCCGGGCGGCAGGCCGCGGGGTGCGGCAGGGGAGCACCGCCCTCCGTACGCTGCTCCCCCGCGTACATCTCAGGCAGCCGGTAGCCGAACGTCTCGGCCGCGGCCATCACCCCTCGCAGCAGCGCGCTCGCCTCCTTCTCGTAGCCCGCTGCGGCCAGGCCCGCGACGGCGACCGCCGTCTCGTGGACGCGGACCGCCCCGCCACGATGTCCGAAAGGGTTGTACGCCGCTTCCTTGACGCCCAGGCTCCGCAACCCCCACCCCGAATCCATGGCGGGCCCGCCCAGCAGCCGGGCGAGCTGCTCCGTCCGCACCTTGTCCAGCAGCCCTGGCGCGAGCACGCCCGCTCCGAGCAGCCCTGTGTCGAGGAGGTGCGCGGCCCCGCCGGTGAGCAGCGGCACAGGGCGACCGTCGGCCAGGCAGGCCGCGGCGGGCCGCCCGCCCGCCCGGTCCTCCACCCAGAAGTCCTCGCGGAAGGTGCCCCGCAGCCGCTCCGCCCACTGCCGCAGACCGGCACCGCCCGGACGGCCATGCGCATCCAGCAGGTCGGCGCCGAGCAGCGCGGCCCTGTGGGCATGGGCCTGGGTCTCGCAGCGCGCGGGCCCTCCCGGGGACGGGTCCGGCAGGAGCCCCCGGTCGCCCACCGCGGCAAGCAGCCACCGCAGGCAACGCTCGGCCGCCGGCAGCAACTCCTCCGTCTCCTGAGCCAGCAACCCCCAACGCCATGCCTCCGCCAACAGCACGGGGAAGAGCAGCGTCGCCTCGACCCCCGTGCACCCGGGCGGCAGATGCGGCCCCGCGTTCCGCAACGGGCCGGGGATCATCCCCACCCGCGGCCCCTTGCCCCCGAGTTGACGGCGAGCCAGCGTACGCAGGGTCCCCACGGCGATCCCGGTGCCGAGCGGCAGAGCCATCCGCGCGGCCGCGAGCGCCTCGGCCGGCGCGAGCCCGCAGCGCCACGGCGCCCCCGCGGCCAGGTGGATGTCGGTCGGGTGCTCGGGGTCCCGCAGCAACAACGCCTGGAGATCCTCCACGGACCGGTCCAGGAGGGCGCGGGCCCTGGGGTCGTCGCCCGCGGCCCCTGCCGTGGCGAGGGTGCGGGACATCCCGTGCCCGACCGCCCTCACCGGACCCGCACCCTCCGGCCGGACGCGCAGCTCCAGGCTCCAGGTGCCGCCGGGCGCCAGCTCCACCTCCCAGCGCAACAGTCCGGCCGAGGCCAGCGCGTCCGCGGGCGCCGGGTGCGCGGTGACCACACAGGTGCCTGACGGCGCGGACCAGCGCATTCCGGAGTCGTGGACCGAGGGGGGCAGTTCCGGACCGGTGTTGCCGGAAGCGACCGCTCCGAGCTCCGCCAGGTCCGTGCCGAGCGACACCTCCACCGGTAGTCGCAGGTGCCGACCGGCGGCGCTGCGCAGAATGATCCGCTCCGTGCCGTCCGCGTACCGGTTCCGCTCGACGATCACATCCGGATCCGGTCCGCCGTCCGCGGCGGGTCGCAGCGTCGCCACGAAGCGGGCGCGGTCGGCCGAGAGCATCCGTGCCTGCACGGCGATCGGCTCGCGCCCCGCCACTCGTAGCTGACAGCGGGACAGCAGCCTGCGCCCCGCGCGGTAGAACCCCTCGAGCCCGCGCCCGGTCAACTGCCCCTGGTCCGTGGAGATCGCGAGTGCGGGCAGGGCGACACAGATCAGCATGGCGTGCGCGGGCGGCAGCTGCGCCAGGCGACGCGGCGCGGGAGCCTGCGCGGATCCGCCGGGAGGGGGCGGGGAGCCCGGCACGGGCCTCTGGGGACCCCCTCTGCCGGAGACGGGGGACGGGGCGGGCAGGGGCATGAGATGGCCTCTTCTGCGCTGTCCGCGCTACGGGAAGTCGGAGGTCGTACGGCGGATCGGCCCAGGCACAGGTACCGCCACTCAGGTGAACGGACCTGCCCCGCACCAAGTCACGCCCCCCGGGCCGGAAGCCACTCGCCCGGCCCTGGCCTCCCCCGTACGGCAGCAGGACCGGCGCCTGCCCCGCTCTTGCCTTCCGCTGCCGCACACCCGCGTTCACGTGTCGTTCCTCGCCGTGCGACGGATCGTGCGGCGGCGGTTCTGCGGCCCCGTGGTCGGCCGGTCGGTGGCCGGCCTCTCGGTGACCCGTGCGCCGCGGCCACCCTTCGAACGTGCGGGGCGGCGACGTCGAGCGGCTGCCACGCCCACCGGCTCACCCACGGGGTCCGGCGACCGCGACGGCTCCGAAGACTCCGAAGGGGATGACGGGTTCGACACCTTCGCAGGCTCCAAGGAAAGTGGCAGTTCGGTCTGCACTCCCTTGACGCTGCGGTCGTTCCGCTCCGTGCGCAGGCAGCGGCGGATCGGCTCAGGGTCCAGATCTCCGATGCAGGCGTGGTGCAGGAGCTGCGCGAAGGTGTAATTCGGATCGGCGCACAGCGCCATGGCCAGGGCTTCCTGGCCCTCCGTGGTGTCACCCAGGGACCACGCGACCCAGCCCGCGAGCGACAGCGGTGCCGCCGCGTGCTCTGCGTAGGCACCGACGCAGCGGCGGGCCAGGACCCGCCAGAGACGAAGCGCGGATGCCGCGACATCGCCTTCCATCCACTCCGCGGCCCGGTCTCGCGTCGTACGGTCCTGCAGGCCGAGGATCAGCGCGGCGGCCTCGTCGTGCGCGAGGAGCTCGTCGTCCTGGAGGTCCGCCTCAAGCCTGTCGACGACCGCCGGCGCGGCCACCATGCGCGCCATGATCCGTCGGGCCAGGTCAAGCGTGTCAGCGGCGACCTCGGCGTGCCCGTCCTCCCCCAGCATCCGGTGCACGAGCGCCATGCCCGCCGCATCAAGCGCGGCTTCCTGGTCGACCGCGGCGACAGATTCCCAGGGAGTCAACCGTGCCCGCATCTCCCGCGGGGTGACGCCCACTTGGACGCCGGCGTAAGCCGTGGCGGCGGCCAGGACCGAGGTGCCGGGACGCAGCAGTGGCACGCCTTCCGGCGGGCAGCACTGCGTGTTCGGACAGCAGTAGGTCCAGAAGCTGCCCGCCGAGATGCACACGACCTCGAACACGGGGACGTCGAGCCTTCCGCAGGCGGTGCGGAGCACCTGCGCCAGTGGTCGCAGGCGCTCCATGACCTGCCGGCCGGTCTCCGTGCCGACCGGTTCCGCGCACAGGAAGGCCACGATGCCGTCAGGCCGGGCGTCGCGCCGCTCACAGCCGCCCACCAGGCACTGCGCGAGCTGTTCCGCGATGGGCGGCCAGTCCTCCGGACGCCCGGGAATACCGAGGCGCACCCGGCCGCCGAACCGCCCCCGCTCGCCGTGCAGGGCGATGAGGACGACACTCTCCTCGGGCCTGAACCCGAGCAAGTACGGCAGGGCGTCCGCGAGTTCGGCGGGGGTGCGCAGGGTGACCGTCGTGTCGTCGATGGATGCGGTTCGCCCGGTCGAGTTGATGGAGTTGGTCGAGTCGATCGGGTCGTTGTGCTCGCTGTGATTCGTCATGCGCCGACTCTCCCGCGAATGGCCAGGTTCCGGTTTGACCTGTGGATAAGTGCGGTCAGGGGCACGCCAAGAGTTATCCACAGCTCGGCGGACCCGTTCGCCTAATGTCAGACCCATCGGGTTGCATGGGGGCATGAGCAACGAAGATCTGCGCACGGCGGCCGATGCCGTACTCGCCCGCCTCGTCGGCGGACCCGCGCCCACAGGCGGCGAGGCGTCCCCGTCAGAGGGCCCACGGCTGCGTGAGGACCAGTGGCGCGCGATCGAAGCGCTCGTCGCCGACAAGCGACGGGCACTGGTCGTGCAGCGCACGGGCTGGGGAAAGTCCGCCGTGTACTTCGTCGCGACCGCGCTGCTGCGGGAGCGGGGCAGCGGCCCCACCGTGATCGTCTCCCCCCTGCTCGCGCTCATGCGCAACCAGGTGGAGTCGGCGGCGCGGGCCGGGATCCGCGCCCGCACGATCAACTCCTCCAACACCGAGGAGTGGGAGACCATCCAGGCCGAGGTCGCCTCCGGCGGCG
The DNA here is from genome assembly GCF_040682375.1 of Streptomyces sp. NPDC051214. Lineage (NCBI taxonomy): Bacteria > Bacillati > Actinomycetota > Actinomycetes > Kitasatosporales > Streptomycetaceae > Streptomyces > Streptomyces sp. NPDC051214. Next base: position 538,158 of record NZ_JBFBAT010000004.1, read on the forward strand.
TGGACGTCCTCCTCGTCAGCCCGGAGCGGCTGAACAACCCGGACTTCCGCGACCAGGTCCTGCCCAAGCTCGCCGCCGCGACCGGTCTGCTCGTGGTCGACGAGGCGCACTGCATCTCGGACTGGGGCCACGACTTCCGGCCCGACTACCGACGGCTGCGCACGATGCTCGCCGACCTCCCCCCGGGCGTCCCCGTCCTGGCGACCACCGCGACGGCCAACGCGCGCGTGACGGCTGACGTGGCCGAACAGCTGGGCACGGGCGGCAGTTCGGACGCGCTCGTGCTGCGTGGTCCCCTCGACCGCGAGAGCCTGAGCCTGAGCGTCCTGCAACTCCCCAATGCGGCGCACCGGTTGGCCTGGCTCGCCGACCATCTGGACGACCTTCCGGGCTCAGGAATCATCTATACGCTCACCGTCGCGGCAGCCGAGGAGATCACCGCCTTCCTGCGGCAGTGCGGGCACACCGTCACCTCGTACACCGGAAAGACGGAGAACTCGGACCGCCAGCAGGCCGAGGAGGATCTGCTCGCCAACCGCGTGAAGGCCCTGGTCGCCACGTCCGCGCTGGGGATGGGCTTCGACAAGGCCGACCTCGGTTTCGTGGTGCACCTCGGCTCCCCCTCCTCCCCGATCGCCTACTACCAGCAGGTCGGTCGCGCGGGCCGAGGCGTCGATCACGCGGAGGTGCTGCTCCTTCCGGGCAAGGAGGACGAGGCGATCTGGAACTACTTCGCCTCGCTCGCCTTCCCGCCCGAGGAGCAGGTCCGGCGCACGCTGGACGTGCTGGCGCAGGCGGGCAGGCCACTGTCGCTGCCCGCCCTGGAACCGCTGGTCGAGCTGCGCCGGTCACGCCTGGAGACGATGCTCAAGGTCCTCGACGTGGACGGAGCGGTCCGGCGCGTCAAGGGCGGCTGGACCTCCACGGGGATGCCCTGGGCGTACGACGCCGAGCGCTATGCCTGGGTCGCCAAGCAGCGACAGACGGAACAGCAGGCGATGCGTGACTACGCCACGACTCCCGGCTGCCGGATGGAGTTCCTGCGACGGCAGCTGGACGACGAGGCGGCCGCACCCTGTGGCCGCTGCGACAACTGCGCGGGGGCTCGCTTCACCGACGCCGTGTCGTCCGGGGCGCTCGACACGGCAAAGGGCGAGCTGGTCCGCGCGGGCGTCGACGTGGAGTCCCGCAGGATGTGGCCCACCGGGCTCGCCGCGATCGGCGTCGACCTGAAGGGGCGCATTCCGGCCGGGGAGCAGGCGTCGCAGGGCCGTGCGTTGGGGCGCCTCTCGGACATCGGGTGGGGCAACAGGCTCCGGCCGATGCTCTCGCCGCAGGCCCCTGACGGGCCGGTGCCCGACGATGTGGCGAACGCCGTGGTCGGTGTCCTAGCCGACTGGGCGAAGGGCCCCGGTGGCTGGGCATCGGGCGGCGCCGACGCGCAGCCGCGACCGGCCGGCGTCGTGACCATGTCCTCGCACACCAGGCCCCAGCTGATCCAGTCGCTGGGCGCGCGGATCGCGGAGATCGGCCGCCTGCCCCACCTCGGCTCCATCGAGTACGCCGCCGGAGCCGACTCGACGCACGTTCCCAGGAGCAACAGCGCCCAACGTCTGCGCGCCCTCGACGGGACGCTGACCGTGCCCCCGGAGCTCGCGGCGGCGCTCCAGGAAGCGGACGGTCCCGTGCTGCTCGTCGACGATCTGACGGACAGCGGCTGGACCCTGGCGGTGGCCGCGCGCATGCTCCGCCGAGCCGGAGCCAAGGGGGTGTTGCCGCTGGTCCTGGCTGTACAGGGCTGACGAAAGCGTCAATGGGGGGCGCCTTGGGCAGGGATATAGAAGGCGCATCACCAGATACCGGTCGGCGGTCCCAATTGCTCGTTGCCGCAAGGCAGTCCGGCGGGAAGAATTGGTATCGCTCCCCGCGCGGCTCCCCGTGGCCCGGCAGCACTGTGCCGCGGTGCGCTCCCCCAGCCCGACCCCGCCCTCTGGGCGCGTAGCCGAAGGGAGGACCGTGACCTTCGGATTCGCTCCGTCCGCTGCGGCATCGATGTCGGAGTCTTCGACGTCGGCTGAGATGTCCGCTGATCCCGCCAACCGACTGGCCCGCGTGCTGGAGCCCGCGGAGTGGTCAGCCGCGGGGATTCCCCTGCTGCGCAACCCACGTGAGGTCGTCAGCGGCCTGCACGCCCGGCATCGTCCGACGCCCGCGACAGCCGTCGTCGCCGTCCTCGATCCGGAGGAACGGCTGCGGGCGAGCGCCTCGTTCACCCGTCGGCCGAGCGCGGCGGACGGCTGGGTCTTCCGTAACGCCCTGCTCGCGCAGTTGCGCCGGATCATCCCGCACGATCTGCGCCGCCGCACACCGGTGCGCACGGCCGTCCTGCTCTACTGCCGTGACGGTGACGCGCGTTGGACGCAGGAGGACGGAGCGTGGATGTGGGGTCTGCGGGACGCCTGCACGCTGCACGGGCTGCGGTGCGGCGCGTACATCACGTTGACCCGTGACGGCTGGCAGGTGCTCGGCGAGGGGCGCGGCGGCCGTCGGCCGAGCACTGGCTCACAGCCCGAGACGTTCGCCGACACCGATCCGCCGCCACCACGCACCGGCGGCGCCGCCTCCGACGTCCTGCGCCGAGCGGCGGCACGCTGAGGTGTCCGCCGCACCACCCGCCGCGAGGCGGGTTACAGGCATGGACCGGCACGCGCCCGCCGTCAGCGTCGCGAGGCGCGACGCGCACAGCTCGGGCTCAGCGCGCCATGCCACCGAAGCCGGTCGCCCCACGCCGCGACTTCGTCCACCTGACGACGAACGTCAGGCAGGCGAAGCCGAGGCGCGGATGTCGGACAGCGAGCGTCAGACGCCCGCGCCCAGCATCGCGTTGATCCGCTGCGGGTCACCGCAGACGATCAGCAGGGTTCCGGCCCGTGCGAGCGCCGTCGGCAGCGCGCCGACCGCTATCTCCTCGCTGCCGCCGTTGATGGCGACGACGACCACGGGGCGGGACACGGCACGGTCCAGGGCGGCGGCGTCGGCGTAGAAGACGTCGTCGCCCGCGTCGTGCTGAGCCCAGTAGGAGACCTCGCCGAACGACAGCTCGTGCGTGGCCCACGGGTGCGGGTCGCCGGTGGTGATCACCAGCACCTCACCCGGAGCGCGGCCCGAGTCGAGCAGCAGGTCAACGGCTTCCTCGGCGGCGTCGAGCGCCCCCTCGACGGGAGCCGGGATCAGCTGGATCTGCGGAACCGAAGTACCGGCGTCCGTCGCGGGGCCGGCAGGGGCGCCGGCGGGAGCGGCGGAAGGTACGGAAACAGCCGGGGCGGACGGCCCGGGCTTGGCGGCCGGCTCACGCGAGGTGCGCTGCGCCGGCGGGGTCGGCCGGGCGGGGCCCGGTCGGCCAGGACGCGGCGCGGCCGCGGGACGCGGGCCGGGTACGGGGCGGGGGGTCGGCGTGACGCGGCCACTGGCCGGGGTCACGCGGGGACCCTGGGCACTCTCGTGAATCTGAGGCTCCTCGGGACTGAGAGGCATGCGTTGTTATTTATCAAACGCCGGTGCGGGTGGCATCGGCGGGTGGCACTGAGTGCGATGTGGAACTGCCGGAAGCGTCAGAAATCGAAGCCGAGCTGGCCCTCGATCTCCGGAACGCTTCCATCCGCCCAGCTGCGGGCCTTCTTGAGGTGCCGCCACTGGGGCAGCGCATCAAGATACGCCCACGACATCCGGTGGTACGGGGTGGGCCCCCGCTCCGCCAGCGCGGCCTTGTGCACCGGCGACGGATAGCCGGCGTTGGCCGCAAAACCGAAGTCTGCATGTTCGATACCCAGTTCGGCCATCATTTTGTCGCGCCGAACCTTCGCGATCACCGACGCCGCGGCGACGGCCACACAGGATTGATCGCCCTTGATCACCGTACGAACCTGCCAGGGAATCCCGAGATAGTCGTGCTTCCCGTCGAGGATCACCGCTTCCGGACGCACCGGAAGCGCCTCCAGGGCGCGCACCGCGGCGAGCCGCAGCGCGGCGGTCATCCCCATGTCGTCGATCTCCTCGGGCGAGGAGTGCCCCAGGGCATAGGCCGTGACCCAGCTCTCCAGCTCCCCCGCGAGCGTGGTGCGCCGCTTGGGAGTGATCAGCTTGGAGTCGGTGAGCCCTTCGGGCGGCCTGCGCAGTCCCGTGATCGCCGCGCATACGGTGACCGGTCCCGCCCACGCTCCGCGCCCGACTTCGTCGACTCCGGCAACGATCTTCGCTCCGGTGGTAGCGCGAAGGGAGCGCTCGACGGTGTGGGTGGGTGGTTCGTACGGCATGGCGCCTGACAGCGTACGCCGCCGCATGCCACCGGCGACACCCAGGTCTACCGACGAAGCAGCGGAACCATGACCTGATCGATCAGGTCGGTGAATTCCTCGTCCCCCCATTCGCTCCCGCACACCTTGGACCGGTACATCATCATCGCCGGAATGACATCGCATACGTAGGAATTCGTGGCATCGTCGCGGACCTCTCCGCGCTCGACCCCGCGGCGTACGACCTCTTGGATCAGTCCCACGCTCGGCCCGATGACCCCGTCGAAGATCACGCCATGGAACCGCTCGGCCGTCACCGTGTCGCACTCGTGAAGGACCGCGCGGAGTGCGAATCCGGGCCGCGAGAACATCGCCTCACGCATCTGCCTGCACAGCTGGAGAAGGTCTTCCCTGACTCCTCCGCAGTCCGGTGCGGAGTCGAGTTTGGGAAGGCCGGCCTGCAGCGCGTCGACGACGAGGTCCTCCTTGGAGGGCCAGCGGCGATAGACGGCGGCCTTGCCGGTCTGCGCGCCCGCGGCCACGCCTTCCATCGTCAGGCCGGCCCAGCCGACGGTGCTGAGCTGTTCGAGCGTGGCCTCGAGGATCGCCCGTTCGAGCACGGGGCCCCGGCGGCGCAGGGAGGCCGTTTGAGCGGCTGCGGCGCTCCAGCGCGAAGTAACCATCGACATCTCTCCGTTGGAGTACGAGGCAGTGTCAGTGAACGGTTGCGTTCACTGATGGGGAGTCACTACCGTGGACGGGACAGTGAACGGGAGCGTTCACTAACGCACTTGTGGGGGACCCATAGTGACAACCTCTCAGTTAGCCAAAGATCAAAACCCGGGTGCCGCCCGCCGAGAAGGCCACCCCGGTATCGCCCTGACCGTCATCGCGGCCTGCCAACTCATGGTGGTCCTCGACGCGACGATTGTGAACATCGCGCTCCCGCACATTCAGGACGCGCTCAAATTCTCCACCACCGACCTCACTTGGGTTGTCAGCGCGTACACCCTCACCTTCGGCGGCCTGCTGCTTCTCGGCGGCCGGGCGGGTGACATCCTCGGCCGCCGCCGCGTCTTCATGACCGGCATCCTGGTCTTCACCCTCGCCTCGCTCCTGGGCGGATTCGCGCAGGAGCCCTGGCAGTTGCTGGCCGCGCGCGCCCTGCAAGGCGTGGGTGGCGCGATCGCGTCGCCTACCTCCCTGGCCCTGATCACCACGACGTTTCCCGAAGGCCCCGAGCGCAACCGCGCGTTCGGGGTGTTCGCGGCCGTCTCCGCGGGCGGCGGCGCCATCGGCCTGCTGGCCGGCGGCATGCTCACCGAGTGGCTCGACTGGCGCTGGGTGCTGTTCGTGAACGTGCCCATCGGCATCCTGATCGCCTTCCTCACCCCGCTCTACATCAGCGAGTCCGAGCGCCATCCGGGCCGCTTCGACATCGCGGGCGCCCTTACGTCGACCCTCGGCATGGCCTCCCTGGTCTACGGGTTCATCCGGGCGGCCGAGGACGGCTGGAGCGACAGCCTCACCATGGGGTCGTTCGGCGCGGCGATCGTGCTGCTCCTCGCCTTCGCCCTGATCGAGAGCCGGGCGAAGGAGCCGATCACTCCGCTGAGGATGTTCGCCGACCGCAACCGCTCCGGCTCGTACGTGATCATGCTGAGCCTGGCCGCGGCGATGTTCGGCATGTTCTTCTTCATCGTGCTCTTCGTCCAGAACGTCCTGGGCTACACACCGATCGAGGCGGGCCTCGCCTTCCTGCCGGTCACGGTCGCGATCGTGGCGGGCGCGGGCATCTCCCAACGTCTGCTTCCGACCCTGGGCCCCAAGCCGTTCATGGTGATCGGTTCGGCCCTCGTCGCCATCGGGCTCGGCTGGCAGACCCTCATCAGCCCGGACAGTTCGTACGTGGGCGGAGTGCTGGGCCCGATGCTCCTGTTCGGCTTCGGGATGGGTCTGAACTTCGTGACCCTGACACTGACCGCCGTCTCCGGAGTGGCCCCACACGAGGCGGGCGCGGCATCGGGGCTGCTCAACGCGACGCAGCAGGTGGGCGGTTCGCTCGGCCTCTCCATCCTGACCACGGTGTTCGGCACGGCAAGCCGCGACGAGGGCAAGGAACAGATGGCGGACTTCATGGCGAACGCCTCGCCGGAACAGAAGGCCGCCTTCGCCAAGACCGGCGAGCTGCCCGCACCCTGGGGACACGAGGTGCTCTCCGAGGGGATCTCGACCGCCTTCATACCGGCCGTCGCCATGGCCGTGCTCGCCCTGATCACCGCGCTGGTGGTGGTCCGGGTACGCAAGAGCGACATGGACGCGTTGTCCGGGACGGCGAGCGCGGCCGGTCCGGCGGGAGGCTGACAGGCGCGCGCAGGCGTACGTGCCGGGTCGCCCGTGGGGACGGGAGAGCGGCCCGGCACTCGCCGCCGTGGGGGGCCACGACCGCCCTCCCGTCACCCTGCGGACCCGCTCCCGGCAGATCCGCGACCCTGCCGCGCGCGACTCAGCGGTACGAGGTCTCCTCGTCGAGGTCTATGCAGTCCGACGGAGACGCCTTGGGAGGCCGGTCCTCGAGGATCTCCCGGGCTTGGGCCTCCCCCAGGCTGGTGGCGTACCAAGGGCCGCGCTCGGAGCCGAGGCTCGTCTCGATGCCCTCAAGGGCGCAGGAGCGCAGCGGTTCCGGCAGCCCGTCGAGGGCCGGAGCCGCATCGGCGGACAGCCCCCGCGCGTACTCCAGGTCGAACTTCCCGGTGTCTTCGTAGCGCTGCACATTGCGCTCGGCGATGAGTCCGTCGGGTGAGAGGAGCCCGAAGGCCAGTACACCAGCGGCCGCGCTCGCAGCAACGGCGCGCGGCAACCAACGCGCGCCCCACACCCCGGCCGCCATGATCAGCACGATGACCACGCCGAGCCAGAGTTCCACGGCCACGACCGACACCCTCAGCCTGGTCAGGCCGTACGCCTCGACGTACATGTCCATGCGCCGCACCGCCGACGCGACGACGACGAGCGTGAGGGCGCAGAGCGTGCCGAGCACGGCGCGCACCAGACTTCGGTCGCGCGCCCCGTCCCGCGGCGCCCAGCGCAGGGCGAGGACGATGACGACCAGAGTGAGCAGCGTGGCGAGCAGCAGCTGCCAGAAGCCCTGGCGTGCGTACGCGGCGTACGAGAGGTCGGTCTTCTCCAGGACCGCGTCGTAGCCACCGAAGAGCACGGCGAGCTGCACCACGTTGAACGCCGCGAACAGCAGGTTCAGGACGATCAGCGGCAGAGCCCACTCGACGCGGCCCCGCTCCCGCCCTGGACCCACGACGAGCCGGTCCCAGCGCACGGGCGCGGCAGCGGTGTGTGCCGCGGCGAGCGCCCCTACGACGCCGGCCGCGAAGAGCAGCAGACGCCATGGCCCGTCGGCAACGGAGGCGTCGGGCATCAGATCGCCGAGCAGCCCCGCGAAGGCGGCGTCGGCCCCGGCGAACAGCGCGCCGAAGACCAGCAGCAGCACGGCGGTCACCGCGGCCGCCCGCAGCACGGGACCGCTCCTGGATCCGCTCGCCCGGCCCCGCACCCCACGCCAGCCCCAGCCGAGACCGGAGAGCACCGCTTCGAAGAGACCGACCGGGCCGAGCAGCACGCCGGGCCACGTACGGCAGCCGTGCAGCGCGAGCGAGCCGAGTCCGACGGCGCCGACGACGGCGAGGAACGAGGGCCAGCCCGCGTCCCGCAGCGCGGGCACGGCGAGCAGCGCGAGACCGCCGACCGCCCAGGCCAGCGTCCAGGGGCGCGGTCTTCGACCGGCCTGCTCGGCGGCGAAGTACGCGGCGAGCGCGGCAGGGACGGCGACGATCAGCAGGTTGATCGCGAGACCGTCGCCGAGCAGCAGCATGCTCAGCAGACCGGTGGCGAGCACTGCGCCGAGCGTGCCCGTGCGGACCGGGGCGGGCGGCTCGGATCGCAGGTCGGCCAGCAACGGCTCGTGCTTGTACGCGCCCTCCGGGTACGCCCAGTCGGGACGGGGCCCTGGGGGCCCCGCCGCGGCGCGCGGACCGGGCACGGCGTCCTGAGGTTCCTCGGGCGCCTCGCCGTGGCTGTCGCCGCCGGCTCGCCGCGCTTCTGACGGCTCTTTGGCTGGACCTTCTGCTGAATGTGTAGGTGAATCCTCCACATCTGATGGCTCAGGCGTGGACGGTGAATCGGACACGGGACCCCCTCCCGGCCGGTCCGCGCGTGCAGCGGACGGCACGCACGCGTGGCGGGGCCGCCGGGCGACCGGCATCTCGTTGAGGCGCTCGTCATGATCAACTCGCGGCCTGCCGGAAAGAGTAGCGGGGCCACCGACGAGGGCCCCCGCATCGACCATGCTGTGGCATGACCGTGACAGTCACACCGGAACCCCCTGGGGCAGACCGCCTGACCGCAGACGCCAGCCAGCCGTGACCGCCGAGGTCAGCCCGTCGCGACCGGCACCCAGCCAGGCAGCGCCTCGGTCCGCTCCAGCCACGCCTCGGAGGGCGCTCCACCCTCACCGGCAGCGACCACTCCGCCCACGATGGCGCAGGTCGTGTCCATGTCGCCGCCCACCTGGGCGGTGGACCAGATGGCCCGCTCGTAATCACCCAGGCCACGGGCGGCCGACCACAGCGCGAACGGCACCGTGTCGTGAGCCGTCGTGCGGCGGCCGCAGCCGAGGACCGCGGCGACCGTCGCCGTGTCCCCGTAGTCGAGCATGTCCCGCGCGCGGCGGAGCCCCGCCCCCACGGCGCTGCGGGGCACGAGGTCGATCACGCCGTCGAGCAACGTCTTGGGCGCGGGCGGCCCTGCGGGGTCGGCCGCGAGCGCCGCGGCGGCGGCCACCGCCATGGCCCCCACGACCGCCTCGCGGTGCTGGTGCGTGGGGTAGGCGGAGATCTCCGCCTGGTGGGTCGCCTGCTCCGGATCGTCCGCGTACCAGGCGCCGAGCGGGGCGATCCGCATGGCCGCCCCGTTGCCCCAGGAGCCCTGCCCCTTGAACAGCGCGGAGGCCAGCTCCCGCCAGTCCCCGCCTTCCCGGACCTGCCTGAGCAGCCGGTTCACCGCAGGGCCGTAGCCGCGGTCGAAGTCGTGGTGTTCGGCGAAGGACAGGGCCAGGGCGTCCTGGTCGATCCGGTCGTGCCGGATCAGGACCGCGAGCACGGAACAGGCCATCTCGGTGTCGTCGGTCCACTGCCAGGGGCCTGGGGGCGCTTCGCGGCGCTTCAGCAGGGGGTAGTTCGCGGGCACGAAGAACTGAGAGCCCAGCGCGTCCCCCACCGCCAGTCCGCGCAGGCTGGCCAGAGCGCGGGCCAGGCGCCGGTCGGGAGAGGAGTCAGCGGTCATCGCCCTGCCACTCTATCCGGTGACGCCGTAGGGTTCGGGTTCGCGCCAGCGTTCGAACGGCCGGTCCAGTGTGTACTTGCCGTCGTCGCCGAGCACCAGCGTCCTCATCTCGCCGTTCCCGGGGTTGGACAGCGACTCGAACTCCGCCACCGACCAGTGGAACCAGCGCATGCAGAAAAGCCGCATGGTCAGGCCGTGAGTGACAAGAAGGACGTTCGGCGGATGGTCCGGGGCCTCGAAGCTCCGGTAGAGGCTCTCCAGGAACGCGCCCACCCTGTCGTACACGTCGGCCCCTGACTCACCCTGGGCGAAGCGGTAGAAGAAGTGCCCGTACGCGTCGCGGTAGGCCTTCTGCAGCCTGACGTCGTCCCTGTCCTGCCAGTTCCCCCAGTCCTGCTCCCGCAGCCGCGGCTCCTCGCGGATTCTCACCAGCTCGGGGTCGAGCCGCAGGGCCCGGAAGGTCTCGTGGGTACGGCGGTAGGGCGAGACGTACACGCTCACCCGCTCCCGGCCGACGGCCTCCCGGAGCTGCTCACCCGTCTCGTCCGCCTGGCGCCAGCCCTTCTCGGTGAGCGCCAGCGCGTGATCGGGTTCGCGTTCGTACACGGTGTCGTCGGCGTTTCCGGCCGACTCGCCGTGCCGGACAAGGAAGATGCGCTGCGGACGTGCCATACGGAAACCCTAGATCGGCCCCTCCCCCGCGGCTCAACCGGTCGGCCGTCGGGGCTCCATCCGGCGTACGCGGTCGCCACCGACGCCGCCACGCACAGCGGCAACGTCGCAGGTCACCGCATGCGGGACGTCACACCGTCCACGACGGCTCCAGTTCCACGATGTCACCGGCCAGCGCCGCGACATCGGCCTCCGTCTGGGCCCGCAGCGAGAGGCGCTCCACGCGTTCCCTGCGGTACTTGCCGTGCTCGGCGGCCGAAAGCCACATGGAGAGCACGAGGAACTCATGCCCGGGTGCCTCACCGAAGAGGCCGCGCACCATCCCCGGAGAGCCCGCCATCGCCGGGTTCCAGACCTTCTCCTGCATGAGCGCGAAATGCTCCACCCGCGCCTCACGGACCCGGCAGTGCGCCACCCGCACCACGTCCGCGTCCGTGAAGCGCGGCTCGAAGCCCGTCTTCACGTCGAACCGGTGATCGAAGAGCTTGCTCTGGATGTCCTTGAAGGTGCCCGACTGCGTGGCGGCGAGCCGGTCGTGGGAGCGCGCCATGAAGGAGTCGTAGAAAGCCCGGCTCTCCCAGAAGCCGAAGACGTGCGCCACGCCCGGCCGCTCCCGACTCCACCCCCCGCCCTGTCCCCGGAACCCCGGCTCCCCCAGAAGCCCCGCCCACTTCCGCTGTCCCCGCTCGAACCCCCGTCGGTCCACCACGGTGCAGCGAATCCACTTGACCAGCACCGCGCCATCGTACGGCGCGGAACGTGGCCCGGGTCACGCTCCGGCGTAGTGCGCCCGGATCAGCCCGGCGCGATCATCGGCGGTCAGTTCGATACCGAACTCACGGTCGAGCACATCCCCCAACTCCTGGGCAGATACGTCGCGTTCGTCCGATGTGCCGTCCGGCCGCGTCACCGCCAGGCGCTCACCGACCAAGGTGCGCCGCATCTCCGGAGCGGCCCTCTGGATCACCGGACGGCGGATGAACGACGACAAGGGGTGGGTCGATGTGTAGTGGTTCATCACTACGTAGTCGACGGTAAGGCGCTCTTCCAGCGTGTATTCGTAGAGATCGAACCAGCCGTCCGCGTGCTCGGTCCGCAACACCCGCGCGCCGTTCGCCTCTTGGACGATCCCGAACCGCCACTCCCCTTGTCGCACGTCTTGCCGTACGTCGCCCTCGTCCCCCATGGGGATCGGTTCCAGCAGGCCCTCGGCTCCGAAGCCGACGTCACAGTGCCACTGCCGGCCGTCCGCCTCGACCCTCAGAAGCATGTGCGTCACCGCGCGCCGCGACGAGGCACCCACCCTGACCCGGGCACCGAGTCCCGTGACGGCGAAACCGATCCGCTCCAGGGCCGCGGCGAACAGGAGATTCTGCTCGTAGCAGTAACCACCTCTGCGCTGTCGCACCAACTTGTCCTGCAGAGCGCCCAGATCCAGCGGCACGGATCGCCCGAGCATCATCTCCAGGTTCTCGAAGGGAATCGACGCCACATGCGCACGGTGCAGCGCACGGAGGGTGTCGAAGTCGGGCTTCGCCTCTCCCTCGTGGCCGACCCTGGCCAAGTAGGCCTCGATGTGCAGTTCTTCCCCGTTCCATGTCATGAGGGCAATGATCTACGCGCGCGTGGGGGCACGCCACCTGGAATGTCCGCGTCAGCCCCAACAGCCCTGCCGATCAGCCGACTTCAGTGATGTCAGTCATACGCCGTAGCGTGTCTGTAGGACATGCCGTCCGGACATGTCTGATGCGGCAGCGTCAGCCGGGTTTTCGAAGAGTGCGAGAAGAGTGCGAAGAGGGGGAGCTCCGTGAGCAGTGTCAGCAAGGGGATCAAGAAGGTCGAGGTGGGGCTCAAATGGGATCCGAGCCCGGTCGGTGCGCCTGCGCATGATCTCGACATCATCGCCGCGACCTACGCCGCGCACGCTCCGTACGACAGCCCGGTGTACCTGGTGCACTTCGACAGCCGCGCCCCCGACGGGACGATCACCCTCAACAGGGACAGCAAGACGGGCCAGGGCTTCGGCTTCGACGAGGTCATGACCCTGGAGCTCGACCGCCTCGCGGCTGCCTACACGCGCGTGGTGGTCGGCGTCGCCATACAGCCCAACGAGGCGCGGAAGGTGTTCGGCGACATCCCGAACACCGGGGTGCGCATCCGCGAGGGGCACACCGACCTCGCGCAGAGCGATCTCTCCGCGGTCTCCGAGCACACCGCGGCGACGATCGCCGAGTTCAACCGGGACGAGTCAGGCGCGTGGTCCTTCCGCGAGATGATCCGCGGGTTCGAGGCCGACCCGACGTCCTTCGCCGCGGTGATGGGCACCGAGTTCTGAGCACGACGCCCGCAGCGGGAAACGCCGAGGGCGGTGAGGCCGATTTCTCGGCATCACCGCCCTGGACGATCAGGCTCTACTCCCGGCCGCGGCCGGGAGCTTCCGGCCGGGTCAGCTGCAACCGCTGGTCGAGCCGCAGCCCTCGCAGATGTAGCAGGAGCCGGCCCGCTGCATCTTCGTGCCGCAGGAGAAGCACAGCGGCGCGTCGGCCTGGATGCCGAGCTGCATCTCGACGAGCTCGGCGCTGGTGTGCGCCTGCTGCGGAGCGGGCTTCTCGGCCTCCGCCCTCGGCTCGGCGACCGCCTTCAGGACCTCGGGCTGCCGCGGGGCGGACTGGGCAAGACCCTCGACGTCGATGTCCGACTCGTCGTCCATGGACGGCTCGTACGAACCCGTCTCCAGGTGACGCTGGCGCTCCTCGGCCGAGTGGATGCCGAGCGCGGAGCGGGTCTCGAAGGGCAGGAAGTCCAGCGCCAGGCGGCGGAAGATGTAGTCGACGATCGACTGCGCCATCCGCACGTCCGGGTCGTCCGTCATGCCGGCCGGCTCGAAGCGCATGTTCGTGAACTTCGAGACGTACGTCTCCAGCGGGACGCCGTACTGCAGGCCCACGGAGACGGCGATCGAGAAGGCGTCCATCATGCCCGCGAGGGTCGAGCCCTGCTTGGACATCTTCAGGAAGACCTCGCCGAGACCGTCGTCCGGGTAGGAGTTGGCGGTCATGTAGCCCTCGGCGCCACCCACGGTGAAGGAGGTGGTGATCCCCGGGCGGCCCTTGGGAAGGCGCTTGCGGACGGGGCGGTACTCGACCACCTTCTCGACCGCGGCACGGATCGTGTCCTCGGCCTTCTCGGTGACCTCGGCCTTCTCCTTCTCCTTCTTCTTCGCGGAGAGGGGCTGGCCGACCTTGCAGTTGTCGCGGTAGATGGCGAGCGCCTTGACGCCCATCTTCCAGGCCTCGTAGTAGACCTCTTCGACGTCCTCGACGGTCGCCGTCTCCGGCAGGTTGACCGTCTTGGAGAGCGCTCCGGAGATCCACGGCTGGATGGCCGCCATCATCCGGACGTGGCCCATCGCGGAGATGGAACGCTCGCCCATCGCGCAGTCGAAGACCTCGTAGTGCTCGGGCTTCAGGCCGGGGGCGTCGATCACATTGCCGTGGTCGGCGATGTGGGCGACGATCGCCTCGATCTGCTCCTCCTGGTACCCCAGGCGACGCAGGGCCTGCGGCACGGTGCCGTTGACGATCTGCATCGAGCCGCCGCCGACGAGCTTCTTGAACTTCACCAGGGCGAGGTCGGGCTCCAGGCCCGTGGTGTCGCAGGACATCGCGAGACCGATGGTGCCGGTCGGGGCGATGACGGACGCCTGGGAGTTACGGAAACCGTTCTTCTCGCCGAGGCGGAGCACGTCCTGCCAGGCCTCCGTGGCGGCGGCCCAGATCGGCGAGTCCAGGTCGTCCACGCGGGGCGCCGTGGCGTTGGCGTCGGCGTGCTGCTTCATGACGCGCTTGTGCGGCGTGGCGTTCTTGGCGTAGCCGTCGTAGGGGCCGACGACCGCGGCGAGCTCGGCGGAACGCTTGTACGACGTGCCCGTCATCAGGGAGGTGATGGCGCCGGCCAGGGAGCGGCCGCCGTCGGAGTCGTACGCGTGGCCGGTGGCCATCAGCAGGGCGCCGAGGTTGGCGTAGCCGATGCCCAGCTGGCGGAAGGCGCGGGTGTTCTCGCCGATCTTCTGCGTCGGGAAGTCCGCGAAGCAGATGGAGATGTCCATCGCGGTGATGACCAGCTCGACGACCTTGGAGAAGCGCTCGGAGTCGAAGGACTGGTTGCCCTTGCCGTCGTCCTTGAGGAACTTCATCAGGTTCAGCGAGGCGAGGTTGCAGGACGTGTTGTCCAGGTGCATGTACTCACTGCACGGGTTCGAGCCGTTGATCCGGCCGGACTCCGGGCAGGTGTGCCAGGCGTTGATGGTGTCGTCGTACTGAATGCCGGGGTCGGCGCAGGCCCAGGCGGCCTCGGCCATCTTGCGGAAGAGTGACTTGGCGTCGACCTCCTCGATGACGTCGCCCGTCATACGGGAGGTGAGGCCGAACTTGCCGCCCTCCTCGACCGCCTTCATGAACGTGTCGTTCACGCGGACCGAGTTGTTGGCGTTCTGGTACTGGACGGACGTGATGTCGTCGCCGCCCAGGTCCATGTCGAAGCCCGCGTCGCGCAGGGCGCGGATCTTCTCCTCTTCCTTCACCTTGGTCTCGATGAAGCCCTCGATGTCGGGGTGGTCGACGTCGAGGATGACCATCTTGGCCGCGCGGCGCGTGGCGCCACCCGACTTGATCGTTCCTGCGGACGCGTCGGCACCGCGCATGAAGGAGACCGGTCCCGAGGCGTTGCCACCGGAGGAAAGGAGTTCCTTGGAGGAGCGGATGCGGGAGAGGTTCAGGCCGGCGCCGGAGCCGCCCTTGAAGATCATCCCCTCTTCCTTGTACCAGTCGAGGATCGAGTCCATGGAGTCGTCGACGGCCAGGATGAAGCAGGCGGAGACCTGCTGCGGCTGGGGCGTCCCGACGTTGAACCAGACCGGCGAGTTGAAGCTGAAGATCTGGTGCAGGAGGGCGTACGCCAGCTCGTGCTCGAAGATCTCGGCGTCGGCGGGCGAGGCGAAGTAGCTGTAGTCCTCGCCGGCCTTCCGGTACGTCTTCACGATGCGGTCGATCAGCTGCTTGAGGCCGGTCTCGCGCTGCGGGGTGCCAACGGCCCCGCGGAAGTACTTGCTGGTGACGATGTTGACCGCGTTCACCGACCAGAAGTCGGGGAACTCGACGCCACGCTGCTCGAAGTTGACCGAGCCGTCGCGCCAGTTGGTCATGACGACGTCTCGGCGCTCCCAGACCACCTCGTCGTACGGGTGCACGCCGGGCGTCGTATGGATGCGCTCGATACGCAGACCCTTGCTGGCCTTGGATCCCTTGGCTCGGGAACCTCGTGCCGGGCCGCTCGTCGTCTCGGTCATGCCGCCTCCCTGTATCAGGCTAAAACGCCCTGAAGTGCCACGATGTTCCCGTGACACGGTGTTGTCCGGTGCCGCGAAAGCCGCGAAGGCTTCCGCAACAGGTCTGTGTGTGCCGCCGTCGGCCGTTCAGCCGGTCAGTCGGCGGCAGTGGCGGGCACCGGGACTTCGACAGTCCCTCCGGGCCCGCATTCGTTCGCGCCGGGCTCCCCGCCGGCGCCCTGCGGCTCTTCGTCGAGCCGCTTGTCCCGCTGGTCCCTCAGCTCCCCGACGGCAGCCTCGAAGTCGTCGAGCGAGTCGAATGCCCGGTACACGGAGGCGAAGCGCAGGTAGGCCACGAGGTCCAGCTCCTGCAGCGGACCGAGTATGGCCAGACCGACGTCGTGCGTGGTCAGTTCGGCACTCCCGGTGGCCCGCACCGCCTCTTCGACCCGCTGGCCGAGCTGGGCGAGGGCGTCCTCGGTCACCGGCCGCCCCTGGCACGCCTTGCGTACGCCGTTGATCACCTTCGTACGGCTGAACGGTTCGGTCACGCCGCTGCGCTTGACCACCATCAGCGAACATGTCTCCACGGTCGTGAAACGACGGGAGCAGTCGGGGCACTGACGGCGCCTGCGGATCGACGTGCCGTCATCGGTGGTGCGACTGTCGACCACGCGACTGTCGGGGTGCCTGCAGAAGGGGCAGTGCATGGAACTCCAACCCTCCTTCACGACACGACTCATAGGCCTCAACAGGCCCGTGAGGCCCTCGAAGCAGCCCCAAGCATAGGCGATGCCCAAGGCCTGAAAAGACCCGGGGACCACAACTTCTGGGCCGCGGTCGCAATCCAACCACTAGATCTTGGGTTTGACCGGAAATCCGGCCCCATCGCGTGTCGCGCTCCCCTGGCCCGCCGTGAAGAGTACGAGCCCGCCTCGCGCGCCGCACAGGAAGGGGGTGGTGCGGGGTTGACCGGGTGCCGAGTGGCAGTATGGGAGCCCTACTGAGGGGGCCCCGGCCCTGGCGGTGAAGCGTACCGTAATGAACCGAAATGCCAGTCGGCTCGAACGTTAGCCATACACCCAGACGCATGATCAGAACAGGCGATCTGCGATTTTTCACTCGAACGTGTGTTTGGCGCAACCTTTCGAAAGCAACTACCGTTGGCTAACTAGGGAGAACATCTCGAGAGGGGCCGACCGACGTGACCACCACCGCTGACAGCGCCACCATCACCGCCCAGGACCGCCAGAGCCGACTCGAGCCGGTGCATGCCATGAATGACGCAGCCACGAACCAGGAGGGCCCCAAGCCCACACGCTCCCTACCGGGCCGACCTCCTGGCATCCGCGCCGACAGCTCAGGGCTCACGGACCGGCAGCGCCGCGTCATCGAGGTCATCAGGGACTCGGTGCAGCGTCGGGGGTACCCGCCGTCCATGCGGGAGATCGGGCAGGCGGTAGGCCTCTCCAGTACCTCATCGGTCGCTCACCAGCTGATGGCCTTGGAGCGCAAGGGCTTCCTGCGCCGCGACCCGCACCGCCCGCGGGCATACGAGGTGCGTGGCTCGGACCAGCCGAGCAGCCAGCCCACCGACACGGCAGGCAAGCCCGCCGCTTCGTACGTCCCGCTGGTCGGCCGCATCGCGGCCGGTGGCCCGATCCTGGCCGAGGAGTCGGTGGAGGACGTCTTCCCGCTCCCCCGGCAGCTCGTCGGTGACGGTGAGCTCTTCGTCCTCAAGGTCGTCGGTGACTCGATGATCGAGGCCGCCATCTGTGACGGGGACTGGGTGACGGTCCGCCGCCAGCCGGTCGCCGAGAACGGCGACATCGTCGCCGCCATGCTCGACGGCGAAGCCACGGTGAAGCGGTTCAAGCGCGAGGACGGTCACGTGTGGCTGTTGCCTCACAACTCCGCGTACCAGCCCATCCCCGGTGACGAGGCCACGATCCTCGGCAAGGTGGTGGCGGTGCTGCGGCGCGTGTGAGCCTCCGCCCCTGACCGGGCCCCGGAACCAACTGCGCCGGTTCCGGGGCCCTGCTGCGTCCGCGGCCGTCTCACCGGACCCGGGCGCCGGCCCCTTTCCTATGCCTCGGCAGCCTCGTCCTCGTCGTCCGTCTGAGGATTGGTCTTGGGGTCAGGCTTGGGGTTCGGCTTGGGGTCCGCCTTGGCCGCCGCGTCGATCGCGGCCAGGGAGCGGCGGGCCTGGTTGCGGTCCGTCGTGTACCAGAAATCGGGGAGCGAAGCCCTCAGATAGCTGCCGTAGCGCGCGGTCGCGAGCCGGGGGTCCAGGACGGCGACCACTCCACGGTCCGCGGAGGCCCGCACCAGCCGGCCCGCGCCCTGCGCCATCAGGAGCGCCGCGTGGGTCGCGGCGATGGCCATGAAGCCGTTGCCACCGCCGTCGTCCACCGCCTTCTGGCGAGCGCTCATCAGGGGGTCGTCGGGGCGCGGGAAGGGGATCTTGTCCATGACCACCAGCTGGCAGCTGGCGCCCGGCACATCGACGCCCTGCCACAAGGAAAGCGTCCCGAACAGGCAGGTCCGCGTGTCCGCCGCGAAGTTCTTGATCAGCTCGCCCAGCGTCTCCTCGCCCTGCAGCAGGATGGGCATGTCGAGACGGCCGCGGAGCTCCTCGGCGGCCGTCTGAGCGGCGCGCATGGAGGAGAACAGGCCGAGCGTACGGCCGCCTGCCGCCTCGATCAGGTCGGCCAGCTCGTCGATCATGTCGCTGCGCGTGCCTTCACGGCCCGGCCGGGCCAGGTGCTGGGCGACGTACAGGATGCCCTGCTTGCGGTAGTCGAAGGGCGAACCGACGTCCAGGCCCTTCCAGGCCGGGGCGTCCTCGGACTCGATGCCCTCGGGGGCGAGCCCCAGGGAAGCACCCACGCCGTTGAAGTCGCCGCCGAGCTTGAGGGTGGCGGATGTGAGGACGACCGAGCGATCGCTGAAGAGCTTCTCGCGGAGCAGGCCCGACACGGACATGGGGGCCACCCGCAGCGAGGCCCCGAATCGGTCGTGCCGTTCGTACCAGACGACATCCCACTCGGAGCCGTTCGTGATGCGCTCCGCCACGTCGTGGATCGTCTCCACGGAGGCGAGCGCCTGTTTGCGTACGGCGTCCTCGTCCTGGACCGATTTGTCGCGGGTGGAGCCAAGGGCCGAGATGACCGTACGGGCGGCGTCGCGCAGGGCCATCAACGCGTACCCGAGGTCCTCCGGGACCTCCTCGAGGCGGCCGGGGAGCGCCAGCTCCATCACCCGCTCGAAGCCCTCGGAGGCGGTCTGGAGCTGATCTGCCGCCTTTTCGTTGACGAGCTTGGCGGCTCGGCGCACGGCTCGGTTGACCTGGCCGGGGGTGAGCTCGCCGGTGGCGACACCGGTCACCCGGGAGACCAGTTCGTGCGCCTCGTCCACGATCAGCACTTCGTGCTGGGGAAGGACGGGGGCGCCCTCGATGGCGTCGATCGCGAGGAGCGCGTGGTTGGTGACGACGACCTCGGCGAGCTTGGCCCGCTCCCGCGCCGCCTCGGCGAAGCATTCCGCTCCGTACGCGCACTTCGTGGCGCCCAGGCATTCCCTGGAGGAGACCGAGACCTGGGACCAGGCACGGTCGGAGACCCCGGGAGTCAGGTCGTCCCGGTCGCCGGTCTCGGTCTCGTCCGCCCAGTCGCGCATCCGCAGCAGGTCCTGGCCGAGCTTGCTGGTGGGAGCGGCGGCCTCGAACTGGTCGAAGAGGCCCGGCCCGTCCTCCTCTTCCTGCGGCACGCCTTCATGGAGGCGGTGCAGACACAGGTAGTTCGAGCGGCCCTTGAGCATGGCGAACTGGGGGCGGCGGCGCAGCAGCGGATGCAAGGCGTCCACCGTCCGCGGCAGATCACGCTCCACGAGCTGGCGCTGCAGCGCGAGGGTGGCCGTCGCGACCACCACACGCTCACCGTGCGCGAGCGCGGGCACCAGGTAGCCGAGGGACTTGCCCGTGCCGGTGCCGGCCTGGATCAGCAGATGGGAACCGTCGTCGATCGCCTCGGCGACGGTCTCGGCCATCGTCACCTGGCCAGGGCGCTCTGTGCCGCCGACGGCGGTGACGGCGGCGTGCAGGAGCTCGGGAAGGGAGGGCTTTGTCATAGCGCGACCACCCTACGGGTCTCCACTGACAATCCCTCGATCAAGGCTGATGCAGAGGGTTCGGGACGCTCCCGTGCACAGCGGCGTGTGGTCGCTCGGGCCGATCGCGGTACCCGTCGAGGTGCAGGCGGTTGCGGTTGAGACACAGGCGCTCGATGCGGGGCGTGAGCAGGTCGAACATCTCGTACCGTTCCTTGAGCTGGGGGGCCCGCGCCTGATGGCGGAGGATCTCGGCGCGGACGAGGGACCAGAATTCCGCTTCCGGGATGCCCAGCTGTTCGTGGCAGAGCGGGGCGAGGTAGCGGAAGACACCCACGAAGAGCCCTGCATGGATGAACTGCGTGAGGAAGTCGGGGCGTTCGGTGAGCAGGACCTCGCGCACGTCGTCCGGCATCGACGCGTGTTCCGGAAGAGCCTCGGCGCTGACATTTATGTCGTCCACGAAGTCCTTGACCGCGAGCCGGACGGGGACGTCCTTGTCGTCGAAGACGACGATGGCGTTCTCCCCGTGAGGGGAGAACACGGTGCCGTACCGGTAGAGGAATTGCAGCAACGGAGGAAGCAGAGCACCGAAGAGGTGGCGCAGCCAGACCTCGGGGGCGAGCCCGGAGCGCTCGACGAGCTCGGCGACGAAGGCTCTGCCGTCCGGATCGGTGTGCAACAAGGAGGCGAGCGTGCGAGCGCGCTCTCCGGGGGCGAGGTACCGGGTGATCGGTTCGCGCCAGATCGCCCCGAGCAGTTCCTTGTATTGGTAGGGGACCTCGGGAAGGCCGTCGTACAAAGGATGCTCGACGGTCACCGAAGCGACCTCACCCAGCAGGATCACCCGGCATTCGTCACGCAGGAAGGGGTCGGCGTCCCGCAGGGCGTGCATCCACGCGGTGACGGCGGGGGCGGCGAGAGTGCGCTCGGTCGGGAGCCCGCGCCATACCAGGGTGTTCAGGACCGACAGCGGCAACTTCACGGTGTGCCGGTCGGGACGGGACAGATTCAGGAACGTACGGATCGATTGCTGGGGCAGCCGCAGATCCCCGTCGGTGGGCAGCGGCACGATCGCGTTTTCGGCCACGGAGGGGGCGAAGAGGGTCAGTACGACGTCGTCCCACTGCCACGGATGCACCGGCAGGTAGAGATAGGCGTGCGGGTCGAGACCGCGCGCCGTGAGAGCGTCCGCGAAGAACTCCCGCGTGGCGGGCGCGAGTTCGCGTGCGTAGAGCTCCTCCGCCGTGTCCAGGCCCGCGACGCCTCGGTAGGCGGCGAGGTCGGCATGGACCGCGATCCAGGGGAGCTGTGCGGTGAGGCGCGCCTCGGGCGCCCAGCGGGCGGCGTCACTGGCGGAGAAGCCGATGCGGCCCTTGTTCAGGACGAGCCAGGGGTGTCCGGTCTGATGCCCTTCGAGTTCGGCGTAGCCGAGGTCGGCGAGCTGCGCCGCGGTGAGGGCGCTCTGGTCGAGCCGGGCGTCGGCGGTGAGGGTGACGGTCAGCTCGCGGATGAGGTGGCCGAGCGTGGCGCCGTCGATTCCCAGGGTGCGGCGGGCCCGGGTGAGGAAGCGGAGGGGGTCGCTGAAGGGGAGCGGTGCTTCGTCGCCCTCGGCCAGGGCGAGGCTGGATGGGTCGACGTGCCAACTGCCGTACGAGCCTCGGCGGGCGCGGAAGTGGAGGTGGGGTGCTGTTTGGTGCGGGGGATCGCCGGGTTTGCCTGCGGCGGATGCGTGGTGGCCGCGGCCGTCGTCGCCGTCGAGCCGGAGGCTGTAGCTGTCCGGGGCGCCCGGCGGTGCGGGGTCGGGGTTCCGCGGCCCCGCGGGGACCGGCTCGATGATCTCCTCGTAGGCGAACTCACCGACCATCTTGGCGAGGAGGCGGCGCCCGGCCGTCGCCCACCTGTCCGCGGTCAGCTCGGGCGGGTCATAGAGAGCGAACGGCTCTCGGGATGTCGGGGGGACGGACGGATTCGGCACGGGGACTCCTCAGGGAGGGAACCGGATCAGGTCGAGCGGTGTACCAAGAGTGAGCGGTTCAGAGCACTGCGCGCAGGGCCCGGTCACGGACCATGAGCGCCGCCCGCTTGTCGGGGAGATCCACTTCGGCGGCGTAGCGGAAACCGGCGCTCAGGAATGCGGAGACGGAGGGGGTGTTGCGAAGGTCGGGTTCTGCGATGACGCGTGCGCAGGAGGCGCGGTGGTCGAGCACGAGGTCGGCGACGGCTCTCAGCAGAGCGGTGCCGATTCCTCGGCCGCGGTCGGCGACACCGCCGATGAGGAGGTGAAGACCGGTGTCGTGCGGGCGGGCCGGGTAGTGCCGGGCCAAGGCGTCGAGGTCCGCGCGGTAGACCTCCCAGTAGCTCATCGGCGTGCCGTCAAGGACACCGAGACAGGGGACGCTGCGACCGTCGCCGTCGATCTGGTCGCGCAAATGCGCCTCCGTGACGGAATCAGGGCCGGCCAGTTCCCAGAACGCCGCCACGGCGGGGTCGTTCATCCACCGGCTGATGAGGGGGAGATCGCGTTCGACATGCACGGGCACGAGGTGGAAGACACCGGCTGAGGTGGTCGCGGGGCCCCAGTCGGCGACGTTGTCGAGCAGGTCGTCGGCTGACGAGGTGGCTGTCGGGGCCGGACCACGGACAGCCGTGCGCGCGTCGGCCTCGATGTGTCCGGCGTACGCACCCGGCGCTTCGGCCGCGCCGCCCGCGTCACCCGGGCCGCTCGCACCGCTCGCGCCGAACAGCGCGATGAGTTCGTCCGGGAGGCGCAGGTCCAAGGTGTCCTGGACGTCTGCCCTGTCGGCTGCACAGGACTCGGTGGCGGGTTCGGCGACGGATTCGGTACCGGCGTCGGTGCTCGCATCGGGGGGAGGCGGAGGCACGGCGTCGCTCCTCTCAGAAAAGGCGGGTCATGTTCCTCAGGAATGAAGGGGGTTGGCGATGGAGACGTAGACGGACTGGGTGTCGACGGGGCCCACGAGCTCGTCGAGACCGCGAAGGCGGGTCAGCAGGTTGGCCTTGCACCGCAGGACAGGTGAGTCGAGCAGCAGGGCAGGCAGCGGCGTACTCAGCGCGGCCGGGCCGGAGACGGTGTCGCCAAGGAAGCGGCGGAAAGCGGCGAGCAACAGCCGCTCGTCGGCGAGGCGTTGGGCGCCAAGAGCACCGATGAGGCCGAGGACGTTGTTGATGCCGAGGTAGTAGGCGAAGCGCTCGTCCGCCACCTCGTCGGAGACGAAGGTGTCGCTGTGCTCACCGATGCCGGGGAGCCTGCGGTCGAGTTCGGCGCGGTGGGACTCGCGGTAGTAGTAACCCTGGTTGTCGCGGTAGCGACCGCCCACGGGCCAGCCGTCGGAGTCGAGCAGCAGCAGGGTGTTCTGCTGGTGTGCTTCCAGGGCGACGCCTGCCTCGCTGTCCAGCCAGAGCACGGGGCGCACGACGTTCTGCAGGTAGCGCAGGAACCACTCGGTGGCGACGGCTCCCCGGGGGCGGCCCGTGCGTCCGGCGAGGCGGGTGACGATCTCGCCGAGCCGGGAGCGCATCGGGGGACGGTCGTGCCCCGTGGAGTGCGGTGACGGCCTGGGCGAGACGAGTCCCGCGATGCAGGTGGCGTCGTCGCCGGGGCCGAAGGGGTTGTGCCGAATCATCACGTCGAGCCCGGTCACGGGCGCGCCGTCGGGGCCGGTCACGGCGAGCCAGGCCGGGTCGCGGATCACGTCGAAGCCCGGGTGGACCGCCTGCCACCGCTCGGCGAGGCCGCTGCGCAGCAGTCGGTGGACCTCGACGCCTCGATGGAGTTCCTTGCGGAGATTCTCACGACGGGAGTTGGTGATGCGCAGGCCGAGCGAGAGCTTCAGCATGGCCGGGGCGCCCGAGCGGTAGAGGGTGCGCACGGAGGAGGTGGGATACCACGGTGCGCCGTGCGGGCCGAGGTCCTGGAGGAGGCCGGCTTCCAGGAGAGCGGCGGTCGTGGGGCGGTGCCTGAGCTCGCGCATCTGCCACGGGTGCAGGGGCAGGGCGGCGTGGCCTTCTGGCAGCGGCAGGTCAGGGCCGGCGAGGCGGGCGGTGAGCTGCTCGGCCGGGAGGGTGCGGCCACGCTCGGTCCAGGCCGAGTCCGCGGCGAGCACCGACGGGTCGACGGCGAGCCAGTGCAGCGCGAAGGCGCCGCGCAACTCCGGCGAGTAGAGCCGGGATTCGGTGTCGGAGAGCCCCTCGCGGCTCTTCGGGGTGGGATGAAGGGGGTGGCCGAGGAGCAGGGACTGTTCTGCGGCGAGGAAGAGATCGGGCTCGTCGCCGGGGTTGTTCCGGCGGTCGGCGATGAAGGTGGCGGTGCGCCGCACCGAGTCGGCGACGCGGCCGACGAGGTCCCCGCCCTCGACCCGCTCACCGTCGTCCGCGCCGCTGCCGGCGCGGCCTGCGCCCACGTCGCTGCCGGAGTCACCGGGCTCACCATCCGGGCCGGCCGCACCCTCCGGAAGTGGCTCACCCCCCGGAACCGGCTCACCCTCCGGGTCCAGGGCCCCACCGCGCTGCCCCGTCTCACGCCCCAACAAGGCGGCCACGGTGACGGCGTCGGCCGGGGGTGCGCTCTGGGGGCCGTCCTCCAGATAGGGGAGGCCGAAGCGGTGCCATCCGGTGGCCGACCAGTAGTACACGGGGACGAGGAGGGCGGTGCCGCTGGCCTTGAGAGGGATACGCAGGACGCCGTGCTCGGGGGCGGGGAAGTCGTTCTCGCGCACCCAGCAGCGCAGGAGGTTCTCGATGGCCGCCACCTGCGCGGCGGTGTGCGGATCGGGGTGCTCCAGGAGATCGGCGGTCGCGCCTCGCAGCTGCTCGGTCTGCAGGCCTCCCTGCTGCCTGGGGACCGTACCGGGCTCCGCCACCAGCGAGGATTGCTTGCCGCACGCGCCTGGCACGTGGGGGTGGGGTGGACCGTCGGATGCGGGGGTGGCGTTCAAGAGAGCTTCCTTGTGAAGTCGTTCGGGCTCCGGGGCGACGGGCTGGAGCTGTGCTGTTGTCTCTTGGCCGTCCGCGGGACGGCCCGGGTCCGGTGTGGCTATCCGTGGTGCGGACGCGCCGCCGCGGAGATCGCGTCGGAGAGGCGGTCGAGGATCGCGGCCGCCTGCTCGTCGGTGATGGTGAGAGGAGGAAGGAGGCGTACGACGCTGGAGTGCCGTCCGCCCAGCTCTACGATGAGGCCGCGGCGCAGGCATTCGCGTTGCACCGCGGCGGCGAGTTCGGGCGCCGGGGGAAGCGGCCGCTGGGCGCGGCTCAGGACACCGTTCGGGTCGCCGGCGCCACTCGGAGCCGCCGGGTGCCCACCAGGAGCGGTCGGTTCCACACCAGGCGCAGCAGCGGGGGCCACGAGTTCGACGCCGATCATCAGGCCTCGGCCTCGTACGTCGCCGATACAGGGGTGTTCGGTGGCGAGCGACCGCAGCTGGGTGAGCATGCGGGTGCCCAGGACTCCGGCGCGTTCCGCCAGGCCGTTCTCACGGACGTACGCGAGGGTGGCCGCGCCCGCAGCCATGGCGAGCTGGTTGCCGCGGAAGGTCCCCGCGTGGGCGCCCGGTTGCCAGACGTCGAGGTCGTCGCGGTAGATCACGACGGCCAGTGGCAGGCTGCCGCCGATGGCCTTGGACAGCACCATCACGTCCGGGACCACACCGCTGTGCTCGACGGCCCAGAAGGTGCCGGTGCGCCCGACGCCGGTCTGGACCTCGTCCGCGATGAGCGGGATGGAGCGTGCGGCGGTGATCTCGCGCATCCGGCGCATCCAGCCGTCGGGGGCGGGGTTCACGCCGCCCTCGCCCTGCACCGGTTCGAGGATCATCCCGGCCGGTCGGGGCACGCCCGACTTGGTGTCGTCGAGGAGGTTCTCGGTCCAGCGGGCCGCGATCTCGGCGCCGTCCGCACCGCCGATGCCGAACGGGCAGCGGTAGTCCTGCGGGTAGGGCAGGCGTGCCACGCGTACGTCCGGTGCGCCGCCGGAGGCGGAGAGCGCTCCTGCCGTCATGCCGTGGTAGGCGCCGGTGAACGCGAGCATTCCGTCCCGCCCGGTCGCCGTCCGCACGAGTTTGAGCGCGGCTTCCACGGCGTCCGTGCCGGCGGGACCGCAGAATTGGATCCGCGCGCGGTCGGCGAGTCCGCGGGGCAGCGTGTGGAACAGCTCGGTGGTGAAGGCGTCCTTGACCGGCGTCGCCAGGTCGAGGACGTGCAGCGGCGCCCCCGAGTCGAGGACCTTTCTGATCGCTTCGAGCACGACCGGATGGTTGTGCCCGAGGGCCAGGGTCCCCGCGCCCGAGAGGCAGTCGAGGTAGCGCTGTCCGTCGGCGCCCTCGATCGTCAGGCCGCGCGCCCGTACCGGCACGATCGGCAGGGCGCGCGCATAGGTGCGCGCGGCCGACTCGCGCGCCGCCTGGCGTCGCAAAATTCCCTCGTGCACTGCGGAGTGCCCCACGGGAGCGACGGAAACGGAGGGTTCCGCGGAAACCGCCGCGGGCGCCGGCTCGGTCACGGCCACGACTGTTGGTCCTCCCGCTGGGAATGGGCGCTTCCCACGCAACTGGGCCAGCGCGCCGACGAGTTGGCAGGGGAGATGAACACAGGCAGCCACTCCCCCGTACGTACCAACGACGGGGACTGCGGAGGAACACGGGTAATCGGAAGATCCTTGCCGTGACGGAACCGTTGCCGTTCCGTCGGCTGTCCCCTACGGCACCGGCATAGTGTGGGGTGCCGTTCATCCGCGGCAGGGGTGCGCGGTGCCACGCGATCACGGTGTTCAACGCCCCGTTCCGCACGCGGTGTCCGGCATGTGAACGATCTCGAAGCCCAGGGGGAATCTCTACTATGCGACCCATACGCCCGCTCAATACCGCTCGTCGTGGGAAGGGTGCGCGCGGCAGGACCTCCCCTGTGGCGGCCGCTGTCGCCATCGGCGCGGCACTCGTTCTGACCGCGACGGCCTGTGGCCCGAGCGAGGACAACGCGGGCGACGATCCCGCCGCCTCCCAGCCCGCCGACGGCGGCAACGACGACGGCAAGGTCAAGATCCCGCAGGACATCCAGGACCGGCTCAAGGAGCACGGCATCGACCTGGACAAGTGGCGGGACGGGGCCTGGAAGAACTGGGACAAGGACGACTGGCTCCGCGAGGCCGGTGACTACGTCAACCCGATCATCGAGGGTCTGTGGGACTCGGACCGCATGCGGGACGCGGACAAGAACCCCGACCGCGGTGTCGACGACAACGACATCTCCGGCGACCAGGGCGTGACCGACCCGACGCCCGAGCCGGTGGAGGCGGCGGCCCTGAAGACGCCGTACGACGCCAGCGCTCCGGCCTCGGGGAAGCTGTTCTTCGACGGCCCCGAAGGCTCGATGGTCTGCTCGGCCACCGTCGTCGAGGACCCGGCGCACCCGGGCAAGTCCAACATGGTGTGGACCGCGGGTCACTGCGTGCACGCCGGCGCCAAGGGCGGCTGGTACCGCAACATCGCCTTCGTGCCCGCGTACAACAACAGCGGCAAGTCGGCCGCCGAGCTGGAGAACGCCCCCAAGGAAGAGGTGGCTCCGCACGGCGTCTGGTGGGGTGACTGGGCCCAGACCTCCGACCAGTGGATCGAGAAGGGTGGCCCGACGGGCGGCACGGGCGCGCCGTACGACTACGCGGTGATCCACGTCACGCCCGAGAAGGGCAGCGAGGGCCAGTCGCTCGAGGAGCAGGTCGGTTCGGCGCTCCCGGTGGACTTCAACGCCCCGGCCGTGCCGCAGATCGCCGACATGACGGCGACCGGCTACCCGGCGGCTCCGCCGTTCGACGGCCAGAAGGCGTTCCAGTGCGCCGACAAGCCGGGCAGGCTCTCGATCAGCAAGCCCGACCCCACGATGTACCGCATCGGCTGCACGATGACCGGCGGTTCGTCCGGCGGCGGCTGGGTCGCCAAGGGCTCGGACGGCAAGCCCGCCCTGGTGTCCAACACCTCCATCGGCCCGGTGACGGCCGGCTGGCTGGCAGGTCCGCGGCTCGGCGAGGGCGCCAAGGGCATCTACGACTCGGTGAGCAAGAAGTACGCCGACAAGTAACACCCACGTAGTGGCCGGCACGTCATGGCCAGCGCGTGCCGGCCAGGCCGTAAGGGCGCTTGATGTACGACGGCGGGGTCGCCGCAAACCTTCACGACCCCGCCGTCATTCGTCCTCAATCGCACAGGCATAGTGAGGTGTCGCGTCGGCCAGGGGCTCTCGGAGCACCCTCGTCCCACACATGACAAGTACATGGCAATTGCAGCAATCACGCGTTCAATTCGGGGGTTACCACAGCATGCGTTCCATACGTGCGCCCTTCGCGCGCAGTCGAGGGCGACGTCTCGCGCTCGCCGCGACCGGGCTCGCCGCGACTCTGGCACTCACCGCCACGGCCTGCGGTCCCAGCGACAACAAGGCCGGCGACAAGGCCGGTTCCGACACCGCGCAGGGCGCCGACAAGGGTTCCGACACCGACACGGGCTCCGATGCCAAGCTGCCCGGCGACATCGCCGACAAGCTGAAGGACCACGGCATCGACCCGGACAAGTGGAAGGACGGCGCCTGGAAGAACTGGGACAAGGACGACTGGCTCCGCGAGTCCAAGGACTTCGTCAATCCCGTCATCGAGGGCCTCTGGAAGCCCGAGCGGATGAGGAAGGCCAAGGACCCGAACAAGACGATCGCCGCGAAGGACGCGCCTTCCGACCAGGGCGCGACCGACCCCGAGCCGGCGCCGGTCCAGGCCAAGCGCGAGAAGACGCCGTACCACAAGAACGCCGCCCCGGTCGGAAAGATCTTCTTCGACTCCCCCGAGGGCTCGATGGTCTGCTCCGGCACGGTCGTGAAGGACCCGCGCAACCCGGGCAAGTCCAACCTCGTGTGGACCGCGGGCCACTGCGTGCACGCCGGTTCCGCCGGTGGCTGGTACCGCAACATCACCTTCGTGCCGGCCTACAACGACCTCGGCAAGTCCGAGGCCGAGCTGAGCAACGCGGCCCCGCAGGAAGTCGCCCCCTACGGCCAGTACTGGGCCGACTGGGTCTCGACCTCCGCCGAGTGGATCGACCAGGGCGCCTCCTCGGGCGGCGCCGGCGCGCCGTACGACTACGCCGTGATGCACGTGAAGCCGGAGCAGGGCTCGAAGTCCCTCGAGGAGACGGTCGGCAACGCGCTCGCGGTGGACTTCTCCGTGCCGTCGACGCAGAGCGTGAGCTCGATGGGCGCCTGGGGTTACCCCGCCGCTCCCCCGTACGACGGCCAGATCATGCACAAGTGCATCGACAAGCCGGGCCGCCTCTCGCTGACCTCCGCCCAGCCGACGATGTACCGCATCGGCTGCACGATGACCGGCGGTTCGTCCGGTGGCGGCTGGTTCCGGATGGTGGGGGGCAAGACGCAGCTGGTCTCGAACACCTCGATCGGCCCGGCCGAGAACACCTGGCTTGCCGGGCCGCAGCTCGGCAAGGGCGCCGAGCAGGTCTACGACATGATGAGCGAGAAGTACGGCTCCAAGTAGCCGCGCGGCGGGGGACGCTCCCCGCACCTCGCATCTGACACGGCGAAGGCCCGCCCCCTACGGCAGGGGGCGGGCCTTCGTCATGCGTACCGCGTGAACGGCGCCTTTACGGGCCTGCGTTCAGCCCGCGACCGGCACGTACGGCGTGAGATCCGCCGCCAGTTCCTCGTGCACCCGCGCCTTGAGCAGCGTGCCGTCGGCGGTGTGCTCCTCGGAGAGCACCTCGCCCTCGGCGTGCGCCCGCGAGATGAGCTGACCCTGCGTGTACGGCACGAGGGCCTCGATCTCGACCTCGGGCCGGGGCAGTTCGGTGTCGATCAGCGTGAGCAGCTCTTCGATGCCCGCACCCGTGCGCGCGGAGACCGCGATCGCGTGCTTCTCGTTGCGCAGGAGCCGCTGGAGGACCAGCGGGTCGGCCGCGTCCGCCTTGTTGACGATCACGATCTCGGGCACGTCCGTCGCGCCCACGTCACGGATCACCTCGCGCACTGCGGCCAGCTGCTCCTCCGGCACCGGGTGCGAACCGTCCACCACGTGCAGGATCAGGTCGGACTCGCCGACCTCCTCCATCGTGGAGCGGAACGCCTCGACGAGGTGGTGCGGCAGATGCCGTACGAACCCGACGGTGTCGGCCAGGGTGTAGATCCGGCCGCTCGGCGTCTCGGCCCGGCGCACGGTCGGGTCGAGGGTGGCGAACAGGGAGTTCTCCACCAGGACGCCCGCGCCCGTGAGGCGGTTGAGCAGGGAGGACTTGCCCGCGTTCGTGTAACCGGCGATCGCGACCGAGGGCACCTTGTTGCGCTTGCGCTCCTGGCGCTTGATCTCGCGGCCCGTCTTCATGTCCGCGATCTCCCGGCGCATCTTCGCCATCTTCTCGCGGATCCGACGGCGGTCCGTCTCGATCTTGGTCTCACCGGGACCACGGGTCGCCATGCCACCGCCACCGCTGGATCCGCCGCCGCCCATCTGACGGGAGAGCGACTGACCCCAGCCACGGAGGCGCGGGAGCATGTACTGCATCTGGGCAAGGGCGACCTGCGCCTTGCCCTCTCGGGACTTGGCGTGCTGGGCGAAGATGTCGAGGATCAGGGCGGTCCTGTCGACCACCTTGACCTTGACGACGTCTTCCAGGTGAATCAGCTGGCCAGGGCTCAGCTCACCGTCACACACGACGGTGTCGGCCCCGGTCTCGAGGACGATGTCGCGCAGCTCCTGGGCCTTGCCGGATCCGATGTACGTCGCCGGGTCGGGCTTGTCGCGGCGCTGGATGACTCCGTCGAGCACGAGCGCGCCCGCCGTCTCGGCGAGTGCGGCCAGCTCGGCGACCGAGTTCTCCGCGTCCTGCACTGTGCCCGAGGTCCACACTCCGACGAGCACCACTCGCTCCAGACGGAGCTGGCGGTACTCGACCTCGGTGACGTCCTCGAGCTCGGTGGAGAGGCCGGCGACGCGGCGAAGAGCCGCGCGCTCGGAGCGGTCGAACTGTTCGCCGTCCCGCTCTCCGTCGATCTCGTGGCTCCAGGCGACGTCCTCTTCCATCAGGGCATCGGCCCGAAGACCTTCGGGGTAGTTCTGCGCGAGGCTCTGCGCGTCCTGGGAAGGGGAAGAAGAGGAGGTCATTGGATCCTTACGTCGATGGGATTCTTCATAGGGGTCAACGCTCGGGGCCGCCCCGAGATTCCCCGGGCCGGCCGGTACGGGCCCTGAGATCCCCCCGAAGGGTTTTCCCGGAGCCGCAGCGGCGCCGACCTGAAGATGGTTGCACGGAACGGCCCGTCTCGTCACCCGGGTTATTTCCCTGCCGGAGCCGCCTTACGCCAGTCCGGGTGGCCCGGCATCGGCGGCGTCTTCGCGCCGTACAGCCAGGCGTCGAAGAAGCCGCTCAGATCGCGGCCCGCGGTCGACGAGGCGAGCTGCACGAAGTCCGCTGTCGTGGCGTTGCCGTCCCGGTAGGTGCGCACGAAATCGCGCTCCAGACGGTCGAAGTCGTCCTGCCCGATCTCCTGCCGCAGCGCGTAGAGCACCAGCGCGCTGCCGTCGTACACCACCGGCCGGAAGATGCTGATCTTCTGGCCCGGCGCGGGACCCTTCGGCGCGGCGGGCGGTCCGCCCGCCGCGCGCCAGCTGTCCGACTGCCGGTAGGCCTCACGCATGCGCTTCTGGAGTGGCTTCTTCGACTTCTCCTCGGCGAAGAGGGCCTCGTACCAGGTGGCGTGCCCTTCGTTGAGCCAGAGATCGGACCAGGACCGCGGGCTCACGCTGTCGCCGAACCACTGGTGCGCCAGCTCGTGCACCATGATCGAGTCGACGTACCACTCGGGGTACTCGGGCCGCTTGAACAGGTCGCTCTCGAAGAGGGAGAGGGTCTGCGTCTCGAGTTCGAAGCCGGTCCGTGCCTGTGCCATCAGCACGCCGTACGCCTCGAAGGGGTAGCGGCCGACCTTCTCCTCCATCCAGCTGATCTGGTCCGGCGTCTTCTTCAGCCAGCGCTCCATCGCCTTGCGGTCCTTGGTGGGCACCACATCGCGTACGAGGAGGCCGTGCGGCCCGGAGCGGTGGACCACGGTGGAGCGGCCGATGGACACCTGCGCCAGTTCCGTCGCCATGGGGTGGTGGGTGCGGAAGACCCGGGTCGTGGTGGACCCCAGGTGCGCGGTGGCGACGGGCAGGCCGTTGGCGACGGCGGTGAGCCCCTTCGGGGTGGTCACACGGAACGTGAAGTGTGCCTTGTCGGCGGGGTGGTCGTTGCAGGGAAACACGCGGTGCCCGGCGTCGGCCTGATTGGCCATGGCGAGCCCGTCGGCGGTGGGCACCCAGCCACCGTCCTGGTTCTTCGTGGGCGCGGGGTCGCTGGTGTGCCGGACCGTGACCCGCATCCGCTCGCCCTGGTGCAGCGGCCGTGCCGGCGTGACGACCAGGTCCTCGCCGGTGGTCTCGAAACGGGCAGGGGCGCCGTTGACCTCGGCGGAGCGGACCTTGCCGTGGGCGAAGTCGAGGTTGACGCGCTCGAGCGGTGCGCTCACACGGGCGTCGATCACCGTGACGGCGTCGAGCGGCTTCTTGTTGTCGCCGCGGTAGGTGAAGGCGATGTCGTACGCCAGGACGTCGTACCCGGGATTGCCCAGGTGCGGGAAGAGGCGGTCGCCGATGCCGAGCGGTGTGGCCGGTGACGGCGCGCTCGCGGCGAGAAGGGTGGCGGAGGTGGCCGCGGCCAGGAGCGCGGTCGCGATGCGGAGAGTCCTCGGCCGCGAGGCCTTGGCCTGGGGGGTGAGCAGCATGAACTACCGCTATCAGCGCGAGCCTTCCCCACCGGTGTCGGCGCGCGTCATGCCACTCGAACGGGTCGCCCGTAGGCGGCCGATGCGACGCCGGCGCCCACATCGACTCCTAGGAAGTCGCTGCCGCCGGGTGCTGGGCGCGACTGACGTCGTACACCCCGGGCACCGCACGCATCGCGCGCATCAGCCCCGGAAGGTGCGCCGCGTCCGGCAGTTGCAGCGTGTACGTATGGCGCACGCGCTGCTGGCTCGGCGGCTCGACCGTCGCCGACATGACTTCGACGCCTTCGAGGGCGATGGCTTCGGTGAGGTCGGCCAGCAGATGCGCCCGCCCGAACGATTCGGCGATCAAGGTGACCCGGCACTCCGCGCTGTCTCCCCAGCGCACGCCGACCTCCGCACGCCCCACTTCCTTCATGCGCGCGACGGCCGGACACTCGACGCGGTGCACGGTGACGACCCCGCCGCGTACGGCGAAGGCGGTCACCTCGTCGGGCGGCACCGGCGTACAGCAGCCGGCGAGGCGTACGGTCGCGCCTTCCCTGTCCACCACGGCGTTCGCCGCCGCGGGACGGGGGAAGTCGGCGGCCTGCGGCGGCGGGGCCGTCTTCTCGGGGGCCGGGGCGGGCGCCGCGGGCGTGGGGTGGGTGGTGAGCCAGCGCCGGATGGCGATCCGCGCGCCGGGCGTGCGCGCGTGGTCGAGCCACTCGCGGGAGGGCCCTGACGCCGCGTCCTGCCCCATGAGCAGCTGGACCGTGTCACCGTCCCGCAAAACCGTGCTCAGCGTCGCGAGGCGTCCGTTGACGCGTGCGCCGATGCAGGCGTGGGCGTCCTCGCCGTACTGGGCGTAGGCGGCGTCCACGCAGCTCGCGCCCGCGGGCAGTCCGAGGGTGCCGCCGTCGGGGCGGAAGACGGCGATCTCGCGGTCCTGGGCGAGGTCCTCGCGGAGGGTGGACCAGAACGTGTCGGGGTCGGGGGCCGCTTCCTGCCAGTCGAGCAGGCGGGAGAGCCAGCCGGGCCTGGTCGGGTCGGCGCGCTCGCCCTCCTCGGCGTCCTCGGAAGGGGCCTCGGCGGCGGCGTCGGACTGCTCCTCCGAAGGAGGGGCGTACGGATTGCGCAGCGCGACGACGCCTGCTTCGGCGACCTTGTGCATCTGGTGCGTACGGATGAGGACTTCGGCGACCTCTCCGTCCGGGCGGGCCACGGCCGTGTGCAGCGATTGGTAGAGGTTGAACTTCGGTACGGCGATGAAGTCCTTGAACTCCGAGACCACCGGCGTGAAGCACGTGTGCAGCTCGCCGAGCACTCCGTAGCAGTCCGCGTCCTCGTTCACCAGGACCAGGAGCCGTCCGAAGTCGGCCGCGCGCATCTCGCCGCGTTTGCGGTGCACCCGGTGGACCGAGACGTAGTGCCGCGGCCTGATGAGGACCTCGGCCGCGATGCCCGCCTCGCGCAGCACCGCGCGGACGTCGTCCGCCGTCCCTTCCAGAGGGTCACCGCCGTCGGCCGCGTTGGCCGCGATCAGCCTCTCGACCTCGGCGTACTCCTCCGGGTGGAGGATCGCGAACACGAGGTCCTCCAGCTCGGTCTTGAGCGCCTGTACGCCGAGGCGTTCGGCGAGCGGGATGAGCACGTCCCGGGTCACCTTGGCGATCCGTGCCTGTTTCTCGGGGCGCATGACGCCGAGCGTGCGCATGTTGTGCAGGCGGTCGGCCAGCTTGATCGACATGACGCGTACGTCGTTGCCGGTGGCCACGAGCATCTTGCGGAAGGTCTCGGGCTCCGCGGCCGCTCCGTAGTCGACCTTTTCGAGCTTCGTGACGCCGTCGACCAGATAGCAGACGTCGTCGCCGAACTCCGTGCGCACCTGATCGAGCGTCACGTCCGTGTCCTCGACGGTGTCGTGGAGCAGGGACGCGGTCAAGGTGGTGGTCTCGGCACCGAGTTGGGCGAGGATCAGGGTCACCGCGAGCGGATGTGTGATGTACGGCTCACCGCTCTTGCGCATCTGGCCGCGGTGGGAGGACTCCGCGAGGACCCACGCGCGCCGCAGGGGCTCCAGATCCGCGTCCGGGTAGTGGGCGCGGTGGGCTTCCGCCACATGGCCGATCGCGTCCGGCAACCGGTCCCGCGTGGCGGGCCCCAGGAGGGCTGCCCGGCCGAGCCTTCGCAGGTCAAGCCGTGGACGACCGCGCCTGCGCTGGGCTCCGGGCGTCACGGGGCCAGACATCGCAGGGTTTGTGGCCTCCGCACTCATGGGCACCTCCGGCTGCTCCGACCGGCGGTGAGCGGACGACGGCGTGCTCCGTCCGGGCCGGTGCTTGATGCTACCGAGCCCATCACGCGCCGCTGACCGCCTCTCGCCGAGCGTGAAACGGATCACCCATTCGAGCGACAGTTCACGGGTTTACAGTTTCGAGCCATTCCGCGTCGATCACGCCTTCGGCGACGATCACCGCGGGGCCCGTCATCTCGATCTCGCCGTCGGGCCGCTCGGTGATCACCAGGCTCCCACCGGGCAGATCGACGGTGTACGTGACCGGCGAACCGGTCGTCACGGGGTCGGCCCCGTCCCTGCGCGCCACCGCGACGGCCACGGCGCACGCGCCCGTGCCGCACGAGCGGGTCTCGCCCGCGCCGCGCTCGTGCACCCGCATGGCGACGTGACGCGGACCGCGGTCGACGACGAACTCGACGTTCACGCCCTCCGGGTACGCCGACGCGGGGCTGAATGGTGGCGCGTCGTACAGGTTGCCCGCGTGGGCCAGGTCGTCGACGAAGGCGACCGCGTGCGGGTTGCCCATGTTCACGTTGCGCGCGGGCCAGTGGCGTTCGGCCACGGAGACGGTGACGTCCCCTTCGGGGAAGGCTGCCTTGCCCATGCCCACGGTGATGTCCCCGCCGGCCGCGGCCTTGGCGATGTGCACGGTCTTCACGCCGCCCCGGGTCGCGACGGCCAGATCGCCCTCGCCGACCAGTCCGGCGTGCCGCAGATAGCGGGCGAAGACGCGTACGCCGTTGCCGCACATCTCGGCGATCGAGCCGTCGCCGTTGCGGTAGTCCATGAACCACTCGGCCTCGGCGGCCAGGTGGCGCGCCTCGGGGTGCGCCGCGGAACGCACGACGTGCAGCAGACCGTCGCCCCCGATGCCCGCGCGGCGGTCGCACAGGGCGGCGACGGCGGCCGGGGACAGCGCGACGGCGTTGTCGGGGTCCGGGATGATCACGAAGTCGTTCTCGGTCCCGTGCCCCTTGAGGAAGGCGATCCGCGTGCTCATTCCTCGATCGTACGGGGTGGCGAGGACAGTCCGTCGTCAAGGTGCCCGTCAGGGCGCTGACCTGGCGCGACGCGGTCAGCGAAGGCGCGCGACCCGCCACACGGCGAGGACGGCGACGGCGAGGAAGACCAGGGCGTACGCGGAGACGATCCGCCAGTCCGGGCGGCGTCCGGAACCGCGCTCCGGCAGACCCGGCCAGGTGTGCCCCACGCGGCGGGCGGCCATCATGCCCCACCCCGCGGCACAGCTGCTGATCAGGAGGCCGAGCATGGCGACGACGGCGCCGCCGTCCCCGAACTCGAAGGCCAGCGGGAAGGCGAACATCAGCGATCCGGCGGCGGCGAGGACGACGATCGGCGCGAGCTGCCAGATGCGCAGTCGGCGCTGCGGCCGCAGTTCGACCTCGACTTCCGCCGCGGTCATGGCGTCCGCGACCGGACCGTCGTCGGTCACGCCGCCCGGCACCTCATCGGGACCGTCCGGGGTCAGCTCGCCGCCGTCATGCGCGGTGTCGCGAGGGCCGGCCTCCATCGCCATCCGCCCTCCCACTTCGGACTCCACTGGTCGATCGATGGTCGATGATGGCACGGCGCCAGGGGCCGGGATGACCGCCGGAGCGTCCCGATGCCATCACGTGATCAGGCTGTGACCGCTCGTTCGACCAACGCCATTGCCCGTCCTGGGAGTTCCCCTCGGTCGGCCATGGCACCACTGAGCCAGTGCACCCGGGGGTCGCGGCGGAACCACGAGTCCTGACGGCGCGCGAAACGCTTGGTCGCGCGCACGGTCTCCGCGCGCGCCTCGTCGTCGGTGCACTCCCCCGCGAGCGCCGCGAGCACCTGCTGGTACCCGAGCGCACGTGACGCCGTACGCCCTTCACGCAGGCCCATGGCCTCCAGGGTCCGCACCTCGTCGACGAGACCCGCCTCCCACATGCGGTCCACGCGCGTGGCGATGCGTTCGTCGAGTTCGGGGCGGCCCACGTCGACGCCGATCTGAACGGTGTCGTAGACGGAGTCGTGGCCGGGGAGGTTGGCGGTGAAGGGCTTGCCGGTGATCTCGATGACCTCGAGGGCGCGGACGATCCGGCGGCCGTTGCTGGGGAGGATGGCCTGGCCCGCCCCCGGGTCGGCGGCGGCGAGGCGGGCATGGAGCGTGCCGGAGCCGTGCAGGGCCAGCTCGTCCTCCAGGCGGGCCCGGACCTCGGGGTCGGTGCCGGGGAACTCCAGGTGGTCGACGGCGCCCCTGACGTAGAGCCCGGAGCCGCCGACCAGGATCGGCCAGCGTCCGTCGGCGAGGAGGCGGTCGATCTCGGCGCGCGCCAGTTTCTGGTACTCGGCGACGCTCGCGGCCTCCGTTACGTCCCAGATGTCCAGGAGGTGGTGCGGCACTCCGTCGCGCTCTTCGAGCGTCAGCTTGGCGGTTCCGATGTCCATCCCTCTGTAGAGCTGCATGGAGTCGGCGTTGACGACTTCGCCGCCGAGACGCTGGGCCAGAAAAACGCCCAGATCGGACTTTCCTGCCGCGGTCGGCCCGACGACGGCGATGACCCGCGGTGCGGGAGCTGCTCTACTCACCGCCCCAGTCTCGCAAACCCGGCGGCGTCTTCCCGAACGAGCTACGTGACGCCACACGTCCGGGGTCGTTGCCTGTTGCGAGGTTCCGGCCGCCGGTTTTGAGGATCGGCGACCCGGGAGGCGCAACAGGGCGCACCGGGCGGCGCGGGATTTCGCCCACACGAGTACCGTATGGAGTAGATATGGGCGTTTTTGCACGGTTCCGTAGGAAGTCCAAGGACACGGAAGAGGCGTCCACAGCCGAGGCGGCAGCGGGCACCCTCACGGCCGGGGCGGAAGCGGCCGGGGAGTCCACCGAGCCCGAGGCCGGCAAGGAAGAAGCCAAGGCCGAAGCCGCCGACGGGGACGAGTCGAAGGCCACGGCCGAAGCCGACGCGAAGTCCGATGACAAGGCCGGGACGAAGGCCGCCGAAAAGGGCGAGGCGAAGGCAGAGGTGGCGGCCAAGACCGAGTCCGAGTCCGAGTCCGGGTCCGATGTCGACGGCAAGGCCGGGGACAAGCCGGACGACGCCGAGGCGGCCGCCGGGGAGAACGTGGACATCCCGAAGCAGCAGTCCGCCGAGAAGGCGGCCGACAACGACGAGGCCGACGAAGGCGCCCGCAAGTGACTCCCCCGGCGAGGGAAGGTGACCCATGGGCTTCCTGCAGAACCTGAAGAACAAGCTCGCCCCGGCGAAGGACAAGGTCGCGGGCCTCGCGCAGCAGCACGGGGACAAGATCGACCAAGGTCTCGACAAGGCCGCCAAGGTGGTCGACGCCAAGACCAAGGGCAAGTACAGCGGCACGATCCAGACGGGGACGGGCAAGGCGAAGGACGCCGTGGACCGCCTCGCCGGGAAGCCCGACGAGGGCAAGGGCGCGGGTGGCGGGCCCACCCCTCCGACGCCTCCTCCGGCTTCCTGAACCACCGGCTGCATCACTCGTCGGCTCACCGACCGCGTCACGGCGCCGGAGCACCGACTGAGTACAGGTCACCCGCTGAACGACTCCGGCGGACGGCCGTGGAGCGCCACCAGCTCCGCGGCCGTCGCCGTGCGTCGGCCTCCGGGGGCCGCCCAGACCGCCCGGTGGACCGCGCAGGGCGTTACGACCAGGTAGACACCAGATACCCGACGCCGTACGGGGCATCCTCGTAGAGCAGCTCGCCGCTCAGGCCCGCGCCCTCGGCCGCGCCCGCGAGCACCTGCCAGGGCGCCCGCCCAGCCGCCTTCAGTTCATACGCCAGCTGCTCGTCCAGCGCCTTGAGCGCCTCGACGTCCGCGGCTCCCAGCGCACGGGCGACCTCCGCGTCGAAGCCGACCGCCCGCTCGTCGAGATACCCCGGTGCCTTCAGCGTGCGGCACGCGCTGGCGTCGCCCATCACCAGCAGTGCCACGCGGTCGGCACCCGCCGCGATGTCCCTTCCGACTTGGATACACCGCTCGGCCTCCAGAGGTTCCCCCACCCCGAGACCTTCCAGCGGGGCCGCCGACCATTCCGTGCGGTCGAGCAGCCAGGCCGCCACGGCGAGCGAGGGCGGAAGGACGCGCTCCGTCACCTCGTGGTCGCAGGTGCCAAGGCGTACGTCCAGGTCCACGCCGAAGCCGCGGAAGGACCCTCGCGCGCCCTGCGGATGCGGGCCACGCCCGTTCTCCCCGGCGGGGCCGACCACGACGAGACGGTCGGCGCGCGCGGCCGCGAGCACCCCGATGGCGTCCGTGCACGCGGCGCGTGCGGCGTCCAGTTCGGGGGCGGCACCCGCGGCCACCTCGGGGACGAGCAGGGGCGGACAGGGGCAGACGGCTGCGGCGACAAGCATGATCCGCAGCGTAACGCCCGTCGGCGCGCTAGTAGGAGATCGGTCCCGAGTCCCACTCCAGCTCGGAGATCGAGAAGCGGTACGGGAAAGAGCCCCCGGAGGAGCCGTCGCCGATCACCATCCAGCCGTCGGCCGTGCGGTAGCGCCGCATCCGTACGGGATAGCGCGGGTGCTTGGGGCGGTAGAGGCGCACGAACTCGGCGAACCGCTCCACCGCCTCCTCACGCGTGCCGTCCACCGTGGCCATCAGCTCGAACAGATGCCACGCTCCCGGCCCCGGCGGGTTCTCCATCATCAGCGCCCAGCGCGCCATCGCCCCTCCCCCGTAGTCCCCCGCTCGACCGTCGTACGCGCTCGACCGGGTCAGTCGCAGCCGCAGCCGCTTCCGGAGGCCACCGGCAGCGGCTCGGGGGCGCCCACCTTCGGCAGGCCGAGCATCACGCCCACGGGCTTGGCGGCCGCTTCGGCGTTGCGCTTCTCCCAGGCGTCCCCCGCGCGCGTGGGGCGCACGTTCAGGACGGGACCCTCGGCGAGCAGGTGGTGCGGCGCCGCGTACGTGACCTCGACCGTCACGACGTCACCGGGGCGGACCTCGGTGTCCGGCTTGGTGAAGTGGACCAGGCGGTTGTCCGGGGCGCGGCCGGAGAGGCGGTGGGTGGAGCCGTCCTTGCGGCCCTCGCCCTCGGCCACCATCAGGTCGAGGGTCCTGCCGACCTGCTTCTTGTTCTCGTCCCAGGCGATCTGCTCCTGGAGGGCCGACAGACGCATGTAGCGCTCCTGCACGACCTCCTTGGGAATCTGCCCCTCCATGGTCGCCGCGGGCGTACCGGGGCGCTTGGAGTACTGGAAGGTGAAGGCGTTGGCGAAGCGGGCCTCACGGACCACGTGCATCGTCTGCTCGAAGTCCTCCTCGGTCTCCCCGGGGAAGCCGACGATGATGTCGGTGGTGATTGCGGCCTCGGGCATGGCGGCGCGGACCTTCTCGATGATGCCGAGGAAGCGGTCCTGGCGGTACGAGCGGCGCATCGCCTTCAGGATCGGGTCCGAGCCGGACTGGAGCGGCATGTGGAGCTGCGGCATCACGTTCGGGGTCTCGGCCATGGCGGCGATCACGTCGTCGGTGAAGTCGCGCGGGTGCGGGGACGTGAAGCGCACGCGCTCCAGGCCCTCGATCTTCCCGCAGGCCCGCAGGAGCTTGCTGAAGGCCTCGCGGTCACCGATGTCCGAGCCGTACGCGTTCACGTTCTGGCCGAGCAGGGTGATCTCGGAGACGCCCTCGGCGACGAGCGCCTCGATCTCGGCGAGGATGTCGCCGGTCCTGCGGTCCTTCTCCTTGCCGCGCAGGGCGGGCACGATGCAGAACGTGCAGGTGTTGTTGCAGCCCACGGAGATGGAGACCCAGGCCGCGTACGCGCTCTCGCGGCGCGTGGGCAGCGTCGAGGGGAACGCCTCCAGGGACTCGGCGATCTCGACCTGCGCCTCTTCCTGGACGCGGGCCCGCTCCAGGAGGACCGGCAGCTTGCCGATGTTGTGCGTCCCGAAGACAACGTCGACCCAGGGGGCCTTCTTGACGATGGTGTCGCGGTCCTTCTGGGCCAGGCAGCCGCCGACGGCGATCTGCATGCCGGGCCGCTTGGTCTTCATCGGCGCGAGGCGGCCGAGGTTCCCGTACAGACGGTTGTCGGCGTTCTCCCGCACGGCGCACGTGTTGAAGACGACCACGTCGGCGTCGCCGTCCGAGCCCTCGGGCGCGCGTTCGTATCCGGCGCCCTCGAGGAGACCGGAGAGGCGCTCCGAGTCGTGGACGTTCATCTGGCACCCGTAAGTGCGTACCTCGTACGTTCCTTTAACGCCCACTGCCTGTCCCCGGTCGCCGCTGCTCATGTGACAAGGGTAGGCGGTCGCGGGAGTGTCCCTGCCGGGAGCTCGGCCCTGGCCATTACTGCGCGTGGCCTGGCAGGATCGCGCGCATGCTCACGGCACTCCCCCACATCAGCAGGCGCCGCGCACTCCAGGGTGCGTCGGCCGCCCTTGTGGTCTTCGGACTCCTGGTGTGGTGGCTCGTCCCCGTGGGGGACGACTCACCGAGGGGCCGGATGACGTTCAGCACAGGCGTGAAGAACGCGGTGTACGAGCGGTACGGCAAGCTCCTGAGGACCGCGATCTCCAAGGACATGCCCAAGGTGGACGTGGAGCTCCTCAACAGCGAGGGGTCGCAGCAGAACGTCGAGCGGGTGGCCACGGGGAAGGCCGACTTCACCATCGCGGCCGCCGACGCCGTGGAGAAGTACCGCCTGGAGGGGCGAGAGGGCGCGGACTCGCTCCGAGGTTGTGCGCGGCTGTACGACGACTACGTGCAGCTCGTCGTCCGGCGCTCGTCCGACATCGACAAGGCGCAGGACCTGCGGGGCAAGAAGGTGGCCGTGGGGCAGCCGCGCTCGGGCGTGCGGCTGATAGCGGGCCGGGTGCTCAAGGCCGCCGGCCTCGATCCCGAGAAGGACCTCACGGCGGTGCACGCCGGGATCGACAAAGCACCCGACCTCCTCAAGAAGGGCGACATCGACGCCTTCTTCTGGTCGGGCGGGCTGCCGACCACCACCGTGCGGCTGCTCTCCGAGGAGTTCGACATCCGCCTCGTCGAGCTCGGCACCCTCGTGGACGCCCTGCACAAGCAGAGCGGCGCCTCCCGCTACTACCGGGCCGCCGTGATGCCCGCCGACGCCTACCCCGCCGCCCAGCAGAACGCCGCCGTACCCACGCTGGCCGTGGCGAACCTCCTGGTGACGACGGACCGGGCGGACCCGAAGCTGACCGAGGGGCTGACCCGCACGGTGATCGACAGCCGCGACCACATCGGCGGCAAGGTGCACGCGGCCCAGCTGGTGGACCTGCGGACGGCGCTCTACACGGACCCCCTGGCCCTGCACGAGGGTGCGCGCCGCTACTACCGGTCGGTCAAGCCGTAGCCGTTGCCGTGGCCCCGGCCGTCAGGCGCGGTGCCCGGGTTCGCCGCGGGGCACCGCGACGGTCACCCGCAGGCCGTGCGGCTCGTGCTGCTCGTACGCGATGGAGCCGCCGCCCGCGGTGAGCAGGGCGCGCGAGATGGACAGGCCGAGGCCGGATCCCTTGACGTTCTGATGGCGGTTGCTGCGCCAGAAGCGGTCGCCGATGCGCGCGAGTTCGTCCTCCGTGAGGCCGGGGCCGCCGTCCGTGATCACCACGGTCGTCCGCTCGCCGCTCCAGGAGACCTCCACCCGCACCTCCTCGCCCTCGGGCGTGAACTTGAGGGCGTTGTCGATGACCGCGTCCAGGGCGCTGGACAGCGCGACCGGGTCGGCCCAGCCGGT
Organism: Streptomyces sp. NPDC051214; assembly: GCF_040682375.1. NCBI lineage: Bacteria > Bacillati > Actinomycetota > Actinomycetes > Kitasatosporales > Streptomycetaceae > Streptomyces > Streptomyces sp. NPDC051214. The sequence goes on from NZ_JBFBAT010000004.1 coordinate 580,735, forward strand.
GGTCGCAGGGCAGGTACCCGTCAGGCGCACCCCGCGCTCCTCGGCGAGCGGCCGCCAGGCGCCGACCCGTTCGGCCGCGAGCTCCCCGATGTCGGTGAGCTGCAGATCGGCCGCGGCGTGCTCGGCCAGGGCGAGGCCCAGGAGGTCGTCGAGCACCTGGGCAAGGCGTTTGCCCTCGGTGCGCACGGAGGCGATCTCCTCGTTCCCCTCGGGCAGTTCGAGGGCGAGCAGCTCGATGCGGAGCAGCAGGGCGGAGAGCGGGTTGCGCAGTTGGTGCGAGGCGTCGGCGACGAAGGCCCGCTGCTGTTCCAGCACGTCCTCGACGTTGTCGGCCATCTCGTTGAACGACCGGGCCAGGCGTCTCAGTTCCGGCGGCCCGCCCGCGGCCGCCACCCGCGACTTCAGGCGCCCGGTCGCGATGTCGTGCGTGGTCGCGTCCAGGACCCGTACCGGGCGCAGCACCCAGCCGGTGAGGCGCAGCGCGGCACCGACCGCGAGAAGCATCGCCGCCAACTCGCCCGCGCCGATGAGCAGCCATCCCTGCAGTGTCTGCGAACGCATGCGTCCCGTGGGCGAGTCCGTGACGACGACGGCGATGACGTCCCCGTCCCTGATCACCGGGGACGCCACGACGAGCCGGCCGCGCTGCCAGGGCCAGACCTGGCGCGGATTGTGGCTCCCACGGGACCTGAGGGCCTCTTCGAAGGCCTCGCGCACCTCGGCGCCCCTGGGAGGCAGGAACCAGTCCCCGGGGGCGTGAGCCATGGGCTCACCGTCCCGGAAGAAGACGCCCGCCTTGATCCCGTAGACCTCGTGGTAGTAGTCGAGTTCGGTCTGGAGGGTCTCGCGCCGTTCGTCCTTGTCCCGCAGGCGCGAGCCCGTGGGACGTTTCGTGACGAACTGCGCGAGCGCCGCGAACCGCGCCGTGTCGTCGATCCGGTCGATGACCACCTTCTGCTGCTGCGCCGCCGCCACGCTCACCGCGAGCGGGAAGCCGAGCGCGAGCAGCACACCCGCCATGAGGACGATGAGCAGCGGGAGGAGGCGAGAGCGCACCTGACCTCGCTACTCGCTACGCGGCCGGGGCCACGAGCCGATAGCCCACGCCCCGGACGGTCTCGATCAGGGCCGGCATGTGCAACTTGGAGCGCAGGGAAGCGACATGCACCTCGAGGGTGCGTCCCGTTCCCTCCCAACTGGTGCGCCACACCTCGCTGATGATCTGCTCCCGGCGGAACACCACGCCGGGCCGCTGCGCCAGGAGAGCGAGCAGGTCGAACTCCTTGCGGGTCAGCTGGACCGTCGAACCGTCCACGCTGACCTGCCGGGTGGGCAGTTCGATGCGTACGGAACCGAGGCGCAGTTCGCTGTCGGCGGGGCCCGCGGCGGCGCCGGACGGGGGCCGGCGGATGACCGCGTGGATGCGGGCGATGAGCTCCCCGGTGTCGTACGGCTTCACCACGTAGTCGTCGGCCCCGAGGTTCAGGCCATGGATGCGCGAGCGTACGTCGGCACGCGCCGTCACCATGATCACGGGGATCGATCCGCGCTTGCGGATCTTGCCGCACACTTCGTAGCCGTCCTGATCGGGCAGCCCCAGGTCGAGAAGGACGACTCCGAAGGGTGCCGTCGCGCCGGGCAGCAGGGCCTGCAGCGCTTCCTCGCCGCTGCGGGCGTGCACGACGTCGAAGCCGTGCCTGGCCAGGACCGCGGACAGGGCGGCGGCCACATGATCGTCGTCCTCGACGAGGAGCAGTCTCATACGGCCCCCTCCGGTTCATCGGTCGTTCGGTTCGCGCTCGCCGATGGCCGGTACGCGCGCGTGCACACGCACCATGGCATCCACGCCGATGGATAAGGACCGCGTCAAGAGGGTTCGGGTCACGGGCACGTTCCGTTATGGAGCCGGTACGCGCCGGGGCGTCCCCGTTCACACGGTGTGTCCGGTTGCGGCCGGATCGTTATGCTCAATTTCCCCTCAGATGTAATGACGCTGGTCGCACCGGGTTATTACTGTCCTCCCAACCGAGGAGGATGGAGCAACAAGCCGTGACCGAAGTATCGGTGACCAAGGACGCCATACCGCCCGGGGCGGACGACCTGGTCGTGCTGAAGAACGTCAACAAGCACTTCGGCGCTCTGCACGTCCTCCAGGACATCGACCTGACCATCACCCGCGGTGAGGTCGTCGTCGTGATCGGCCCCTCCGGGTCGGGCAAGTCGACACTGTGCCGCGCCATCAACCGCCTGGAGACCGTCGAGTCGGGAGACATCTCGATCGACGGCAAGCCCCTGCCCCAGGAGGGCAAGGAGCTCGCCCGTCTCCGTGCGGACGTGGGCATGGTCTTCCAGTCCTTCAACCTTTTCGCGCACAAGACCGTGCTCGAGAACGTGATGCTGGGCCAGATCAAGGTGCGCAAGACGTCCAAGGCGGAAGCAGAGACAAAGGCACGCGGCCTCCTGGACCGTGTGGGTGTCGCCACGCAGGCCGACAAGTACCCCGCGCAGCTCTCCGGTGGCCAGCAGCAACGTGTCGCGATCGCCCGCGCGTTGGCCATGGACCCCAAGGTGATGCTCTTCGACGAGCCCACGTCGGCGCTCGACCCGGAGATGATCAACGAGGTCCTCGAGGTCATGCAACAGCTCGCGCGTGACGGCATGACCATGGTCGTGGTCACCCACGAGATGGGCTTCGCACGCTCCGCGGCCAACCGCGTCGTCTTCATGGCGGACGGCCGGATCGTCGAAGAAGCCGTGCCGGACCAGTTCTTCAGCAACCCGCGCAGCGACCGGGCCAAGGACTTCCTGTCGAAGATCCTTCACCACTGATGCGTGGCTCTCCCCTGCGTCTCAACCCTCTTCTGCCGAAACAAAGGATGTTCACCATGAAGGCTCGCAAGGTCACCGCGGCAGCCGCCGCCGTACTCGCGCTCTCCGTCACCGCCACGGCCTGTGGCTCGGACGACAAGGACGACAAGGGTTCCGGTGGTGGCAAGAAGATCACCATCGGCATCAAGTTCGACCAGCCCGGTATCGGCCTGAAGACGCCGGACGGATACACCGGCTTCGACGTCGATGTCGCGACCTACGTCGCCAAGGAGCTCGGTTACGAGGCCGGGGACATCGAGTGGAAGGAAACGCCCAGCGCGGACCGCGAGACCGCCCTGCAGCGCGGTGACGTCAAGTTCATCGCGGCGTCGTACTCCATCAACGAGGAGCGCGAGAAGAAGGTCGACTTCGCGGGCCCGTACCTCCTCGCCCACCAGGACCTGCTCGTGCGGTCCGACGACAAGATCACCAAGGGCACGGACCTCAACGGCAAGAAGCTCTGCTCGGTGACCGGTTCCACCTCGGCGCAGAACGTCAAGAAGGAGATCGCGCCGAAGGCCCAGCTGCGCGAGTACAGCACCTACTCCGAGTGCATCGACGGACTGGGCAGCAGCGCCGTCGACGCGCTGACCACGGACGACTCGATCCTCGCGGGCTACGCGGCGCAGGAGCAGTACAAGGGCAAGTACAAGCTCGCCGGCCTGAAGCTGACCAACGAGAACTACGGCATCGGCGTCAAGAAGGGCGACACCAAGCTCAAGGACCAGATCAACAAGGCCCTCGAGAAGATGGTCTCGGACAAGTCCTGGGACAAGGCCGTCAAGAAGAACTTCGGCCCGGCCAACTACAAGAACGAGCCCGCCCCGAAGATCGGCGACATCGTCAAGTGACCTCGTGGGAGCGGCCCTGAGGCCGCTCCACTGACAGGGCACACGCCGGTACGCCGCCGCTCGGACGCGGCGGCGTACCTCGCCATCACCACATGCGAGAGCGCGGGAGATCGTGTTCGACTTTCTTGAAGACTACGACTTGCTCGAGGCCTTCTGGATGACGGTGAAGCTCACCGTCTTCGCAGGCATCGGTTCCCTGGTCTGGGGCACTCTGCTGGCTGCCATGCGCGTCAGCCCGGTTCCGGTCATGCGTTGGTTCGGTACCGCCTACGTCAACATCGTGCGGAACATTCCGCTGACCGTCATCATCGTGTTCAGCTCGCTCGGGCTCGCCGACGTCTTCGGCATCACTCTGGGCGCGGGCAACGACTTCGAGACGCTGGGCTTCCGTCTCGCGGTGCTCGGCCTCGGCGCCTATACGGCGGCGTTCGTGTGCGAAGCGGTGCGGTCCGGCATCAACACGGTGCCGTTGGGTCAGGCGGAAGCCGCACGCGCACTCGGGCTGGGCTTCAGTCAGGTCCTCGGTCTCATCGTGCTGCCGCAGGCCTTCCGTTCCGTGATCGGCCCGCTCACCAACGTACTGATCGCCCTGACCAAGAACACTACGGTCGCGGCGGCCATCGGTGTGGCGGAAGCGGCTCTGCTGATGAAGGAAATGATCGAAAATGAGGCGCAGTTGTTCCTCATCACCGGGATATTCGCCTTCGGATTCGTGGTGCTGACCTTGCCGACGGGCCTCATACTCGGCTGGCTCGGCAAGCGTATGGCGGTGAAGCGATGACTTCCGTCCTTTACGACGCACCCGGGCCCCGCGCCAAACGGCGCAATGTGCTTCTCTCGCTGCTCTTCCTCGTGCTCATGCTCCTGGGACTTTGGTGGGCCTGGTCCGCCATGTCCGACAAGGGGCAGCTGGAATGGGCCAAGTGGGAGCCCTGGCTCGCCGACTCCGAGTCATGGACGACATACCTCCTGCCGGGACTCGCGAACACGCTGAAGGCCGCGGGCCTCGCCATGGTGATCGCCCTTCCGCTGGGAGCCCTCTTCGGTATCGCACGGCTCTCCGACCATCGGTGGGTCAGGGGTCCCGCCGCTGTGGTCGTCGAGTTCTTCCGCGCGATCCCGGTGCTGATCCTGATGGTCTTCGCCAACCAGTTCTTCTCCGTGTCCACCGACATCAGCGTCGAAGACCGTCCGATGTACGCCGTGGTGACGGGCCTGGTGCTCTACAACGCCTCGGTGCTGGCCGAGATCGTGCGGGCGGGCATCCTGTCGCTGCCCAAGGGCCAGACGGAAGCCGCCAAGGCGATCGGCCTGCGCAAGGGCCAGACGATGAGGAGCGTGCTGCTTCCGCAGTCCGTGACCGCGATGCTCCCGGCGCTCGTCAGCCAGCTCGTCGTCATCGTCAAGGACACCGCGCTCGGTGGCGCGCTGCTCAGCTTCTCCGAGCTGCTCAGCGCGCGAAAGACGGCCGCCTCGTACTACGCGAGCGTCATCCCCAGCTTCATCGTCGTCGCGGTGATCTACATCGTGCTGAACCTGCTGCTCACCACCCTCGCCTCCTGGCTGGAGCGCCGCATGCGGCAGTCCAAGAAGAGCACGGGCGCCGTGGTGGGCCCCGAAGCGCTCGAGAACCTGGAGACGATCGGCCCCAAGACGGTCCGCAGGGACCACGATGCGGGCGGCGGAGGCGGCTAGCGGCATCCCGAACAATCGGCAAAAACGACGGAGGCAGTGGCATACGGCCACTGCCTCCGTCGTTTTGCGTGAATTCGCCGGACGTCCGAACGTGAGCGGTCGCGCGTGTGATGCTGCAGCGTCGATGAAGGGCTGTCGTCCCATGCGGGGTGGCAGCCCTCGTCATGTCGCGACCACTCCCGGTGTGATCTGTCGACCGCCTGGTCACGCGTTCGCCCAAGCGCCACAGCAGTCGGGCGGCAACTTGACGCGGGCACCAGCGGTGGGTTGCATACGTTCTGTGATCGTGCACCGGGCTCCAACTGCCAGTTCCTGTACGTACGTCCAGCGCTCCCGGGCCCTTGCGGCGGGAGGGTACGCCCCGTGGACCCGGTGATCGTCGTCGGCGCGGGTCCCGTGGGGCTCACGCTTGCCCTGGCTCTCGCGCGTCACTCCGTACCCACCGTCGTACTCGACGAAGGCCCCGGCAAGGACGAGCCACGGCCCGCACGGACCGTCATCCTGCGGGATGACACCGCGGCCCTCATGGAGCGGCTCACCGGTCACTCGTTCGGTGACCAAGAGTCGGGCGCGCGGTGGGACGGCTGGCGTTCCCTGCGGCGCAAGCAGCTGATGCGGGAGCTCACGTTCAGTGATGAGGTACCGGCCCCCCTGCATGTGCCCCAGCACGCACTGACCGGCGCCCTGCGCGCGGCCATCGCCGAGGAGCGCCTCGTCAAGGTCGCGGTGGAGAGCAAGCTCGACTCCCTCGAGCAGGACGCGGACGGGCTGACCGCCCACACCCGTGGCCCCAAGGACACGTGGTGGCGCGGCAGTTATCTGGTGGGCTGCGACGGGCCACGGTCCACGGTGCGCAAGCTCCTCGACGTCCGCTTCCCGGGGCGTACGGCCGTAGAGCGACACGCCGTGGCCGCGTTGCGCACGGAACTTCCCGGGCCCGGCCAGGCGTTGTTGCATCGGATGCCTCCGTGGCGCCACGGAGGCGCCGAGGTGACGGGCCGCCCCCTCGCCGGCGGGGTGTGGCGGCTCGACTGGCTGCTGCCGCCGCGCGGTGAGCTCGTGACGCCGGACGCGCTCGTGGTGCGCATCCGCGAGACCCTCGCGGGCTGGTGCGGCGGCTCCACCCCGCCGTACGAACTGCTCGACACCGGTGTGCACACCGTCCACCACCGTCTGGCCCGCCGGTGGCGGGTCGGCCGTGCCTTCCTCGCGGGTGACGCCGCACACCTGCTCGGCGCGCTCGGCACGCAAGGGCTCGACGAGGGGCTGCGGGACGCGGACAACCTCGCCTGGAAGCTGGCGCTCGCCTGGCACCACGGCGCACACGACGCCCTGCTCGACAGCTATCAGGCCGAGCGGCGGGCCGGTGTCGCCGCACGACTGCGCGCCGCCGACCAGTCGCTGCCGATACTGCGGGGCGGCAAAGGCCTGCGCTCCTACGTTTCCGGGTCCGCGCGCGGACACGACACACTCCTCACCGACGGTCACGTGGGACGCGGGCCCCTCGGCGCACCCGCGTCGTACGCGGACTCGCCGCTGGCCCCTCCGCCCTCCGAGTCCGAGGTGGCCGTGGGCACGGAACCGGGGTCGCCCGTGGCCGATGTGGCGGTGACGGCTCCCGACGGGTCCTTCGTGCAGTTGCGCGACCGGCTCGGCGCGAATCAGCTGCTCGTCGTCCTTGTCGCGCCGGGCACGGTGGTGTGGGAGCGGCGGCACTGGGTGACGGCCGGGATCATGCCCCGGCTCGCGGCCGCCGTCACGGCGCTGCCGCACCCGGCGGAACTGCTGGTCGCGGAGAGTTACCCCGGAGCCCCCGCGCACTCGGTGCTGCTCATCCGCCCCGACGGCCACCTGGTCACGGCCCTCAGCGGGGTGCGCCCCGCCGAGCTGTATACGGCGGCCGAGACAGCCCTTGGCGGAGCGTCCCCGAAGCGGCGTCCGGACAGAGCGGACGCCACGGAGAAGGCGGAGAGCGGGGCCCCCGCGGGGCGCCCGACCACACAGTGAGAAGGAGTTGACCGGCACGCAGCGTCATGGTCTACTCCGAAACGTGACCGACACCGATGTGCGCCTGTGGCGGAGGGTCCATATGGACCTCGTCCGCTATGCGGGCTGCGTGTGTCGTCCGTCCTGCTGAATTCGCCGCCTTCTCCTCTGCGCGCCCTCTTCTTGGCGCGCGCTTCCGCGAACCTCCAGGACGGTCCCCGTGTCTGCTTCTGTCTCCACTCCTGTCTCCACCTCTCGCGCTTCCGCCACCCATGCCTCCACGGCGGGGTCCGCGCCCACCGCCGCCGAGCTCCTCGAATTCGTCCGCAGGAGCGCCGCCGACGCCGAACTCATCGCCACACTCCCGCTGGACCCCGAGGGGCGTACCTGGGTACGTCTGGAAGGACCCGGCGGCAGCGAGGCCTGGCTGATCGGCTGGCCGCCCGGCACCGGCACCGGCTGGCATGACCACGCGGAGTCGGTGGGTGCCTTCTACACCGCCGCCGGCGCCCTCAAGGAGAACTCGCTCGCCGCCCGGCTGCCCACCGACGGCTGGAAGACCCTGGAACTGTCCGAAGGGGTCGACCGTGAACGGGAGTTGACCGTCGGCAAAGGCAGGGCGTTCGGCCAGAACCACGTGCACGAGGTCCTGAACGAATCCACGGACGAGCACGCCATCTCCGTGCACGCCTACTACCCGCCGCTGCCGCGCATCCGCCGCTACAGCCGCACGGGCGCGGTCCTGCGCCTGGAGTCCGTGGAACGCCCGGAGGACTGGCAGTGAGCGAGCACCCCACCCCCGGCGAACCTCCCGTCGGGATCGACGAGTTGCTGGAACGCGTGCGCCTCGACCTCGACCGGGTCACTCCGGAAGAGGCGCGTGACACGGCGGCCGCTGGCGGGCTTCTGGTCGACATCCGGTACGCCGCCCTGCGCGAGCGCGACGGCCTGATCCCCGGAGCCCTCGTCGTCGAGCGCAACGAGCTGGAATGGCGCCTGGACCCGCAGGGCAGCCACCGTGCCGCGGAGGCCACGGGCCACGACCTGCGGGTCGTCGTGATCTGCAACGAGGGCTACGCGTCGAGCCTCGCGGCAGTCTCCTTGCGGCAGTTGGGGCTGCGCCACGCGACCGACCTCATCGGCGGGTTCCAGGCGTGGAAGGCCGCCGGGCTTCCGGTCGCGGCCGGCCTTCCCGCCCCGGGCTGAGCACACTCACTCCTTGGCCGTCGCCACGGTGACGGGGCGGGGCCTGAGGGCGGCGCGGCCCGGGAGTGCGGTCGCGGTGAGGGCGAGCAGAGCCGCGACGGCCACCACGGAGACGTACACCAAGGGGGCGATCGAGGGCGCGGCGCTGCCGGTCATGCCGACGCTGAAGGCGGTCAGGACGGCGAGCGCGATGCCGCTGCCCAGGGCCGTGCCGATGAGCAGGACGGACAGCGCCTCGGTGCGCAGCATGCGCAGGACCTGGCGGCGGCTCGCACCCGCCAGTCGCAGCATCGCGAACTCACGGATGCGCTCGGAGACCGACATGGCGAGGGTGTTGACGACGGCGATCGCGGTGAAGGCCAGGATCAGTCCCATGGCGAGGTAGTTGACCTCGGCGTTCGCCTGCTGCCGCTCGGCCTGAAGGTTGTCGACGGCTGCCGGGGAGAGAACGCGTACGCCCGGGAACTTCGCGACCCCTGCCGCGAGTTGTTCCTGTGTACGGTCGCTCTTGATCAGGACCGTGGCGGCGAGCGGGTTGTCGACGTGGCGGGCGACCAGTTCGTGGGCCATGGTCAGGTCCCCGAAACCGAGCCCGCGCGCGTATACGGCGCTGACCTTGAGCCTGGTCTTCGTGCCGTCGCCGAGCGTGAGCTTCAGGCTGCTGCCCGGCTGCAGGCCGAGCTGGTCGGCGGCCAGTTCGCTGACGGCGACGCTGCCCTTGCCGAAGCCCCGCAGGGATCCGGCGGTCACGTCAGGGTCCCAGGTACGGGTCAGGCCGGCCGTACTGACGCCCTGCGCCGGGTACTTGTCGAGCCCCACGCGCACGGTGGTGCGTACGACCTCGGTGGCGGCCTCGACGCCCTCGGTCGTCCGCAGCTTCCGCGCGACCTCGGCGGGCACGCCCGGTCCCTGCGCCGCCAGGACCCAGTCGGCGCGGATGCCCTCGCGGGCCTGGGCACGGGCCGCGTCGCCGAGGGTGGGCTGGACGAACAGGACGGTGCACGTCATGCCGGTGAGGAGGGCGAGCGGGGTGACGGCCGCCGCCATCCGGGCCGCGTTGCCACGCAGGTTGGCGTGTGCGAGGCGGCCGCCGGGGCCGGAGAGCCGCAGCGGCCCGCGGAGTACGGCAGCCGCCGCCCTGACCAGGAGCGGGCCGAGCAGTGCGACAGCGGTGGAGAGGACCACCACGGCCAGGAACGTCACGGGAGTCGACGCGGGCTCCGTGCGCAGCACGCTGAGCACGGCGACCAGCACGGCTCCCGCGGCGAGGATGAGCACGCCCGCGACGATGCGGCTCCACGGCGGCCGGGCGCGCTCGACGCGTGCTTCGGCGAGGGCCTCGGCCGGGCGGATACGGGCGATGCGGCGGGCCGAGAGGCGGGCGGCGGCCCATGCTCCGAGCAGCGTCGCGGCCACGGCTGCCAGGAGCGGGAAGACGCTGACGGTCCGCTCCAGGGTCGCGGGGACGGCGCCCATGTCCACGAACTTTCCGTGCAGCCAGCCGCCGAGCGGGATCCCGGCGAGCGAGCCGATGACGCCTGCCGCGGCACCGACGATCAGGGCCTCTCGGCCGAGAAGTCCCCGGATCTGCTTCGGGGTCGCGGCGATGGCGCGGAGCAGGGCCAGTTCGCGGTGGCGCTGCTGCACGGAGAGGGCGAAGGTGCCGACGACCACGAGGACAGCGACGAGGAGGGAGGTGCCGCCCATCGCGCCGCCCATGCTGACCAGCTTGATGCGGGCGCCCGCCGCGTCGAGGAACTCCACGGGCCCGCGGTCGTTGCCGGAGCTGACCTGCGACGTCGTACCGGCGAGGGCGTCCGCGACCGCCTCCTTGAGCTCTCCCGTTGGGGTGCCGTCAGCCGGCATGACGCCGAGGGTGGTGATCTTTCCGGGGTGCGCGGCGAGCCGCTCGGCCTCTGCGGAGGAGAAGAAGAGCGACGTCTGGTGGGCAAGGGCGCCTTCGGAGGGGGCGGCCACACCGGTGATGCGGTAGGAGCGCGGGGCCTGTGTCGACTGGACCGTGAGGCGGTCGCCGGTCTTGAGGTGGGCGCGGCCGGCGAGGCCGCTGTCGATGACGAGGTCCCCTGCGGCGCGCGGGGCCTTGCCCTCGACGAGGCGGAAGGGGGTCAGCGCCGCCGATTCCCAGGCGTGGCCGTAGGCGGGCTTGTCGGTGAGGTCACCGGCCGCGGGGGTCAACGGCGTGGCGAGAAAGGTGAGTTCGGGGATGACGTCGCCGACTCCCCGCACTCCCTTGAGCTTGTCCGCGACGTCGTTCGACAGCCAGGCCCGCTCGGCGATCGGCTTGGCCTTGTGCTTGACCTTGGTCTTGCCCTTCTTGTGCTTGACGGTGGTCCGGTGGACGTTTTGGTCCGCGGAGACGATCACCGGGGTGGCGGCGTACCGCTCGGTGTGGATGGTGCCGCGCAGGCCTGTCTCCAGGAGGGTGCCGCAGGCCGTGATGAGCGCGGCCGCGCACATCAGTGCCAGGAAGGCGCCGAGGAACCCGCCCTTGCGGTCTCGGACTGTCTGCAGTGCGTAGCGCAGCATCATGATGTCGCCTCGGGCTCGGAGGAGGAAGAAGAAGAGGGGGCGGAGGAGCGGGGCGACCGGGCTGACCGGGCGGACCGGGCGGGCGCGGTAGGGGGCGCGGTCGCGGGCGGCGCGTCGGTGGTGGCGGGCGCCGGGAAGGCCAGGAGCCGCGTGAGTACGGTGCGGGCGTCGGCCGGGGTCTCGGCGTCGGGGCGCTTGTAGCGGTTGAGCAGGGCGATGTACTCCTCGAAGAACTCGCGGAGCTCGGGAAGCGTCAGCCGGATCGTGCCGCGCGAGTACGGAAACGCGTCGGCCCACTCACCGAGTCCGGCGTCCTCGGTGTCGCAGGCTTCTCGCTGCAACTGCTCGAAGAGCTGCAGGTCGGCGGCGTAGGAGAGATGGTTCAGCTCGTCCATGACGAGTCGCGTCTCGGCCGTCTGCTGGCTGCGGGGCGGGAAACGCCGGTCCCCGGGGATCGCGCGCCACCAGCGTTCGCGGCCGTGGCCCGTGCCGGCGGTCTCCTCGACGAAGCCGTAGCGGGCGAGTTCGCGCAGGTGGTAACTGGTGGCGCCGGTGTTGAGGCCGAGCGCCCTGGCGAGCGTCGCCGAGGTGGCCGGGCCGTGCACGGTGAGGTGCTGCAGCATCTGCTGGCGCCGGGGCTGCGCGAGCGCCTTGAGGACGCGGAGGTCGTTCAGCTCCTCCGGGGCGCCGTCGGTCGTGCCGGGTTCCTTTGCCATGCGTACACAGTCGCCTGTGCACAGGTTCCTTTGCAGTGCGGTGGACCGGCGTCTTCGGTGGGGGGTTAACCCCCCACCCTCCGCCTGCGGAAGGGGAGTTGAAGTGCGCCCTACGCAGGCTGCGGGGCTTTCCGCCGCCCTCGTGAAGCCTCCGCGGACGCGAAAGGGCCGGGCCACGGTTCGCACCGCGCTGCCCGGCCCTGACCTGGGCCCCACCCCCGTGAGGGCCCTGGTCGCCTCAGTCCCCTTCGTACCCCAAGTCCCCCGCGTCCTCGCCCTCTTCCTCGATGGCCTGCCGGACGATCCGGAGCGCCAGGCCTTGCGAATAGCCCTTGCGGGCGAGCATGCCCGCGAGGCGGCGAAGTCGCTTGTCGCGGTCGAGACCCCGTGTGGCACGGAGCTTGCGGGCGACCAACTCGCGTGCGGTCGCCTCCTCCTGCTCCGAGTCGAGCTGCCCGACGGCTTCCTCGATCAGCGCGGCGTCCACGCCCTTCGTACGCAGCTCCTGCGTGAGCGCCCGTCGGGCCAGACCCCGGCCGTGGTGCCGGGACTCCACCCAGGCGCCCGCGAAGGCGCCGTCGTTGATCAGGCCGACCTCTTCGAAGCGGGTCAGCACTTCCTCCGCCACGTCGTCCGGGATGTCCCGCTTGCGCAGCGCGTCCGCCAGCTGTTTGCGCGTGCGCGGAGTCCCGGTGAGCAGCCGCAGACAGATCGCCCGCGCCTTCTCACCCGGATCCGCTGTCGGCGGCTCCCCCTTCTCGGCCCTCGACGAGGAAGGGGGGCCGCTGTCCTGTGAACCGCCGCCTCGGCCTTCGCCGAAGCCGCCACGCCGTCGGCGACCTCGCCGGCCGCCGCCCCCGCGGAAGCCGGTGTCGTCACCCTCCTGGTCGGCGCCACCCTGGTCCACACCGTCCGCGAGGCCTCGGCCCGCGGGGTCGGTGTGGTGCTCGGGAGTGATCTGGTCCGCCCAGTCCGTGCGCCGCGTCATGGATCAGCTCTTGGCCGCGGCGGCCTTGGGCTTGGTGGCCTTGGTCGCCGGAGCGGGCACGGTCTTGGCGGCGTCCTCGGCCACTGCACCCGCCGCGTCCTTGGCCGGCTCGTCCTTGGGCTCCTCGTCCTTCGGCTTCACGCCGACGCCCAGCTTCTCCTTGATCTTCCTCTCGATCTCGTTGGCGAGATCGGGGTTGTCCTTGAGGAAGTTGCGGGCGTTCTCCTTGCCCTGGCCGAGCTGGTCGCCCTCGTACGTGTACCAAGCGCCTGCCTTGCGGACGAAGCCGTTCTCCACGCCCATGTCGATCAGGCCGCCCTCGCGGCTGATGCCCTGGCCGTAGAGGATGTCGAACTCGGCCTGCTTGAAGGGCGGCGCGACCTTGTTCTTGACGACCTTGACGCGGGTGCGGTTGCCGACCGCGTCCGTGCCGTCCTTGAGGGTCTCGATGCGTCGGATGTCGAGGCGCACCGAGGCGTAGAACTTCAGCGCGCGACCACCGGTCGTGGTCTCCGGCGAGCCGAACATCACGCCGATCTTCTCGCGGAGCTGGTTGATGAAGATCGCCGTCGTCTTGGACTGGTTGAGCGCGCTGGTGATCTTGCGGAGCGCCTGGCTCATCAGACGGGCCTGCAGACCCACGTGCGAGTCGCCCATCTCACCCTCGATCTCGGCGCGCGGCACCAGGGCCGCGACGGAGTCGATGACGATGAGGTCGAGCGCGCCGGAGCGGACCAGCATGTCGACGATCTCCAGAGCCTGCTCGCCGTTGTCCGGCTGGGACAGGATCAGGTTGTCGATGTCGACGCCCAGCTTCTTCGCGTACTCGGGGTCGAGTGCGTGCTCGGCGTCCACGAAGGCGACTGCGCCGCCCGCGCGCTGTGCGTTCGCCACGGCGTGCAGCGTCAGCGTCGTCTTACCGGAGGACTCCGGTCCGTACACCTCCACCACACGGCCGCGCGGGATGCCGCCGACGCCGAGCGCGACGTCGAGGGCGGTCGATCCGGTGGGGATGACCTCGATGGGGTCGTTCGGCCGCTCGCCCATGCGCATCACTGCGCCCTTGCCGAATTGCCGTTCAATCTGTGCGAGCGCGGCTTCGAGCGCCTTCTCGCGGTCGGTTCCTGCCATGGGTTCCACCCGATTTGCTTGTGTCGATCGCTTCACGTCAATGACGCTAGCGCCTGCCACTGACAATCCGCCCCGACGCCCGTCCGGCCTGTGGATAACTCGAGGCGATCGCCCCGCCGAAATCCGCCGGAGCCCCAGGGATCCCCCCGCGAAAACCCCGGGAAAACGCCGCCAGGCAACCCATAAGAATGGATGTTCGATTTTGGTGTCAAGCGCACCACGCGGGTCCCACCGAGAGTACGGAAGGGCACCGTCCGCCGGGCGGACCCCGGCACTCGGGCGGTTCCCGGCGCTACCGACGCTCGCCCGGGCCCGGCTCCGGGCCGGACCCTGAAGCGGGGTCGGGGCTCGCTCCCGAAGCCTCCTCGGCGGCGACCTCGGCCTCCGAGCTCGCCCCCGGATGGTTCGGCCCACGCAGCGCGCGCCTCATACGCGTGAGGAGGGACGCCCCGCCCTTGCGCCGGTGTCCGTGGACGCGCGGGTCGTCCGTGACGTCGTACCGCTTCACGTACGCGCCCAGGAAGGCCTGCAGGGTCGCGATCGCCGGAATGGAGATCAGGGCGCCGACCGCACCCAGGAGTGCCGTGCCCGCGATGACCGACCCGAAGGCGACCGCCGGGTGGATGTCCACGCTCTTGGCCGTGAGCTTGGGCTGCAGGACGTAGTTCTCGAACTGCTGGTAGACCACGACGAAGATCAACACCCACAGCGCGTACCAGGGATCGACCGTGAAGGCGATCAGCATCGGCAGCGCGCCCGCCAGATACGTGCCGATGGTCGGGATGAACTGCGAGACCAGGCCGACCCACACCGCGAGCACGGGCGCGTACGGCACGCCAAGGGCCTGCAGCAGGACATAGTGCGCGACTCCGGAGATCAGCGCCATCAGACCGCGCGAGTAGAGATAGCCGCCGGTCTTGTCGACCGCGATCTCCCACGCGCGGAGCACCTCGGCCTGGCGCGCGGGCGGCAGCACCGAACAGAGGGCGCGACGCAGCCGCGGGCCGTCGGCCGCGAAGTAGAACGAGAACAGCAGGACCGTCAGGAGCTGGAAGAGACCCCCGAGGACCTGCGCGGAGACGTCCAGGACGCCGCTGGCGCTGTTCTGCACGTACTTCTGCAGCCAGTCCGAGTGGACCAGGCTGTCCTGGATCTCGACCCGGGACAGCTCCGTGTGGAACGTCTGGTTGATCCAGCTGATGACGTCGTCGAGGTACTCGGGGAAGTCCTCAACCATGTCCACGATCTGGCCCGCGAGCATCGACCCCATGAGCGTGATGAAGCCCGCGCTCGCGATCAGGACACCGAGGAAGACCAGGAAGGTGGCGAAGCCCCTGCGCAGCCCGCGCGCAGCCATCCAGCTCACCGCCGGCTCCACCGCGAGCGCGAGGAAGAACGCGATCAGGATGTTGATCAGCAGCCCGGTCAGCTGATGGAAGGCCCAACTGCCGAGCTGGAAACAGGCGATGAGCGCGAGGGCGAGCACCATGGCGCGCGGCAGCCAGCGCGGCATGCCGGCGGTTCGCCCGCTCTGCGCCCCGTTCGGGGGCTGTGCGGGCGGCGTCGTGCCGAGCGGAGCTACGTCCTGAGTGACCTGCGCGGTCTCGTCTGTCGATGCCACAGGCCCAGTCTCGCCCACGCCGACGACATTCGGCCGCCGCCCCCGCGTCTTCGCGCTCCTCGGCGCAAGCGACGGGACAAGGGAGGACGTGGAAGTGCCCCGCCGTCAGCGCTTTTCGGCCGGTACGTCCACGGCCGAGCACACGGCGCGCCAGACGTCCTTGGCGTCCCAGCCCGCGTCCAGTGCCTGATGGACCGTGCGTCCGCCGAGCTCGGCCATCACGTGATCGCGGGCGAACGAGTCGGCGTACCCCTGTCCGAAGTGGTCCGCCATCCGCTCCCAGAAAATCGTCAACCGCATGACCTCAGTATCGCTCCCTTGAGAGTGCAGCCGGGCGCAGGGGGATCTCCGAAGGCGCTTTCCGGCCTACGGTCTGTGCATGGCCGAAACCGGAGCATCCCCGCACGCCGCGTCCTCGCCGGTCGCACGCGCCGAGCACTTCGTCTGGCTCACCGCGCGCGTCCTCGAACAGCGGCGGTTCGCGTACCACTTCCTGAGCGGCGCGAGCGGCGCCGGAGCCGGTCCGGCCGACGCGGTCGATACCGCGCTTGCCGCGTACGGCACCGAGGACGGCGGGTACGGGTACGCGCTCGAACCGGATCTGCGCGGCCCCGTGAGCCAGCCCCTGCACGTCGGGCACGCGCTGCGCGTCCTGGACTCGATCGGACGCTGCGGCGGGCAGCGGGTGGAGCGCGTGTGCCGCTATCTGACGTCGGTGTCGACGTCGGACGGGGCCCTCCCTGCGATCCATCCCAGCCAACGCGCGTACCCCTCGGCGCCGTTCGTTCCTGTGGTGGACGATCCGCCGAGCGAACTACTCGCCACCGGCCCCGTAGTGGGCCTGTTGCACCGCAACGAGGTGTGGCACGCCTGGCTGTTCAGGGCCACCGACTTCTGCTGGGCCGCGGTGGAGTCCCTGGAGAAGTCCCATCCGTACGAGATCCAGGCGGCCGTCGCCTTCCTCGACGGGGCACCCGACCGCCCGCGCGCGCAGGCGGCAGCCGACCGGCTCGGCAGGATCGCGCGGGAGCAGCGGCTCGTGGCGCTCGACCCCGAGCGGTTGGAGGCTTACCCCGTGGCACCGGGCTACGCACCGGGTGAGCACCACTTCGCGCACGACTACGCCAAGACCCCCGAGTCGCTCGCGCGCGCGTGGTTCACCGACGAGGAGATGACGCGCTCCCTCGACCACCTGGCGCGGGAACAGCAGGAGGACGGCGGCTGGCCTGTCCGATGGAGCAAGTGGGCGCCGGGCAGCGCCCTCGAAGCCCGCCCGATCGTCACCGTAGAGGCGCTGCGCACCCTACGGGCGTACGGACGGGCCATCGTCTGACGGGGCCTCCTCGGCCTCCCGCAGGAGGAGTGCCGCGATGGCGAGCGCCGTGCCGCGCGGCGCCGACAGGTCGAGGCCCGTGCGCTCGCCGATCTTCGCGAGGCGGTTGTCGACGGTGTTGGGGTGCAGGCCCAGGGCGGCGGCGGTCGCCCTGCGCTCCTGCTGATGGCGCAGGTGGGTGCGCAGCGTCTGAAGGAGCTCGGGCCGGTCGGCCACCGGGTCGAGCAGGGCGGAGATGAGGTGGCTGCTCTCGTTGCGTCGCGAGAGGTGGTACTCGAGGAGCACGTCCTCCATGCGGTGCAGTCCCGGAGGCAGGCCGCACGCGCGCGTGACGCGCAGTATCTCGGTCGCGGTGCGCGCCGCGCCGGTCACCGCCTCGGGCCCGGCCGCGTCCACGGCGGCCACGCGTACGGGCAGGTCGCAGGCCTTGCTGAGCCGACGCGCCAGGTCCTCGGGAGGCCGGCGATCGTCGGGCACGACGACCCGTCCGCCATCGGCCTCCAGGAGGGCGAGCACCTCCACCTCGAAGGCGTGGTCCAGGGCGGTCTGCACCCGGCGCAGGCGCCGCCGTACCGCTACGGGACCCTCGGTCGGCGTCCGGTCGAAACCGACCGCCAGGACGAGCACAGGCCCCGCAAGGTTCAGTTGGTCGAGCAGCACGTGGCCCGGCGGCACCATGCCGTCGAGCAGACCGCGGACCAGGGACCTGCGCTGGGCCCGCTGCTCGGCCTCCAGGGCGGAACGCTCGTCCAGGTAGGTCTCCGCCACGGCCCCGACGATGGAGGGGTGCGACTGCAGGAGCACGTCCACGAGCTCGACCAGAGCCGCTTCCTCGCCGGGACGCGCCTCGTCGCGCAACGCCTGCCACAGGACGTACACCCCCAGAGCATGCGTACGCAGCAAGAGGTGCAGCGGCATGCCCTCTTCCGCACGCTGGGCGGCCCGCTCCCGGAAGAGCCGGTGACTGCCGGGCCGGTCGGTGACGCGCCGCAGGAAGAGGCGCACTCCGTGGCGTGCGGTCGCGGCTATCTCCAGATCCTTCACGTCGTCGGGCAGCTCCGCGTACCCGGGGAGCTCCTCGAACGCCTCACGGGCCATCCTGCGGGCCAGTTCATTGACCCGGGGCTCGCAGCGCGCCGCGAGCGATTTCGCCTCGGGGGACAGCGCCACGGGATCTCCTCTCCGGGGGCGGGGCCGCGGTGGTGACGCGTCACATTACGCGGTCAGCCCATGAGCGCCCGCGCGCCCGCGGTGACGGCCACGGCGGCCCCGATGACGACGAGGAACGGCGCGCGCATCAGCAGCGCCACGGCCGCCGCCGCGAGCCCCAGGGCCTTGGCGTCGAGCTCCAGGACCCGCCCGTCGGCGAAGGCCTGCTGGGCCGTGAGCGCGGCCAGGAGCGCCACGGGCAACAGGGCGGCCATGCGCTTGACGAGCGGGCGCTCCAATGCGCCCGCGGGGACCAGCAGGCCCGCGAGCTTCACGAGGTAGCAGCCGACGAAGGTCACGCCGATCGCGATCCAGATGTTCAACGGTCTTCCTTCTGGGCGTCGTCGGGGCGTGCCTGGGGGGCGTCGGTGCGTGCCTGGGTGTCGTGGGGGCGAGCATCTTGCGTGGAGGCCGTCGCGGAGGTTGCTCTGCGGCCCTCTACGTAGAGCACCGCCGGCACGGCGAGCGCGGCCACCAGGACCGGCACCCCCGCGGGCAGCACGGGCAGCAGACCGAGCCCCAGGACGACGGCGACCGCCGCGACCGCGCGCTCCGTGGTCGTACGCAGCATCGGCGCGAGCAGCGCCAGGAAGACCGCGGGCCCCGCGGCGTCGAGCCCCCACACGTCGGTGTCACCGATGGCCTCGGCACCGAGCGCCCCGAGGAGCGTGGTGAGGTTCCACAGCACGTAGAGGCTCAGTCCGGTGACGGTGAAGCCGATGCGGGCGGCGCGCCTGGTCGGCTGGGCGAGCGAGACGGCGGTGGTCTCGTCGATGACCCAGTGGGCGGCGAACGGGCGCACCGCACGCGGGAGGGCGAGCAACTGCGAGAGCCGCAGCCCGTAGAACGCGTTGCGTACGCCGAGGAAGAAGGCGCCCGCCGCGGCGGTGAAGGGGTTCCCGCCACCCGCGAGGGCCCCGACCAGCGCGAACTGCGAGGCACCCGTGAAGACCAGCAGGCTGAGCACGCACGTCTGCAGCACGGTGAGGCCGCTGCCCGCGGAGGTCACCCCGAAGGCGAAGCCGGAGAGTCCGACGGCGACCCCCACGCCGAGGGCGTCGCGGACCACCGCGGAATCGGGTTTCTCCGGTGGTCGGTCGGCTGTCATGTCTGCTGAAAGGCCTGCGCCTATGTCCGCGGGTGTCGTCTGTTCTGCCACACTCCGGACGGTACGAGCAGGGCCGATCCCCCGTCTTGTACGTTCTTGCGCTCGCGCTGGTACGCCCCGGGCGGCACCCCGACCGTGCGGGTGAAGTGGCGGTTCAGGTGCGGCTGGTCGGTGAAGCCCACGGCAACGGCCGCTTCGGCCGGTGACGTCCCCGCGTCCAGGAGGCGCCGTGCGGCGCGCACACGCGCGTCGGTGAGCCACGCGTGCGGAGGCATCCCGTACGCGTCCCGGAAGGCCCGCAGCAGGGCGAACGGGCCGACTCCGAGATCGGTGGCGAGCCGCTCCAGGCTCGGCGGGTCGGCCAGCCGCTCCTCCAGGACGGCACGCGCGCGTGCCGCGATTCTGGCTCCCGCCGTGCGCGCGGCACGCTGGGGCACGGACCCTCCGTTGTGCCGCAGCAGCCGGGTCACGGCCACCCTCAGGAGCGTGTCGGCGGCGAGCGCGTTGCCCTCCTCGGCGGCTCGCAGCACCCGGTGGACGAGGGTCACGGCGTACGGGTCCTCGAGCACCGGGCGGATGAAGCCGGGGGTCCCCCGAATGGCGGTGGTCTCCGCCGCGATGGCGGCGACCAGGTCCGGCGGCGGGTAGACCGCCGCGTACCGCCACCCCTCGGGCGCACCGGCCCGGCCCGTGTGCGACGTGTCGGGGTTGATCAGGGCCAGGGACCCCGGGCCCGCGTGCTGGTCGGCGCCGCCGTGGTGGAAGACGTCGACGCCCTCGGCGATCGCGGCGATCACGTAGTGCTCGTGGGTGTGTCGCACGAACGTCTTGTCGATGTAGTGGGCACGCAGCAGGTCGACCCCGGGCAGCTCCGCGTACCGCCAGTGCCGCGCCTGCTCCGCCGAACCCGCCATGCCCCCCATTCTGCGGCAGCCACGCAAACCCTTTTCCGCAGGTCGGCGCCGTTGTCAGTGGCGGGGTGCACGATGGGGTCATGGTCAGGTCCGCATCCAGCGCCTCCGGCGCCCTCGATGGGTTCTCCCCCGCGACCCGCAGCTGGTTCACGGGGGCCTTCTCCGCGCCCACGTCCGCGCAGGCCGGGGCGTGGAAGGCCATCGGCGAGGGCTCGGACGTCCTGGTCGTCGCGCCCACCGGCTCGGGCAAGACCCTGGCCGCGTTCCTCGCCGCCCTGGACCAGCTGGCGTCGACGCCGCCGCCCGCCGACCCCAAGAAGCGCTGCCGCGTGTTGTACGTGTCTCCGCTGAAGGCGCTCGCGGTCGACGTGGAGCGCAACCTCCGCAGTCCCCTGACCGGCATCCGCCAGGAGTCCGTCCGCCTCGGGCTCCCCGAGCCCGAGGTCCGGGTCGGCATCCGTTCGGGCGACACCCCGCCCGCCGAGCGCCGCTCCCTGGCCACGCGCCCGCCGGACATCCTGATCACCACCCCCGAGTCGCTCTTCCTGATGCTCACCTCCGCCGCGCGGGACGCGCTGGCGGGCATCGAGACGGTGATCCTTGACGAGGTGCACGCCGTCGCCGGGACCAAGCGCGGCGCCCATCTCGCCCTCTCCCTGGAGCGCCTCGACGAGTTGCTGCCCCGGCCCGCCCGGCGCATCGGTCTGTCGGCGACCGTCCGTCCGGTGGACGAGGTGGCGCGCTATCTGTCGCCGCAGCGCAGGGTGGAGATCGTCCAGCCGCCGTCCGGCAAGGAGTTCGACCTGTCCGTGGTCGTGCCGGTCGAGGACCTCGCGGAGCTGGGCGGCTCCCCGGTCGCCGACTCCGACCAAGGCGCGGAGCGGCCCTCCATCTGGCCGCATGTCGAGGAGCGCATCACCGACCTCGTCCAGGCGCACCGCTCCACCATCGTGTTCGCCAACTCCCGCCGCCTCGCGGAGCGCCTGTGCAACAGGCTGAACGAGATCGCGTACGAACGCGCGACGGGAGAGCCCCTCCCCGAGGACCACTCCCCCGCGGAGCTGATGGCCGAGTCGGGGGCGGCCAAGGGCGCCCCTCCGCTGCTCGCCCGGGCCCACCACGGTTCGGTCTCCAAGGAGCAGCGCGCGCTCGTCGAGGAGGACCTGAAGGCCGGCCGTCTGCCGGCCGTCGTCGCCACGTCCAGCCTGGAGCTCGGCATCGACATGGGAGCGGTCGACCTGGTGATCCAGGTCGAGTCACCGCCCTCCGTGGCCTCCGGCCTGCAGCGCGTCGGCCGGGCGGGGCACCAGGTGGGAGCGGTCTCCACCGGCGTCGTCTTCCCCAAGTACCGAGGTGACCTGGTGCAGGCCGCCGTGGTCACCGAGCGGATGCGGACCGGCTCCATCGAGTCGCTGCGCATCCCGGCCAACCCGCTGGACGTGCTCGCCCAGCAGCTCGTCGCGACGGTCTCCCTCGACACCTGGCAGGTCGACGACCTGCTCGCCCTGGTTCGCCGGGCCGCCTCCTTCGCCTCGCTCCCGGAGTCGGCGTTCACGGCCGTCCTGGACATGCTCGCGGGCCGCTATCCGTCGGACGCCTTCGCGGAGTTGCGTCCCCGCGTGGTCTGGGACCGCGTCGCCGGCACCGTCACCGGCCGCCCCGGGGCGCAGCGCCTCGCGGTCACCTCCGGGGGCACGATCCCCGACCGCGGCCTCTTCGGGGTCTTCCTGGCCGGCGCCGACCCCAAGAAGGGCGGGGGCCGCGTCGGAGAGCTCGACGAGGAGATGGTCTACGAGTCCCGGGTGGGCGACGTCTTCACGCTCGGCACGAGCTCCTGGCGCATCGAGGACATCACCCGCGACCGCGTACTCGTCTCCCCCGCCCCCGGGGTCCCGGGCCGCCTCCCCTTCTGGAAGGGCGACCAGCTGGGCCGCCCGCTCGAACTGGGCCGCGCGCTGGGCGCCTTCCTTCGGGAGGTCGGCTCCCTGCCACGCAACGACGCGCGCGTGCGCCTGCAGGCAGCGGGCCTCGACGACTGGGCGGCGGACAACGTCCTGACGTACCTCGCCGAGCAGCGCGAGGCCTGCGGCCACATCCCGGACGACCGCACGATCGTGGTCGAGCGGTTCCGCGACGAGCTGGGCGACTGGCGCGTGGTGGTGCACTCCCCGTTCGGCGCTCAGGTGCACGCGCCTTGGGCCCTGGCCCTCGCCTCCCGGCTGACCGAGCGGTACGGCATGGACGCCCAGGTCATGCACGCCGACGACGGCATCGTGCTCCGCCTCCCGGACGCCGACCTGATGAGCCTGGACCTGCTCGATCAGGAGCCCACCGACCAGCCCCTGGGGTATGACAGCGAACAGCCCCCCGTAGGGGCCGGGGACGTCGCCTTCGACAAGGGCGAGGTCAATCAGATCGTCACCGACCAGGTGGGCGGCTCGGCCCTGTTCGCCTCGCGCTTCCGCGAGTGCGCCGCCCGCGCGCTGCTGCTGCCGCGCCGCAGCCCCGGAAAGCGCACGCCTCTGTGGCAGCAGCGCCAGCGCGCGGCACAACTGCTCCAGGTGGCCAGCGAGTTCGGCTCGTTCCCCATCGTCCTGGAAGCGGTCAGGGAGTGCCTCCAGGACGTCTTCGACGTCCCCGGTCTCACGGAACTGATGGGCGACATCGAGTCCCGCAAGGTCCGGCTCGTCGAGGTCACCACCCCCGAACCGTCTCCGTTCGCCCGCTCGCTCCTGTTCGGCTACGTGGCGCAGTTCTTGTACGAGGGCGACTCGCCGCTGGCCGAGCGGCGCGCCGCGGCCCTCTCCCTGGACTCCCGTCTCCTCTCGGAGCTCCTGGGCCAGGCCGAGCTGCGCGAACTACTCGACGCGGACGTCCTCGCGGAATTGGAGCAGGAGCTCCAGTGGCGCACGGAGGACCGCCGCGTCAAGGACGCCGAAGGCGTCGCCGACCTGCTGCGCCTCCTCGGGCCGCTCACCGCGGCCGAGCTTGCCGAGCGCGGCGCCGAGCCGGAGTGGGCGCAGGAGCTGGCCTCCGCCCGCCGCGCGATCAGCGTCCGCATCGCCGGAGCCGACCACTGGGCGGCGATCGAGGACGCGGGCCGGCTGCGCGACGCCTTGGGCACCGCGCTGCCGGTCGGCGTCCCGGAGGCGTTCACCGAACCCGTCAAGGACCCCCTCGGCGACCTCCTCGCGCGGTACGCGCGCACGCACGGCCCGTTCACCTCGGCGACGGCGGCGGCCCGCTTCGGCCTCGGCGTCGCCGTGACCGAGGGCGCACTGCAGCGCCTTGCCGCCAACCAGCGTGTCGTACAAGGAGAGTTCCACCCGGCGGGCATCGGCCAGGAGTGGTGCGACGCGGCCGTCCTGCGCCGCCTGCGCCGCCGCTCCCTGGCAGCCCTGCGGCACGAGCTGGAGCCGGTGCCGCCCTCCGCGCTCGCCCAGTTCCTGCCCCAGTGGCAGCACTTGAGCGGTCACGGGCTGCGGGGCGTGGACGGACTGGTGCGCGCCATCGAGCAGTTGCAGGGCGCGACCGTGCCCGCGTCCGCGCTCGAGAAGCTCGTCCTGCCCTCCCGCGTCTCCGGGTACTCGCCCGCGATGCTCGACGAACTCACCGCCGCCGGCGAGGTGGTGTGGGCCGGGGCAGGATCCCTTCCCGGCAAGGACGGCTGGGTCTCCCTCTATCTGGCCGACGCCGCGCCTCTGCTCCTGCCGCCGGCTCATCCGCTGGAGCTCACCGCACTGCACCAGTCGGTCCTCGACACGCTCTCCGGGGGGTACGGACTCTTCTTCCGGCAGATCGCCGACCAGATCCGGGCGACGACCCACCCCGAGGCCTCCGAGCTGCAACTGGCCGACGTGATCTGGGACCTGGCCTGGTCCGGACGGCTCACGAACGACACCCTCACCCCGATGCGCTCACTCCTCGGCTCGGGCCGCACCGCGGGCTCCACCGCACACCGCGCCAAGCGCACCATGCCACGCGGTCGCTACGGCTCGCTGACCGGCGCCGCCCGCCCCACGTCGTCGCGTACGGGCCCGCCGACCGTGGCGGGCCGCTGGTCGCTGCTCCCCGCCCACGAACCGGACCCCACCCTGCGGGCCCACGCCCTGGCCCGCACCCTCCTGGACCGGCACGGCGTGGTCACCCGTGGCGCAGTCGCGGCCGAGGGTGTCGAGGGCGGCTTCTCGGCGACGTACCGCGTCCTGTCCGCCTTCGAGGACAGCGGCCAGGCGCGGCGCGGCTATGTGGTCGAGGGGCTCGGCGCCGCCCAGTTCGCCATGGACGGCGCGGTGGACCGGCTGCGCGCGGCGGCGAACGCCCTCGAGCGCACGGACAGTTCCCCGGGCGCCATGAACTACTCCCCTCGCCCCTCGGGCGCCCAGGCCCTCGTGCTGGCTGCCGCCGACCCGGCCAACGCCTACGGAGCCGCGCTCCCCTGGCCCGATCCGCCGACCGACGCGGGGCACAAGCCAGGCCGGAAGGCAGGCTCCCTGGTCGTGCTCGTCGACGGCGAACTGACCCTCTACATGGAGCGCGGCGGCAAGACCTTGCTGGCTTGGCCCGCGACCCCGCAGGGTGACGCCCCGGCCACCGAGGACTCCCGGCTGCAGGCGGCAGCCGAAGCCCTCGCCACCGCGGCCCGCGCGGGTTCACTCGGCACCGTCACGGTCGAGCGTGTCAACGGCGGCTCCTCCCTGACCTCCCCCTTCGCCCCTCTCCTGGAAGGAGCAGGCTTCCACGCCACCCCACGGGGCCTACGGCTGCGCGCGTAGGGACATGCGGCCGCGGTGCGCGGCGACGGGGCCCGAGCCTGGCCCGTGGCCCTCCTCCCACAAACGGTCGAGCATGCGCCTGCCGAGCTGCTCTTCGCCGCCCCGGGGACCGCCCAGCGGCTGCCCTCGCTCCTGGAGGGGGAGGAGTGGGGCCGTGCCGTGCCCTGCATCCTCTTCCACGGCAGGCACCGCGGAACACAGCCACTAGTCAGGGGCGCCGGTGCCGCCGAGCCGGCGCACCCCAGGACGGCACCAGCCACCCGCACCACCACGCCCAGCCCCCTACACCTCGCCCCCTCACACCGCCCACCCCCGCCTGGCCCTCACCGCACCCCCACCCCGCCCCCGACATGCAACCCTGGATCTCATGCCCGAAGGCGACACCGTCCACCAGGCAGCCCGGCGACTGCACACCGCCCTCGCCGGGCACACCGTCACGCGCTCCGACTTCCGCGTACCGAAGCTCGCGACCGTCGACCTCACCGGGCGCACCGTCCTGGACGTCACCCCGCGCGGCAAGCACCTCCTCACCCGCTTCGAGGGCGGGCTCACCCTGCACTCCCACCTCCGCATGGACGGCTCCTGGAAGGTGTACGCCCCCGGTGAGCGCTGGAGAGGCGGCCCCAACCACCAGATCAGGGCGATCCTGGGCAACGCCGAGCGCACGGCTGTGGGGTACCGCCTCCCCGTGCTCGAACTTCTCCGCACCGCCGACGAGGACAAGGCCGTGGGCCATCTCGGTCCCGACCTCCTGGGCTCCGACTGGGACCCCGAGAAAGCCCTCGCCAACCTCCTCGCGACGCCCGAGCGCGCCCTCGGCGAGGCCCTGCTCGACCAGCGCAATCTCGCGGGCATCGGCAACGTCTACAAGTGCGAGATGGGCTTCCTCCTGGGCGTCACGCCCTGGCTGCCCGTAGGCGAACTCCCCGCCGAGACGGTCTCCCGCGTCCCCGCCCTCGCCAAGAAACTCCTGGAAGCCAACCGCAACCGCCCGTCGCGCACCACCACCGGCCACGACCGCGCGGGCCAGCGCCTTTACGTGTACGGCCGCGCCCCCCGCCCCTGCCTGCGCTGCGGCACCCCCATCCGCCTGGGAGAGCAGGGCGACGGCTCCCGCAGCCGCCCCACGTACTGGTGCCCGTCCTGCCAACAGGGCCCCACATCCTGACCCCCGCCCCCTCCCCCCCCTGACCCGGCACCATCAACCCACCCCGCCCCACCAGTTGACGCCCCGTCAGATCCCGCCGTACCGTCCCGTCATGCCCCTCACGGCGTACGACCTCAGCGGACGCACCGCATTCGTCACCGGCGCGGCAAGCGGCATCGGCCGGGCCTCGGCCGTACTCCTCGCGGAAGCGGGCGCCACCGTCCACTGCGCCGACCGCGATACCCAGGGGCTCCACGAAACGGCCACGGTCATCAAGGCCGCCGGCGGCACCGCGCACACCCACTCCGTGGACGTCTCGGACAGGTCCCAGGTCGACCAGGCCGTGGCAGCCGCGGCCGCGTCCACGGGCCGCCTGGACGTGATGGCCGCCATCGCCGGGATCATGCACAACAGTCCGGTCCTGGAGACCCGGGACGAGGACCTCGACCGGGTCCTGAACATCAACTTCAAGGGCGTTCTGTACGCCTGCCAGGCCGCGGCCCGCACGATGATCGCAGCGAATGCGGAGACCGCGGCGAACACCAGCGCAACGGACAACGCACGCCCCGCACGCCCCGCACGCCACCACCGCCCCGGCAGCATCATCACCATGGCCTCGGGCGCCGTGGACACCGGCGGCCCTGGCCTCCTCTGCTACGGCGCGGCGAAAGCCGCCGTCGTCCAGCTCACGAAGACCCTCGCCACCGAGGTCGGCAAGTACGGCATCCGCGTCAACGCGGTGGCCCCCGGCTGGATCCGCACCCCCATGACCGACCGCCACGACGCCGACGCCCAGGCCCACACCGAGGGGCTCATGGTCCGTATGTCCCCCTTGGGCCGAGTAGGCGAACCGGAGGACATCGCGCACGCCGTCCTGCACCTGGCGTCCGACGCGTCCGCCTTCACGACGGGCCAGATCCTCCGCCCGAACGGTGGCGTCGCCATGCCTTGGTGACAGCCTCACCGAAGGACCGCGCAACACCCCCAGCAGACCGCGCAACGCCCCCGGCCGGGGAAACCTCAGAGGCGGCCCGAGCATCCTCAACCTCGCGCGCAGCCCCAACAACCTCGCGCGCAGCCCCAGCCTCGCGAGCAGCCCGAGCAGCAGCCCGGGACGCCCCCACAGCCCGGGACTGCGGCACACAGTGCACCGGCAGCAGACTCAACCCCCACCCACCGGCCGCGACAGCCCCCTCCAGGACGCCCGCCTCAGGGACGAGGGCCAGCCGCAGCACGCCCCACCACCAGAGCGCACCGAGCACCAGAGCCGGCGCCCACCGCACGACTCTCCATGCCACGGCCACCACCTCCGCACGAGGCCCGACGCTCGAGTCCTGAGCCGAACCTGGCGTCCGACGCTAAATGCCCGAGCCCGCCGGACGGGAGGGCGCACCACAGGGCACACGAGGCACGGCCACCGCACCTCAACCCCTGGCCGCAGCCCCTCCCCGATCAACGATCAACGATCAACCGTTCTCAGCCTGGAACATCCAGTGATGCTTCTCCAGGTCTGCCGTGATCCCGATGAAGATGTCCTGGCTCACCGGATCCGCCTCGCCGGTCGCCCCGACCCGCTCCCGCATCCGCGTGATCACCGCACCCAGCGCGTCCACCAGCGTCCCCACCGCGTCCGCGTCCTTGACCCAGCCGGCGGCGACATCGCCGATGCCGCTGCTCCGCGCCACGGTCGACGCGCGACCGTCGGGCGAGACACCGAGCGTGGAAGCGCGCTCCGCCACCGTGTCGGAGTGCGTCCGCGCCGTGTCCACGACCTCGTCGAGCTGCAGATGGACGGAGCGGAAGCGCGGGCCCACCACGTTCCAGTGGATCTGCTTGGCGACCAGCGAGAGATCGACCAGGTCCACGAGCGCCCCTTGCAGGGCCTCGGAGACGGTCTTCAGATCCGCTTCGGACAGAGGGCTCTTCACGACGTACATCCAACCTCCAAGGATCATGGGAACGCGTAAGCGAAAACCCCCACCAACCATGGCACACATGCACCAATAGGGACATCGCACAGAGTGCACACAGCGTCACCCACCCGCACCCCAACCCAAGCCCCAGCCCCAGCCCCAGCCCCAGCCCCAGCCCCAGCCCCAGCCCCAGAACGCACAAAAGCCCCAGCCAGTAACCCAGCCAGGGCTTCGTACACATAGGAGCGCTCAAACAGCGTGCGCAGTCAACGCAGCATCACGCGGCGACGACGTCCACCGCCTCCGCAGGCGCCTTGATCGTCACCCGTTCCGGCGGCACACCGCTCACCGAGACGGAATTGAGCATCGGGCGAACCGGTGCGCGCACCGGTTCCGTAGCCGCTGCCGACGCAGCCAGTTCGGCGAGGGAGAGCTCATCGCTCACCTCGCGCATGAGCTCGGACATCCGTACGTCAAGCGCGTCGCAGATCGCGGAAAGCAGCTCGGAGGATGCCTCCTTCTGCCCCCGCTCCACCTCGGAAAGATAGCCGAGCGAGACTCGGGCGGACGAGGAGACTTCGCGCAGAGTACGGCCCTGGCGCTGGCGCTGCCGACGCAGCACGTCACCCAGCAGGCGACGGAGCAGAATCATCGGTGGCTCCCTCCTCGGACCGCGTAGCCGCATCCTTCACGCCCCACCGTACCGCCTCGCGCGGCGGCCGTGCGGGGAGCGATGTCGTGTTCACTCAGGGCTGCAAACATCAAGTCCCCCCGTTCTGTTCCGTATCCTGTGCCCGCCCGTTCCCGGCACGTTCGCCGGACAGCCGCTCGACCAGCAGCGTGAGCACGCTCCGTACACTCTCCATACGGATGTCCGAACGCTCACCGTTCAACCGCAGAGCGGCGACTTTCCCCTCAGAGCGAAGAACGGAATCCACGCCGCCGACCGCCGTCCCGGGCCCCTTGTCCGGGGAGTCCGGCCCCGCGACCGCCACGAAGACCGTCCCGACCGCATGCCCGTCCTGCGGCTCCGGCCCCGCGACGCCCGTGGTCGCGATCCCCCAGTCCGCGCCCATGACCTTGCGCACACCCGCCGCCATCTGCAGCGCCACCTCGGCGTCCACGGCGCCGCGCTCGGCCAACAGAGTGCCGTCGACCCCGAGCACCTCGTGCTTCAGCTCGGTCGCGTACGCCGTCACGGACCCCCGGAAGACCCGCGAGGCCCCCGGCACCGCCGTCACCTCGGCGGCCACCAGGCCCCCGGTGAGCGATTCGGCGACGGCGAGCGTCTCGCCCCGCGCCTGAAGCAGCCGCAGCACCTGCGCGGCCGGACCCATCGACATCACGGAGCCGACTCCCGGGTCCCTTCGCCGGAAGCGGAGGCCGAAGCCTCGGCGGCTGCCGCTGCCGCCTCCGCGGCCGCGGCGGAGGCCAGCGACGCCGCCTGTGCCTCCGCGAGGCCGGAGCGCCGCAGCAGGATCGCCTGACGCACGTAGTCGAGGCCGGTCACGACGGTCAGGACGACGGCGACCGCCATCACCCAGAACCGCAGCGTGGCGAGCGGCCCGGTCAGCGCGAGGACGTACATCCCGGCGGCCGTGCCCTGCCAGAGAGTCTTCATCTTGCCGCCGCGACTGGCCGGAATGACACCGAAGCGGATCACCCAGAAGCGCAGCAGTGTGATCCCGAGCTCACGCCCGAGAATGACGCCCGTCACCCACCACGGCAGATCGCCGAGGTACGAGAGGCAGATCAGCGCGGCGCCCATGATCGCCTTGTCGGCGATGGGGTCGGCGATCTTCCCGAAGTCCGTGACCAGGTTGTACGTACGTGCGAGGTGCCCGTCGAACAGGTCCGTGATCATGGCGACGGCGAACGCCGCCCAGGCCCACGCGCGCCAGGCCGGGTCGTACCCGCCGTCGGCGAGCAGAAGCATCACGAAGCCGGGCACGAGCAGCAGCCGGATCACCGTCAACAAGTTGGCGACGTTCCACACGCTGGCCTGATTGACGGCCGCAGCGCCCAACTTTCCGCCGCGCACCGGCTTGGCGCCCTGCGCGCCGGAGCCGCCCGCCGCGGATGCCGGGACTCCGGTCATCTGCGTGCCTCCTCGGCCGGGATCCGGGGCGAGTCCCCCAGAATTTCGCTGTACTCAGCCACCAGGTCCACGCCTTCCGTGCCGACCACCTTTGCCACGACCATACGACCGACCTGCAGGTCATCCCCACCCGTGGTGCCCGCGAAGCGGATCTGGCCGTCCGTCTCGGGCGCCTGGTGAGCCGCCCGGCCGATCGCGCCGTCCTCCTCGTCGACGGACTCCACAAGCACCTCGACGGTCTCACCGAGACGGTCGTCGGCGCGCTGTGAGGTCAGTTCCTCGGCGAGCCGCGAGATGCGCGCGAGCCGCTCGTCGACGACGTCCTGGTCCAGCTTGTGCTCGTACGTCGCCGCTTCGGTGCCCTCCTCGTCGGAGTACCCGAAGACGCCGATGGCGTCCAGCCGCGCACCCGTGAGGAACCGCTCGAGCTCGTCCACGTCGGCCTCGGTCTCGCCGGGGAAGCCCACGATGAAGTTGGACCGCACACCGGCCTGCGGCGCCTTCGTACGGATGGTGTCCAAAAGCTCCAGGAAGCGGTCGGTGTCCCCGAAGCGCCGCATCGCCCGCAGCACGCCGGGGGCGGAGTGCTGGAAGGACAGGTCGAAGTAGGGGGCGACCTTCTCCGTGGAGGTCAGTACGTCGATGAGCCCGGGGCGCATCTCGGCGGGCTGGAGGTAGCTGACGCGCACCCGCTCGATCCCGTCGACGGCGGCCAGCTCGGGCAGCAGCGTCTCCAGGAGACGGATGTCACCGAGGTCCTTGCCGTACGAGGTGTTGTTCTCGGAGACGAGCATGACCTCCTTGACGCCCTGCTCGGCCAGCCAGCGCGTCTCGCCGAGCACGTCCGACGGGCGCCGCGAGATGAAGGACCCGCGGAAGGAGGGGATGGCGCAGAACGAGCAGCGCCGGTCGCAGCCGGAGGCCAGCTTCACCGAGGCGACGGGGTTGGTGCCCAGGCGCCGCCGCAGCGGGGCACGCGGCCCCGAGGCGGGCGCGAGGCCTTCGGGCAGGTCCATGGGCGCGTGACCGGGCAGCGCGACGTCTGAGCCGGCCTCCTGCCGCTCCGCGGGGCTGATCGGCAGGAGCTTGCGCCGGTCACGCGGGGTGTGAGCCTCGACACTGCCACCGCTGAGGATGGTGTTCAGGCGGCTGGAGATGTCGGAGTAGTCGTCGAAACCGAGGACACCGTCGGCTTCGGGGAGGGCGTCGGCGAGCTCCTTGCCGTACCGCTCGGCCATGCAGCCGACCGCGACGACGGCCTGGGTCTTGCCATGGCCCTTGAGGTCATTGGCTTCCAGCAGGGCGTCGACGGAGTCCTTCTTGGCGGCTTCGACGAATCCACAGGTGTTGACGACGGCGACATCCGCGTCTTCGGCGGCCTCGACGAGTTGCCAGCCGTCCGCCTCCAAGCGGCCTGCGAGCTCCTCCGAGTCCACCTCGTTACGGGCGCAGCCAAGAGTGACAAGGGCGACGGTACGGCGTTCGGGCATGCTCTCAAGACTACTTTGTCCTTGCCCGGGCCCCCGCCGCGAGGGTCCGGGCCGCCGTCACCCGGCGTCACAAGGGTCAGCCGACCTCGGGGTCGCCCTTGGTGTACGTGAGCCGCTCGACCTGGCCGGGCTCGAATTCGTTGTCGACCGTCTTGCCGTTCACGAACAGGTGGATCGCGCCCGCGTCACCGAGGACGAGGTCGATCTTCTGCTTGTCCTGGAAGGTCTTGGACTTGCCCTGCTCCAGGACGCCGTCGAAGAGCGTGCGGCCGTTGTGGTCCTTGGCCGAGATCCAGCTGCGGCCGTCCGCGGCGTTGACCTTGACCGTGACCTTGTCCTGGGGGGCGCCGGCAATTGCGCTGTCCGACGGGTCCGGCTTGGGGTCGGCGGGCTTGTTCGGCGCGGGCTTGCTGGCGGGCTTGCTGGTGGCCGGCGTGGCGCCCTCGGCGACCTGCGACTTCGATCCGTCCTCCTCGCCGCCGCCGCTGAACGCGGTGAAGCCGACGAAGCCGACGACGGCGACGATCGCGGCGACCATGGCCGCGGTCCAGTTCGGACGGCTCCGATCGGACCTGATCCGCTCGGCCTCGAAGAGCGGCGCCGCGGGAGTGGGCGCGGGCGGGCGACCGCCGTGCGCCTCGTCGTACTGGGCCAGCAGGAGGGCGGGGTCGACCCCCACGGCACGCGCGAGCGTGCGGATGTGTCCGCGGGCGTACACATCTCCGCCACATCGGGAGAAGTCGTCCTGTTCGATCGCGTGCACGATCGGAATGCGCACCCGAGTGGACGTACTGATCTCGTCGACGGTCAGGCCCGCGTCGATGCGTGCCTGCTGCAGCGTGCGCCCGATGGAGGGCCGGTCGTCAGCCGGACTCTCGGCTGCCGGACGGTCGGCCGCGGGCCGGTCGTCAATGGGTCGGTGGTCTGAAGGGCGGTCGTCTTCAGGGGAGTTGCCGATGGACACGGGGGCGCCTTTCGAGCGTGTAGCCACCTGCCGGATGTTCAGTCTAGGGGGGTTCCCGAAGGGTGGGGCAACTGGGCGACGGACTTTGTACGCCATCGGAATGGCGGGGCATCCTGATGGTGGGGCACGGTGCTTTCCCTCCCCTCAACTTGACGTATGCCGAAGAGAAACGGTTGCCTGCCGCTCCCTTATGGGTGAGCCTCCCCGCGGATCACGGCCAGCACGCTATCCAGCTCATCGGGTTTCACAAGAACGTCACGAGCCTTTGAGCCTTCGCTGGGACCCACGATGCCGCGCGACTCCATGAGGTCCATGAGCCGTCCGGCCTTCGCGAAGCCGACGCGCAGCTTGCGCTGGAGCATCGACGTGGAGCCGAACTGGGTGGAAACGACCAGCTCAGCGGCCTGGCAGAGCAGATCGAGGTCGTCGCCGATGTCCTCGTCGATCTCCTTCTTCTGCTTGGTCGAGACGGTGACGTCCTCCCGGAAGACGGGCGCCATCTGGTCCTTGCAGTGCTGGACGACCGCGTGGATCTCGTCCTCGGTGACGAAGGCGCCCTGCATACGGGTGGGCTTGTTGGCGCCCATCGGCAGGAAGAGGCCGTCCCCCTTGCCGATCAGCTTCTCGGCGCCCGGCTGGTCCAGGATGACGCGGCTGTCGGCGAGCGAGGAGGTCGCGAAGGCGAGCCGCGAGGGCACATTCGCCTTGATCAGACCGGTCACGACGTCCACGGACGGCCGCTGCGTGGCGAGCACCAGATGGATGCCCGCCGCACGGGCGAGCTGCGTGATGCGCACGATCGAGTCCTCGACGTCGCGCGGGGCCACCATCATCAGGTCGGCGAGCTCATCGACGATCACCAGGAGGTACGGGTAGGGGGTGAGCTCACGCTCACTGCCCTCGGGCGTCTTGAGCTTGCCCTCGCGGACGGCCTGATTGAAGTCGTCGATGTGCCGGTAGCCGAACGCCGCCAGGTCGTCGTACCGCAGGTCCATCTCGCGCACGACCCACTGCAGGGCCTCGGCGGCCCGCTTGGGGTTGGTGATGATGGGCGTGATCAGGTGCGGGATGCCCTCGTACGCGGTGAGCTCGACGCGCTTGGGGTCGACGAGGACCATCCGTACGTCCTCGGGGGTCGCCCGCATCATGATCGACGTGATCAGACAGTTGATGCACGAGGACTTACCGGAGCCGGTGGCTCCGGCGACCAGGATGT
Organism: Streptomyces sp. NPDC051214; assembly: GCF_040682375.1. Lineage (NCBI taxonomy): Bacteria > Bacillati > Actinomycetota > Actinomycetes > Kitasatosporales > Streptomycetaceae > Streptomyces > Streptomyces sp. NPDC051214. Next base: position 614,514 of record NZ_JBFBAT010000004.1, read on the forward strand.
GCGGCATCTTCGCCATGTTGGCCATGACGTAGCCGCCCTCGACGTCCTTGCCGAGCGCGACCAGCATGGGGTGGTCGTCCTCGGCCGCGTCGGCCAGACGCAGCACGTCGCCCACGTTGACCATCTCGCGGTCGGTGTTCGGGATCTCGATGCCGACCGCGGACTTGCCGGGGATGGGGCTGATGATGCGGACGTCGGGGCTGGCGACCGCGTACGCGATGTTCTTCGCCAGAGCCGTGATCTTCTCGACCTTCACGGCCGGACCGAGCTCGATCTCGTACCGCGTGACGGTCGGGCCGCGCGTGAAGCCGGTGACATCCGCGTCGACCTTGAACTCGCTGAAGACGTTGCTGAGCGAGGCCACGACCGCGTCGTTCGCGGCGCTGCGCGTCTTGCCGGGACCGCCGCGCTCCAGCAGATCGAGCGCGGGCAGCGAGTACGTGATGTCGCCGGCCAGCTGCAGCTGCTCGGCCCGCGGCGGCAGGTCCCGGTGCTTCTCCGGAGCGGACTTGGTCAGGTCCGGCACTCCGGAGTCGTCGGACTCGCCGGGCTTCTTGCGCCGCACACCAGGCGGCGGACTGTCCGTGGCCCGCGCGGTCGGCACCGGCGCGGAGCTCTCCGCGGGCTTCTCGGGCGGCTCGGGCTTCTCGTCGCGCTCCCCGGAGACGCCCTGCGTCAGGTCGGCGACCAGCGGCGAGGGCGGCATGCCGTGCAGAACGGCACCGTCCAGAGCGGCGGCAGCGGCGGCCGCCACGTCCACCGCGTCCATCGGACGGTCCAGGGAGGGCTGTGCGGACGCCCTGCGGGGCCTGCGGCGCCGCGTGAGCGCCTCCTCCTCCGCCTGGTCCGGGGAGTACGCCTCAGGGGCCTCGGCGCGCCTGCGTGAGCGAGCGGGCAGCGCCTCGCGCCACTGCTCCTCGTAGCGCTCGTCGTCCGCGTAGTCGCCCTGCACCTCTTCGGGCGCCGGCTGGACGATGCCGAGCTTGATGCCCAGCAGCCGCAGCCGCTGCGGAATGGCGTTGACCGGCGTCGCCGTGACCACGAGCAGCCCGAAGACGGTGAGCAGGACGAGCAGCGGTACGGCGAGGACCTCGCCCATGGTGAAGATCAGCGGGGTCGACGTGGCCCAGCCGATGAGTCCGCCGGCGTCCCTTATGGCCGCCATGCCGTCCGCGCGGGCGGGTGACCCACAGGCGATGTGCACCTGGCCGAGCACGCCGATCACGAGCGCGGACAGGCCGATCACGATGCGGCCGTTCGCCTCGGGCTTCTCGGGGTGCCGGATGAGGCGTACGCCGATGACGGCGAGCAGTATCGGAAGGAGCAGGTCGAGGCGGCCGAACGCGCCGGTCACCAGCATCTCGACGAGATCCCCGACGGGACCGCGCAGATTCGACCAGGTGCCCGCGGCGACGATCAGCGCGATGCCGAGCAGCAGCAGCGCGACGCCGTCCTTGCGGTGGGCCGGGTCGAGTCCCTTGGCGCCTCGCCCTATGCCGCGGAACAGTGCGCCCACGCTGTGCGCGAGACCGAGCCACAGGGCGCGCGCGAGGCGGTACACGCCGCCCGTGGGGCTGGGCGCCGGCTTGGGCGCGGGCTTCTTCGCCGCGGCTTTCCTGGCGGGCGCCTTCTTCGCCGGGGCCTTCTTGGCGGGCGGCTTCTTGGCGACGGCCTTCTTCGCCGGAGCCTTTGTGGGCGCGGCCGCCTTCTTCGCGGGCGTCTTCTTGGCTGCGGACGGACGTGAGGCCATGGGTCTGAGGTTACCGGTGGAGGCCACTGCGGACACGTGTGCCTACTGCTTCACCCGTTTGTGTCGCCCTTGCGGGGGCGGTGAACTGACGGACGTTCACCGCTCCCGCGTCGGCTCAACTCTGTGAGGACACCGAAGGCGCACCGCTTCCGGTGCCCGGCTCCAGGGCGTCAAGAGCCCGCCGAAGGCCGGTGAGTTTGCGTTCGAGATGGGCCGCGGTGGCGACCGCGGCGGCATCCGCCGAGTCGTCGTCCAGCTGCTTCGAGAGCGCCTCGGCCTGTTCCTCGACGGCCGCCAGACGCGCGGAAAGCTCGGCGAGCAGCCCGGCGGGCTCCTTCGCGTCACCCGCCGCGGACTTGCCGCCGCCCTCCAGCTGGAGACGCAGCAGCGCTGCCTGCTCCCGCAGTTGGCAGTTCTTCATGTACAGCTCGACGAACACCGAGACCTTCGCGCGCAGCACCCACGGATCGAACGGCTTGGAGATGTAGTCCACCGCACCGGCCGCGTACCCGCGGAACGTGTGGTGCGGGCCGTGGTTGATGGCGGTGAGGAAGATGATCGGGATGTCCCGGGTCCGTTCTCGCCGCTTGATGTGCGCGGCGGTTTCGAAACCGTCCATGCCTGGCATCTGGACGTCCAGCAGAATGACCGCGAAGTCGTCCGTGAGTAGTGCTTTGAGCGCTTCCTCCCCGGACGATGCCCGTACCAGGGTCTGATCGAGCGCAGAGAGGATGGCCTCCAGCGCCAGCAGATTCTCCGGCCGGTCATCGACCAGGAGGATCTTGGCCTTCTGCACCATGGCCCGCCCTCCTCGCCCCGGCGGTACACCGGGCGCCGCCCCAGGGGACGACTCCCTTACGCCGTCCGTCCTTGTGCCGGTCATGGTAGCCGCACCCCGCCTGTCGCCACACCCTGTCACCGCGATGTCACTGTGCACGTAGCAGAAACGCAGTGGGAGACCAGAAGGTTCCCCGAATACCGCGCTTCTACACGGCCTCGGCCACACTCTGTCAGCAACTCCGCGTAATGAAGCCTCTTCTCGGTCACTCCCCGCGCATCCACTGCTCCATCACCGACAGCAGATGATCCGGGTCGACCGGCTTCGTGACGTAGTCGGACGCCCCGGAGTCGATGGCCTTCTCCCGGTCGCCCTTCATGGCCTTCGCGGTGAGCGCGATGATCGGCAGCCCGGCGAACTGCGGCATCCTGCGGATCGCCGTCGTCGTCGCGTACCCGTCCATCTCCGGCATCATGATGTCCATCAGGACGACCGTCACGTCGTCGTGCTGTTCCAGGACTTCGATGCCCTCACGGCCGTTCTCCGCGTACAGCACCGAGAGCCCGTGCTGCTCCAGGACGCTGGTGAGCGCGAACACGTTGCGGATGTCGTCGTCGACGATGAGCACCTTCTCGCCGCCGAACTGATAGCCCGGCCGCGCCTCGGCCTCCTCCTGCTGCCCCGCCGTCGGCCACTGCTCCCGCGAGCGCTCCTCCTGGGGCTCCGCGACGCCCTGCCCTGGCAGCACCGGCGGCTGCTCCGAAGAGGCGTGAGCGGCACGGCGCCGGCGCCTGAAGAGCGTGCCGGAGCCCGGCGTCGCGTCCGGCCGCGGCGGCGTGCCACCCTCGCTCTGCGCGGGCTGCTCGGCCGTGGACGGGCCCTCCTCCAGGGCGGGCCTGGCGACCGTGCCCGGCAGGGGTGACAGCTGCGAGTAACCCTGGGGCGGCAGTTCGCTCGGGTGCAGCGGCAAATAGAGCGTGAACGTCGATCCGCGTCCCGGCTCGCTCGCCGCGTGGATCTCGCCGCCCAGCAGACGCGCGATCTCCCGGCTGATCGAGAGCCCGAGCCCCGTGCCGCCGTACTTCCTGCTCGTCGTTCCGTCGGCCTGCTTGAACGCCTCGAAGATGACCCGCATCTTGCTGCCCGCGATACCGATGCCGGTGTCGCTCACCGAGAACGCGATCAGATCCGCGTCCGCGTCACGCAGCGAACCCGCCTCCAGGAGCTGTTCGCGGATGGCGTTGGGCACATCCGCGTTCGCGTGCCGGATCACCAGCTCGACCGCTCCGGAGTCGGTGAACTTCACCGCGTTCGACAGGAGGTTGCGCAGCACCTGGAGGAGCCGCTGCTCGTCCGTGTGCAGCGTGGCGGGCAGCTCCGGAGACACCCGTACGGAGAAGTCGAGCCCCTTCTCGGCGGTCAACGGCCGGAAAGTGGCCTCTACGTAGTCCACCAGTTGCACCAGGGCGATGCGCGTCGGGGAGACGTCCATCTTGCCCGCCTCGACCTTCGACAGATCGAGGATGTCGTTGATGAGCTGCAGCAGGTCCGAGCCCGCGCCATGGATCGTCTCGGCGAACTCCACCTGCTTGGGGGTGAGGTTGGCGTCGGCGTTGTCGGCGAGCAACTTGGCCAGGATCAGCAGGGAGTTGAGCGGCGTACGCAGCTCGTGCGACATGTTCGCCAGGAACTCGGACTTGTACCGCATGGAGACCGCGAGCTGTTCGGCACGCTCCTCCAGGACCTGCCTGGCCTCTTCGATCTCGGTGTTCTTGACCTCGATGTCGCGGTTCTGCTGGGCGAGCAGCTCGGCCTTCTCCTCCAGTTCGGCGTTGGAGTCCTGCAGCGCCTTCTGCCGGTTCTCCAACTCCGCCGAGCGCTCGCGCAGTTGCTCGGTGAGCTCCTGCGACTGCTTGAGCAGCACCTCGGTCTTCGTGTTGACGCTGATGGTGTTGACGCTCGTCGCGATCATCTCGGCGATCTGGCTGAGGAAGTCCTTCTGGATCTGCGTGAACGGCTGGAAAGCGGCCAGCTCGATCACGCCGAGGACCGTTCCCTCGAAGAGCACCGGAAGGACGATCACCTGCGCGGGCGGTGCCTCACCGAGGCCGGACGCGATCCGCAGATAGCCGGACGGCGCGTTCTCCACGAGGATCGTGCGCCGCTCCTGCGCCGCCGTGCCGATCAGCGTCTCGCCCGGCCTGAAGGACGTCGGCATGGAGCCCATGGAGTAGCCGTAACTGCCCATCATGCGCAGCTCGTACGCGTCCCCCTGCTCGACGCCCGGCTCCGGGGCGTCCTCCGTGGGCAGCGCCAGGAAGAACGCGCCGTGCTGCGCGGAGACCACAGGCGTCAGCTCGCTCATGATCAGCGAGGCGACGTCCGCCAGGTCCCGGCGGCCCTGCATCAGACCGGAGATACGGGCGAGGTTGCCCTTGAGCCAGTCCTGTTCCTTGTTGGCGAGGGTGGTGTCGCGGAGGTTGGCGATCATCGAGTTGATGTTGTCCTGCAGGACCTGGATCTCGCCCGCGGCATCCACGTCGATCTTCAGGTTCAGGTCGCCGCGCGTCACCGCGGTGGCGACCTCGGCGATGGCACGCACCTGCCGGGTCAGGTTTCCGGCCATCTCGTTCACGGACTCGGTGAGGTCGCGCCACGTGCCGTCGACGTCCCGCACCCGCGCCTGACCGCCCAACTGCCCTTCCGTGCCCACCTCGCGGGCCACGCGCGTGACCTGCTCGGCGAAGGACGACAGCTGGTCGACCATCGTGTTGATGGTGGTCTTGAGTTCGAGAATCTCGCCCCGGGCGTCGATGTCGATCTTCTTGGTCAGGTCGCCCTTGGCGATCGCTGTGGTGACCATCGCGATGTTGCGGACCTGGCCGGTGAGGTTGGAGGCCATGCCGTTCACGGACTCCGTCAGGTCCTTCCACGTGCCCGACACTCCGGGCACCCGGGCCTGACCGCCGAGGATGCCGTCCGTGCCCACCTCGCGGGCCACCCGGGTCACCTCGTCCGCGAACGAACTCAGCGTCTTCACCATCGTGTTGACGGTGTCGGCGAGCTGCGCGACCTCGCCGCGCGCCTCGACGGTGACCTTCTTGGTCAGGTCTCCGTTGGCGACCGCCGCCGCGACCTGGGAGATGTTGCGCACCTGCCCGGTCAGGTTGTTCGCCATCAGGTTGACGTTGTCGCTGAGGTCCTTCCAGGTGCCGGTGACGCCCGGAACTCGCGCCTGACCACCCAGGTTGCCCTCGGTGCCCACCTCGCGGGCCACGCGGTTGACCTGCTCGGCGAAGTTGGAGAGCTGGTCGACCATCGTGTTCACGGTGGTGACGAGCTCGAGGATCTCGCCCTTGGCGTCGACGGTGATCTTCTTGGAGAGGTCGCCCATGGCGACGGCCGTGGTGACCTCGGCGATGTTGCGGACCTGGAGGGTCAGGTTGTTCGCCATGCCGTTCACGGACTGCGTGAGGTCCTTCCAGGTGCCGGAGACACCCTGCACCTCGGCCTGGCCGCCCAGGATGCCGTCGGTGCCCACCTCACGGGCCACCCGCGTCACCTGCTCGGCGAAGGCCGAGAGCTGGTCCACCATCGTGTTGAGGGTGTTCTTCAGCTCCAGGATCTCGCCGCGCGCGTCCACGTCGATCTTCTGCGACAGGTCACCGCGCGCCACCGCGGTCGCGACCTGCGCGATATTGCGCACCTGGGCGGTGAGGTTGCCGGCCATGCCGTTCACGGAGTCGGTCAGATCGCGCCACACACCGGCCACGCCGGGCACCTGCGCCTGCCCGCCGAGGCGGCCCTCCGTACCCACCTCGCGGGCCACCCGGGTCACCTGGTCGGCGAAGGCGGAGAGCTGGTCGACCATCGTGTTGATGGTGTTCTTCAGCTCCAGGATCTCGCCGCGCGCGTCCACGTCGATCTTCTGCGACAGGTCACCGCGCGCCACCGCCGTCGTGACCTGGGCGATCTGACGTACCTGCGACGTCAGGTTCCCCGCCATGAAGTTGACGGAGTCGGTCAGTTCCTTCCAGGTGCCGCTGACACCGTCCACGCGGGCCTGGCCGCCGAGGCGGCCCTCCGTACCCACGTCGCGCGCCATCCGCGTGACCTGATCGGCGAAGGACGACAGCTGGTCCACCATCGTGTTGACGGTGTTCTTCAGTTGAAGCATCTCGCCGGACACGTCGACGGTGACCTTCTGCGACAGGTCACCGTTGGCGACCGCCGTCGTGACCTGCGCGATGTTGCGCACCTGGCCCGTGAGGTTGCGGAAGGCCGTGTTGACCGAGTCCGTCAGGTCCTTCCACGTGCCGGCCGCGCCCTGCACCTGCGCCTGGCCGCCGAGCTCACCCTCCACGCCGATCTCGCGCGCCACACGCGTCACTTCGGCACCGAAGGCGGAGAGCTGGTCCACCATCGTGTTCACGGTGTTCTTCAGTTCGAGCATCTCGCCCGCGACATCGACCGTGACCTTCTGCGAGAGATCACCGTTGGCGACCGCCGTCGTCACCGTCGCGATGTCCCGCACCTGCGTGGTGAGGTTCCGGAAGACCGTGTTCACCGAGTCGGTGAGGTCCTTCCACGTCCCCGCCGCGCCCGGCACGTTCGCCTGACCGCCGAGCTGCCCCTCCGCGCCGACCTCGTTCGCCACACGCGTGACCTCGTCCGCGAACGTCCGCAGCGTCTCGGTCATCTGGTTGATCGTCTCGGCGAGTTGAGCGACCTCGCCGCGCGCGCTCACCGTCACCTTCTGGGACAGATCGCCGTTCGCGACGGCCGTCGTGACCTGGGCGATCCCACGCACCTGGGCGGTGAGATTGCCGGCCATAAGATTCACCGAATCGGTGAGGTCCTTCCACACGCCCGCCACACCCGGCACCTGCGCCTGGCCGCCGAGCTCGCCTTCCGTGCCGACCTCGCGCGCGACGCGGGTCACCTCGGAGGAGAAGGACGAGAGCTGGTCGACCATCGTGTTGACGGTGTTCTTCAGCTCCAGCATCTCGCCGGCGACGTGAACCGTCACCTTCCGCGACAAGTCGCCCTTGGCGACCGCCGTCGTGACGAGAGCAATGTCACGCACCTGGGCCGTGAGCCGGTACGCCATGGTGTTCACCGAATCCGTGAGATCCTTCCACGAACCGGACATTCCGCGTACCCGCGCCTGACCGCCCAGCTTGCCCTCGGTGCCCACCTCGCTGGCCACCCGCGTGACCTCGTCGGTGAACGTCGACAGCTGGTCGACGAGATTGTTGACCGTACGGCCGACCTTCAGGAACTCCCCGCGCAGCGGATGCCCACTGCCCTCGTCGGCCTGCGCCCGCAGCTCCATCCGCTGCTCCAGGTCGCCCTCGGCGACCGCGGAGAGCACCCGCCCCACCTCGGAGACGGGGCGCACGAGATCGTCGACCAGCGCGTTCGACGCGTCGATCGCCGCCGCCCACGAGCCCTCGCTCGCGCCGGTCTCCAGGCGCTCCGTGAGTTTCCCCTCACGTCCGACCATCCGCCGGACCCGGGAGATCTCTCCGGTCAGGTGCAGATTGCGGTCGGCCACCTCGTTGAAGACGGCGGCGATCTCGGACATGACGTCGTCACCGGACACGGTGAGCCGCTTGCGGAAGTTTCCGTCCCGCATCGCCGCCAGCGCCGCGAGCAACCTGTTCAGGGCCGCCGTGTCCACCGACGTGGTCGCCCCGTGGCGCGGTTTGCGCTGTTTGCTCTGGGACTGTCCGTCTTTCGCACGCGTTTTAGTGCCCCGCGTCGCTGCGCCAGACTCCACTGTGTCCCTCCCGCAAGGGTCGACCGTACTGCTCGGGTTACCTGGGCTCTCTCCAAGAAGCTTGCCCAGTGTTTCACCATGGCTGAACCAGGCCATAACAGTTCGGCAGCTTCGCACACCGTCCGCACACCCTCCGGGCGGAAACACTGACGACCGGCATCAGCATGGACGGCGAAGGTAAGTAACCTGGCATCCGGCTGTCCAACCACCCCGGTCCTGCCCGGCCTGGGCGGTGGCACACGTACAAGCGGGCATCGGAGGGGCGGCCGCACCATGGTGGGAGACTTGGGCGTCGATGCTCGTACGAGGAGTTCTGTGATCACCGCGCGCGCGGCTGCGACTTTCGACCCCGTCGGGCGTTCCGTCGCGACGGCCCGCTCCTTTGTCCGCGACACCCTCCAGGGCTGGGGGTTCACGGACATCGTCGACGACGCCGTCGTCCTCACCAGCGAACTCGTCACCAATGCCGTGGTGCACGCCGGAACCGCCGCCGACGTCCTGTGTCTGCGCAGCGAGGACGCCGTACGCATCGAGGTCTCCGACCACTATCCGGAACGCGAGATCCCGCTCCAGCAGGCCGCCGTGAACATGGGCAACCCGGACCGCGAGGGCGGCCGCGGCCTCCAGCTGTGCGCGGCGCTCGCCACCCGCTGGGGCGTCGACTACACCCCCACGCAGAAGCAGGTCTGGTTCCAACTCGACCTCCCCGACCGCTCGGTGGGCACCCGCGCCGCAGGACCCGCGCTCCCCGCCGAGCTGCTCCCGCTCACCGACGGCAGAGTCCGCGTGGCCGTCGTCCAGATCGACCGGGTGGGCGCGATCTCCGCCTGGAACGAAGACGCCGAAGAGCTCTTCGGGTACGTCGCCGAACAGGTCACCGGCAAACCGCTCACCGACTTCGCCGCCTGGCCCCACACCCCGGGCACCAGCACCGGCATCGTGGAAGCGCTCCAACTCTCCCGCTGGGAGGGCAGTTACGGAATCCGCGGCTCCGACGGCCGCGTGACCCCCGTCTACGCCTCACACCTGCGCGTACGCGACACCGACGGCGAACCCTCCACGGTCTGCCTGCTCGTCCGCGACGACGAGCGCGCCGTCCTGCAGACCCCCTTGCGCGGCCCGGCCCCCGAGCCCGGGGCGCTCACCGAGTCGCACACCGCCGACCCCTTCGAGGTCTTCATCGGCTCCCCGGCGCCGGACGACCTCGACGGTCTGCTCCAGCGCACGGTCGAGCGCGCCCGCGACATGCTCGACGGCGACGCCGCCTTCCTGCTCCTCGCCACCGACGACGAGACGGAGCTGGAGGTACGCGCCTCCACCGGCCTCCCCTCGGCCCGCCAGCGCTTCGCCCGCGTCCCCGTGGAGGCAGGACCCGGCCGCTACGGCTCCGCCCGCATGCCGGCCGTCCACGAGGACCTCACGGTCGTCCCCGGCGCCGTACCGCTCCTCAGCGGCACGGGCATGCGCTCCGTCGTCACGGTCCCGCTCAAGGTCGAGGGACGTCTCACGGGCTCCCTGGGCGTCGCCGCCGAGGCCCCCGACCGGTACTCCAACGAAGAGGCCCTGCGCCTCCAGTTCGCCGCCGACCGCATCGCCCTCGCCGTCGAGTCCGCGCGCCTCGGCGAGCTCGAGCGCCTGCGCCGCGGCTCGCTCTCCTTCCTCGTCGAGGCATCGGACCTCCTCGCGGGCACCCTGGACCGCGACCAGACCCTGGCGCTCATGGCCCAGATGACGGTCCCTACGCTCGCCACCTGGTGCGCGGTCTACACGATCGCCGACCAGTCGTCCGAGCCCTATCTCTCGTACGTCCTCCATGAGGACGAGGAGCGCATCGACGGCCTGAAGGCACTCCTCTCCAAGATCGCCCCTCCCGACCCCGTGCCGACCCCGGGAGCCCGCGTCTGGGCCGCCCCCTCGGAAGCCGCCCACCAGGCCGCCCTGCGCACCTCCATGCGCAGCCTCGGCCTCGGCGAGCCCCTCAGCCTGGGCTCGGGCATCGGCACGACGCTCTCCACGGCATCGGCGGTCGGCGGCGAGACGGTCGTCCTGCCCCTGGTCGCCCGTAACCGCGTCATCGGCATGCTGACCCTGGGGAAGCCCTCGGACGAGCACTTCCGCCAGGAGATCCTGGAACTGGCGGAAGATCTCTCCCGCCGAGCGGCCCTCGCCCTGGACAACGCCCGCCTGTACTCGGAGCGCATGGCCATCAGCCAGTCCCTCCAGCGCAGCCTGCTGCCGCCGGGGCTCCCGCAGATCCCGGGCGTCGAGGTCGACGTCATCTACCGCGCGGCCGGTGAGGGGAACGAAGTCGGCGGCGACTTCTACGACCTCTTCCCCATCCGCGACGGCGCGTACGGCTTCGCGATCGGCGACGTCTGCGGCACGGGCCCGGAGGCAGCCGCGGTCACCGGCCTGGCCCGCCACGCCCTGCGCCTCCTGGCCCGCGAGGGCTTCGGCGGCCCCGCCGTCCTGGAACGCCTGAACGCCGCGATCCTCGACGAAGGCGCCCGCAGCCGCTTCCTCACCCTCCTCTACGGGGAGTTGTGGCCGCAGGAGGACGGCTCGGCCGTCCTGAAGATCGTCTGCGCCGGCCACCCGCTCCCGCTCCGCCTGCGCCAGGACGGAACGGTCGAGCCGTACGCGGAGCCCCAACCGCTCCTCGGCGTCATGGAAGACCTGGAGCTCTACGAACAGACCATGACGCTCGACCCGGGCGACGTCCTGCTCTGCGTGACGGACGGGGTCACCGAGCGCCGCGAAGGCACCCGCATGCTCGGCGACGACGGCCTCGCCGACGTCCTCACCACGTGCACGGGCCTCACCGCCGGCGCCGTCGCGGCCCGCATCATGCGCGCGGTCGAGCGCTTCGCGACGGACGCCCCGTCGGACGACATGGCGATCCTGGCGATGCGCGTCCCCGACATCCAGAAGGACTGACGATCTCGGACCGGGGGGCCGTGGCCCCCCGGGAAACAAAAAAGTCCCCGCCCAACTGGGCGGGGACTTTCCCGTTTTGCTCGCTGAGCCCCCATGCGGAATCGAACCGCAGACCTTCTCCTTACCATGGAGACGCTCTACCGACTGAGCTATAGGGGCCTGTTGCGCTTCGCGGTTTCCCGCTCGGCAACGGAATAGATCATACCCGAAACCGAAGGTGTCTCGAACCGACCGTTCCTCTGGACCGCCCGCACCGCCGCTGCCACTCTGCGCCCATGCCGTCCCGACGTGGTACATCCCTGCGGAACTCCTTACCCGTGGCGCTGGCCGCCCTTCTCCTGCCGCTGGCAGCCTGTGGGTCCGACGACGACAAGACCGCGGACCAGAAGCCCACCAAGAAGCCGCCTGCAGCGGAGACCCCGCGCCCTGGCGATCAAAAGGTCACGCTCACCTGGAAAGGCAAGAAGCGTGTCTACACGGTGCACGCCCCACCCGGCTACAACCGCTCGGAAAAGCTCCCCCTGGTCATCGCCATGCACCCCTATCCGGCCGACGGCGCGGCAGCGGCCAAGATCAGCGGCCTCAGCGCCAAAGCCGACAAGGAGAACTTCCTCGTCGCCTACCCCGACGGCCTCAACCAAGCCTTCAACGCGTTGATCTGCTGCGGCACCGAGGACGACGTGGGCTTCATCCGTACGATCACGAAGAGGCTGACCACCGCCTGGAACGCCGACCCGGACCGCGTCTACGCGACCGGCATCTCCAACGGCGGCGACATGTCCTACAAGCTGGCGGTCGAACTCCCCGACACCTTCGCGGCAATCGCCCCGGTCAGCGGCGGCTATCTCGGCCCCGACTCGGCGAAGGAGTCGTACATGCCGAAAACCCCGGTCTCCGTGATCACCTTCATCGGCGGCCTCGACGAGCATTACGCCGGGATGGACGAGGGCATCACGGCCTGGCAGAAACGCCTGTCCTGCAAGACGAGCCAACCCGAGAAACTGAAGAAGAAGATCAAAAAAACAACAGCCACGTGCCGCGACGGCTCGGACGTGACCGTCTACCGACTCCCCGACATGGGCCACTCCTGGCCGGGCGGCGCGGGCGGCAGCATGTCCGACCCCACCACGGGAATCAACGCGACAGACCTGATGTGGAAGTTCTTCAAGTCCCACACCAAAGAGGCGTCTTAGCGAACGCGGCTCAGAACGCCGGCTGGAGAAGCCCGCCGAGCGCGTTGCAGGCGGACACCACACGCTGCAGCTCGCGCCGCGACATCGCCGCGTCGACCGGCAACGCCAGGGTGTCGTCCGCGGCACGCTCGGTCTCCGGCAGATAGACGTCCCGCCAGAACTTGGGCGTGCGGTGAACGGGCGTCTTCACGGGCACCCGGCAGTCAATTCCCTTGGCCCGCACGGCACGCGCGAACGCGTCCCGGTCCGGCCGCCCATTTCCGGGCACTCGCACGACGTACTGCTGATAGCTGTGCCCCTCGACGCCGTCCGGGGTGATCACACCGCCGAGCCGCCCGCTGAGGTAGGCCGCGTGGGCCCGCCGCTGCGCCCGCTCGTCGTACGGTGCGTCCGACTCTCCCTGCTCCAGTACGAGAATGCCGTGCCGCGCCCCGACGTCCCGGAGACGGCGTACGTCGGCCGGATGCCCGAAGCGGTGCACGACGGCGACAGCGGCCGTACGGGAAGTCACGGCGGCGGCCACCGCATCAGGATCGAGGCAGTACGACGCCCGATCTATGTCCGCGAATACGGGCACGGCCCCTGCCAGGACCACGGCCTCGGCGATCTCGACGTTTCCGTACGCCGGCACGATGACCTCGTCACCGGCACCGACACCTGCGGCTCGCAACATGCCAACTGGCTCCATGACACTGGATGTTGGCTGCGGAACGTGAACGGCAAGTGACGCAAAACAAAAAAGAGCTGGTCCCTGAACCGAAGTTCAGGGACCAGCTCTATCAATATTAGTTCGGCGGCGTCCTACTCTCCCACAGGGTCCCCCCTGCAGTACCATCGGCGCTGTGAGGCTTAGCTTCCGGGTTCGGAATGTAACCGGGCGTTTCCCTCACGCTATGACCACCGAAACACTATGAAACTGTCAACCGCACCGCAGTCGTGGCCCGACATACGGGGTTGTTCGTGGTTTCAGAACCAACACAGTGGACGCGAGCAACTGAGGACAAGCCCTCGGCCTATTAGTACCAGTCACCTCCACCCGTTACCGGGCTTCCAGATCTGGCCTATCAACCCAGTCGTCTACTGGGAGCCTTAACCCCTCAAGGGGGTGGGAATACTCATCTTGAAGCAGGCTTCCCGCTTAGATGCTTTCAGCGGTTATCCTTTCCGAACGTAGCCAACCAGCCATGCCCTTGG
>NZ_JBFBAT010000005.1:0-582068 GCF_040682375.1 Streptomyces sp. NPDC051214
GACGGACGCGAACTCTCCTCGGAACACCGCCTCTCCGGACGGCAGTTGGAGCCGCCTGTCACGCCGGAGGCCCACACCGTCGAAGTCAGCGCGCTTGGGCCACCCGCGCGGGGTCGGCCCACGCGTCGAGCACCGCGGGCGCGCCGGACGGCTGGTTCGCGACCGCCGCGGCGCGCGCCTGGACCACCGCGAGCGCGGCGGCCAGCTCCTCCGGGGTGGGATTGCCCCGTACGACCTTGATCATGAAGGGTCTCCTCGCTCTCCTCGCTGAGGCACGGTCCGCACGGTCTACAGGGGGATGTTGCCGTGCTTCTTCGGGGGAAGGGATTCCCGCTTCGTCCGCAGCTGACGCAGGCCGCGCACCAGATGGGAGCGGGTCTCCGACGGCATGATCACGGCGTCGATGTAACCGCGCTCGGCGGCCGTGTACGGGTTGAGGAGACGGTCCTCGTACTCCTGGATCAGGCGGGCGCGGGTGGCCTCCACGTCGCCGGCGGCGTCGGCCGCCGCGATGGTCTTGCGGTGCAGGATGTTGACCGCGCCCTGCGCGCCCATCACCGCGATCTGCGCGGTCGGCCAGGCCAGGTTGAGGTCGGCGCCCAGGTGCTTGGAGCCCATGACGTCGTACGCGCCGCCGAACGCCTTGCGGGTGATGACGGTGATCAGCGGGACCGTCGCCTCCGCGTACGCGTAGATCAGCTTGGCGCCGCGGCGGATGATGCCCGTGTGCTCCTGCTCGACGCCCGGCAGGAAGCCCGGCACGTCGACGAAGGTGATGACGGGGACGTTGAAGGCGTCGCAGGTGCGGACGAAGCGGGCGCCCTTCTCGGACGCGTCGATGTTCAGACAGCCGGCGAACTGCGTCGGCTGGTTGGCGACGATGCCGACCGGGCGGCCCTCGATCCGGCCGAAGCCGGTGACGATGTTCGGCGCGAACAGCGGCTGCGTCTCGAAGAACTCGGCGTCGTCCAGGACGTGTTCGATCACCGTGTGCATGTCGTACGGCTGGTTGGCGCTGTCCGGGATGAGGGTGTCGAGCTCGCGGTCCTCGTCCGTCAGCGCCAGGTCCGCCTCCTCGGGGAAGGCGGGCGGCTCGCTGAGGTTGTTCGAAGGCAGGTAGGAGAGAAGGGACTTGACGTACTCGATCGCGTCCTTCTCGTCGCCCGCCATGTGGTGCGCGACACCGGAGGTGCTGTTGTGGGTGCGGGCACCGCCGAGCTCCTCGAAGCCGACGTCCTCGCCGGTGACCGTCTTGATGACGTCGGGGCCCGTGATGAACATGTGCGAGGTCTGGTCGACCATGACCGTGAAGTCGGTGATGGCCGGGGAGTAGACGGCACCGCCCGCGCAGGGCCCGACGACCAGGCTGATCTGCGGGATCACACCGGAGGCGTGGGTGTTCCTGCGGAAGATCTCCCCGTACATCCCGAGGGCCATGACGCCCTCCTGGATGCGGGCGCCGCCGGAGTCGTTGATGCCGATGACCGGGCAGCCGGTCTTCAGGGCGAAGTCCATGACCTTGACGATCTTCTGGCCGAAGACCTCGCCGAGGGCACCGCCGAAGACGGTGAAGTCCTGCGAGAAGACGGCCACCGGGCGGCCGTCGACAGTGCCGTAACCGGTCACGACGCCGTCGCCGTACGGGCGGTTGGCCTCGAGCCCGAAGTCGGTCGAGCGGTGCTGGGCGAACTCGTCGAACTCGACGAAGGAGCTCTCGTCGAGGAGCAGTTCGATGCGCTCGCGCGCCGTCAACTTGCCCTTGGCGTGCTGCTTCTCGACCGCGCGGGCCGAACCGGCGTGCTTGGCCTCCTCGATGCGGCGCTGCAGATCAGCGAGCTTGCCCGCAGTCGTATGGATGTCGATACCTGCCTCCGGGGTGGCGGTGGGGGCGGAGGTATCGCTTGCGGCGCTCTGCACGGGCACGTTGGGCTCTTCCGGCTCGGACATAGGGATGCGGCTCCCTGCCTGCTCAAAGGGGCGACTGGCGGCTTGCGGCTGCTGGTGATCGCTTGCTACTGACTCGTAGGGTATCGGCGTGCCTACGGATCGGCAGTGCGGCGTTTACCACACCTAAGGTGGCTTGCATGACGCCGCGAGATGCTTCAGACGACCCTTCGGACACTCCTTCCGGCACGGGTGACGGCCGGTGGTCCGACCTCGACCGACCGCCCCTGAACGCCGCGTCGCTGCGGCGTGCGCTGCTGCGGGACGGGGGTCTTTGGACCTCCCTGGATGTGGTGCCCGCGACCGGGTCGACCAACACGGACCTGGCCGCCCGCGCGGACGAGCTGCCCGAGGGGGCGGTGCTTGTCGCCGAGGAGCAGAGCTCGGGGCGCGGCCGCCTCGACCGCCGCTGGTCGGCGCCGGCCCGCTCGGGCCTCTTCTTCTCGGTGCTCCTGAAGCCGGGGCCCGAGGTCCCGGTCGCGCGCTGGGGGTGGCTGCCGCTGCTGACCGGGGTCGCCGTCGCCACGGGGCTCTCGCGGGCCGCCGGAGTGGACACGGCCCTCAAGTGGCCGAACGACCTCCTCGTGACGGTGGCCGGAGAGGAACGCAAGGCCGGCGGCATCCTCGCCGAGCGGGCGGGTTCCGCGGACGGCGGGGGCGTCGTGGTCGGCATCGGCATCAACGTGACGCTGCGCGCGGACGAACTGCCGGTGCCCACCGCCGGGTCCCTCGCGCTCGCAGGGGCGGCGAGCACCGACCGGGACACGGTGCTGCGGGCGGTGCTGCGTTCCCTCGAGCAGTGGTACGGCGACTGGCGCACGGCAGAGGGCGACCCGGCAGCCTCCCGCCTCCAGGAAACCTACGCCGCGGGCTGCGCGACGCTGGGCCGCAAGGTCAGAGCAGAACTCCCGGGCGACCGGTCGATCACGGGCGAGGCGGTAGCAGTGGACAGCGACGGCCGCCTGATCCTGGCCACCGGGGAGGGGGTACAGGAGCCGGTGGGGGCGGGGGATGTCGTGCATTTGAGGGGGGTGTAGAGGGAACTGTGGGGCAATCGGGCGGGTGGGTGGGAAAAGCTTGTTCGTCCAGGTGAGGATGCGGGGCAAACGGGCGGGTGGGTGGGAAAAGGGTGTTCCCACCCACCCCGCAGGGGAAAGCGCTGTCCAAGGCGCCCCCGCCAGAGAAAGGCGTGAGCTGCGGCACACCTGCCGTAAAGTTGGCGCCGGTCGATACCTGACCGCGGCAGATCGGAAGGGCAGCAGGCGTGACCGTCGACGACACGGGCTCCGGCACGGGTGCATCCCCCGGCCCCGACGGTGAGCCCGGACGTACCGCAGGGGCCGCCCCAGACGCGTTCGACTCGATGGACTCCGGGGACGAGAAGCCGGGGGATCCGGAGAAGGACCCCCTGGCCCTGCGCCTCGAAGGGCTGATCCTCGGCGCGGACCGCCGCTACACCCCGTTCCAGGCGGCCCGCAGCGCCGGCGTCTCGATGGAGCTGGCATCCCGCTTCTGGCGGGCCATGGGCTTTCCCGACATCGGCCAGGCCAAGGCCCTGACCGAGGCGGACGTACTCGCGCTGCGCCGCCTCGCGGGCCTCGTCGAGGCGGGCCTGCTCAGCGAGGCGATGGCCGTGCAGGTGGCCCGGTCGACCGGGCAGACCACCGCCCGCCTGGCCGAATGGCAGATCGACTCCTTCCTGGAGGGCCTGACGGAGCCGCCCGAGCCCGGCATGACGCGCACCGAGGTCACGTATCCGCTGATAGAGCTGCTCCTGCCCGAGCTGGAGGAGTTCCTCGTCTACGTGTGGCGGCGCCAGCTCGCCGCCGCCACCGGCCGGGTCGTACAGGCCGCGGACGACGAGGAGATGGTCGACCGGCGCCTCGCCGTCGGCTTCGCCGACCTCGTCGGCTTCACGCGCCTCACCCGGCGCATGGAGGAGGAGGAACTCGGCGAGCTCGTCGAGGCCTTCGAGACCACGGCGGCGGATCTCGTCGCCGCGCACGGCGGACGGCTCATCAAGACGCTGGGCGACGAGGTTTTGTACGCCGCCGAGAACGCGGGCGTCGCCGCGGAGATCGCGCTGCGCCTCATCGAGACCATGGCCAACGACGAGACGATGCCCGAGCTGCGCGTCGGCATCGCGTTCGGCACGGTCACGACGCGGATGGGCGACGTCTTCGGCACGACGGTGAACCTCGCGAGCCGCCTCACGTCGATAGCGCCCCGGGACGCGGTCCTGGTGGACGGCGCGCTCGCCGAGGAGCTGACGCGTACGGGAGACGCGCCCGCCTCCGAGACCGAGGCGGCCCAGGCGGCCGAGCAGGCGGAGAAGGAGGGCACGGAGCCCCCCTCGTACCGCTTCGCCCTGCAG
This sequence comes from Streptomyces sp. NPDC051214, assembly GCF_040682375.1. Taxonomy (NCBI): domain Bacteria; kingdom Bacillati; phylum Actinomycetota; class Actinomycetes; order Kitasatosporales; family Streptomycetaceae; genus Streptomyces; species Streptomyces sp. NPDC051214. The sequence continues at coordinate 4,319 of NZ_JBFBAT010000005.1, forward strand.
CCGATGTGGCAGCGGCCCGTACGAGGCCTCGGTGTCGTCGAGCCCTGGCTGCTTGCCCGCCGGAGCTGACGGTTTTTTCCCGCTCGGCCACCCGATTGCCCCGTGGCGGTGGCATGATCCGCAGGGCGCCCTGGTAACGGGCGTTAACCGGACGTGGAGGCAGTCATGGGTGGCGAGCAGGGCGGCGAGCAGCGGTACGGGGACTTCGTCGGGGTCAGGCGGCACGGCCACGTCGCCGAGCTCGTCCTCGACCGGCCCGAGGCCATGAACGCGGTGTCCACGGACATGGCCCGCTCCATCGGCTCGGCCTGCGCCGCCCTCGCCGAGGACCGTGACGTCCGCGTCGTGGTCCTCACGTCCACCCATGAGCGGGCGTTCTGTGTCGGCGCCGACCTGAAGGAGCGCAATTCCTTCTCCGACGCCGAGTTGGTGCGCCAGCGGCCCACGGCGCGGGCCGCCTACACCGGTGTACTCGAACTGCCCGTGCCGACCGTCGCGGCCCTGCACGGCTTCGCGCTCGGCGGCGGGTTCGAGCTGGCGCTCGCCTGCGACATCATCGTCGCCGATCCGACCGCCGTGGTCGGGCTCCCCGAGGTGTCGGTCGGCGTGATCCCGGGCGGCGGCGGCACGCAGCTCCTTCCGCGCCGCGTGGGTGCCGCGCGGGCCGCCGAGCTGATCTTCACCGCGCGGCGTCTGGAGGCGGCCGAGGCGCGGGAGTTGGGGCTCGTCGACCAGCTGGTGGCTGAGGGTGAGGACCGTACGGAGGCCCTCGCGCTCGCCGCCCGGATCGCCGCCAACTCGCCCGTCGGGCTGCGGGCTGCCAAGCGTGCCCTGCGGCTCGGGCACGGGCTCGACCTGCGGGCCGGCCTCGAGGTCGAGGACGCGGCCTGGCGCTCGGTGGCCTTCTCCGGCGACCGGGCGGAGGGCGTCGCCGCGTTCAACGAGAAGCGGAAGCCGCAGTGGCCCGGGGAGTGAAGCGGGAGTGTGGGGGGGTGAAGCGGGCGGTGGGTCCGGGGAGGGGCCCACACGCTGCGTAATGTTCCAAACGCCCAAATTGCCGCATATCTCCTAGCCTAGGGAGATGGGAGAGGATGTCCGGCTGCGGGCCGTGGTCGTGCTGGCGCAGGGGATGGCCGCCGCGCACACTCCGCGTGAGTCCTGGCGGGCGGCAGCGCGTGGCGCGTGCCGTGCGCTGGCGGGGAGTTTCGCGGCGCTGTCCGTCTGGGAGCGTGACCTCGGGCGGCTGAGGGTGCTCGTGAACGTGGGCGAACGGGCCGAGGGGGAGGAAGAGTTCCCGGAGCGTGAGGCGTATCCGGTGAACGAGTTCCCGGAGATCACCGAGTTCCTGCACGAGCGCTGGGCGGGCGGGGGTGAGCCGCACGCCTGGGTCGAGACGGCGCGGGGGCCCTCGGAGGTGACGGCCCCCGGGTACTGCCACCAGCGTGTCGCCGCGCTGCGCAGGCGTGGCCGTGGCTGCTGTGTGGTCGCGCCGATCGTGCTGCACGGGCGGGCGTGGGGCGAGCTGTATGTGGCCCGGCCGGTGGGGGCGGCGCCCTTCGGGCGCGCGGACGCGGACTTCGCGACGGTGCTCGCCTCGGTCGTCGCGGCGGGCATCGCGCAGACCGAGCGTCTCGAGGAGGCGCGCCGGCTCGCCTTCACCGACGCGCTGACGGGCCTCGCCAACCGGCGTGCGGTCGATCTGCGGCTCGAGGAGGCGGTGGAGCGGCACCGGGCCGAGGGGGTCGTGGTGAGTCTGGTGGTGTGCGACGTGAACGGGCTGAAATGGGTCAACGACACCCAGGGGCACGCGGTCGGTGACCGGCTGCTCGAACGTTTCGGCTCGGTGCTTTCGCTGTGCGGGGCGATGCTGCCGGGGACGTTGGCCGCGCGGCTCGGTGGCGATGAGTTCTGTCTGCTCTCGGTGGGGCCTTCGGCCGATGAGGTGGTGCGGGTGGCGGATGAACTCTGCGTACGGGCCGCCGAGTTGGAGCAGGGGGACGGGGTCGCGTGCGGGGTCGCCTCCACGGAGGATCCGATCGGCGAGGTGCGTTCGGCCCGGCGCCTGTTCCGTCTCGCGGACGCGGCGCAGTACCGCGCGAAGGCCGCGCGTGCGGCGAAGCCGGTGGTTGCGGGGCGCGAGGGGGCGGACGATCCCGTGGTCCGGCTCGCGGATTCCGCGGGGTCGCGTCCCGCTGGGGAGAGGCGGCGGTTTCGTGGGCGAAGTCGCGGGGCTCCGGGGGGCGGGGGGTGAGGGGTTGCGGGGCCGGGCGTGTTCGTTGTCCGCGGCGCGGTGGGGGTTGCTCGCGCAGTTCCCCGCGCCCCTTGGTGGGGCTGGTGTGCGTCGTCGTCGGGCCCGCCGCGGGGGCTTGTCGCGCCGTTCCCCGCGCCCCTAAGCCCGCCGCGTCACCCCGGGGCTTGTCGCGCCCGGCCACTGCGCCCCTTGTTCGCCGCCCCGCCGTGGGAGTTGCTCGCGCCGTTCCTCGTGCCCCTTGCGGGGCCCGGTTTCCGGGCTCGTAACAGGCTCACCCCGTATTCGACCGTGACACTTGGCGATTCAATCCGTACGCTGCTGAATATGGATATGCATACCGTGGTCCTGGGGACGTCCGGGACGTCCGCTGTGGACGTTATTGCTGTTGCGCGCGGGAACGCTCGTATCGAGCTGTCGGGTGAAGCCGTGGCCGCTCTTGCTGCCTCGCGTGAGATCGTCGACGCCCTCGCGGCCAAGCCCGAGCCCGTCTACGGCGTGTCGACCGGCTTCGGCGCGCTCGCCACCCGGCACATCGGCCCGGACCTCCGCGCCCAGCTGCAGCGCAACATCGTCCGCTCGCACGCGGCGGGGATGGGCCCGCGCGTCGAGCGCGAGGTCGTGCGCGCGCTGATGTTCCTGCGGCTCAAAACGGTCTGTTCCGGCAGGACCGGCGTACGCCCCGAGGTCGCGCAGACCATGGCCGACGTGCTGAACGCGGGCATCACGCCCGTCGTGCACGAGTACGGCTCGCTCGGCTGCTCCGGCGACCTCGCCCCCCTCAGCCACTGCGCGCTCACGCTCATGGGCGAGGGCGACGCGGAAGGACCCGACGGTGAGCTGAAGCCGGCCGGTGAACTGCTCGCCGCGCACGGCATCACCCCCGTAGAGCTGCGCGAGAAGGAGGGCCTGGCCCTCCTGAACGGCACCGACGGCATGCTCGGCATGCTGGTGATGGCCCTCGCCGACCTCGACGCCCTCTACAAGTCCGCCGACGTCACCGCGGCCCTCACTCTGGAGGCGCTCCTCGGCACCGCCAAGGTCCTCGCCCCCGAGCTGCACGCCATCCGGCCGCACCCGGGCCAGGGCGTCTCCGCCGCCAACATGCTCGCGGTGCTCGAGGGTTCGGGGCTGACCGGCCACCACCAGGACGACGCGCCGCGCGTCCAGGACGCGTACTCGGTGCGCTGCGCCCCGCAGGTCGCGGGCGCGGGCCGGGACACCATCGCCCACGCCCGTACGGTCGCCGAGCGCGAGCTGGCCGCCGCCGTCGACAACCCCGTCGTCCTGCCCGACGGCCGCGTCGAGTCCAACGGCAACTTCCACGGCGCCCCGGTGGCGTACGTGCTGGACTTCCTCGCCATCGCCGCGGCTGACCTCGGCTCGATCGCGGAGCGCCGCACCGACCGGCTGCTCGACAAGAACCGCTCGCACGGCCTGCCGCCGTTCCTCGCGGACGACGCGGGCGTGGACTCGGGCCTGATGATCGCCCAGTACACGCAGGCGGCGCTGGTGAGTGAGATGAAGCGGCTCGCCGTCCCGTCGTCGGCCGACTCGATCCCGTCCTCCGCGATGCAGGAGGACCACGTGTCGATGGGCTGGTCGGCGGCCCGCAAGCTCCGTACCGCGGTCGACAACCTGACCCGCATCGTCGCCATCGAGCTGTACGCCGCGACGCGCGCGGTCGAGCTCCGCGAGGGCCTCACGCCGGCCCCGGCGACCCGCGCGGTCATCGAGGCGGTCCGCAAGGCGGGCGTCCAGGGGCCGGGCCCCGACCGCTTCCTCGCCCCCGACCTGGCGGCGGCGGACGAGTTCGTGCGCTCCGGCGCGCTGCTCGCCGCGGTCGAGCCGGTGACGGGCCCGCTGGCCTAGCGACGAGAGTTCCGTACGCCGAGGAGGGGTGCCGCCAGGTTCTGGCGGCACCCCTCCTCGTACGTCGGCCGCTGGTCAGTCGCGGTCGACGTGCTCGCGGGTGATGCCGCCCTTGACCGCGTCGATCTCGAAGTCGGTCTTGGTCCAGTCGTCGGTGACGACGTCGACGGACCAGACGAGCGCCTTGGCGTCGTTGTCGTCCAGGCCGATCGACGTGACCGTGCCCTTCTTCTTGTCCGTCGCCGCCTTGGCCGCCTGCTCCGGCGTCTGCTTGACGCGGGACAGCCAGTCGGCCGTCTCCTTCTTGTCGTCGGCGTCCTGGTCCTTGTCGGGCGCGGAGCTGATCACCTTGCCCGAGACCGCGTCGATGCGGACGTCGTGCACGGTGCCGTCCTTCTCGGCGACCTCGGCGACCCACTGCGGGCCCGTGGAGCTGCCGCTCGGGCTGGGGCTCGCGCTGGCGCTGGGGCTCGCGCTCGCGGCGTCATCGTCGTCGCCGTCGTCGTCCTTGTCGTCGTCGACGCCCTCGAGGTCGAGGTCGGTCAGCTTGCCGCCCGGGACCTTGTCCACCGCGGCGGAGGCCGCCTTGTCGTAGGTGACCTTGGTGTCGGCGAGCAGCGCCTTGCGCTCCTGCTGGTCCTGCGTGAGGGACGCGCTGCCCGTGGGGCTCTCCGACGGCGCCTCCTTGGGGACGGTCTTCGCCGCCTTGGAGGTCGCCTCGTCGGACGCCTTGTCGCTGTCCGATCCGCAGCCCGTCACCAGCGCCGCCGACGCCGCGACGGCGCACAGGGCGCCGACGAGACGAAGACGGCGGGCGCGGGAGGTCTTGGATGTGTTGTGCCGGGGCTCGAATCTCATACCGCATGCCTAGCCCTCGCCCCGTACGCGGCCATGTTGCCGCGCGGCCAGGTCACCCAACTGCCCGGCGTGCGCCCCGCTTCCCGGGGAACGCGCCCTCAGTAGGCGGGGCCCTGGCGCTCCCGGCGGACCGAGAACGCCACGAAGCCCGCCCCCAGGCCCAGGAACGCCGTCCCGCCGATCAGGTACGGGGTCGTGTCGACGCCCGCGCCGGTGTCGGCGAGGCGGTCGTCGGAGGCTGTGGCGGCGGTGTTCTGCGAGTTCAGCGTCGCGCGGCGCTGTTCGGTGTGGACGACCCGGGAGGAGTCAGGGGCCTGCGCGGATCTGAACGTCGCCGTCGCATTCGCGGAGGGAACGAACCACAGGGCGCCGAGAAGGGTCCCGGCGGCAGTGGCGGTGAGCAGCGATCGACGTGCGGACACGGAATCGGATCCCCCTTGTGGCGCTGGCGAATTGGCCGTGTGGGGCGATGGTAATGAAAGGCGCGGGTCGTGGGAAAGTCGCGGGGGTCATGGGTCGTACGCTCCGACCCATGAGCACATCAGAGTCATCACGTTTTGTCCGTCTCCGCGTCGAATTGGTGGTCGAGGTCGACGACTCCGGCGAGCTGGCCTCGTCGGCGCTGCGCCGCATCGCGGAGGACGAGCACATGCCCGCCGAGGAGCGGCTGCACGCCGAGACGGCCGTCAAGGAGGACGACGCGGAGGCGCTCGCCTATCTGGTGGACCCCTTCGACCTGGTCAGCGGGGTGCCGGGGGTGGAGCTCTCGCAGGCGTCCTGGAGCAGCGAGCAGATCGACTACGACCCCGATTCGCCGGACTGGGACCCGGACGAGGATGATGACGACGAGGACGACGACACGGCCGGGGAAGTTGTGGCCGGGGGCGGTGGCCGGGGGTTGTAGGCGGTGGACGGAAAGTAGTACGTCTACCGGACGGAAAAAACGGAACCCGTAGCCCCGGACGGCAACCGCCGCCCGGGGTTCCGTCGTCTCAGAGGTGCACGGCTGTCACCGGCGCCTCGCATGACGTGGTGTTCCCCACATCTTCCGCAGAAGTGGAACGGGACGAACCGGGCAGGACGTTATGCGGGATTACGGGGACTCCCGGCGTTCTTGGCGTGTTGGGGATTTCGGCAACGATGGAGAAGCGTGTGATGACGGACAGTAGGCGGCGGCGCGGACGGCGCAAGGGTCTTGCGGCCGTGTCCGCTCTGGTCGGCGGCGTCCTTGTGCTCTCGGCCTGCAGTGGCGACGACGGCGACAAGAGCAGCGCCGGCAGCGGCAAGGAGTCACAGAACCAGGTCGACGAGGCCGCCGCCAAGAAGACCTCCGAGGCCGACATCAAGATCGCGCCCAAGGACGGCTCCGACAACGCGAGCATCAACAGCGCGGCCAAGGTCACGGTGAGCAAGGGCTCGCTCACGGACGTCAAGATGACGACCGAGACGGGCGCCGCGGTCGAGGGGCAGATAGCGGCGAACAAGAAGAGCTGGAAGCCCAGCGGCCAGCTGGAGCGTGCGACCACGTACAAGATCTCCGCGACCGCCAAGGACTCCGACGGCCGCAAGGCGCACGAGAACTCGAAGTTCACGACGGTCTCGCCGAACAACAGCTTCATCGGGAACTTCACGCCCGAGGACGGCTCCACGGTCGGCGTGGGCATGCCGGTGTCGATCAACTTCGACAAGGCGATCACGAACAAGAAGGATGTTCAGTCGAACATCAAGGTGTCGTCGAGCAGCGGCCAGGAGGTCGTCGGCCACTGGTTCGGCGACAACCGCCTGGACTTCCGCCCCGAGGACTACTGGCAGGGCAACTCCACGGTCACCATGAAGCTGGCCCTGGACGGTGTCGAGGGCGCGGACGGCGTCACCGGTGTCCAGGAGAAGACGGTCCAGTTCAAGATCGGCCGTAACCAGGTCTCCGTCGTCGACGCCAAGACCAAGCAGATGAAGGTCATGCGGGACGGCAAGGTCATCAAGACCATCCCGATCTCCGCGGGCTCGCCGGAGAACAAGACGTACAACGGCAAGATGGTGATCTCCGAGAAGTTCAAGGAGACCCGGATGAACGGCGCGACGGTCGGCTTCACGGACGACGACGGCAAGGGCGAGTACGACATCAAGGACGTGCCGCACGCCATGCGCCTGTCGAACTCGGGCACGTTCATCCACGGCAACTACTGGGGCGCGAAGTCCATCTTCGGCGGCGCCAACACCAGCCACGGTTGCGTCGGCCTCGAGGACGCCAAGGGTGCGGGCGACAAGAGCACCCCGGGCGCCTGGTTCTACGACAACTCGATGATCGGTGACGTCGTGGACGTCCGGAACACCGGCGACAAGACGGTCCAGCCCGACAACGGCTTCAACGGCTGGGTCATGGACTGGGCGCAGTGGAAGGCCGGTTCGGCCGTCTGAGACCCGAGTAGTACCTCCTCCACGCGTACGGCAGCGGCCCGCACCCCTCTCCAGGGGTGCGGGCCGCTGCCAACTCGTCACTTCTGACGCACTATTGAGCAGATGTTCGACCCTGGGCAATACTTCCTCGTCCAGGGGCGAGAGCCCCTTGACCTCCAGGGGGAGACTTGCGCAGACAAGTGAAGAGAGCCTATGGGGCCACGATCGCCACAGCGGCGGCCGTGGCCCTTGCCGCGGGCATGACCAGCCCGGCGTCGGCGGCGAAGCAGTCGCCGGACGAACTGGCGGCAGCCGCGAAGACGGCAGGCCTCACGAGCGCCGAACGGACCACGCACCGCATCACCCTCATCACCGGTGACCGCGTCACCGCCGACGCCAAGGGGCGCGTCACCGCCTTCGAGCGGGCGAAGGGGCGGGAGGGAATACCCGTACAGACCAAGCGCGTCGGCGGTCACAGCCTCGTGATCCCGGCCGACGCGCAGCGCCTGATAGCCACCGGCAAGCTCGACCAGCGGCTCTTCGACGTCACCGAGCTGATCAAGAAGGACAACCGCAAGGCCCAGAAGAAGGGCCTCAAGCTGATCGTCGGCTACAAGGGATCGGCCGCCGGGGCCAGGGCCGATGTGCGCGCCGCGGGTGACACCACGGTCCGCAGGACCCTGAAGTCCCTGAACGCCGACGCCATCACGACCCCGAAGCAGGACGCCACCGACCTGTGGTCGGCGCTCGTCGCCGACAAGGGCGGCGCCACCGCGGCCGGCGTCAGCCGCGTCTGGCTGGACGGCGTCCGCAAGGCGAGCCTCGACAAGAGCGTGCCGCAGATCGGCGCCGACAAGGCGTGGGCGGCCGGCTTCGACGGCAAGGGCGTCAAGGTCGCCGTCCTGGACACCGGCGTCGACGCCACGCACGCCGACCTGAAGGACCAGGTCGTCGCCGAGAAGAACTTCACGCCGGCGGCGGACGCCAAGGACCGCTACGGCCACGGCACCCACGTCGCCTCCATCGCGGCCGGCACCGGCGCGAAGTCGGGCGGCAAGCTCAAGGGCGTGGCGCCCGGCGCCAAGCTCCTGAACGGCAAGGTCCTGGACGACGGCGGCTCCGGCGACGACTCCGGGATCATCGCGGGCATGGAGTGGGCGGCCGAGCAGGGCGCCGACATCGTGAACCTGAGCCTGGGCGGAGGCGACACCCCCGGCATCGACCCGCTCGAGGCCGAGGTCGACAAGCTCTCCGCGGACAAGGGCATCCTCTTCGCGATCGCGGCGGGCAACGACGGAGAGCCCGGCAGCGTCGGCTCCCCGGGCAGCGCGGACGCGGCCCTCACCGTCGGCGCGGTCGACGACAACGACAAGCTCGCCGACTTCTCCAGCCAGGGCCCGCGCGTCGGTGACGGCGCCATCAAGCCCGACGTCACCGCCCCCGGCGTGGACATCACCGCGGCCGCGGCACCCGGCAGCGTCATCGACCAGGAGGTCGGCCAGAAGCCCGAGGGCTATCTGACGATCTCCGGTACGTCGATGGCGACCCCGCATGTGGCGGGCGCCGCCGCGCTGCTCAAGCAGCAGCACCCGGACTGGAAGTACGCCGAGCTCAAGGGCGCCCTCACCGCTTCCACCAAGGGTGGCAAGTACACGCCGTTCCAGCAGGGTTCGGGCCGTATCGCCGTCGACAAGGTCATCAAGCAGTCGGTGATCGCCGAGCCGGTGTCGCTCTCCTTCGCCACCCAGGCGTGGCCGCACACCGACGACAAGCCGGTCACGAAGAAGGTGACGTACAAGAACCTCGGTAAGGAGGACGTCACCCTCGATCTCGCCGTGACGGGCACGAACCCCAAGGGCGCCCCGGCTCCCGCGGGCTTCTTCAAGCTCGGCGCGAAGACGGTGAAGGTCCCCGCGGGCGGCACCGCCGCGGTCGACCTGACCACCGACACCAAGCTGGGCGGCACCGTCGACGGCGCGTACACCGCGTACGTCGTGGCGACCGGCGGCGGGCAGTCCGTGCGCACGGCGGCCGCGGTCGAGCGCGAGGTCGAGTCGTACGAGCTGACGCTGAAGCACATCGGGCGCGACGGCCAGGCGCCGAAGTACTACGACAGCGACCTGGAGGGCATCTCCGGGCTCGCCACGCAGAAGTCCTACAACCCGTTCGACGCCTCCGGCACGGTCAAGATCCGTGTCCCCAAGGGCGGCTACGTGCTGAACACCGGCATGTACGCCGACCCGCGGGACTTCACCAAGGGCGCCGACTGGATCGCCCAGCCGAAGCTGAGCGTCACCAAGGACACGACGGTCACGCTGGACGCCCGCAAGACGAAGCCGGTCGACATCACCGTCCCGGCGGCGGACGCCAAGCCGTACTTCGCCTCACCCGAGTTCTCGGTCGACACGCCGCACACCGGCTACTCCTTCGGCTGGTGGCTCGACGGATACATCAACTTCCGGACCGCGCACCTGGGTCCGCAGGTCACCGACGGCTCGCTGTCCCAGCAGTGGGACGGCCACTGGGTCAAGGGTGACGACAGCGAGTACAACACCGTGCTCGGTGGCAAGGTCAAGCAGGTCGCCACGGGCTACACCAAGCACTTCAAGGCGTCCGAGCTGGCCACGGTGAAGGCGAACCTGGGCGCGTCGGCCAAGGGCAAGAAGGGCACGTTCAACGCCACGGGCTGGCTCCCCAGCAGCTCGGGCGGCTCCTCCATCGGCATCCCGACCCAGCTGCCCGGCACCCGGACGCTGTACCTGTCCACCGCCGACGACGTGAAGTGGAACATGGACTTCGAGCAGCAGTCCGGGGTCGACCCGGACGGCTGGCCGATCCTCGACGCGGTCTACACGCTGGGCGCGGCGCAGCAGTTCACGGCGGGCAAGACCTACGAGAAGACGTTCAACACGGCCGTCTTCGGCCCGCGGATCGGCGGCAACTACGGCGTCTTCCGGCAGGACAACGAGATCGCCGGCAATCTGCCGCTGTTCGCCGACGGCAAGACGCACGTCGGCTCCTCGCTCTACTCCTCGGTGAAGACGACCCTCTACAAGGGCTCCACCAAGATCGGCGAGAACGAGGACCCGCTGGTCGGCGGCGCCACGTTCAAGGTCCCTGCGGCCGAGGCCGAGTACAAGCTGTCGACGTCCGTGAAGCGCAGCGTCAAGGTCGCCGCGGCCTCCACCCGCATCGACGCGAGCTGGACGTTCCGCTCCAAGAAGGCCGACAACGCGAAGCTGCCGCTCTCCACGGCGCGGTTCGCCGCGGCGGTCGACCTGAGCAGCAAGGCCAAGGCCGGCGAGACCCAGTCCGTGCCGGTGACGGTGCAGGGCGCGGCCGCGGGCTCGAACCTCAAGTCCCTCGCCGCGTACGTGTCGTACGACTACGGCCAGACCTGGAAGAAGGCCACCGTCAGCGGCGGCAAGATCAAGGTCAAGAACCCGGCCGCGGGCAAGGGGATCTCCTTCCACGCCAAGATCACGGACAAGAAGGGGAACAAGTCGACGCTGTCGATCTACAACGCCTACTACGGCAAGTAGTTCAGCGGCTGAACCAGCGCGGTCCCCGCGCCCCTCAGGGGCGCGGGGACCGCTGCGGTTCTGCTCCTACGCGCAGAGCGAACTGCCCCGCACACCCCCGGAGTTGTCGAACAGGGTGTGGACCGGGAGCGCGCGTCCCGGCTCCGCCCACCGCAGAGGAAGCCGACGTCACATGACCGCCCACACCGTCGAGTACATCCGTTACCGCATACCGCCCGAGCGTTCCGCGGAGTTCCTCTCCGCCTACACCCGTGCCGCGGCCCCGCTCGCCGCCGCACCGCAGTGCGTCGACTTCGAACTGGCCCGCTGCGAGGAGGACTTCGAGCACTACATCCTCCGCATCACCTGGACGTCGACCAAGGACCACCTGGAGGGCTTCCGCCGCTCGGAGCTCTTCCGTGACTTCTTCGCGGAGATCCGCCCGTACGTCGAGAACATCGAGGAGATGCGCCACTACACGCCCACCGCCGTACGCGGCACGGGCGCCTCGACGCCGACCCTCTACGCGTGGGCGGGCGGCGAGGAGAACCTCGCGCGGCTGACCGAGGTCTTCTACGAGAAAGTGCTCAAGGACGACCTCCTCGCCCCGCTCTTCGAGGGCCTGCCCGCCGAGCACGCCCGGCACGTCGCCCAGTGGCTCGGCGAGGTCTTCGGCGGCCCGGACACGTACTCCGCGGAGCACGGCGGGCACACCCACATGGTCGGCAAGCACCTCGGCAAGGGCATCACCGAGCCGCAGCGCCGCCGCTGGGTCAATCTGATGCAGGACGCGGCGGACGACGCGGGACTGCCGACGGACGCGGAGTTCCGCTCCGCCTTCCTCGCCTACGTCGAGTGGGGCACCCGCCTCGCGGTCTACTTCTCGGGCCCCGACGCGACCCGTCCCACCGACCAGCCGGTGCCGCTGTGGAACTGGGGCGCGGCACCCCCGTACCAGCCCTGAGGGCCCGTGCGGCAGGCGTTCCGGGGAGGTGGGCTACTGCTCCGCGCCCGGGACGCCCGCCGCGCCGGTACGCGTCGCGTCCGCGCCCCAGCTGGCAAGGAGACGCAGCGCCTCCGCCGACGCCGAGTCCGGCTCCGCGTGGTACGTCATCAGTGACTGATCGTGGTCGTCGGGCAGCCGCAGCGTCTCGAACGACAACGTCAGATCGCCCACCAGGGAGTGGTGCAGACGCTTGACCCCGTGGCCCTTCTCCCGCACGTCATGCGTCGCCCACAGGCTCCGGAACTCCTCGCTCTTCACGGAGAGCTCACCGACCAGGGCCGACAGCAGCGGATCGTTCGGATAGCAGCCCGCGTCCATCCGCAGATAGCTCACGATGTCCGACGCCTTCTGCTCCCAGTCCCGGAACATCACACGCGACTCGGGCCGCAGAAAACAGATCCGTGCCCAGTTCCGCTCCTCCGGCGCCAGCGCGCCCCAGTCGCCGAAGAGCGCCGCGGCCATGCGGTTCCAGCCGAGGATGTCCGTACGGCGGCCCGCCACGTACGCGGGGATGCCGTCCATCGCGTCCATGAGCTGCAGCAACGCCGGCCGTACGCGCTGCGGGCGGACCGCACGCTTCTTCTTGTGCTGCGTCGGCTTGGCCAGGTGCGTCAGATGGGCGTGCTCGGCGTCCGTGAGGCGCAGGGCGCGCGCGATGGCGTCCAGGACCTCGCCCGAGACGTTGCGGCCGTTGCCCTGCTCAAGACGGGTGTAGTACGCCACGGACACCCCCGCCAGCTGCGCCAGCTCCTCGCGGCGCAGCCCCGGCACCCGCCGGTGCCGCCCGAAGTGGGGCAGGCCGACGTCCTCCGGCTGCAGCCGAGCCCTGCGGGTGCGCAGGAACTCACTGAGCTCGGCCCGGCCGTCGAGGGGCTCGGGGGCGGGGGAGTGCGCGGCCTGATCGTCCATGCTTCCCAGTATCAGGGCTCGCGGGCGCGTGAGCCTGTCCCCGCCAGTAGTAGGACCACTGGACGTAGGCAGAGCCGTGACCTGGGTAGATGCCTCTACGGCTGGCACGGTGGATGGCATGACCGCACAGACCAGCACCACCACCGTTTCCGCTTACGCCGCCCCGTCCGCCAAGGCCCCCCTGGAGCGGACCACCATCCCGCGCCGCCCGGTGGGCGAGACCGACGTGCTGATCGACATCCAGTACGCCGGCATCTGCCACTCGGACATCCACCAGGCCCGCGACGGCTGGGGTGAGGGCATCTTCCCGATGGTCCCGGGCCACGAGATCGCCGGTGTCGTCACCGAGGTCGGCCCCGCCGTCACCAAGTTCGCCGTCGGCGACCGCGTCGGCGTCGGCTGCATGGTCGACTCCTGCCGCGAGTGCGAGAACTGCAAGGCGGGCCTCGAGCAGTACTGCGACAAGGGCAACGTCCAGACGTACAACGCCCTCGGCAAGGACGGCGAGCCGACCTACGGCGGCTACTCCACCCACGTCGTCGTGGACGAGGCCTTCACCCTGCGCATCCCCGACGGCCTCTCCCTCGACGTGGCCGCGCCCCTGCTGTGCGCCGGCATCACCACGTACTCCCCGCTCCACCGCTGGAACGCGGGCCCCGGCAAGAAGATCGCCGTCGTCGGCCTCGGCGGCCTCGGCCACATGGCCGTCAAGATCGCGCACGCCATGGGCGCCGAGGTCACCGTCCTCTCGCAGTCCCTGCGCAAGAAGGACGACGGCCTGCGCCTGGGCGCCGACCACTACTACGCGACCAGCGACGAGGCCACCTTCGATGAGCTCGCGGGCTCCTTCGACCTGATCCTCTCCACGGTCTCCGCGCCGCTGCCCCTGGACAAATACCTGGGCCTGCTGCGCCCCGAGGGTGCCTTCGTGAACGTCGGCGCCCCCGAGGAGCCCGTCTCGCTCAACCTCTTCTCGGTCATCGGCGGCGGCAAGACCCTCGCCGGCTCCATGATCGGCGGCATCCGGGAGACCCAGGAGATGCTGGACTTCTGCGCCGAGCACGGCCTGGGCTCGGAGATCGAGCTGATCGAGGCGAGCCAGATCAACGAGGCGTACGAGCGCGTCCTCGCCAGCGACGTGCGCTACCGCTTCGTGATCGACGCGGCCACCATCTGAGCCGTTCGTGGCCTGAACCCGCCTCGGCCCGCGGCCCTAGGACCCATTGCGCACCAGGTGGGGGCCTGGTGGCGGATGTCAGGGGTGTGACCCGTACCTAGTGTGGTGGGTGTCTACGGGGGCACTCACCACACCAGGTACGGGAAGAGGTCGCACGATGTCCATCTCGCTCAACCACACCATCGTCACGGCGACGGACAAGAAGGCGTCCGCCCAGTTTCTCGCCGACATCCTCGGCCTCGAAGTGAGCCCGCAGTACGGCCCGTTCCTCCCCGTGGAGATCCCGAACGGCGTGACGCTGGACTACATGGACGGCGACGGCCGGCCGATCACCTCCCAGCACTACGCCTTCCTGGTCTCCGAGGACGAGTTCGACGCCATCTTCGGGCGGATCAAGGACGCGGGGCTCACCCACTGGGCCGACCCGCACCACACGGTCGTGAACGAGATCAACACCAACGACGGTGGCCGGGGCGTCTATTGGGACGACCCGGACGGACACAGCCTGGAAATCCTCACGAGGCCGTACGGCAGCGGGAGTTAAGCCCACTTCTCCGTGAGGAAGCCGAGCACCAGCGGTGTCGCGACGTCCGCGAACTCCTCGAAGTACGCGTGCCGCGCACCGGAGATGAGCCGCATGCGGGCCCCGCGGATGCGCTCCGCGAGCAGGGGCGCGTTGGCGGCCGGATTGAACACGTCGTCGGTGCCGTGCACGACGAGCGTCGGCGCCGTGATCCGCACCAAGGCGTCCCAGGCGTCGTGCCGGGCGCTGGCCCGCAGATGGCGCCGGCGGGCGTGCGGGGGCATGTCCGGGTCGCCGAGCGTGTGGAACACGGGCTTCTCGGGTCCGCGCTCCCGCTCGGCGAGCCAGGCCGGGGTGTACATCAGCTCCTTCAGGGCGCGATGCGCGGCGGCCGGATCGCCCTGGGTGAGGGCCGCGCGCACCTCGGGCCCGCGCTCGACGCCGTGCGGCGCCCCCGGCGACGTACAGCCGAGGACGAGCCGGTCGACCCGCTCGGGGTGATCGGCGGCGAGCCACTGACCGACCCGGCCGCCCATCGACGTGCCGTACACATGGGCGCGGTCGATGCCCGCGTGGTCGAGCACGGCGACGACGTCGCGGGCGAAGCCGGGCGTGCTGTAGCTGTCGGTGTCGGGGCGGCCGCTCCCGCCGGTGCCGCGCCAGTCGAGTACGACGGTCCGGTACGCGGCGGCGAAGTCGTCCCGCACCGGGTCCCACCAGCGGCGGCTGTTGGACTGCCCGCTGAGCAGGACCAGGGGGCGGCCGGAGCCGTGGACTTCGTAGTGCAGGGCGGTGCCGTCGGCGGCTTCAGCGAGGGGCATGGGGGAACGGTAGCCTCGGGCCGCCCTCGGCCTCCTCGCCGGGGCGGCAGGCCCTAGGGTGCCGGGATGACCGCGACATCCATCGAGGTACCAGAGGACTTCGCGCTCGGCACGGTCCAGCGGGAGGGCGAGCGGGGCCAGGCGTGGCTCGCGACGCTGCCGGGGCTGGCCGCCGAGCTGCTCGGGCGCTGGGACTGCGAGCCGGCCGGGGCAGCCACACACGGGCAGGTCGGCATCGTCGTCCCCGTGCGACGGCGGTACGACGGGTCGCCCGCCGTCCTGAAGATCTCCTTCCCGCACCCCGGCAACGCGTACGAGCCGCACGCCTTCGCCGTGTGGTCGGGCCGCGGCGCGGTCCGCCTGTACGAGCGGGACGACGCACGGTTCGCGATGCTGCTCGAGCGGGCGGGAGCGGGGGCGGAGGCCGAGACAGGCGGGGGTTCTCTCGCCGACGTCGAGGACACCGACGAGGCGGTGGCCGTGGCCGGACGCCTGGCGCGCCGCCTCGCCGTGCCCGCGCCCGAGGGGCTGCCGCGGATGAGCTCGCTCGTGGCCGAGTGGGAGTGTGAACTGCGTGACGAGGACCGGGAGTTGGGCTCACCCTTGCCCGCGCGTGTCGTGGCCGCGGCGATCGCGACCGTACGCGAATTGGGCGTGGACCAGCCGGACACCCTGATCCACGGCGACCTGCACTTCACCAACGTACTGAGGTCGGAACGCGAGCCTTGGCTGGCCATCGACCCCAAGGGTTACGTCGGCGACCCCGCGTACGACTCGATCACCCTGCTGCGCTCCCGCTTCGAGCCGCTGCTCACCGCACCCGACCCGCGCGCCGCCGCCCTGCGCCGCCTGGCCGTCTTCGCCGACGCGGCCGAGGTGGACCGTGAACGGGCCAGGCGGTGGGCGCAGGCGCGGGCGGTGACGGCGGCGCACTGGGGGCTGCGGCACGGGGACCCCGCGTGGGTGATCAAGGCGACGGAGGCGCTGGCGGAAGCGTTGACGTGAGCTGTGGCTCGCGGGAGGCGTTCGCCGGGGGCGGAACGCTGATCACTGCCCGGGAGGCCGGGTGGCTTCTACCCTGGAAGGGTGAGCAGCCAAGAGCGTTCCCCTGACCCGGAGCAGGCCCCGAAGACGGAGCGGCAGGCCCGCGTCATTCCGTTGCGCCCCCGCACAACTCCCGTGCCACCGACGGCGAAAGAGCCCCTGTGGCGGGACGTGGTCGGTGACGTGCTGCGCCGCGAGCGCCTCGCCCAGGAGCGGACGCTCAAGGATGTCGCCGAGGCGGCCCGCATCTCGATGCCGTACCTCTCCGAGCTGGAGCGCGGCCGCAAGGAGGCTTCGTCCGAAGTCCTCGCGGCCGGCGCCCGCGCCCTTGGCCTGAGCCTGGCGGACCTCCTCTCCCTGGCCCAGACCGAGTTGACGCGCTCCACGCAGCGGACGCAGCGCATGCAGCGCACACGGTCGACGCGCCCGAGCCTGGGAGACATCCGCCTGGCGGCGTAAGAACCGCTAGGCCGCGGAGGCGAGCGCCCGCCGACTGAGCACCTCATCGGCCAGCCCGTACGCCACCGCGTCCTCGGCGGTGAACACCTTGTCGCGGTCCATGTCCGCGCGCAGCGTGGCGACGTCGTGCCCCGAGTGCCGGGACAGGACCTCCTCCACCTGCGAGCGGATCCGCAGCATCTCCTTGGCCTGGAGACTGAGGTCGGAGACCGTCCCCTGCTGCCCGCCGCTCGCGGGCTGCCCGAGCAGAACGCGCGCGTGTTCGAGCACGAAGCGCCGTCCGGGGTCGCCGCCCGCGAGCAGCACGGCGGCGGTGGACGCGGCCTGCCCGACGCAGAACGTCGAGATCGGGGCGCTGATGAAGCTCATGGTGTCGTAGATGGCCATGAGCGAAGTGAAGGACCCACCGGGCGAGTTGATGTAGACGGCGATCTCACGCTCGGGGTTCGACGACTCCAGATGGAGCAGCTGGGCGATGACGACATTGGCCACGCCGTCGTCGATCTCGGTGCCGAGGAAGATGATCCGCTCCGAGAGGAGCCTGCTGAAGACGTCGTAGGCGCGCTCTCCCTGGGGGGTGCGCTCGACGACGGTGGGGATCGTGTACTGGCTCATGTCGGTCAGACCCCCAGTCCCATGCGCGGCTTGGAGGCCGCGGGCCGCACGTCGGCGAGCGAGTCGAGCACCTGGTCGACCATCCCGTACTCCTTGGCCTGCTCGGCGGTGAACCACCGGTCGCGGTCGCCGTCACGCGAGATGACGTCCTCGGTCTGTCCGGTGTGCTCGGCGGTGATCCGCTCGACGGACTTCTTCGTGAACTCCAGGTTCTCGGCCTGGATCGCGATGTCGGCGGTGGTCCCGCCGATGCCCGCGGACGGCTGGTGCATCATGATCCGCGCGTTGGGCAGGGCGTAGCGCTTGCCCGCAGTGCCGACGGTCAGCAGGAACTGCCCCATGCTGGCGGCGAACCCCATGGCCAGGGTCGACACGTCGTTCGGGATCAGCCGCATGGTGTCGTAGATGGCGAGCCCGGCGGTGACGGAACCGCCGGGGCTGTTGATGTAGAGACTGATGTCGGTCCGCGGGTCCTCGGCGGACAGCAACAGCATCTGCGCACACACGCGATTCGCGGAGACCTCGTCGACCTGCGTCCCGAGGAGGATGATCCGCTGGGTCAGCAACTGCGCGGCCAGATGATCGTCGAACCGGGACGAGGGCGTCTCGCCCTCGGAGGCGTACGGGGCCTTGACGATGGGTGGCATCGATCGTCCTCCAGACGGTGGAAGCGGCACACGTGCCGGCCGCTGTCCCACCACCTTCGACCGCCCCTGCCCGCCACGTCAGAATTCTCGGCCCGCGGCAGATTCGCTGACGGCAGAGGGCGCGCGAGTTCTGGGCGCTCAGCCCCAGCCCGTCAACGCGCGATGAGCGTTGTCGACCAACTCCTTGTACGTCACCACTTCGACCCGGCTCATGTGAGTGTTGAGCGTGCGCAAGGCTTCGCTGATGTCCTCCTCGGCGACGTCCGGCTGGAGCGTCGGATGCCCGATGAGGACAAGAGCGCAGGCCCGGCGGGTCTCGATGCCCAGCTCATCGCGGATCCGCAACCGATGCTCGTCCAATCCGACCAGGTAGTTCACCGCTTGGCTCACCGCGTCGTGCACCTCCGCCGTCGGCACCCAGCACCCTCGGTACCTCTTGACGAGGGGGCCCTGAAGGCTCATGGACCGCTTCAGCTCGACGATGTGCAGCGTCCCGTCCCCTCGGATCAAGGGGATGTCGACCTCGTCCCCCGGAACCAGTCTGCGCTGCACGGCTTGGCCCACGTACTGGCCACCGAAGATCCAGTGTTGCCTCTCCAGGGCACGTTGCAGGTCGCTCTCGCTCGCTCGAGGGTCCTCCGTCACTCTGCGGAGGGCTTTCAGATCACGCCGACGCCGCTGGACCTCCGCCGCCCTGAGCAGCAACTGTCCCTCCGCGTCGGCCGCCAGAACCGCCAGAGAGTCCGGGGACATGACGATGCGGCGGGCGGCCTCCTCGGGGTCCACCACGTCGACTCGCTCCCGGAAGACCTGCTCGAACCACGCGGCGACTTCGGCGCTTCCGCGAAGGATCCGGTACCGCCCCGGCCTTTCCTGGGCCTGCTGCATATAGCGGGCGTCCCGGCTGACGGCCCCGAGATGGCTGAGCAGCTCGCCCGTCGTCGCATCGGGCTGCTCGGCGAGGTAGGCGTTCCCGAGCTGGGTGAAGAACTCCAAGGTCGAGGAAAGCGTCCGCGCCGCGAAGTCCTGGTGAGAGCTCAGCGGAGCGGTCGACCGTTGAAAGAGCTGATACCGCTCCTCGAAGTCCGGCCGGAGGATGCGCCCCTCTGCGTAATCCAGGGAGTCCTGTACCAGTCGCACGACCTGCCACTCCTGCGCGGCTGCCGCCAGAGTGCGCACTGTCTCCAGCAGGGATATGAGCGTCCGGCCCCCTCGGTAACCGCTCCTACCGCCGGTCATGTGCCGGTGAGTTGCCGCGAGCGCTTCCTTCACGCCGCAATCCGAGGCGCACTCATTGACGTGCTTCAGCTGTAACCGCAGCGCGAAGTCAGACCTGACATCCATGGGCGTGATTCTGGTGCCTGGCACTGACATTTTCGGCGAGCAGACCAGGAGCGGCCCCCTCTAGGGCTTGCGTGCCCGTTGGTGAAGTTCCCGCACCACTTCGAGAAAGACCGGGCGCAGGGTGTCCCTCGTGCTGCCACGAGTCTTGACGGCGTGACAGTTTGGGCACAAGGCGATCATCTGGGCCGGATGATCGCGGCCGGCTCCTGCGATCTCCACGATGTGGTCGACTTCCAGTATCGGATCGCCCGAGTCCGTCACATCGTCGGGCTGTCCACCACAGGCGGGATTCTCGCAACGTCCTCTGCTCCGCAGGAGCACCGCTCGCTTGGCCGATCCCGAACGGATGGGGTCGCGGGAGATGCTCTCGCGACGCCGCCCGGTGCCATGAGCCTGCTCGCGCCGGTCCACAAGCGCGCACAACCTCTCGTACTGCGCCGCCAAGGTGATCGCGTCCCCAGCGAGGGACGGCACGGAGGCGCCTCGAGACCCGCCGCGCCGGTCGTCGGCCACCGACTCGTCGTACAGGCCCACTTCGGTGAGGAGCGGAACCTCGTCGAGGTCGCCGAAGAACCGATCCGTGATCGTCTGGATCACGGTGACGCGGGTCTGCCCGGAGGACCGTATGAGGTCGTACGCCGATGGGTCCAGGCCCCCCTCCGGCCGTTGTTCGGCGAACCACCGGCGGGGCACGGCGTCGCCGTGGGCTGGCGGAACCGCGTTCTCATGGCCGTGGAGAGTCCAGAGTCCGGCGTGGTAGAGAGCCAGGACAGGGTAGTCGGGGCGCGGACGCTCGCCCCGGACGCCGTACTTCTGCAGCAGGTCACTCAGGGCCGCGCTCGTCTCGCTCCAGGGCAGCGTGCGTGACTCGCCACGGAACGCTCGTCCGATCGCCCACAGAAGGGTGATCGGCTGGTAGAGGCGGGGGCCTGTTTCCGCACGGGCCACGCGGAGTCGGGCGATGTGGTCGACGAGGCCGTCAGGGGTGGCATCGGCCGGCGCTCCCCGGGGCACCACCTGGAACCCCAGAGCACCGAGCAGCTTCGCGGCATGATCCCGGCCACCGGAAAACTCCGAAGCCGTCAGGGGCAGTTGTCCCGCCAGGTAGCCGTGGGCGGCGCCGACGATGGCCTTCGAGTCGTAGTACCGGCCGTCGACGACGAGGAAATAGGCACGGGAGGGCTTGAAGCCGTAGCTGCGCAGGAAGGCGCTCCGCCCACATCGGTCGAACTCTTCGACGGCCAGCAGGACTTCCCGATTGCCTATGTCACTCAAAGCCATGCCACCCACGATAGGCCGGGAGGGCACCGTCACCTCTTACCGGCGGCCCCGCGAGCAGTCGAGCGAGGGGGCCGCTTCGCACTCAGCCGTCGGAAGGTGCCGGTGCGATTCCCGTGGGGCAGGCCCGGCCCCAGTTCGTCTCCGAGGGGCTGTCCAGTTGGAGGCCCGTGCCGCCGATTCCGCAGTAGCCGTCGGGGTTCTTGTCCAGGTACTGCTGGTGGTAGCCCTCGGCCGGCCACAGCGGGCGGGAGTCCGCCGGGAGGATCGTTGTCGTGATCGTGCCGAGGTTCGCCGCCGTGAGGACCTGCTGGTAGGCGTCCAGGGAGGCCACGGCCGCGGCCTCCTGGTCGGCGGAGTGGGTGTAGACCGCCGAGCGGTACTGGGTGCCCACGTCGTTGCCCTGGCGGAAGCCCTGTGTGGGGTTGTGGGACTCCCAGAAGAGCTTCAGGAGTTCGGCGTACGAGACGACGGCCGGGTCGAAGACCACGCGGACCACCTCCGCGTGACCGGTCAGGCCCGAGCAGACCTCCTCGTACGAAGGGTTCTCCGTGGAGCCGCCCTGATAGCCGACGTACGTCGTCCAGACGCCCTCCGTCTGCCAGAACTTGCGCTCGGCGCCCCAGAAGCAGCCAAGGCCGAAGTCCGCGATCTCCAGGCCCTCGGGATAGGGGCCCAGGAGCGGGTTGCCGAGGACCGTGTGGCGGGACGGGACCTGGAACTCGGGGGTCGCGCGGCCCTTGAGGGCCTGCTCGGGGGTGGGGAGCTCGGGCGTACGGCCGAAGAGCATGGGACGGTCCTCCTGGGACGCTCTGGTGGGCGGTGACGGCGGGCGGGTGCTGGTGGGCGGAGCCGACGGCTTCTACGTCAACGTGCGCGGGGTGAGCCGCATTCCTCGGCCGGGGCGGGCGGGCCGCCTCAGTGCGACAGCGTCGCCGGGCTTCCGCCGTTCGCCTCGTACCCCGCGACCGCGAGCGCGCGGTACACCGCGTAGTCCGCGGCCGGGTCGGGGGAGACCGTCCAGGGCAGGGCGCCGACGTGGCCGTCCACGTGGATCAGCTGGTTCATCGCCTCGCCCCAGCGCTCGCTGCGGACCAGGAAGAAGACCAGGAGATGCCGCACGTGCGCCAGCATCGGGTCGTCGGGACGGGCCGAGTGCACTGCGTAGAGCGCGCCCTCGACGGCCTTGGTGACGACCTCGCTCTCGTAGAACCCACGGACCAGGTTCACCTCGGGAAGGTGCTCGTACACCGCGAACAGGGGGGTCGCGGACAGGAGCGAGCCCTTGGGCGCGCGGGCCGCCGCGGCCTCCGCGAAGTCGGCCGCCAGCTCGCGGGAGCCGTGCCACTTCTCGCACCAGTAGTGCAGGGCCGCGAGATGCGCCCCCATGTGCGCGGGCGCGCGGTCCAGGATCTTCAGCCACAGCTGCTCGAACTCGGCGCGCGAATACGCCAGGCCACGCGCGATCGAGAGCTCGATGATGTACGGGACGGGGTCGCCGGGGGAGAGGAGCGCCGCCTGCGCGCAGGCCTCCTTCGCCTCCTCCAGGATGATCCGGAACTCGTCCGTCCCGGAGGTCGAGGACCGCCAGGCCTGCTGGACGAGGAACTCCGCGTGCACCGCGGCGCCGCCCGCGTCCTTGGGCGCCTCGGCCCGCCACACCCGCAGCCACTGCCCGCCGGGCTGGTCGCTGACCCCGCCGGGCCGCTGCTGCAGCTCGAGGGAGGCCGCGCCCGCGAACGCCTGCACGCGCTGCCAGCGCACCTCGCCGTGCACCTCCGTGCCCGCGAGCAGCTGCGAGGCCGCCTTCCAGCTCTGCGACTGCTGGACCACGTCAAGGACGTCCAAGAGGTCGCGGTCCGGGCCCGGCATGCGGATGTCCAGCTCCTCCTGACGCGCGAAGCCGTAGTCCGCCGGGTCCGCGGCGTCCGGCGAACCGGGCGCGACCTGGCGGATTCCGCCGCGCCTGCGCAGCAGGAACGGGCCGAGCACCGCCCCGATCATGATCGCCGCCATCAGCACCCAGAGAATCTCCATGAGTACAAGCGAACCAGACCGGTCTGACACTTGGCGAACCAGTCTCGAACTCGTCGGCTCTTCTCCCGTCCCGGACTAGGCTCTGGCCACATGAGTGACAGCTTCAGCAGCCAGAGTTTCGAGACCGTCGCGATCCACGCGGGCAACACCGCCGACCCGCTCACGGGCGCGGTCGTCCCGCCGATCTACCAGGTGTCGACGTACAAGCAGGACGGCGTCGGCGGTCTGCGCGGCGGCTATGAGTACAGCCGCAGCGCCAACCCCACCCGCACCGCCCTGGAGGAGAACCTGGCGGCCCTGGAGGGGGGCAGGCGCGGGCTCGCCTTCTCGTCGGGTCTCGCCGCCGAGGACTGCCTCCTGCGTACGCTGCTCGCTCCCGGTGACCACGTGGTCATCCCGAACGACGCGTACGGCGGCACGTTCCGGCTCTTCGCGAAGGTCGTGTCCCGGTGGGGCGTGGAGTGGTCGGTCGCCGACACCTCCGACCCGGCGGCGGTACGGGCCGCGGTGACCGACCGCACGAAGGCGATCTGGGTGGAGACCCCCTCCAACCCGCTGCTCGGCATCACGGACATCGCCGCGGTCGCGCAGGTCGCCAAGGAGACGGGGGCCCGGCTCGTCGTCGACAACACCTTCGCGAGCCCCTACCTGCAGCAGCCGCTCGCGCTCGGCGCGGACGTCGTCGTGCACTCCCTGACGAAGTACATGGGCGGGCACTCGGACGTCGTGGGCGGCGCCCTCGTCGTCGGTGACGCCGAGCTGGGCGAGGAGCTGGCGTACCACCAGAACGCGATGGGCGCGGTGGCCGGGCCCTTCGACGCGTGGCTGGTCCTGCGCGGCATCAAGACGCTGGCCGTCCGGATGGACCGGCACAGCGAGAACGCGACGAAGGTCGCCGAGATGCTGTCGCGGCACGCGCGCGTGACGCGTGTCCTCTACCCGGGGCTTCCGGAGCACCCCGGTCACGAGACCGCGGCCAAGCAGATGAAGGCGTTCGGGGGGATGGTGTCCTTCCAGGTCGCCGGGGGCGAGGGGGCCGCGGTGGCCGTCTGCGACCGCGCGAAGCTGTTCACCCTGGGGGAGTCGCTCGGTGGCGTGGAGTCCCTGATCGAGCACCCGGGGCGGATGACGCACGCCTCGGTGGTGGGCTCGGCCCTGGAGGTGCCGGCCGACCTGGTGCGGCTCTCCGTGGGCATCGAGTCCGCGGACGACCTGCTGGCCGACCTGCAGCAGGCGCTGGGCTAGAGCGGGCCGCGCGTCACCAGCGCGTCAGCGGTGGGGTCGTCTCCGACGGCGGCTCCACCCAGGGCTGCTCGACCGACGCCCACACCACGAAGGCGACCGCCGCCACGAGCAGCATGAGCCACAGCAGCCGGCGCAGCGCCCTTCTGCGGCGCAGCATGCGGCCGCCGATGCGGACGGCTTCCTCGTACAGCTCGGGCGGGGCCGACGGGGGCGTGCCGTCGTCCAGGAGGTGGCGGACCTGGCCCGCCTTGCGGTCGTACTGGTTCATGACGGGGCCGCCTCCCCCAGGGGGACGGTCGGCGCGGGGCCGCGGGGCGGGTGGAGCACCGTCTCCATGGCGCGGGCGCAGATCGTCTCGACGCGGTCGGTGGGCAGCCCGAGCAGCGCCGCTGTCTGTTCCTCGGCGACGCCCTCGTAGAGCCGCAGCACGAGGATCAGCCGCTCCTGGGGCGTGAGCCGGGCCAGGACGCCGCCGTGGCTGCGGTGCCTGCGCCAGGCGCCGCGCGCGAAGCGGACGGCGAGCTGCTGGCGGGTGCGGTCGTACGGGTCCTCGCCGCGCATGCGGTCCCACCTCGCGTACGAGTGCGCGAGGGATGCGGTGAGCAGGGCACGCGCGCGTGGGTTGGCGTCCGGTGGCTCGGTGGTGAGCAGCGTCGCGGCATGCAGCAGCCGCCCTGCCGCGCCCGCGACGAACGCCTCGAACTCCCGGGCCCGGCGGGCGCTCACCGACGCCTGCCGTTCGCGCACCGCGCCTCCCGCCTGGGGGGTCCGGGCCCCCGGTCTCATATGAGGCCAGGCACCTGGGCCAGGTCAAGAGGCGGGAACCCCCGGGAGTCGGGGCCCAGGGCTCAGGACTCGGGCGCGTCCGGAGCCGATTGCGAGGTCTGGCGGGCGGAGAGCGCCGAATTGAAGCGCGTGAGGAGCGTGCAGAAGCTTTCGCGCTCCTCCGGGGACCAGTCACCGGTCAGCTCGGCCATGAGGTCACGCCGGGACGAGCGGACCTCGTTCAGGCGGGCCTCGCCGCGCGGCGAGAGCTGGAGCACCACGGCACGGCCGTCCTCGGGGTGCGAGGTGCGTTTGACGAGCCCCGTGTCGACCAGCGGGGCGACCTGCCGGGTGACCGTCGAGGAGTCGATGCCCATGCTCGCCGCGAGCGCCTTGACGCCCATCGGCCCTTCCTTGTCGAGGCGGTTGAGCAGCAGGTACGCGGCGCGGTCCATGGAGTTGCGGACCTGTCCTACGCCGCCGAGGCGTGTCTGCTCCGCACGGCGGGCGAACACGGCCACCTGGTGCTGCAGCGTGTCGAGGAGGCCGGGATCGCTGGCGGTCGTCATGTCCGGAGTTGTGGGCATGGCCGGGGGCTCACTTCATGCGAGGGCGATGGGTTGGGGGACAGGGTACGCGGCCGGGACGCGGGGCGTACCGGCGCTGCGCAAACCAGTCTCGCCCCGTGGTCACCGCAGGAGGACACCGGTGTGAACTGGGAGACTTGCGGTCATGAGCTACCGCACGCGTCACTCCTTGCCTTCGGTCACCCTCGACGATGTGCGCGGCGCCCAGAAGATGCTCTCGGGTGTGTCCAGGGTGACGGCGATGGAAGGCAGCAGGCATCTGTCGGGCCTGGTGGGCTCGCCGGTCCACTTCAAGTGCGAGAACCTCCAGCGGACGGGCTCCTTCAAGCTGCGCGGCGCGTACGTACGGATCGCGGGCCTGCTGCCCGAGGAGCGTGCGGCCGGTGTGGTCGCCGCGAGCGCGGGCAACCACGCGCAGGGCGTGGCCCTGGCGTCCTCGCTGCTCGGCGTGCGGTCCACGGTCTTCATGCCGGTGGGCGCGCCACTGCCCAAGGTCGCGGCCACCCGGGAGTACGGCGCGGAGGTGCGGCTGCACGGTCAGGTCGTCGACGAGACGCTGGCCGCCGCTCAGGAGTACGCGGACGAGACGGGCGCGGTCTTCATCCACCCCTTCGACCACCCCGACATCATCGCGGGGCAGGGCACGGTGGGCCTGGAGATCCTGGAGCAGTGCCCCGAGCTGCGCACCCTGGTCCTGGGGGTCGGCGGCGGCGGGCTCGCGGCGGGCATCGCGGTGGCGGTGAAGTCGCTGCGCCCCGACGTCAAGGTGATCGGTGTGCAGGCGGCGGGTTCCGCGGCGTACCCGCCTTCGCTCGCGGCAGGCCACCCTGTGTCGATCGAGAACCCCGCGACGATGGCGGACGGCATCAAGGTCGGACGCCCCGGCGACGTTCCGTTCAAGATCATCGATGAGCTCCTCGACGACGTGGTGACCGTCTCCGAGGACGAGCTGTCCAGCGCGTTGCTGCTCTGCCTGGAGCGGGCCAAGATGGTCGTCGAGCCGGCGGGCGCGAGCCCGGTCGCGGCGCTTCTGAGCAGGCCGCAGGATTTCGAGGGGCCGGTGGTCGCGCTTCTGTCGGGCGGCAACGTCGACCCGCTCCTGATGCAGCGGATCCTGCGCCACGGCATGGCGGCGGCCGGCCGCTACCTGTCGCTGCGCCTGCGCCTCACGGACCGGCCGGGTGCCCTGGCCACGCTCCTCGGAGTGTTGTCAGTGGTCGACGCCAACGTCCTGGACGTGGGCCATGTGCGGACCGATCCGCGCCTCGGACTCACGGAGGTGGAGGTCGAGTTGCAGCTGGAGACCAAGGGGCCCGCGCACTGCACCGAGGTGGGTGCGGCGCTGCGCGAGGCGGGTTACACCGTCATCGGCTGAGCAAGCCCGTCATCGGCCGACCGAGCCCGCCACCGGCCGGCCACGGCGTAAAACGCCTGTGCCACGGCGAAAATCGCCTGCGTCAGGGTGCGGTCCCCGGCTATTTTGCGTTGTCCACAGGCTCACCCATTCCGTTGAACAGACGCGATGTATCGCGTTATGGTGTGTCTCACGTCATTGGTCACCGGGCGCTTGGTACCCGGCAAATCTAAGCTTTTCCGTAGGAAGTCACCCAAACCACTGGGAGAACCCACATGCCAGGCGCCATCTACGCCGAAGGCCTGGTGAAGACCTTCGGCGACGTAAGGGCTCTGGACGGCGTCGATCTGGATGTCCCGGAAGGCACCGTGCTCGGCCTCCTCGGGCCGAACGGCGCGGGCAAGACCACGGCGGTGCGCTGTCTGACGACGCTTCTGACGCCGGACAGGGGCCGCGCGGTCGTCGCGGGCATCGACGTACTGAAGCATCCGAACGAAGTGCGGCGGTCGATCGGCCTCTCCGGCCAGTTCGCCGCCGTCGACGAGTACCTGACGGGCCGCGAGAACCTCCAGATGGTCGGCCAGCTCTACCAGATGAGGGCGAAGGAGGCGAAGGTCAGGGCGGGCGAGCTGCTCGACCGCTTCAACCTCGCCGACGCCGCGGACCGCCCCTCCAAGACGTATTCGGGAGGCATGCGCCGCCGCCTCGACCTCGCGGCCGCGCTCGTCGTGTCGCCCCCGGTGATGTTCATGGACGAGCCGACCACGGGCCTGGACCCGCGCAACCGCCAGCAGCTCTGGGAGGTCATCCAGGAGCTGGTGTCCGGCGGCACGACCCTGCTGCTCACCACGCAGTACCTCGAAGAGGCCGACCACCTGGCGCACGACATCTGCGTCATCGACCACGGCCGGGTCATCGCGCGCGGCACATCCGACCACCTCAAGGCACAGACCGGCGGCGAGCGCGTCGAGGTCGTGGTGCACGAGCGCGAGGACATCACCTCGGCCACGGAGGTCCTGCGCGGCCTCGGCAAGGGCGAGGTCGCCGTCGAGGACCACACCCGC
This sequence comes from Streptomyces sp. NPDC051214, assembly GCF_040682375.1. Lineage (NCBI taxonomy): Bacteria > Bacillati > Actinomycetota > Actinomycetes > Kitasatosporales > Streptomycetaceae > Streptomyces > Streptomyces sp. NPDC051214. Next base: position 32,090 of record NZ_JBFBAT010000005.1, read on the forward strand.
AAGCTCACGGTCCCGGTCTCCGGCGGCGCCAAGCTGCTCGCCGAGGTCATCCGCGAGCTGGACGCCCGCGGCATCGAGATCGACGACATCGGCCTGCGCCGCCCGACCCTGGACGACGTGTTCATCTCGCTGACGGGCCACGCGGCCGAGACGGCGCCGAACGGCGAGAACGGCGAAGACGGCGCGACCGGCGCGACCGGCGCGGACGTCAAGGACGAGGGGGACGCGAAGTGAGCGCCGTATCCGACACCCGACAGACCCTGGCGCCGCGCCCCAAGGGCGGCATCGTCCAGTCGGCCAGGGACTCGCTGGTCGTGGCCCGCAGGAACCTGATCCGCATGACCAGGATTCCCGAGATGATCCTCTTCGGGGTCATCCAGCCGGTGATGTTCGTGGTCCTGTTCACGTACGTCTTCGGCGGGTCCATCAACATCCCGGGCGCACCCGCCGGCAGCGCGAGCGCCTACAAGGAATTCCTGATGGCGGGCATCTTCGCGCAGACCGTCACCTTCGCCACGGCGGGCGCCGGCGCGGGCATCGCCGACGACATGCACAAGGGTCTGATCGACCGCTTCCGGTCGCTGCCGATGGCGCGTGGCGCCGTCCTGACCGGACGCACCCTCGCGGATCTGGTGCAGACGGCCGTGACCCTGGCCGTGCTCGCGGTGGTGGCCCTGGTCGTCGGCTGGCGCACGCACGAGAACCTCGGCATGGTCCTCGCCGGCTTCGGCCTGCTCCTGCTGCTCGGCTATGCGTTCACCTGGATCGGCGCGCTGATCGGCCTGTCCGTCAGGACCCCCGAGGCGGCGACCTCGGGAGGGCTGATCTGGCTCTTCCCGCTGACGTTCATCTCGAACGCGTTCGTGCCGGTCAACGGCATGCCGAAGTTCCTCCAGTACGTCGCCGAGTGGAACCCGTTCAGTGCCACGGTGGCGGCGGCCCGAGAGCTGTTCGGCAACACGATCGAAGGAGTTCCGAAGTCGGTCACCGGAGCCTGGCCGATGGAGCACCCCGTCTGGGCGTCGCTGATCTGGTCCGTGCTCATCATCGTGGCGTTCCGGACGCTCGCGGTCCGCAAGTACCGCCGCGCGGACGGCTGATCATGCGAAAGGCCCCCTGCACGCTCGGTGCAGGGGGCCTTTCGCGTCGCCGATGCGTGCCTCAGGCCTGGTACGGCTGCGCCTGGAGGATCTTCACCGAGGCGAGCTTGCCGTTCGGCAGTTCGTACTGCGCGTCCTCGCCGATCTTCTTTCCGTTCACGCCGCTGCCGAGCGGGGACTGCGGCGAGTACGTCTCGATGTCGGAGCTCGCGTACTCCCGCGAGGCGAGGAGGAACGTCAGGGTGTCGTCCTCGTCACCGTCGAAGGCGATCGTCACGACCATGCCGGGCGCGACCACGCCGTCCGCGGCCGGCGCCTCGCCGACCTTGGCGTGCTCCAGGAGCTGGGTCAGCTGGCGGACGCGGAGCTCCTGCTTGCCCTGCTCCTCCTTGGCCGCGTGGTACCCGCCGTTCTCGCGCAGGTCGCCCTCCTCACGTGCCGCCGCGATCTTCGTAGCGATCTCGGTGCGCGCGGGACCAGACAGGTACTCCAGCTCGGCCTTGAGCTGGTTGTACGCCTCCTGGGTCAGCCAGGTGACGTTCTCGCTGGTCTGGGTCACAGGTGCTCCTCGTAGGTACTGGGAATACAAAGCATCGCCCTACCCAGAAGGATGTTCCCTCACGGGTGGGCGAAACCACGAGCCTAACAATTCAGGCGCGTGAGGGGGAGGACATAAGCCATCAGAAATACGTCGACGCAGGTGAGCCCCGGTACACACGGGGCGTCGGCCGGTCAGCGTGACGCGAGGGACCGGCCGGGGCGGGTCGAAGCCAGCCGAAGTCGGAAGCCGGCCGAAGTCGGAAGCCAGCCGAAGCCGGAAGTCAGTCGGAGTGGCAGCCGAGCAGCTCGGCGCTCGTCCCCTGCGCCTTCGTGCGCAACGTGACGACCTTGTCGATCCGGCCCTCGTGCTGGTCGAAGCGGAAGTCCGCGCGACCCACCTCTTCGCCGTCCTCGGCCTGGGAACGCAGGGTGCAGTAGCCCTTCGCGTCCGCGTCCTTGCGCACCTCCAGGTGCACCTTGACCGCGCTGTCCGAGACGACGTCGAACTTGATCACTTCGCCGCTGACCTTGGTGCCGGAGACGTAGTCGTATCCGAACCAGCCGATCATCAGGAGGAAGAGCACACCCAGGACCGAGCCGATGACCTTCAGCTTCCGGTCCGCGCGCTCGTCGGCCGTGCGCTCGCGGCCGTACCGGCCATCGGGGAGCTTCTCGCTCACGGCCGCCATGATCGTCCTCCAGTAAAAGGGGATGCCGGAATTTTCTGCCCCCCGGTTCCGTCACTATAGAAGCCGTTCATTGCGCCGAATTGACCAGGGCGGCGCCGGATCACTGAGGATCGAGTCTTGACTGAGCAGCTGCGACTGATGGCCGTGCACGCCCACCCCGACGACGAGTCGTCGAAGGGCGCGGCCACCATGGCCAAGTACGTGTCCGAGGGGGTGGACGTGCACGTCGTCACCTGCACGGGCGGGGAGCGCGGCGACATCCTCAACCCCAAGCTCCAGGGTGACACGTACATCCAGGAGAACATCCACGAGGTGCGCAGGAAGGAGATGGACGAGGCCCGCGAGATCCTCGGCGTCAAGCAGGACTGGCTCGGTTTCGTCGACTCGGGCCTGCCCGAGGGCGACCCGCTGCCGCCGCTGCCCGAGGGCTGCTTCGCCCTGGAGGACGTCGACAAGGCGGCCGGCGAGCTGGTCCGGCAGATCCGCTCCTTCCGTCCGCAGGTCATCACGACGTACGACGAGAACGGCGGCTATCCGCACCCCGACCACATCATGACCCACAAGATCACGATGGTGGCGTTCGACGGTGCGGCGGACGCCGAGAAGTACCCCGAGAGCGAGTACGGCCCGGTCTTCCAGCCGCAGAAGCTGTACTACAACCAGGGCTTCAACCGGCCGCGCACCGAGGCGCTCCACCAGGCCATGCTCGACCGCGGCCTGGAGTCGCCCTACGGGGACTGGCTGAAGCGGTGGGACGAGTTCGAGCGGGTCGAGCGGACGCTGACCACGCACGTTCCCTGCGCCGACTTCTACGAGGTCCGCGACCGGGCGCTGATCGCGCACGCCACGCAGATCGACCCCGAGGGCGGCTGGTTCCGGGTGCCCATGGAGCTCCAGAAGGAGGTCTGGCCCACGGAGGAGTACGAGCTCGCGAAGTCGCTCGTCGATACATCCCTCCCCGAGGACGACCTCTTTGCGGGCATCCGCGACAATGCCTAGCGTGAACGTACATCTGGCAATGACGCATCTCGTCCCTCTCGCCAAAGAGGTCGACGATGACAAGGTGACCCCGGGTGTTCTCGGGTTCATCGTCTTCGCGGTGATGGCTGTCGCCGTCTGGGGGCTGATGAAGTCGATGAACAAGCACATGCGGAAGGTCGACTTCAAGGAGCCCGCGGAGTCGGCCTCCGGCGAGGCGAAGCCCGCCGAGGCCGAGTCCCGCAAGGGCTAGCCCGCCCTCGCCACCGTCACTCCCATCACCTCTCGGGAGTGACGGTTCGGCACCATGCCCAGGCGCCAGGCCTGCCAGCCCGCCTCCAGGTCGGCGCCGCGCTCCAGGAGCAGTCCGAACGCCTCCATGTAGTCGTCCAGCTTGCCGTCGCGCGTCGGATGACCGGCGCGTGCCAGCTGGCTGAGCTCCTCCTGGGCGACGGCGGTGCCGATCTCCCAGCCGCCGGGCGATCCGTACGGCAGCAGGGTGCAGCGCAGGAAGCGGGCCCAGTCCTCGCCCCTGCGGTCGCCGTACGACGCGAACAGCGCGGCCGCCTCGTCGCACAGGGCCAGCGCCTGCTGGGCCCGCGTGTTCCCCGCGTCCACGACCGCGAGCTCCAGGCACGTCCAGGCCTCGCCGTGCGCGACGCCGATGCGCTGGAAGTCGGCGCGGGCGTCCACCAGGAGCTGGCGGGCGAAGCCGGAGTTGCGCAGCGAGCCCGTCTGCGCGGCACGCTGGTCGCGGGTCACCCGGGCCGAGTGGTGCCGGGCGCAGGCCAGGCCGTACACGTCGCGCATCCGCGAGAACATCGTCCGTGAGCGCTCAAGCTCCCGCACCGCCTGGTCCAGGCTGCCCGCCTCCTCCAGGGCCTGGCCCAGGTAGTAGGCGCTCCACGCCTCGCCGCGCGCGTCCTCGTTGTCGCGGTGCCGGGACACCGCCTGCCGCAGCCCGTCGACCGCGGCCGACGCGTCGCCGTCCACCAGGCGGGCCCGCGCGAGCTGCGTCAGGGCCCAGGCCTCGCCGCGGCCGTCCCGCGTGCGCCCGTACAGGTCCAGGGCGCCCCGCAGCTGCTCCTCCGCACGCGGCACGTCGCCCATGCGCAGGCAGAGCTGGCCGAGCTGGAAGTGCGCCCAGGCCTCGCCGTGCAGGGAGTCGTTCTCGCGGTGCAGGGTCAGGGAGGCCTCCAGGAGCCCCAGCGCCTTGTTGAGGTTGGAGCGGTCGCGTTCCACCGCGGCGAGGGCGTGCATCGTCCAGGCGCGGTCACCGGCGAGTTCGTCGGCGCCCTGCAGTTCGAGGGCCTCGCTCAGGCGCGCGGCCGCCTCCGTCAGATTGCCCTGGTGGTGCAGGGTGATCCCCAGCGAACACAGGGCGAGGGCGGCGCCCGCGTCCTGGTGCGCCTCCATGTAGAGGTCCACGACCGAGGTCAGGGTCGTCCGCGCCTGGTCGAGCTCGCCGAGCTGGCGGGACGCGATGCCGGTGCGCCACCGCACGCTCCGGGAGAGGAGACCCTGGTCGACGGCCTGCGTCAGCTCGCTGATCTCGCCCAGGCGGTAGAGGTCGCCGCGCAGCAGGCAGTAGTCGCACAGCGCGCCCAGGAGATTCAGCACCGCCTCCTGGTCGACGCCCTCCGCGTGCCGCAGGGCCGCCGTGATGAAGCTCGACTCGTCGTCCAGCCAGCGCAGGGCCGCCTCCAGGGAGGAGAAGCCGTGCCGGTCGAACTGGCCTGCCCGCGTCGACATCTTCCCGTCGACCAGGCGGATCACCGATCCGGCGAGCTCGCTGTAGCTGACGACCAGGCGTTCCTGCGCGGCGGTGCGCTCCGCGGGCTCCTCCTCGTCGATGAGCCGGGCGAGCGCGAAGGCGCGTACGAGATCGTGCAGGCGGTAGCGGCTGCCGCGCACGTGGTCGACGAGGCCCGCGCGGGAGAGCGCGGTCAGCCGGCGGGCCGCCTCCTGCTCGTCGGCGCCGAGCAGGGCAGCGGCGGCGGCCGCCCCCATGGAGGCGCGCCCGGCAAGCGCGAGTCTGCGCAGGAGACGCCGGGCGGACTCGGACTGGTCGGTGTAGCGCAGCCACAGGACGCGCTCCACGGGCGCGACCTTCTCGGAGGGGCCGTACGCGGCCAGGTCGGCGGCGAGTTGGCGTGTCGTACGCGCGCCGATGGAGGACCCGGCGACGCGCAGGGCGAGCGGCAGCCCGCCGCACAACTCCCGCACGGCGTCGGCGGATTCGGCGTCGTACGGCTCGGAGGTGTCCTCCGCGGCGTCCCGCAGGAGCTGCTCCGCGCCCGCCGCGTCGAGCGGCTCCACCGGCAGCTGGTGCACCCAGGCGGGAAGGTCCGCCGCAAGTTCCAGGGGCTTGCGGGTGGTGACGAGGACGAGGCTGTCGGAGCGCTCGGGCACGAGGGTGCGCACCTGCTCCGGGTCGCTCGCGTCGTCGAGGACGATGGTCACGGGGAGGCCGGTCAGATGCTGGTGGTAGAGCTCGCTGAGCCGCTTGACCTGCTGTTCCTGCGAGGAACGCTCACGGAACAGGAGCTGCTCGCGCGGGGCGCCCAATCGATTCAGCAGATGCAGGAGCGCGTCCCGCGTGGACAGCGGCTGGGAGCTCTCGCCCCGCAGGTCGACGACGCAGGCGCCCCGGAACTGGTCCCGCAGATCGTGGGCGGCCCGCACGGCGAGCGAGGAGCGCCCGGAGCCGGGCGCGCCGTGCAGCACGACGACGGTGGGCCGTGTCTCGGTGCTGGCCCGCGCGGCGTGCACCCACTGGGCGACCCGCGCGAGCTCGGCACGCCGCCCGGCGAACGGGCCCTCGGGCTGCGGAATTTGGGCGAAGGACTGCTCCAGCACGGTACGCCTGCGGGCCGCCGCGCTCTTGTCCGTGCCGCGCAGCTGCGGTGAGGTCTTCTTCTTGCCGGAGGGGGCCTGCAGCACGCGCTGCTGGTCGAGGAAGGGCCGGATGCCCCGCACCTCCAGGGCGGTGAGCCACTGCAGCCGCAGCTGCTCGGGCCCGCCCGGCTGGCTGATCGCGCCGGCGCGGCGGCTGGCCGCGGGCACGTGGGAGGCGGTGACCTTCACGACGGTGGTGGCCGCGCCGACGACGGCGACGGCGGCGCCCGCACCCATGGCGGTCGAGACCCCGGTCCCGAGGACCAGGTCGGCGAGACACGCGCCCACGGCCGCGACGGCCGCCACCAGCAGCGGAGTTCCGGCCCCCTCCTTGGCATACCGCTGCCCGAAGGAGAGCTGCCCGGCCTCCGCCTCGTCGACCGCCTGCGTATAGGCGGCGTACTCCTCGGCGGCGGTCTGCCCCATGGCGTCCAGCGCGCCCCGGGCCCGCGAGAGCAGCACGCCCCCGTCGACACGACCGCCGGAGCGCCGCACCTCTTCCTCCACCGCCCGCACCAACAGCCGCTCGGCCTCGGCCCGATGGCTGTCCCGCATATGGCTCCCCCTCCGAGTGCAATGGTCACCTGCGGGCACAAGTGTCCTGCGTACGGGCCTCGGACGCGAGGGAGTCCACGGATCACGTGGGAGTATCCCCCTGTCGCGGAGGGAGGTTGAGGTGACCATCGCAGTTCATCAGGAGCTCGACGTGACGGTCAGGGCCGTCGCCCCGGTGGGCTGCTTCGTGATCATCGACGGGCAGGTGGACGGGCGAGAGGGTTTTGTGGACCAGGCCAAGCACCCGTCCTGGTGGACGGACGCGCCCCCGCCCCGGGCCGGCGACCGGCTGCACGTCGTGGTGCTCGACGCCTCCAGGAACCCGCCCCGCCTGAGCGCGCTCACCTCCGACATCGAGATCGCCCGGAGGCTGCGGGCCCGCGAAGCCTGACGGGTGCGGCTCGCCGCGAACCCGTGGCACCTGCGCGGCTCCCTTCCCTGTGCGCGAGGATGGAAGGCATGCCGAACCGACTGGCCCATGAGACGTCCCCCTACCTCCTTCAGCACGCCGACAACCCCGTCGACTGGTGGCCCTGGTCGGCGGAGGCCTTCGCGCAGGCCCGTGAGCGGGGCGTGCCCGTGCTGCTCAGCGTGGGGTACAGCAGTTGCCACTGGTGTCACGTCATGGCGCACGAGTCCTTCGAGGACGCCGACACGGCCGCCTTCCTGAACGAGCACTTCGTCAACGTCAAGGTCGACCGTGAGGAGCGGCCCGACATCGACGCCGTCTACATGGAGGCCGTACAGGCCGCGACCGGGCAGGGCGGCTGGCCCATGACGGTGTTCCTGACGCCCGACGCCGAGCCCTTCTACTTCGGCACGTACTTCCCGCCCGAGCCCCGGCACGGCATGCCCTCCTTCCAGCAGGTGGCCGACGGCGTCCGGCGCGCCTGGGCGGACCGGCGCGACGAGGTCAACGACGTCGCGGGGAAGATCGTGCGGGACCTCGCCGACCGGCAGCTGGCCTTCGGCTCGGACGAGCTGCCCGGCGAGGACGAGCTTGCCCAGGCGCTGCTCGGCCTGACGCGCGACTACGACGCCTCGCGCGGCGGCTTCGGCGGCGCCCCCAAGTTCCCGCCGTCCATGGTCATCGAGTTCCTGCTGCGGCACTACGCCCGCACCGGCTCGGAGGGCGCCCTGCAGATGGCCGCCGACACCTGCGAGCGGATGGCGCGCGGCGGGATCTACGACCAGCTCGGCGGCGGCTTCGCGCGCTACTCCGTGGACCGGGAGTGGGTGGTGCCCCACTTCGAGAAGATGCTGTACGACAACGCGCTGCTCTGCCGGGTCTACGCCCACCTGTGGCGGACCACGGGCTCGGACCTCGCCCGGCGCGTCGCCCTGGAGACCGCCGACTTCATGGTGCGCGAACTGCGCACGAACGAGGGCGGTTTCGCCTCGGCGCTCGACGCGGACAGCGAGGACGCGGCGACCGGCAAGCACGTCGAGGGCGCGTACTACGTCTGGACGCCGGAGCAGCTCCGCGACGTGCTCGGTGACGCGGACGCCGAGCTGGCCGCCACGTACTTCGGGGTGACCGAGGAAGGCACCTTCGAGGAAGGCGCTTCGGTGCTCCAACTCCCGGCGCAGGCCGGTGTGGTGGCCGACGCCGAGCGGCTCGGCTCCATCCGGGAGCGGCTGCTCGCGGCCCGCTCGCTGCGGCCCGCGCCCGGCCGTGACGACAAGGTCGTCGCCGCCTGGAACGGACTCGCCGTCGCCGCGCTCGCCGAGGTCGGCGCGTACTTCGACCGGCCTGACCTGGTGGCGGCGGCGGTCGGCGCCGGTGACCTTCTCGTACGGCTCCACATGGACGACCGGGCGCGGCTCTCCCGTACGTCCAAGGACGGCCAAGTCGGCGCCAACGCGGGCGTGCTGGAGGACTACGCCGATGTCGCCGAGGGCTTCCTCGCGCTGGCCTCCGTGACGGGGGAGGGGGTCTGGCTGGAGTTCGCCGGGTTCCTGCTCGACCACGTGCTCGCCCAGTTCGTGGACGCGGAGTCCGGGTCCCTGTACGACACCGCCGCGGACGCCGAGCAGTTGATCCGGCGCCCGCAGGACCCCACGGACAACGCGGTACCGTCCGGGTGGACGGCTGCCGCGGGGGCGCTGCTCTCGTACGCGGCGCAGACCGGGGCCGAGCCGCATCGCCTCGCGGCGGAGCGGGCGCTCGGTGTGGTGAAGGGGCTCGCGCCGCGGGCGCCTCGGTTCATCGGGCATGGGTTGGCGGTGGCCGAGGCGGCGCTGGACGGTCCGCGTGAGGTTGCGGTGATCGGTCCCGTGGGTGGGGAGCTGCACCGGACCGCGCTGCTTGGGACGGCGCCGGGGGCTGTCGTCGCCGTCGGCCCTGCGGGCGGCGGTGAGTTTCCGCTGCTCGCGGGGAGGGAGCTGCCTGCGGCTTACGTCTGCCGGCGGTTCGTCTGCGACGCGCCTACCACTGACGTGGGGGAGCTGGCGGCGAAGCTTTCGGGCTGAGGCTGTGCTGGGGTTCGGGCGGGCCCTGCGGGGCTCTCCCCGACCCCGCCCCTTCCCGAAAACCCGCTCGGCGCGGGAGCCTTGCGCACCGTCATCACCGGCTCCGCCGAGTTCGTCCTCAAACGCCGGACGGGCTGGAGATTCACCGCCGGTCCGGGGCGGAGCCCCTGCGCGGCGGAGCCCCTGCGCGGCGGAGCCGCTAATCGATGCAGCCGGGAAGGGGCGGTGTTGGGGAGAAATCCCGTACCGCCCCCGCCACAATCCCCTCCAGCCGGTCATGATGCGCCCCCCGCCAGTACACCCGCCCGCACCCCCCGCACTCCGCGAACACGTCGTACGTCCCCCGCGTGCCGCCCTCCAACCTGTCCGCCACGTCCTCCTTCGTCGCCGCCCGCAGGGAGCCGTTGCACGCCGTACACCGGGTCCAGGGGGACAGCACGGGGGCGAACCGGCTCAGCACATCCCGGAGTTGTTCCTCCGGCGCGTCGCTGTAGACGTACGCCCCGGCCCACAGCTCACGGCGTCGCAGCAGGCCCCGGTCCCGGCTGAGCAGCACCCGCCGCTCGGCGGCCGAGCGCGTCGCGAGGGCGGGGTCGCCGATGTCCGTACTCTCGTACGCCGTGTCGACGCCCAGGAGGCGCAACCGGCGGGCCAGCGTGCCGAGATGGACGTCGAGGAGGAAGCGGAGGGGAGCGCCGGGGACGGGCTGGGGGCGGGTCACGGCGCGGACCTCCACCGACTCGTCCGCCACCGGGATGTGCGAGACCGGGACCTCGGCGCCGTCCACGACGAGCGAGCCGACCTCCGTCAGCGGCACCCCGAGCGACTCGACGACGTGCCCGAGCGTGGACACGCCGTCCGTAACTGCCTTGGTGGGCCCGCCCCTTCGCCCATGCGGCACGAATAGCCCCAGCTCAGGGGCGAAGCGGATGAGGATCTCCGGACCATTCATGCGGTCAGGATGGCATGGGGGGAGCAGCGGCACCCGAGGATTTCCCCCGGACCGCCGCACCGGCGTCAGGCCCCGGGCGCCCCCGTCCCGAAGCCCGTGGTCAGCATGGACAGGGCGCGGTCGAGGAGCTCGCCCAGGTCGTCCTCGTGGCCGTGCTCCGCCCAGTACGCCGCCGTCTCCGTGAGCGCCGCGATGAGGCTCATCGCGAACACCCGGACCTCCAGCTCCCCGGGGTCGCGGCCGGCCCGCTCCGCGATGACGCGGCACAGCATCCGGCCGGTGACCGACATGCTCTCCAGGAGCCGGGAGCGCACGGCGGGGACCTCGATCATCAGGCGCGTACGGAGGCGTGAGATCTCCGGTTCCTCGGTGAAGCCGAGGCCCACCGCCCTGCGCAGCACGTGCCGCAGGGACTCGACGATCGGCTCGTCCACGGGGCGCGCCCGCAGCTCGTCCTCGAGGAGCGGGTCGTACTCGTCGGTGAGGACGATGTCCTCCTTGGTCGGGAAGTAGCGGAAGACGGTCGACGCCGACACCTCCGCGGCCTCCGCGATCTGCTCTACGGTCGTCGCGTCGTACCCCTGCTCGTCGATCAGCCGGTAGGTGGCCTCACGGATCGCGATGCGCGTCTTGAGCTTCTTCCGTTCGCGAAGTCCCAGCGGGGAGCCCTGCGAGGGAGCGGTGATGCGTGCGGCCGTCATGGCGCTCATTGTCGGGCATCCTCCGGCTGCCGTGCCATGTCGGCGTCGTCCGGCGGCGGGGGCGCCTTCGGCAGCAGCGCCGCCACGAGCAGCGCGGTGACCAGCGCCGCGATGCCGCTGACGAGGAGGACGGTCACCATGCCGTCGATGTACGCCTGGTCGGCGGCGTCGGCGAGGCGTGACACCCCGAGCCGTTCGGCGACCGCGTGGGCGGCCACCACCGACTCTCCCGCGGTGTCCGCTGCCGCGTCCGGGATCTTGCCGGTGTCGAGGCGGTCGACGTACACGCCGGAGAGCAGCGAGCCGAGCAGCGCGATCCCGATGGCGCTGCCCACCTGCCGCACGGTCATCATGAGCCCGGCGCCGGAACCCGCACGCTCCACGGGGAGCGCCCCGAGGGCCGAGTCCATGGACGGCACGACGGCGAAACCGACGCCGATGCCGGCGATGGTGAGCCACAGCGCGGTGAGGCCGTACCCGGAGTCGGCCGTCGTGCGGCTGCCGAGGATCGCCGCGAAGGCGAGGACGACGAGCCCCGCGCTGATCACCGCGCGCGGGCCGAACTTCCGTACGACGGGCTCCGCGCCCCGCGCCGCGACCAGGAGACCGCCCATCATCGGCAGCATCCGCACGCCGGTGCCGAAGGCGTCATGGCCGAGCACCGCCTGCAGATACTGCGGGAGCACGAACATCAGGCCCGACAGGACGAACATGACGAGCGTCGCCGCGATGGTGTTGAGCAGGAAGCCGCGGTTGCGCAGCAGCGACATGTCGAGCATCGGGCGCGGCATTCTGCGCTCCCGCAGGACGAGTGCGGTGATCAGGACGGCCGCGCCGGCGAACATGGCGAGGATCAGCGGGTCTCCCCAGCCCCGAACGGGGGCCTCGATGATCGCGTAGATGAGCGCGCCGAGCCCGGCCGCAGTGAGCGCGGTGGAGGCGACGTCGACCTTCGGGGACGACGGGTCGGTCGTCTCCGGGAGCAGGAAGACGCAGGCGGTGATGCCGATCGCGACCATCGGGACGTTGATCAGGAAGATCGAACCCCACCAGAAGTGGTCGAGGAGCCAGCCGCCCACGATCGGCCCGAGCGGCGCGCCGAGCGCGGACGCCGCCGAGACGATGCCCACGGCCTTGGTCCGCTCGCCGGGTGCGAAGAGCGCGGGCAGCACGGCCATGGCGAGGGGCATGACCAGCGCGCCGCCCATGCCCATGATCGCCCGCGCCACGACGACCAGCTCGACGGAGTCGACGAGGGTGCCGATCAACGAGCCCACCAGGAAGATCCCGAGCCCGGTGATCAGAATCCTGCGGCGCCCGAAGCGGTCGCCGAGGAGCCCGGCCGGGAGCATCAGGGCCGCGAACACGATGACGTACGCATCCGCCATCCACTGTTGCTCGCCCGTACTCGCGTCCAGCTGCCCGGCCATCGTCGGCAGGGCGACGTTGAGGATCGTCATGTCGAAACCGAGCACGAGCATGCTCGCGACGAGGGCGGCGAGCGCCCACCAGCGGCGTGGGTCCTGCCGGTGCGTGGCAGGCGAGCTTGTGACAGTGGCCATGAAATGAGAGTAACTCTCAAATAGGAGTCACGGTCAAGTCGTACAAGTGTCGACGCGCCCACGCGCACGCCAATGGCCGCGGCTCGAAAGCCGCGGCCATGAAGGGAGGGGAGGGGCGTGACGCCCGTCAGGCTCTATCCGTGCTGGTACGCCACCATCGAGATGCCCACGTAGTGCACCGCGAAGGCGGCCAGCGTGAGGGAGTGGAAGACCTCGTGGAAGCCGAAGAACCGCGGGGAGGGGTTGGGGCGCTTGATGCCGTAGATCACGCCGCCCGCGCTGTAGAGCAGGCCGCCCACGATCACCAGGACCAGGACGGCGATGCCGCCCGCCCGCATGAAGTCGGGCAGGAAGAAGACCGCGGCCCAGCCCATCGCGATGTAGCACGGGGTGTAGAGCCAGCGCGGCGCGCCGACCCAGAAGACCCGGAAGAGGATGCCGGCCACCGCAGCGCCCCACACGCCCCAGAGGAGCCACTGCCCCTTCGAGCCGGGCAGGAGCAGCATCGTCAGCGGGGTGTACGTGCCCGCGATGATCAGGAAGATGTTGGCGTGGTCGAGTCTGCGCAGCACCCCGTCGGCGCGCGGACTCCAGGTGCCCCGGTGATAGATCGCGCTCACTCCGAAGAGCAGGCAGGCCGACAGGACATAGATCCCGCAGGCGATCCGCGCGCGCGTGGAGTCCGTGAGCGCGAGCAGCGCGATGCCCGAGACGAGCACCGCGGGGAACATGCCCGCGTGCAGCCAGCCGCGCATCTTGGGCTTCACTTCCGCGAGGTCGGGAAGCGGCAGGGCGTCGAGCACGGACGAGTCGGAGCTGGATGCCGCGTCGCGGCCGGTGTCCTGGTTGTTCGTGATCGCGTCAGGGACGGGAGCGGTCATATCGGCATCGTACCTACGCAACCGTAAGTTAGGTATCAGGTCAGGGGGGACCGTGGCCTACGAGTGGCGATGCTCACGGTGATACCCGAGCGTACAAGTGACGGATTCGTGGCCGGAAGGCCGACCTGATGAGTGGCGATACTCACGCCGCTCACCTGTGAGGCCCTCTGGACATATGCGCGGATGCGTCGGATGATCAAATGAGTGCGGTCGGCACCGGATGAGCGCCTGAGGGAACACCACGTGAAGCGTCCGGGTCGCAGCCCCCACGGGGCAACAAAACCTATAAACCCCTCGTATAGGAGCAATCGTGGCGCGCGACATCGCGGCTCCCCTTCTCGCAGAGCCCCTGGGCACTGTCCCCACCAACCACCGGGAGCTCGTCTCCTGGGTGAACGAGATCGCCGAACTGACGCAGCCGGACAGCGTGGTCTGGTGTGACGGATCCGAGGCCGAGTACGAGCGCCTGTGCGAGGAGCTCGTCGCCAAGGGCACGTTCAAGAAGCTCGACCCGATCAAGCGCCCCAACTCGTACTACGCGGCCTCCGACCCGACCGACGTCGCGCGCGTCGAGGACCGCACCTTCATCTGCTCGGCGAAGGAAGAGGACGCGGGCCCGACCAACCACTGGAAGGCCCCCGCCGAGATGCGGGAGATCTTCCAGGGCGCGAACGGCGAGGGCGGTGTCTTCCGCGGCTCGATGCGCGGCCGCACGATGTACGTCGTGCCGTTCTGCATGGGGCCGGTCGGCTCACCGCTGTCCGCCATCGGTGTGGAGATCACCGACTCCGCGTACGTCGCCGTCTCCATGCGCACGATGACCCGCATGGGCCAGGCCGTCCTGGACGAGCTCGGCGAGGACGGCTTCTTCGTGAAGGCCGTCCACACGCTCGGCGCGCCGCTCGAAGCGGGCGAGGCCGACGTGCCGTGGCCCTGCAACTCCACGAAGTACATCTCGCACTTCCCCGAGGACCGCGAGATCTGGTCGTTCGGCTCGGGCTACGGCGGCAACGCCCTGCTCGGCAAGAAGTGCTACGCCCTGCGCATCGCCTCCGTCATGGCGCGCGACGAGGGCTGGCTCGCCGAGCACATGCTGATCCTCAAGCTCACGCCCCCGCAGGGCGAGTCGAAGTACGTCGCGGCCGCGTTCCCGAGCGCCTGCGGCAAGACCAACCTCGCCATGCTGGAGCCGACGGTCCGCGGCTGGACGGTCGAGACCATCGGTGACGACATCGCCTGGATGCGGTTCGGCGAGGACGGCCGGCTCTACGCGATCAACCCCGAGGCCGGTTTCTTCGGCGTCGCGCCCGGCACCGGCGAGCACACCAACGCCAACGCCATGAAGACCCTGTGGGGCAACTCGGTCTTCACGAACGTCGCGCTCACCGACGACAACGACGTCTGGTGGGAGGGCATGACGGAGGAGACTCCCGCCCACCTCACCGACTGGAAGGGCAACGACTGGACCCCGGAATCAGGCGTCCCCGCGGCCCACCCGAACGCCCGCTTCACCACGCCCGCCTCGCAGTGCCCGATCATCGCGCCCGAGTGGGAGGACCCCAAGGGTGTGCCGATCTCGGCGATCCTCTTCGGCGGCCGTCGCGCGAGCGCGGTGCCGCTGGTCACGGAGTCCTTCAACTGGCAGCACGGCGTCTTCCTCGGCGCGAACGTGGCGTCCGAGAAGACCGCCGCGGCCGAGGGCAAGGTCGGCGAGCTGCGCCGCGACCCGTTCGCGATGCTGCCGTTCTGCGGCTACAACATGGGCGACTACATGGCCCACTGGGTCAAGGTCGGCGCGGACAAGCCCGACCAGTCCAAGCTGCCGAAGATCTACTACGTGAACTGGTTCCGGAAGAACGCCGACGGCAAGTTCGTGTGGCCCGGTTTCGGCGAGAACTCCCGCGTCCTGAAGTGGATCGTGGACCGGCTCGACGGCAAGGCGGAGGGCGTCGAGACGCCCATCGGCATCCTGCCGACGGTCGACTCGCTGGACACCGAGGGCCTCGACCTGGCCAAGGATGACCTGGAGTTTCTGCTCACGGTCGACAAGGAGGTCTGGCGCGACGAGGCCTCTCTGGTCCCCGAGCACCTGAACACCTTCGGCGACCACACGCCCAAGGAGCTGTGGGACGAGTACCGCGCCCTGGTGCAGCGTCTCGGCTAGACGTACCGCGCATTCCGGATGAGCCCCGCACAACGGCGTGCGGGGCTCATCCGCGTATGTCCGCCTCTCGCATACGCCGTCTTCACATGCCCCTCACATGTTTCAATGACCCCACAAGGCGGCCCGTCGATCATTTCGGGCCACCAACGAAGCCTGTGGGGGGCCAAGTTGAAGAAGTCTCAGCGGTTAAGACGTGCGACGGGAGCCGCGCTCGCGGCGGTCCTGAGCTCGGCCGGCCTGGTCGCCGTCGCCGCGCCCGCCGCGTACGCCGCCACGCCGTCGGACGAGGTGGCGAAGCTGCCGTTCACCTCGTTCGGGGCGATGGTCGTGGACGACGCGCACGAGCGGGTCTACGTCACCGACGGAAACAAGAACTACAGCGGGGCGAGTTCCGTCCTGGTCTACAACTTCGAGGGCCAGCGCGTCGGTTCGCTCGCCACCGACCAGCCGGCGTCCGGCATGGCGCTCAGCGCGGACGGAGCGACCCTGCACGTGTCGCAGTCCAACCGCATCCTGACGTTCGACACGGCGACCCAGACCAGGACGGGCGCCTCGAGCACGCCGTACGACACCCCCTGCGGCCGGGAAGTGGCCGTCGCGGGCGGCAAGACCTGGTTCACGGAGACGCCGTACACCGGCGGCTCGTACTGCGACAGGCCCGACAACAGCGCCCTGCTGTACGGGGTCAACGGCACATCCTCGGTCAACACCGGCTGGAACAGCGAGGGCCGGCTGAGGATCGAGTCGGGTCCCGGGGCCCCGGACCGGCTCGTGATGGGGCAGGCGGGCACGAACAGCTCCAACAACGCCTTCCTCGCCACCTTCGACGCGAGCGGCGACAACCTGGTGCGCGGCCCGCAGCGGCGCTTCGCGGACGCCGAGGGCAAGGGCGCGCTCGACCTGAAGGACATCGCCCAGAGCGCCGACGGCAAGCGGATCGCCGTCGCCGACGCGGCGTACGGCACCCGGCTGCTCGACGCCTCCGACCTGGCGGACGCACCGGCCGGCTACCAGCCGCTGCCGACGGGCGCGAAGGCCTCGGCGGTGGCGTTCAGCGGCGACGGAAAGTACGTGGCGCGCGGTGCGGACGCCTCGGGCAGCGTGTCCGACCTGCTGATCCAGCCCGCCGACCCGGCCGACGGCACCACGCCGATGGAGTTCGCCTTCGAGGGGGAGCTCGACGGCTCGCGGGTCGTGCCGCGCGGCCTGGACTGGGCCAAGGACGGCTCGCGTCTCTTCGCGGTCACCACGGACGGCTACAACCACTGGCTGCACGTCATCAAGCCGCCGGCCGCCCAGTACGACTCGCGCTTCACGGGCACCCTGAGCACCACGCCGTCGAAGCCCGTGGTCGGTGAACCGCTCGGCATCCGCGGCAAGCTGGAGCTCGACGGGCCCGCGCCCGCCGAGGCGGTGAAGGTCGAGGCGGTCCGCAAGGACACGGACGGCACGACGGAGGTGGCCCCCGCCAGGGTCGCCGCCGACGGGAGCTTCACCGTCCTCGACGTACCGGACCGGCTCGGCGAGGCGACGTACACGCTGCGGTTCCTCGGCGATGTCACGCACCGCCCCGCCGAGGACGTCACGCTCACCGTCGACGTGGCGAAGGCGCCGACCTCGATCGAGCTGACGGCGCCCGCCGAGGCGACCCGCGCGGGTGGCGTCGAGATCACCGGGAAGCTGACCGGGCAGGGTCGTTCGCTGCCGTCCGGGATCGCCCTGAAGGTGACGCGGACCGACCGGTTCGGCACGACGGGTGAACTCACGTCGGCGTCGGTGGCCGCGGACGGCACGTTCCGGATCAGGGACCTGCCGAGCAAGAAGGGCAAGACCGTGTACGCGGTGAGCTACGAGGGCGACGACCTGCACAGCGGATCGTCCGCCCAGGCCACCGTGAAGATCACCGGCTAGACGGCGGGTATCCCCAGCCGTCGTCGCCGTCGGTGGCGCCCGGTCCGAACGCCTCGAGGCGTTCGGACCGGGGCCGTCCATGGGCCGCGCCCGAAGGGGCGCGGGGCTGTGGCCCGTGCGGCTCCGCCGCCTGGGCGCCTGTGCGGCAGCTCAGTGGGCGCCGACCAGCCGGGCCGCGTCTGCGTGTGCGTCCATGCGGTGGGCGGCGAGGATCGCCGCCGCGGTGTCCGCGCGGGAAGCGGCCACCACCAGGGCGCGGCCCGCGAGGGCGTGGGCGCGCTGGTGCAGGGCGGTGAGGTGCGGTTCGTGGATCGCGGTCACCACGGCCGAGCGGACGGGCGGCAGACCGCCGCGCAGCCGGGCCACCTCGGACGACAGCTGCTCGGCGGCGTCGTCCAGGTCGGCGGAGGGCGCGAGGACGCGCAGCTCGTCCGTGACGGCGAGGAGCGCCGCCAGATGCGCGGCGAGCTGGATGTCCAGCTCCTCCTCGCGGGAGCGGTGCGGGAAGTCGCCCGGGTCGGCCATGGCATGGACCGACTTGGTGCGGATCGGCTCGTACATGGGATGGCCTCCTGGCGGGTAGCTTGAAAGCCATCCTACATTAGATTCAGTCTAAAGTTGAGTCGGGTCGTGCGTGCGGGTCAGGGTTGGCTGTAGCCGTCCAGGAAAGTGCCGATGCGGGTCACGGCCTCGGCCAGGTCCGTCGCCGTGGGCAGCGTGACGACCCGGAAGTGATCGGGTTCGGGCCAGTTGAAGCCGGTGCCGTGCACGACCATGATCTTCTCGGCCCGCAACAGGTCGAGCACCATCTGGCGGTCGTCCTTGATCTTGAAGACCTTCGGGTCGAGCCGCGGGAAGAGATAGAGCGACCCCTTCGGCTTCACGCAGCTCACGCCCGGGATCTGCGTAAGCAGGTCGTACGCCGTGTCGCGCTGCTCCACCAGCCGCCCGCCCGGAAGCACCAGGTCGTTGATGGTCTGCCGCCCGCTGAGCGCGGCGACCACGCCGTGCTGGCCCGGCATGTTCGCGCACAGGCGCATGTTGGCGAGGATCGTCAGGCCCTCGATGTACGAGGACGCGTGCGCCTTCGGGCCCGAGATGGCCACCCACCCGACGCGGTAACCGGCCACCCGGTACGCCTTCGACATGCCGTTGAAGGTGAGGGTGAGGAGGTCGGGGGCGATGGCGGCGGTCGGGGTGTGGACCGCGCCGTCGTAGAGGATCTTGTCGTAGATCTCGTCCGAGCAGACCAGCAGATTGTGGCGGCGGGCGATGTCGGTCAGGCCGCGCAGCATGTCCTCGCTGTAGACGGCGCCCGTCGGGTTGTTCGGGTTGATGATGACGAGCGCCTTGGTGCGGTCGGTCACCTTGCGCTCGATGTCGGCGAGGTCCGGCATCCAGTCCGCCTGCTCGTCGCAGCGGTAGTGCACGGCCGTGCCGCCGGAGAGCGAGACCGCGGCCGTCCACAGCGGATAGTCCGGCGCCGGTACGAGGACCTCGTCGCCGTCGTCGAGCAGGCCCTGCATGGCCATGACGATGAGCTCGGAGACGCCGTTGCCGATGAAGACGTGCTCGACGTCGGTCTCGATGCCCAGGGTCTGGTTGTGCATGACGACCGCGCGGCGGGCGGCGAGCAGACCCTTCGCGTCGCCGTAGCCGTGCGCGTCGCCGACGTTGCGGAGGATGTCCTCCAGGATCTCCGGCGGGCACTCGAACCCGAAGGCCGCGGGGTTGCCGGTGTTGAGCTTCAGGATGCGGTGGCCCGCCGCTTCCAGCCGCATCGCCTCCTCGAGCACCGGGCCCCGGATCTCGTAACAGACGTTGGCGAGCTTCGTCGACTGGATGACCTGCATGTCCGCGAGCTTACGGGCGCGTAAGGACACCCGCCTCGTGTTTTGCGCCACGTCGGGCCGGGGAGTGTCTCCCGGCCGTGTCGCGGGAGGCGAACGGGCCTGATGCGACATGCCGCTGCCCCGGGAGTGTCCTCTCAGCGGTCAGTTGTGTCCGCATGCGGTCTTGTTCTCGCGGCCGTGCACCCCCAACAATGCGCATGACAAAACCGAAGCAACTTCGGTCACATAGTCAACAGAGGGGACCCCCCACATGCACAAGCCTCTCGTCGTCGCGTGCTTCTCCGCCCTGCTCCTCGGAGCAACGGCGGTGCCCGCGACGGCTGTCAGCGACGCACGGCCCGCCAAGGCGAAGGCAGTCGACTTCGCGGGCACGGTGGCGCTGAGCAACTGTTCCGGCTCCGTCGTCCGCGTGCCGGACTCCAAGCCGGAGGACCCGGCGCTCGTGATGTCCAACGGCCACTGCCTGGAGGCCGGCTTCCCGGCGCCCGGCGAGGTCGTCGTCGACAAGCCGTCCTCGCGCAGCTTCACCCTCCTCGACGCCGCCGGTGGCAACGCGGGCACCGTCAAGGCGAGCAAGATCGCCTACGGGACGATGACGGACACCGACCTCTCGCTCTACGAACTCACCTCCACCTACGGCGAGATCGAGAGCAAGTTCGGCATCAAGGCGCTGGAGCTGAACGCGGCGCGGCCGGAGCAGGGCACGGCGATCACCGTCGCCTCCGGCTACTGGAAGAAGATGTACAAGTGCAGCATCGACGGCTTCGCCCACCGCCTCAAGGAGGGGAACTGGACCTGGAAGGACTCGGTCCGCTACACCCCCGACTGCCGGACGATCGGCGGCACTTCGGGCTCCCCGGTGATCGATGACGCGACCGGCAAGGTCGTCGCCGTCAACAACACCGGCAACGAGAGCGGCGAGGAGTGCACGGACAACAACCCGTGCGAGGTCGACGAGAACGGCAAGGTGACGGTCCGCGAGGGCATCAACTACGCCCAGCAGACGTACGGCGTGGTGCCGTGCGTGGCACCCGGCAACAAGATCGACCTGAGCCGGGAGGGCTGCGAGCTCCCGAAGCCGTAAGGCACGCGGCAACGGCGGGGGCGGCTTCGTCCGGGCAGCCCCCGCCGTTGCGGCGAAATGCAAGGGTTCTCACCCCTTGTTCCTGATCCGTGGGCCCCCAAAGAATGCCCATGACAACCACTCAGGACACAGCTACAGGGGGGCTCCACACATGAAGAAGGCTCTCGCGGGCGGCTTACTCGCCCTCACCCTCGTAGGGTTCGGCTCCGCACCGGCCCTCGCGGCACCGGACAGCGCACCCTCGACGCGGGCGGCGGGGGAGACCGCGAAGAAGGCCGTCGACTTCGCGGGCACGGTGGCGCTGAGCAACTGTTCGGGCTCCGTCGTCCGCGTGCCGCAGTCGAAGGCGGACGACCCCGCGCTCGTCCTCTCCAACGGCCACTGCCTGGAGAGCGGATTCCCGGCGGCGGGCGAGGTCATCGTCGACCAGCCGTCCACCCGCACCTTCAAGCTGCTCGACGCGAAGGGCGCGGAGAAGGCGACGCTCACGGCGAGCAAGCTCTCGTACGCGACGATGACCGACACCGACATCAGCCTCTACCAACTCACCACCAGCTACGCCGACATCAAGAAGAAGTACGGCATCAAGGCGCTGGAGATCGAGGACGCCCACCCGGTCGCCAAGCGGGCCATCACGGTCGTCTCCGGCTACTGGAAAGAGACGTACACCTGCAAGATCGACGGGTTCGCGTACCGCCTCAAGGAGGGGGAGTGGACCTGGAAGGACTCCGTCCGCTACACCCCCGAGTGCCAGACCATCGGCGGCACGTCCGGCTCGCCGGTGATCGACCACAAGACCGGCAAGGTCACCGCGGTCAACAACACGGGGAACGAGGACGGCGAGCGCTGCACCCTCAACAACCCCTGTGAGGTGGACCGGAAGGGCAACGTGACGGTCCGCCACGGCATCAACTACGCGCAGCAGACGTACGGGATCGTGCCGTGCGTCGGCCACGACAGCAAGATCGACCTCGGCCGCAAGGGCTGCAAGCTGCCACGACCGGCAGCCGCCGCCCAGAGGTAGCGGGAACTGCAGGGAAATCCCGCTCTGAGTCTGCGTGATCCGACGTGGAGCGGGAGTTTCCTACGAACCGGCCCCCCCTCGCGACAGAACCGGACCCGACGCCACCCGGTGACGGCTGTCCGCTCCGGTGAGACGTTGCCTGCGGCACTCGTCGCCGGACGGACCGGCGGGGAGGAAGGGGACACCATGACCAAGATGATCGGTCACGTGGAGTACGCGAACGACGAGACGGAAGCGACCAAGCTGCTCACCGAGTACAGCGAGTCGATCGGTCTCCCCTGGGGAGTGATCCCGCAGCGCAAGCGCGAGGCCTCTGTGCGCATCGCGACCTACGAGGACAAGAACAACGGCCTGGCCGCGGCCAAGAAGACCCTCGACGACGACGTGGCCGAGCAGCGGCGCGCGGAACGGGTCGCGGAACGCACGGCGGAGATCAAGAAGCAGGCCGACTCCTTCGTGAACGCGGTCGGGGTGAAGAGCAGCGCCGGCTCGCTCCTCGACCTGTGCAGGCACCACTACGAGCAGGCCAACCACCCCAACTTCACCTTCGGCTCCGGCATGACGGAGGCCGAGTACGCCTCCTTCCAGGAGGAGTGGGAGGAAGCCGCCGAAGTGGCCGGGCAGCGCTACAGCCAGTTCACGAACCTCTACTCGACCGCGATCCAGGACAAGGCGGCCCTCGGCAAGGGGAATGTCGGGGACACCCTGGACACGCGGGGTCGGCAGGGCAACGTGTTCGTGACGATCGTGGGCGCCAAGTTCAACGCCCACATCGACATCAAGGGCAAGAAGAAGTGAGGAAGTGAGGAAGTAACCCCGGGCTCGGCGGAGTTACGGGGTGCGGCGCACGGAGCGGCCCGCGAGGACGTCCGTGCGCCGGCCGTCCTCCATCACGAACTTGCCGTCGATCAGGACGTGCGGGATGCCGGTGGGAAGCGTGCGGGGCGCGTCGAAGGTGGAGCCCGCCGCGACCGTCTCGGGGTCGAAGAGGACCAGGTCGGCGCGGTAGCCCTCGCGTACGAGGCCACGGTCGGGGAGGCGGAGGCGGGCCGCCGGGCGGCCGGTGAGGTGGGCGACGCACTCCTCCAGGGAGAGGACGCCGAGGTCGCGTACGTAGCGGCCGAGGTACTGGGGGAACGTGCCGTACGCGCGCGGGTGCGGCTTGAAGCCCTGGAGGATGCCGTCGCTGCCGCCGGTGTGCACCGGGTGCTGCATGATCGCCTGGACGTTCTCCTCGTGGCCGACGTGCTGGAGGATCGTCGAGCCGAGCCTGTCGTTGACGAGCAGGCGCCGGGCGGTGACCCAGGGCTCCTCGCCGCGCTGGGCCGCCGACTCCGCGATGGTCTTGCCGACGCAGGAGGCGAGGCCCGGGTCGGAGACGCCGGAGATCTCGATCGTGTCCCACTCGATCGGTACGCCGTGACAGCCGTCGGCGCCGATGACCTCCATGTGGTGGCGGATCTTCTCGGCGGTCGCGTCGTCCTTCAGGCGGGCGAGGATCGCGTCGGGCCCGCCCTCGCTGGCCCAGCTCGGCAGCATGGCGACGAGGGTCGTGCAGCCGGGGGTGTAGGGGTACGTGTCCAGGGTGATGTCCGCGCCTTGCGCGAGGGCGTCGTCGAGGAGGGCGAGCAGGTCGGGCGCCTTGCCCTTGTTCACGCCGAAGTTCATGGTGGCGTGGGCGAGGTGGAGGGGGCAGTTCGCGGTGCGCGTGAGGTTGACCATCTCCTCGTACGCCTGGAGGGCGCCGGCGCCGTAACTGCGGTGGTGGGGGCAGTAGTAGCCGTTGAACTGGGCCACGACCTTGCAGAGTTCGGTGAGTTCGGAGTCGTCGGCGTACATGCCGGGGGTGTAGGTGAGCCCGGAGGACATCCCCACGGCGCCCTGCTCCATGCCTTCGGCGACGAGCTGCTTCATGCGGTCGACCTCGGCGGGGGTGGCCGGGCGGTCGTCCCAGCCGACCGCGTACATGCGGACGGTGCCCTGCGGGATGAGGTAGGCCGCGTTGACGGCGGTGCCCTGCCGGTCGAGGCGGTCCAGGTACTCGCCGACCGTGCGCCAGTCGAAGTCGATGTCGCTGCCGTCGCCGTTCCAGCCGGTGATGGCCTGGCGGACCTGGGCGAGGGTGCGGTCGTCCACGGGGGCGTAGCTGAGGCCGTCCTGGCCGATGACCTCCAGGGTGACGCCCTGGGCGGCCTTCGCGCTGTGGTCCGGGTCGCGGAGGAGGGCGAGGTCGCTGTGGGCGTGCATGTCGATGAAACCGGGCGTCAGCGCCAGGCCGTGGGCGTCCAGGGTCTTGCCCCCGGTCGGCCGAGGGCCCTCACCCTCCCTCCGGATCTCGGTGATCCGGCCCTCGCGTACGGCGACGTCGGCTCGGTAGGAGGCACCTCCGGTGCCGTCTATGACGCGGGCGTCTTGGATCACCAGGTCCAGGTCCATGGGGGTATCTCTCTCTTCGCTCGGCTGCGCGCTGCGTGTACTGCACCCGGCCTCCGGCCGGCTTGCTGCTCCCACCCGCACCACCCGTGCGGCTCTCGATGTCGGGTGCGGGCGGCCCCGATGGGGGCGAACCACCATCGGCGACTGCCCCTTGCGGGACGAACCCTCCACCGCCCCTCACGGGGCGGAGTCCTCCACCGCCCCGCACGGGGCGGAGTCCCCCCGCCTCCGTGCGGGAGCGGCGGCCCCCCACCGGTCCGGGTGGGAGCGACGGCCACGCCCCCTGGATGGGAGACGGCCCCACCGCTCTGGGCGGGTGTGACGCCCCACGCCCCGTGTGCGGGCGGAGGGCCCCGCCCACCCGCCCACCCCTCGCTGCGGGGCAATCGGGTGGGTGGGTGGGGAGCGTTCCGGCGCGGAGCGGCGGGTCTGGTTCTTCGTCCGCGGGTTCGCTGCGGGGTGATCGGGTGGGTGGGTGGGGAAATCCGCCGCGGAGCGGGCGGTTCGGGGGACCCGCTCAGGACCCAGGGGTCAGAAATAAGTGCGGATGTACTCCGTGACCGTCCCGTCCGCCTCCACCAGGGGAATCAACTGCCACTTGTCGAAGGACGTGCACGGGTGGGAAAGGCCCAGCCCCACCCAGTCCCCCACGGCGAGATCCGCCTCCGGACCAGTACGGACCCACCCGTGCTGATCGGAGAGCCCCGTCACCGTCACCCCGGTGGCGGGCCGGTCCACCCCGCCCCGGTGGACGACCTGCGCCTCGGGCAGGTCGATGTCGTACGCCGCGTCCCGCTTGCCCGCGTTGGTGAACGCCTGCTCCGGCGTAGGCCGCGACACCACCTGCGTCCAGAGGCGGAACGCGGGATGCAGCGCACCCTCGTCGGGGATGCGGTTGAACGGCGTCAAATGCCGGTAGTGGCCGTCGTCATGGGACACGTACGCCCCGGAGCGCAGCAGCTTCAGCACCGGCACCGACAGCTCGGGAATCTCCTCGAAGACATCCGCCACCGCGTCGAACCACGCGCTGCCCCCCGCGCTGACGACGATCTCGTCCAGATCCGCGAACCGGTTCGCCTTGTCGAACTCGACGGCGAGCGCGGTGAGCCGGCCGAGCCAGGCCCGCACCCGCTCGGGAGTCGCGTCCGGCACCTCGCCCTCGTAACCGGCGACGCCCACCAGACGCAGCGTGTCCGCGGCGGCGACCGCGTTGGCGATCTCCACGCACTCGCTCTCCGTACGCACACCGGTGCGCGCCCCGTCACCCGCGCCGAGCTCCACCACGACGTCGACGGGACGCGTCGCGCCCGCCTCGCGCAGAGCGGCGTCCATCAGGGCGACGCCGGGGACGGAGTCGACGTAGCAGATGAAGCGGAAGGAGGGGTCCGCCGCCAACTCGCCCGCGATCCAGCGCAGCGCGGCCGCGTCCACCAGTTCGTTGGCGAGGAAGATCCGCTCGATGCCGTACGCACGCGCCACCCGCACCTGGTGCGGTACGGCCAGGGTGATGCCCCACGCGCCCCGCTCCAGCTGCCGGGCGAAGAGCTGCGGCGCCATGGACGTCTTGCCGTGCGGGGCGAAGGCGAGGCCGTGCCGCTCGGAGTACGCCTCCATCAGCGCGAGGTTGTGCTCGAGGCGCTCGGCGGAGAGGGCGAGGACGGGGGTGGTGAATCCGCCCGTGAAGAGGTTCCGGCGCTGGGCCGCGAGCTCGCCGACCGTCAGGCCCTCCGCGTCCGGCGGGAGGCCCTTGAAGCGGTGGTCGACCCGCTCTTCTGCGAGCCGTTCGAGCTCCCGGGCCAGACGTCCGGCGGAGCGGTCGACTGCGTTGTCGGCGGCCATGGCGCCTCCTCGAAAAGGTGCGTTGCATGATATGCAACGGTCATTGCGTATGTCGCTTACTGCTGTCTAACATCCGAGCCAACGCCGGGTCAACGGATCCCGGCAGTCGGTCGGCAGTCGGTTGAGGGGCAGGAAGATCGTGACGGCAGAGGCCGCGCAGGCAGCGACGGACGCACAGGCAGCACTGGACGTCGTCGCGCTCGGCGAGTCCATGGTCACGTTCCTGCCCTCACGCGCCGGACGCCTCGCCGACGTCCCCTCCTTCGATCGCGGAATCGGCGGCGCCGAGTCGAACGTCGCCTGCGCGCTCGCCGCCGCCGGGCACCGCACCCGCTGGGTCAGCCGCGTCGGCGCCGACGGCTTCGGGGACCACCTCGTCGAGGCGATCGCCCGCTACGGCGTGGACACCGGGTCTGTCGGACGTGACCCGCACCGCCCCACCGGCATCTACTTCCGCACCGCCGACGACCGCGACACCGACGCCCACGAGGTCCTCTACTACCGCGCCGGCTCGGCCGCCTCCGCGATGGCGCCCCACAGCGTGGACCGCGAGGCACTCGACGCGGGCCGCATCCTGCACCTGTCCGGCATCACCGCCGCCCTCTCCGCGGACTGCCTGGCCCTCCTGCGCGAGCTGACCGCGCCCCGCCCCGGCCGCCCGCTGGTGTCCTTCGACGTCAACTACCGGCCGGGTCTGTGGAGCGGCGCGGCGGGCGAAGAGGGCGAAGGCCCCCGTGTCCTGCTCGACCTCGCCCGCGGCGCCGACCTCGTCTTCGTCGGCGAGGACGAGGCCGCCGACGCCTGGGGCATCACCGGAGGACCCGACGCCATCCGCGCCGCGCTCCCGGAGCCCGCCACCCTGGTCGTCAAGCAGGGCAGCCAGGGCGCCACCCTCTACGCCGAGGGGGAGACCGCCGTCCATCAGCCCGCGCTCAAGGTCGACGTCGTCGCCCCCGTCGGCGCCGGTGACGCCTTCGCCGCCGGGTTCCTCTCCGCCACCCTGCGCGGCCTGCCCGCCGGCCGGCGCCTGCGCCACGGGCACCTCATGGCGGCCGCCGCGCTCACCGTCGCCGGTGACCTCGCGACCCCTCCCGCGAGGGCGCACACCGACCGTCTTGCCGCACTGGACGCCGACGCCTGGGGGACACTTCGTCTCGGCCCGGGCTGGACCGACGGCGTCCCCCCGAACACCGAGGCCAAGGAGGAGGCACGTACATGAGCCAGACCGTCGACCGCGCCCTGTCCATCCTGCCGCTGCTCGCCGAAGGCCCCGCCGATCTCGGCCAGGTCGCCGAGCGCCTCGAGGTGCACAAGTCCACCGCCCTGCGGCTCCTGCGCACGCTCCACGAACACGGCCTGGTCTACCGCCAGTCCGACCAGCGCTACCGCCTGGGCGCACGCCTCTTCGCGCTCGCCCAGGAGGCCGTCGAGAACCTCGACGTACGCGAGATCGCGCACCCCCACCTCCTCGCCCTCAACGAGAAGTGCGGCCACACCGTGCACCTCGCGGTCTACGAGGAGCAGGAAGTCCTCTACATCGACAAGGTCGAGAGCCGCTATCCGGTGCGGATGTACTCGCGCATCGGGAAGCCGGTGGCGATCACCGTCGCCGCCGTCGCCAAGCTGCTGATCTCCGACTTTCCCGAGGCCGAGCGCCGCGCGATCGCGGAGAAGCTCGACTACCCCACGTACACGTCCCGTTCGACGCCCAACGCCGCCGCGTTCCTCAAGGAGCTGGCGACGGTGCGCGAGCAGGGATGGGCCACCGATCTCGGTGGCCACGAGGAGTCCATCAACTGCATCGGGGCCCCCATCCGCGGTGCGGACGGCCGGGTCGTCGCCGCCATGTCGGTCTCCGCGCCGAATGTCGTCGTCACCGCCGAGGAACTCCTCACGCTGCTCCCACTGGTGCGCCGTACGGCGGACGCCATCAGCCGGGAGTACTCCGGCAAGTCACCCCTCAAGGAAGCCTGAGCACGTCATGACCGAGAAGATCGCTCTCACCCCGGCCACCCACACCACCCCGCCCGCGAAGTTCTCCCACGGCGTCAAGAAGGGCAACATCCTTCAGGTCGCCGGTCAGGTCGGCTTCCTCCCCGCCGAGGAGGGCAAGGCCCCCACCCCCGCGGGCCCGACCCTGCGCGAGCAGACCCTCCAGACCTTCGCCAACGTCAAGGCGATCCTCGAAGAGGGCGGCGCGACCTGGGACGACGTGATGATGATGCGCGTCTACCTCACGGACGTGGACCACTTCGCCGAGATGAACGAGATCTACAACGCGTACTTCGAGGAGCAGGGCCTCAAGGCCCCCGCCTCGGCCCGCACCACGGTCTACGTGGGCCTGCCCAAGGGTCTCCTCATCGAGATCGACGCGCTCGCCGTCCTGAGCTGACGCAGCCCGTCACCTGACACACCCCCCGCAAGCCACCAGTCGTCACGGCGCGGCGCCCAACTCCCCCCTTCGGGCGCCGCGCCGTGATCCCCCCTGCCCCGAAAGCTCCATGCACTTACGAGGTCAAAGATGTCCCCGTCGTCCCCCTTCGCCGCGCTCGCGGCCGCCGCCCCCGCCGAGACCCCACCGCACACCGGTGGAATCCTCACCCTGATCGACGGCACCGCCGGACTGCTGACCGTCGCCGCGCTCGGCATCGTGCTCCTGCTCTTCCTGATCATCAAGGTCAGGCTGCAGCCCTTCGTGGCGCTGCTCGCGGTGTCCATAGTCGTCGGCCTCTCGGCCGGCCTCTCCGTCACCGAACTCTTCGGCACGGTCCAGAAGTCCGACGCGGTCTCCGTCATCGAGTCCGGCATGGGCGGCATCCTCGGCCATGTGGCGATCATCATCGGCCTCGGCACGATGCTCGGCGCGATCCTGGAAGTGTCGGGAGGCGCCGAGGTCCTTGCCTCTCGCCTGCTCGGACTCTTCGGCGAGAAGCGCGCGCCCCTCGCGATGGGCCTGACGGGCCTCATCTTCGGTATCCCGGTCTTCTTCGACGTGGGCATCTTCGTCCTCGCGCCGATCGTGTACGCCGCCGCCAAGCGCAGCGGCAAGTCGATCCTGCTCTACTGCCTGCCCCTGCTCGCGGGTCTGTCGATGACCCACGCGTTCCTGCCCCCGCACCCCGGCCCGGTCGCCGCGGCCGGCCTGCTCAAGGTGGACCTCGGCTGGGTCATCCTGATGGGCCTGATCTGCGGCATCCCCGCCGTCATCGCCGCCTGGGTGTACTCCGCGTGGATCGGCAAGCGCATCTTCGTGGCCGTCCCGCAGGACATGGTCGAGGCCGCCGACGAGGCGCGGCAGGCGGTCGTCGCCGAGCAGCGTGCGGCCGGCGTCGAGCCGCGTGAGAAGCCGGTGCCGCTCGGCATGGTCTTCGCGATCATCGGAACGCCGCTCTTCCTGATCCTCCTCGCGACCTTCTCGTCGATCGCCTTCGACCCCTCGACCTTCCGCTCGGTCATCGAGTTCTTCGGCAGCCCCTTCGTCGCCCTGACGATCGCCCTGCTGATGGCGTACTACCTGCTCGGCATCCGGCGCGGCTGGTCCCGCAAGTCCCTGGAGACGGTGTCGACCTCGTCCCTGAAGCCGGTCGGCAACATCCTCCTGGTGGTCGGCGCGGGCGGCATCTTCGGCGCGGTCCTCAAGGCGAGCGGTGTGGCCACGGCCCTCTCGGACACCTTCCAGGACGTCGGCCTGCCGATCATCGTCCTCGCCTACCTGCTTTCCCTGGTGCTCCGTGTCGCCCAGGGCTCGGCCACGGTGGCGATCGTGACGACGGCGGGCATCGTGGCCCCGCTCCTCTCCGAGGGTGACTACTCCCAGGCCTTCATCGCCCTGGTCATCATGGCGATCTCGGCGGGTTCGATCTTCGCCTCGCACGTGAACGACGGCGGCTTCTGGATGGTGGCCAAGTACTTCGGCATCTCGGAGCGGGACACGCTCAAGACGTGGACGGTCCTGGAGTCGGTCCTCTCCCTGGCCGGTTTCGCGGTCGCGGCCGTGGTGAGCCTGTTCGTGTAGCGGGTCCGTACGTTGATGGGGGCGTCCGGCGAATCGCCGGGCGCCCCCTGTTTGCCGTGCGGGTTCAACTCGTGCAGTACTGCTGCTCCTTGCCGATGGAGCGGTACATGCAGTCCGAGTTCTCCAGGAGCTGCAGGACCGCGTCCCTGTTGCGGTTCGTCTCCCGCTCGATCACCTCGTCGGGCGGGTAGAAGCCGCCGCCGCCCGCGGACGACGGGTACATCTCGAAGGTGTAGCTGAAGATCTTCTGGTTGCCCCAGAGCCAGTCGTTGATCGACCCGTCAGTGATGTAGAGGTCGCTGGACTGCTGCGGCGTGTAGCCGTTGCTCGCGGCCATCTTCCGGCCGATGGCGGCATGCGCGTCGCGGTCGTCCTGGGTGAGGCCGGGTCCCGTGTCGCTGTACGTGTAGCCGTACGGCCACAAGACCAGCTCGCTGTACGTGTGGAAGTCGATGGAGGCCTTGATCTGCTGCTTGCCGCCGACGACGCGGCTGCGCACGAAGTTGGAGACGACCTGCGTCTCGGGTGCCGACTCGGCGCGCGGGCCGCGGTAGGTCTCGGAGCCCGTGGAGCCGGACGAGCCGCCGCAGCAGCCCCACCGGTAGGCCCAGTTGCGGTTCAGGTCGGTGCCGACGTTCGACGAACCGCTGTTGGGCTGGCGGTTCTTGCGCCAGCTGCGGTAGGAGCCGGTCGCGATGTCGTACTCGCCGCCGTCCGGGTTCAGGTCCGGCACGATCCAGATCTCGCGCTCGTCGACCATCTTCTTGATCCGCGCGTCCGTGCCGTAGTCGTCGCCGAGTTCGCGCAGGAGGTACAGCGCCATCTCGACCGTCAGGTGCTCGCGCGCGTGCTGGTGGTGGGTGAAGAGGACTTCCGGCTCCGCCTCGTCCGTACCCACGTTGTCGCTGATCTTGATGGCGACGATGTCCCGGCCGGAGTAGGACTTGCCGATGACCCTCTTGCTCATCAGGGTCGGGTGGGCCGCGATGCGCTGGTTGATCTCCGCGTTCATCTCCGCGTAGTTGTGGTATCTGGCGTCGGCGGGCGGGAAGTCCTTGGCTTCCACCGGCTCCCCGTTCGTACGCTTCGGGGGTCCGGCCAGGGCCTTGAGCTCGTAGCCCGCGTCCCGGAGCCCGGCAGCCTCGCGGCCGTCGGCCGAGACGACCACCGCGCGGGCGTCGACCTCGTCGATCGCGACGCCGGTGCGGGCGAGCGCGGTGCGGGCGGCGGGATCGTCGCCGAGGGGGATCTCGTACTGGCGCGTCTCGTTGTCGGAAGCGGCGGCGGTCGTGCCGCGCGCGGCGGGTGCTGCGGTGTCCGGTGAGGCGGTGGCGGTGATGGGCGCCGCCACGGCGAGGGCGAGTAGGACCGCGAGGGCGGCGGATCTTCTGCCGCGTATGCGGAGTCGCATGAAGTCTCCTGGGGGTGGGGGGGGTGGTTCAGTGCGACGCGTGTGGTGCGGGTCGTCGTGCGGGGTGCGCGGTGCGGTTTGTGCAGAGGCGCGGGAGGTGCGGTGCGGGTTGCGCGCGCCCATCGTGGAGGCGTGGCATGCTCAGGTCAACGCTGTCTTCGGCCAACCCCTTGTGTCGCGCGCCGCCATGAGGTTTCTTGATCGGCATGGCTGAAACGACAGGCAGTGACGCTGCCACGGGAGATGCGGCTCCCCGGCTCCGCAAGCCGAGCTGGAAGTACATCGGCCCCGGGATCGTCGTCGCCGCGACCGGCGTCGGCGCGGGTGACCTCGTCGCGACGCTCATCGCGGGCAGCAAGTTCGGCTACACGCTCCTGTGGGCCGCGATCATCGGCTGCCTTGTGAAGATCTCGCTCGCCGAGGCGACCGGCCGCTGGCACCTCGCCACCGGCCGCACCCTCTTCGAGGGCTGGCGCAGCCTCGGACAGTGGACCACCTGGTACTTCGCGATCTACGTCGTCGTCTGGGGCTTCGTCTACGGCGCCACGGCGATGTCGTCGAGCGCCCTGCCGCTCGTCGCGCTCTTCCCCGACGGGCCGAGCCTGAAGACCTGGGCGATCCTCTGCGGCCTGATCGGGCTCGCCTTCGTCTGGTTCAACCGGTACGCCGTCTTCGAGAAGGTCATGACGGTCGTCA
Source organism: Streptomyces sp. NPDC051214 (assembly GCF_040682375.1). Classification (NCBI taxonomy): domain Bacteria; kingdom Bacillati; phylum Actinomycetota; class Actinomycetes; order Kitasatosporales; family Streptomycetaceae; genus Streptomyces; species Streptomyces sp. NPDC051214. The sequence continues at coordinate 63,851 of NZ_JBFBAT010000005.1, forward strand.
TCGGGATGAAGTTCCTGATCGTCGTGTACGTCGCCATCCGCGTCGCCCCCGACCTCGGCAACGCGTTCGCGGGCCTCGCGCCGGTCCTCCCCGACGGCTCGCTGCTCTACACGCTCGGCCTGATCGGCGGCGTCGGCGGCACCATCACCATGGCCGCGTACGGGTACTGGGTGAACTCCAAGGGCTGGACCGACATCAGCTGGCTCCGGGTCATGCGGCTCGACAACCGCGTCGCCTACATCACCACGGGCGTCTTCGTCGTCGCGATGATGATCATCGGCGCCGAGCTCCTGCACTCCACGAACATCGCCCTCACCTCGGGCGACCGTGGCCTCATCGACCTCGGCAACGTCCTGGAGGACAAGTTCGGGGCGGTCACCGCGAATCTCTTCCTGATCGGCTTCTTCGCCACGTCCTTCGGCGCCCTGATGGGCGTGTGGCACGGCGTGAGCCTGATGTTCGCGGATTTCGTGGAGCGGCTGCGGCGCGAGCGGGACGGGTCCGCCCCGAAGGCCCCGGAGGCCGGTGAGGTCACCGCGGGCGCCGACGAGATGGTCAAGGAGGTCGCGGCCGGCAAGCGGGAGAAGTCGGTGCCCTTCCGGGCGTATCTGCTGTGGCTCACCTTCCCGCCGATGGGCCTGCTCTTCCTGGACCAGCCGTTCGGCCTGGTCGTCGCCTACGGCGTGCTCGGCGCGTTCTTCATGCCGTTCCTCGCGCTCACGCTGCTCTGGCTGCTCAACTCCTCGCGCACACCCAAGCAGTGGCGCAACGGCATCCTGAGCAACGTGATGCTCGCGGGGGCCGGACTGCTCTTCCTCGTCCTGTGCGTACAGCAGGTGCGCGACCTGCCCTGGTAGGCCCGCGCTCGGGGAGCACCGCAGCGCCGCCGGGGGAGCGGCGGCGCTGCAGGCGTGCGGGGGCGGTCGCCCGTTACGGCAGACCGTGGACGTGCGGTCCGACCGCCTTGGACCAGGAACTGCCGTCGGCCGCGTCCCAGTTCGTCGACCAGGCCATCGCGCCCCGGATGCCGGGGTACGTCCTGGACGGCTTGAAGGAGCCGCAGCTCGTGCCCTTCGCCAGGCAGTCCAGGGCCTGGTTCACGACGGACGGCGAGACGTAACCGCCGCCTGCCGCCTTCGCCGAGGCCGGGACACCTATGCCGACCTGCGACGGGGCGAGGCCGCCCTCCAATTGGATGCAGGCGAGCGCGGTGAGGAAGTCGACCGAGCCCTGGCTGTAGACCTTGCCGTCACAGCCCAGCATCGAACCGCTGTTGTAGTACTGCATGTTGACGACCGTGAGGATGTCCTTCACGGCGAGCGCCGTCTTGAAGTACTCGTTCGACGTCGACTGCATGTCGATCGTCTGCGGCGCCATGGTCAGCACGAACCCCGAACCGGCCTTCCCGGCCAGGGACCTCAGGGCCTGCGACATGTACGTCGAGTTGAGCCCGTTCTCCAGGTCGATGTCAACGCCGTCGAAGCCGTACTCCTGCATGAGCGCGTACGCCGAGTCCGCGAAGGCACTCGCCGACGCCGAGTCGTTGACGGACACCGCGCCCTTCTCGCCGCCGACCGAGAGGATCACGGACTTCCCGGCCGCCTGCTTGGCCTTCACGTCGGCCTTGAACTGCTCGACGGTGTATCCGCCGAGCCCGGCGGAGTCCAGGTTGAAGGCCAGCTCGCCCGGCGTGCCGGTCGCGTCCGCGAACGACACCGCGATGATGTCGTACGCGTCCTGGACGTCGCTCAGCTTCTGGACGGTGGCGCCGTTGTCGAAGTTCTGCCAGTAGCCGGTCACCGCGTGCTTCGGCACGGCGCGGGTGTCCGCGTCGGCGTCGTCGGCGCCGCCGGTGAGCAGGCCGGTGAGCGCGAGGGCGAGTGCCGTTGTCAGACCGATGACGGACCCTGCCTTCCTGCGTGTCCTGCCGCGTGCGTGGTCCATTACTGCCTCCGGTGGGGGGAATTGGGGCGCTCGGAGAGCTTTCGCCGGGCGGTACGAGGGGGGTGCCCGGCGCCTTGCCTGGTCGTACAAGCTGGTCCAGACCAATTGCGTTGTCAAGACCTCTGGCATCACCCGGACCCCGCGAGTCCGGCCAACCTCTGCGTGAACAGTGGGAAGTTGGGTGTTGAGGTGGCGATGACCTGGATAAGGTGCTGAGGCAGAAGTGCACGAAGACCGGGGGGTGTACGTATGCCGACCGCCATAGCCGTCACCGGCCCTGACCTGGTGCTGCCCTCGCCCGACCGGCACACCCCGTCCGCGGCCGTCCTGCAGAGCGCCGTCCAGTCACCGCGGACGTACTCCCTGGACCAGGCGCTCACCGAGATGCACACGCTGATCGAGCACCACGGCTATGTGATCGTCCTCTGCCCCGCGTCGGCGCCACCCGCCCTCGTCCAGCGCATGCACGCGATCCGCTCCGTCCTGGAGAGCGACCGCATCGCGATCCTGCGCCCCGACCTGCCGCCGCTCGGCCTCGCGGTCCTTGCGCTCCAGCTCCGCCAGCTGTCGATCTGCGACTTCAGCCCGGGGGTCCTCGCCTCCGCCGCCCGCCTTCTCTCCCACTACATCTACGCGGGCGCGCTGCTCGGCTCGGTGGCGAAGCTGGACCGGGTCCCGGTCACGCTGCAGTCCCACGCCAAGTCATGGGTGCCGGGCGCTCAGTTCGCCGTCCTCGCCACGCCGCGCCCCGAGCTGATCAAGGTGACGGGCGACGCGACGCTGCCGGGCCCCGGCTTCGGCACGAAGATGCTGTACGCCACCGGACAGCTGGGATCCGACTGGGTCACCGAGACGCTCGCGCCGGCCTGGCGGACCCAAGGGGTCGCGGAAGCGCGGCTTCCGGGAGACTCCGCGCGCTGGTGGGCCACCGGCAAGCTCGTCGAGTTCGCCGCGGCGATCCCCGACATCTCGGTGCTCTACCAACTGGTGTCGTCCGTCCGGCGGGACGACTGCCACTGGTGCGGCCTCGAACTCATCGGTGACCGCTGCGGGTTCTGCGCCGCGCCCCTGCTGCCACCACCGGAACGCGCGGCGCCCGCCGCCGCCTCCGCTCCCGCCCCTGCCTCGGCTCGCGCCGTACGCGCGCTTCCGCGAGGCAGGACGTAAGGCCAGGCTCCTCTGGGTACGAACCCGAACTGAACGCGCGCCACAACGATCACTGTCCGTAGCCGCCCGCATCCGATCGAGGTAGTCCGGTCCATGAACTCACGCCAGCGCCGCGGCGTCATCCTGCTGGTCCTTTCGGTCCTGGCCGCGTTCGGCGCGTTCGCGGGCGTCCTCTCCGTGATCCGGGACGTGAACTCGAAGGTGGGCCCCGAGGTGGCCGCGTACAAGCTGAAGGGGGACATCGCCCCCTACAAGGAGCTGAGCGCGGACCAGTTCGAGAAGGTCGAGATGCCCGAGAGGTGGCTCTCGGACAACGCCGTCACCGATCTCCGCCAGGTCCGCGGCAAGATCGCGGTGACCGAGCTGCGCAAGGGCTCGCTGCTCCAGACGGACATGATCGTGAACCGTCCCGAACTGGAGCCGGGCCAGCAGGAGATCGCCATCATGATCGACGCGGCGACGGGCGTCGCGGGCAAGATCACGCCGGGCTCGACGGTCAACATCTACGCCACGTTCAAGGGCGAGACCGACAACGCCAAGGACCAGTCGAAGGTCATCGTCGAATCCGCGAAGGTGATCGACGTGGGCAAGCTGACGGCCCTCGACCCCGACCAGGACGACCGCAGCAGCCGTCGTAGGGCGACGGAGGCCGTGCCGATCACGTTCGCCCTGGACACCGCGGACGCGCAGCGCGTCGCGTACGCGGAGTCGTTCGCCACGCATGTCCGCCTGGCTCTGGTGGGCCAGGGCGAGGAGGCGGCGATCCCGCGGGGCGACCGGACGTACACACTCGACGAGGACAAGTAGGGGGCCTGGGGATGTGCCGCACGTCTGAACCGTCGCTGGGCGTCGAAGCGCTTGCTCCCGCCGTGGTCGGCCGCCCTGGGCCGCCGCTTCGCGGCGGATCTTTCCCGCCCACCCACCCGATTACCCCGCGGGGCAATCGGGTGGGTGGGCGGGAAAAGCCTGTTCGGCGGCACTCACCGCCGGGTGGGAGTGCTAGGGACGTGCACCCCGCCGCAGGCGGAAGGCGCCCACTGCCGGGTGGAAGTTCTCGGGGCGTGCAGGCCGCTCCAGGCGGAAGGCGCCCGCTGCCGAGTGGAAGTGCACGGGGCGTGCAGGCCGCCGCAGGACGCCCGCAACCCCTGCCGGGAGGCGATCGCGCATGACGACCAGGATCCTCCCCGCCGTGGGAGACATGGATGCGGCCCGCGCACTCTCCACCCTCATGGGACAACTGCCGGACGCGGAGCCCGCACTACCGGTGGCGGACTCCACCGCCCTGCTCGACCACCTGGCACGTCTCGCCGCGGAATCCATCGACGAGCTCCCCGAAGTCGTCCTCATCCATGAGCGCATCGGCCCCGTCCCCGCCCTCGACCTCATCCGCGACCTCGTGCTCCGCTTCCCCGCGGTAGGCGTCGTCCTCATCACCGCCGACACCAGCCCCGCCCTCCTCACCGCCGCGATGGACTCCGGTGCCCGCGGCATCGTCGGCTTCCCCCTCGCGTACGACGCCCTCGCCGAGCGCGTGCACGCGGCGGCCGCCTGGTCCGCGGGGATGCGCCGGCATCTGGGCAGCGCGGGCATGGAGCTCTACGCCGGGCCGGGGGAGACCCCGGGCGGCGGCCACGTCGTCGCCGTCAGTGGGGCCAAGGGAGGCGTCGGGACGACCCTTGCCGCCGTCCAACTCGCCCTCGCAGCAAGGGCATCCGGCCGCACCGTCGCGCTCCTCGACCTGGACCTGCAGGCCGGCGACGTCTCCTCCTACCTGGACGTCCAGTTCCGCCGCTCCATCGCCGACCTCGCGTCGATCACCGACATCACGCCCCGCGTCCTCCAGGACGCCGTCTACACCCACGAGACCGGCATCGGCCTCCTCCTGGCCCCCGGCGAGGGCGAGCGGGGCGAGGAGATCACCGACCGGGTGGCCCGCCAGACGCTCAGCGCCCTGCGCAGCCGCTACGACGTCGTCCTCGTCGACTGCGGCACGTACGTCACCGGGGCGAGCGCGGCGGCCATCGAACTCGCCGACCAGGCCATCCTGTTGGTCACCCCGGACGTCGTCTCCGTACGCGCCGCCAAGCGCATGGTGCGCCTGTGGGACCGCCTCCAGATCCGCAAGGCGGAGGAGACGCTCACGGTCGTCAACCGCCACGGCAAGGGCGCGGAGATCCAGCCTTCGCTGGTGGAACGGGTGACGGGGACGAAGGTGGCCCGTACGACCATCCCCGCGCACTTCAAGGAACTGCAGGGCGCGGTCGACGCGGGCCGCATGCAGGACCTGGACAGCAAGTCCACGGTCAAGCAGGCGCTGTGGGCGCTGGCGGGCGAGCTCGGCCTGGTGGACCCGGAGGCGGCCTCGTCCGGCGGGTCCAGGCGACTGACCCTGCGCAAGCGCGTCGGCGGCGACCGGGGCGCGGTCACCCTGGAGTTCGCCGGGATGTTCCCGCTGCTGCTCGCGGTGATGGGCCTGCTGTGGCAGTGCGCGCTGTACGGCTACACGTTCTCCCTGGCGGGAAACGCCGCCGACGAGGCGGCGCGGGCCGCCACGGCCGCGTACGCGGTGGGAGAGGGCGGCGCGGCGGCGTGCGAGGCCGCGGCCAAGGAGCATCTGCCGTCGGCGTGGCAGGGCGCGGAGGTGGCCTGCACGGACGAGGGAGCGGTGTGGAAGGCCCACGTGGACGCGGACGTCCCGCTGTTCTTCCCCGGGATCGACGCGGGGTGGAGCGTGAGCGGCGAGGCGGGGGCGGCGAAGGAGGGTGAGGACGGGTGAGGGGCTGCCGTCGGCTCGGGCGCACCGCCGATCACCGGCTCCGGCGCGAGAATCCTCGCCGCAAGGGCCTCGGAAGCGGTCTCAAAAGCGGCCTGAGAAGCGACCGAGGCGTCTCCATGCTCGAATTCGCCGGCTTCCTGCCCATCCTGCTCCTCATCGGCCTGGCCACCATCCAGCTGGGCCTCGTCGGATACGCCGTCAACCAGGCGGGCTCGGGCGCCCGCGCGGCGGCCCGCGTCGCCTCCCAGGGCGAGGGCGGGGAAGCCGCGGGCATGGCCGCGATGGACGGCGGCCTCGACGCCCAGGTCGCCATCAGCGGCGGCGGCGCCACGACGACGGCGGACGTCACCGTCCAGGTCCCCACACTGCTGCCCTTCGTGGACGCGGGCTGGTCCGTCACGAAGTCGGCCACGATGCCCAACGACGACGACGAAGAGGGGAGCTGAGCAAGCCAGATGAGCCTCCGCGACCGCGTGGCGACCCCGCACGACCACGGCAAGGGCAGCGGCCCGAGCCGCGACGACAGCCTCGTCGCCGTCTACCGCTCCAAGCTCCTCGAAGAGATCGACCTCGCCGAGATGTCGTCCCTGACGGCGGCGGACCGCCGCGTCCGCCTGGAACGCGTCATGGGCCACATCATCAGCCGCGAGGGCCCCGTCCTCTCCACCTCGGAACGCTCCCAGCTCATCCGCCGCGTCGTGGACGAGGCCCTGGGACTCGGCGTACTCGAACCGCTCCTCGCCGACGCCTCCATCACGGAGATCATGGTGAACGGCCCCGACTCGATCTTCGTGGAGCGGGCCGGGAGGGTGGAGCAGCTCCCCCTCCGCTTCGCGTCGAACGACCAGCTCATGCAGACCATCGAACGCATCGTCTCCACGGTCAACCGCCGCGTCGACGAGTCGAACCCCATGGTCGACGCGCGCCTGCCCACCGGCGAGCGCGTGAACGTGATCATCCCGCCCCTCGCCCTCACCGGCGCGACGCTCACCATCCGCCGCTTCCCGCGCGCGTACACGCTGCACGAGCTCATCGGCCTCGGGTCGCTCGACGAGCACATGCTGCTCCTGCTCTCCGCCTTCGTGCGCGCCCGCTTCAACATCATCGTCAGCGGCGGCACGGGCTCCGGAAAGACGACGCTGCTCAACGCGCTCTCCGGCCTCCTTCCGGCCCACGAACGCATCATCACCATCGAGGACTCGGCGGAACTGCAACTCCAGCAGGACCACGTGATCCGCCTCGAATCGCGCCCCCCGAACGTCGAGGGAAAGGGCCAGATCACCATCCGCGACCTGGTCCGCAACAGCCTCCGCATGCGCCCCGACCGCATCATCGTCGGTGAGGTCCGAGGCGGCGAGACCCTCGACATGCTCCAGGCGATGTCCACGGGCCACGACGGCTCCCTCGCCACGGTCCACGCGAACACGGCGGAGGACGCCCTGATGCGCCTGCAGACCCTGGGCTCGATGTCCGAGGTCCAGATCCCCTTCGAGGCCCTGAAGGACCAGATCAACTCGGCGGTCGACGTGGTCGTCCAGCTCGCCCGGCACGCGGACGGCTCCCGCAAGATCGCCGAGATCGTCCTGCTCGTCTCGCACGGCCGCGAACAGTTCCGCATCGCCCCGGTGACCCGCTTCGTGCCGCACCAGCCGGGCGGCAACGGCCTGGACCGCCGCGTCCACGGCTACTTCGAGCACCTGCCGCTGCCGCGCTCCGTCGCCGAGCGGCTGTACGTCGCGGGCGAGCCGGTGCCGCCCGGCTTCGGCGTGGCGCAGGCCATCGACGTACTGAACACGAGAGAGGCGATCGGCTGATGACGGCGACGAGAAGGACGGCGGGAGCGTGATGGACAACCCTGCCCTCCTGGCCATCGGCGCGACGATCCTGACCTGCACGCTCGCCGTCGCGGGAGTCCAGGCGTACGCCTCGGGCCGCGCCCAGCGCCAGGAACTGGTCGACCGCCTGTCGATCGGCCCCGGCACGGCCGACGCCGCCGGCCGTGGCCGCCGCTTCTCGGCCGTCGACCGCCGCCTGCGCCGCACCCGCCTCGGCCGGGCCATCCACCTGCGCCTCTCGGCGACGGGACTCGACCTCACGGCGGGCGAATTCTTCATCTACGTCGTGGCGGTCGTCGCCGCGCTCTGGCTCATGGCGGCGGCCACGCTGGCCCCGTTCTTCGGCCCGATCGCGGGCATCGTGGCGGTCTGGAGCGCGGTCGTCTTCCTCAACTGGCAACGCCAGAAACGCATTGAGGCGTTCATCAACCAACTCCCGGACGTGGCCCGCATCCTGGCCAACGCGACAGCGGCGGGCCTGGCCCTGCGCACCTCCCTGGCGATGGCGGCGGAGGAACTGGAGTCCCCGGCGGGCGAGGAACTGTCCATGGTGGCGGACCAGTTGACCCTGGGACGCTCGATCGACGACACCCTGGGCGAACTGGCGGCACGTCTCCCGTCCCGCGAACTGGTCGTCCTCGTCACCACCCTGGTCCTCTCCAACAAGGCGGGCGGCTCGGTGGTCAATTCCCTCCGGAACCTCACCCAGACCCTGGAGGACCGCAAGGAGACGCGACGCGAGGTCCGCACGATGCTCTCGGAGGTGCACGCGACGGCGTTCACGGTCCCGCTCCTCGGCCTCGGCTCGCTGCTCCTCATCAACTCGTCCAACGAGGGCGCGCTGGCCCGGGTGACCGGCTCACCGATGGGACAGACGCTGATCCTGATCGCGCTGGGCCTGTACGCGGTGGGCTTCTTCGTGATCAGACGCCTCGGCAAGATCGAAGTGTAGGGAGGGGGAGGAGAGGTGGACATGTTCGCTCTGGCGATGGCGGCCGTGATGGGCCTGGCGGTGGCGGGAGTGTGCCAGGGCATCCGCATGTACCGGGCGGAGGCGAAACTCCCCTCGGACCTGGCGATAGCCCTGGAGGTCGGCGCCACCCGCGTATCGACGGCGGGGTCGGCGGTGGACCGCCTGGGCATACGCTTCGCCCCCCTGGTCCTGCGCCTGATGGGCCCGAAACGGGTGGACGCCAAGCGCCGCAAGATCGACATGGCCGGCAACCCGGGAGGCCTGACGATCGACCGCTATGCGGCACGCAGGGCGGTCTACGGCATCTTCGGCGTGGTAATGGGCCTGGTGTTCCTCACCAACGGCGCCTCGCTCTTCGGCCTCCTGACCTTCGCCTTCGGCGTGACGGCGGCGGACGCGCTGATCTGGCAGGCGATACGGGAACGGCGCGAGGTCATCGACCGCACGCTCCCGGACTTCCTGGACGTACTCGCGGTGGTGGTCTCGGCGGGCCTCGGCTTCCGCCAGGCACTGGACCGGGTCGCGGAACGCTACGAGGGCCCCTGGGCGGACGAACTCCGCATCACGCTCCGCCAGATGGACATGGGAGTGAGCCGCAGACAGGCCTTCGACGAGTTGCGCCGCAGGAACGCCTCCGAACAGGTCTCCCAGTTCGTCTCGGCACTCCAACAGGGCGAGGAGTTGGGATCACCGATCGCGGACACACTGATCCAACTGGCCACGGACATGCGCCGCACGGACGCGCAGAACTCCCGCCGCAGGGCGGCGAAGACGATCCCCAAGGCAACGATGGTCACGCTGGTCTTCATGCTTCCGGCCACGATGATTCTGATCGCGGCGGGAATGTTTCTCGGCTCGGGCTCGGACTTCGGCTCGATCCTGGGAAAGTGAGGAAGCCATGACCGCTCCGGACCACTGCGGGCCAGACGCCGATATCAAGCCACTCGCCGAAACCACTTCGCGCGTGCAACTGAATATGGGACAGTCACCCGAAGGGCAGAATCGCCCCAGTCCCCCCGGGCGCGGCTTCGCCCGCCCTGCGATCCCGCAACTGACCTTTGCAAAAGCTGAGTTCACGCTACGCGCGGAAGGGGAAGTCGTGAACCGCAAGCAACCACCGAACGACCCGACCGGTACCTCCACCGCAAGCCCCCGAGGCGCGTGATGACCTCGCCACCGGGGAAGGGAACTCGCCAACTTCCGCGCACCAGAAGGTATTGGTTGCGGAGAGTGGCTGTTGGGTCACAAGATCTCGCGTACGTTGCCTATGACGACAGCGGCGTCGGAATCGGTTGCGCCGGCAGTGCGATTCGCGGTGTGTTCCGCGATGCGGGCGCGAGTACGGATGCGTGTACGTGTGCGTGTATCGGGTGGGAAAGAAGGGGCCGTCGTGCTGAAGGAACGCGTACTCAGAGTCTGGATCGACTGGACGGTGACCGTGACTTCCCGGGTTCGGGGGAGGGAGCGGGATGCGGGGGCTGGGTTTGTGGAGTATGCGGGGTTGATGATTCTTATTGCGGGGATCTTCGTTCTGATCGACGGCTTGGGTCTCGACGGCCAGATCTCCGGAGCGATCCAGGACGCGGTGTCGGACGTGATCGGCGGCTGAGGCGCAGTCGTCGCCTCGATGACACAGGGCAGACTCTCCCCATCTACATCTGGGTGACGGGGATTCTGCTCTTTGTTGCGTTCGCGTTCTTCGCGTTCGCGCAAGCCGCATCCGCGCGGAACGGGGCTCAATCCGCTGCGGACGCCGCTGCGTTGGCGGCCGCGCAGGAGGCAAGAGAGGAACTTGTCGACGGGCTGGGGGCGTCCATCGGCGAGGGCGACGACTGGCTCGACTGGCTCGCCGGCGACAACTTCGACGGTGACGGCGCCGAAGGTGCGGCGGACGCGCTGGCTGCGGACAACGACTCGTCTGTCATCGGCTTCGGCCCGGCCGAAGTGAACGGCTTTCCGGGGTTCCGAGCGGAGATCGAGACCAACTACACGGTGGGGGATTCGATCATCCCCGGTACGGAGTCCCAGCACGCCCGGGCCGAAGCCACCGCCATCATCAAGCCGCGCTGCGATGTTGCTCCTTCGGCGGACCCCGAGAAGGCCGTGGAATTCGAATGCGACGGCGGCGAATCCATCGAGATCGATCCGGAAGACTTCGAGCTGGACGATCTTCCGGATGCGTCCGTTCTCTTCTCTGTTCACCTGGCTGACTGATGAGTGGCCGACGAAAGAAGGAATCCGTACCGATGAGCATTCGGCGCACCAAAAAGACCCGCAGGGCAATGACCGCTGTGGCGATCACTACTGGGCTGGTCCTTGCGGTCGCCGGTTGTGGTGGTGGGGACGACGGCGGTGATGACAAGCCGGAGAAAGGCGCTTCGTCACCTGCGACGACCAAGAGCAGTGAGGGCGACGAGGGCAAGGACGAGAAGTCCAAAGCTCCGGCGACGGACCAGGTGCTGGCAGAGGTGAAGGGGGAGGAGAACATCACCCTCACGGTCTCGTCCGCCACCCGTGATGAGGGTGGTTTCGTCACGGTTTCCGGCAAGGTGACCAACAGTGGGGGCAAGTTCTGGGCTGCGGCCAACTGGCGAGGCGAAGAGCGCGAGCTGAACAAGAACGGGTCATCGGTGGCCGGGGCGAGCCTGGTCGACAACGCGGGGAAGAAGAAGTACTTGGTTCTCCGCGACACGGAGGGGCGGTGCCTGTGCACCAAATTCACCGGCGGTGTGAAGCCCGGCCAGACCGCTGACTGGTATGCCCAGTTCCCTGCCCCGCCGGAGGGCACGTCCAAGGTCGCCTTCCAGGTGGGAGCGATGCCCCCCGCCTCCATCGAGATCTCCGAGGGCGAGTGACCCATGGGCCACCCACGATCACGCACCCGCACCCGTACCCTCGCCACAGCGACGGCGACGGCGACGGTCACCCTCACAGCCCTGGTCTTCCTCACCGGCACCCCAGCCTTCGCCGACGACGAAGACCCCAGCGCACCCCCGGGCAGCACCACCACATCACCGCCCCCCGAGGTCGACTCCAACAGCCCGGGGTTGAAGCTGGCCGATGGCGCGACCCTTGCCCCGGCGAAGGTGCTGGACATCAAGTCGGTCGTCGAGGACCTCGGCGGCGAGGAACGCCGCGAGGACACCAACACGGACGTGAAGTTCGCGCTGCAGGCGGAAGTCCTCTTCCCCAAGGACAGCAACAAGCTGAACCCCGAGGCGAACGCCCGTATCAAGGCGATCGCGGAAGAGGCCAAGGCGCAGAAGGCGACGACCGTCAGGGTGTTCGGCTTCACGGACAACCTCGGCTCCTACAGCCACGGCAAGACCCTCTCCCGCAAGCGCGCGGAAGCGGTGCACGACAAGCTGGCGAGCTACTTGGGCCCCGAGGTCACGTACTCCGTACGCGGCTACAGCGAGGACTATCCGATCGCGGACAACACCTCCGAGCAGGGCCGCAAGAAGAACCGCCGCGTCGAGGTCACGTTCCCCCGGGGAGAAACAGGAGCAAGCGACGCGGGGACGCAGAGCTAGGCGGCGGCCACCGGCGGCCAGCTACTTGCCGCACTCCGCCAAGTAGCGGTCGAAGGCATGGTCCTTGGCGCCCCGCGCGATGGCGTCCGTGTACGCGTCCGCGCGCAGGACCCCGGCCGCGAGGCGGGTGTCGTCCTCGAGGTCCTTCGTGTCCGCGCATGCCGCCACCACGATCCAGTCGGCGTGCGTCCCCTTGTCCTTCGCGGTGCCGTAGGTCGCCTTCTCACCGGTGACCGGCTTGGACAGGTCGTACGACACCATCGACGAGGCCGCCGGCAGCCCCTCTTCCACCTGCGCGACGGTCTGACCGACGAACGAGGTGACCGGCACGTGGGCGGGCGTGTCCGGGTCGTCGTGGCTGCCGCACCCGCTCAGCAGCATCGCGGCTCCGCCGACGGCGATGGCAGCGGCCCCGGCCACGACGCGCCGACGGACCGACACGCTGCGCGCGCCGCGTCGAGCGGGCATGGCTCGGTCAGGGCGGAGAACACTCACTTGACCTTGCAACTCACCTTCGCGGGAGCCGGGTTGAAGGCGTGCTTCCACCCGCTCGTACCGGCCTTGTAGTCGAGAGGCGTGGTGATGTGCTTCTCGATCTTGTACTTGTACCGGGTGCCGATCGGGTACGCGACGAGCGAGTGCCCCTTCTTCACCGGGGAGCTGCACGTCACGGCGACGGACTGGGTCTTGGCCTGGCTGATGTTCAGGCTGCCCGCGACGGCGCCGCGGCTGAGGCCGAAACCCGCGTCAATGGTGCGCGTCGCCGACGCCGTCTTGTTGATCATGCACGTCATGCCCTTGGTCTGGGCCGTACAGCGGGCGATCTCGTCCTTCTGGTTCGTGTAGTTCGTCTGCTTCGACTTATTGATGAGCTTGCTGTACTTGCCGACCGCGGCCCTGGTCGATATGCCGGGCTTCGCGGTGGGTGAGGCGTCCTCGTGCGCGGATCGTGCGCTCGCGTGCGCGGCAGTGGCGGTGGCCAGCAGCGCCGCGGACAGGGCGAGTACGGTTCCGGCGATGCGAGTCGTCGAGCTCAGGCGCATTTGCGTTCCCCCATTTTGTTCTTGGTCGCCAAAGATCGTACTCGACTGCACGCCTACCCTGACCTGCGCGTCTGTGCCTCGGTGAAGCAGATGCGTGGTGGCGGTGGTGCCCGGGTCCGGGACTTTCCTGCGCCCCGCCCCGCTGCCCGCCCCCGCAGTGGAAGCAGACGTTCCAGTAATGCGAGGTGCGGAAGACCACGACCTTGCGTCACGAAACACAGCCCAGGGTTTCGCTGCCGGAGGCGACCATCAGCGGAAATGCGCGTGAGTTGTGACCCTGTGTGATGCGAAGATCGGGTCATGAGCGGTTTCGACGTACTTGTGGCGGAAGCGGAGTCGGCCCCGACCGAGGGGTGGGACTTCTCGTGGTTCGAGGGGCGGGCCACCGAGGAGCGGCCCTCCTGGCGGTACGCCCACGCCATGGGAGAGCGGCTCGGGCACGCCACCGCCTCCCTCGACATCCAGACCGGCGGCGGCGAGGTCCTCGCGTCCGCGCCTTCCCTGCCGCCGCTCGTCGTCGCCACGGAGGGGTGGGCGCCGAACGTGGCCAAGGCGACCTCGCTGCTTCATCCGCGCGGCGCGGTGGTCGTGGCCTCGCCGGAGGACGCGCCGCTGCCGTTCGCGGCGGAGGCGTTCGACCTCGTCACCAGCCGGCACCCGGTGAAGGCACACTTCGACGAGATCGCCCGCGTGCTGCGCCCCGGCGGCACGTACTTCGCCCAGCACGTCGGCCCCGCCAGCGCCTTCGAGGTCGTCGAGTACTTCCTCGGCCCGCAGCCCGAGGACGTGCGCAACGCCCGCCACCCCGACGCCGAACGGGCCGAGGCGGAAGCGGCGGGCCTGGAGATCGTCGACCTGCGGGCGGAACGGCTGCGGATGGAGTTCTACGACGTCGGCGCCGTCGTCCACTTCCTGCGCAAGGTGGTGTGGATGGTGCCGGACTTCTCGGTGGAGCGGTACTGGTCGCGGCTGCGGGAACTGCACGACCGGATCGAGACCGACGGCTCCTTCGTCGCCCACAGCACCCGCCACCTCTTCGACGCCCGCAAGCGGTAAACAGGGTGAGGAGCAGTGGCGCCCGCAGCCCCGGCCTACGCGTGCGCCCCCACCGTCACCTTCCCCACCACCAACTCCGCCACCCCCTCCAACACTTCCCCCACCCGCTCCACTTGCCCCGCCAGCTCCCGCCCCTCGGCGGTGCTCAGTGCCTTCAGAGGTTCCACCGTGACCGTCAGGCGGCGGCCGGAGCGGCGTTGGTGCCAGACTCCCGCCACGACTCCGTCGATCAGCAGCACCGGGAAGTTGCCCGCCTGGCCCCCGGCCAGTGCTCGTTCGTACGCCCGGCCCGGGAAGAGGCCGGCCCGCGGGTGTGAGGCGATCACGTACGCGTCGAAGTACGGCAGCAGTCGCACACCCCGCACCGGCTCACCCGCGAACTCCGTGTCCTCCGCGACCACCCACGCGGACACCGTCCCACTCGCCCCCGCGCCCGCCGCCTCCGTCTCCACGGCCTCCATCTCCACCGCCTCGATCTTTCCGGCGGATGCCAGCGTCGCGAACACACCGCTCGCCCAGCCGTCCGGCGCAGCCGCCCACTTGGCGAACTCGTGCGGCCTCGCGGGCCCGTACGCGTACAGGAAGCGCTGGACCAGTTGCTCCGTCGCCTCCCCCGCGGAGAGCTGTGGGGCATCGGACAGCGGCGGACGCGTGTACGTCACCTTGCGGCCCCGGTTCGGTGCGAAGCACAGCACCCCGCGGTGGCCCGCGAGATGCATGACCGAGCGCCACCGCGGCCACATCCCCTGGAAGGCGGGCAGCACCAGGTCGCCCGCCCAGGGCCCCGTACGCGCCACGACCTCCTCGCTCAGCTCGTCGATGGTCAGCCGGACGCCGTCCAGCGCCTCGCCGATCGCGCTCACGATCTCCTCCGTCTGGGAGGGCGTCAGCCGGTCCTCCGCCTTGAACGGGCTCGGTCCGGACGACATCGCGGACAACGCGGCCGTCCAGAACGGGAGTTCCGCGGTCGGCAGGAAGTGGATCGTGCCGCGCGGCCCGTACGTCTTGACCAGGCTCGGTTCCTCGCCCCACAACGCGGCCCGTACGTCCTGCCGGGTCGCCCCGTCCATCCGCAGCCCCACCGACAGCTCCGCGGCCGACATCACCTGGGCCTGCGCGGCGAGCATCGCGTCGACCACCTCGCCGGGTCCGGCCTCACCCGGCGCCGCCGGAGTCCGTAGGAACTGCCGCTCCATGCGCCGGGCGTTGGCAGCACTCCACGTGACGGTGGAAGGGGCGCTCATCGGGGGTCTCCTTCGGTACTGTCGACGGGGGAAGTGGCTCTGCGGACACGAGGAGTGGACCATGCCGAAGAGCGGCGCGGAGGGTAATCCGGGGAGCGGGAGCGGCGCCGGGAGTGCCGGGGAGAGCGGCAAGGAGACCAAGGCGATGTACGTCTGTGGGCTCGACGCCGCCGTGGACGTCGTCGGCGGCAAGTGGAAGCCGATGATCCTCTGGGCGCTCTACGCGGGCAGGACGCTGCGCTTCGGCGAGCTGAGGCGGCACATCGCCGGCATCAGCGAGAAGGTCCTCATCCAGCAGCTGCGCGAGCTGGAGTCCGACGGCATCGTCCATCGCGAGGTGTACCGGGAGGTGCCGCCGAAGGTGGAGTACTCGCTCACCCCCCTCGGCACGTCCCTGAACGAGGCGCTGATCCCGCTGGGCGTGTGGGGCGACGAGAACATGCAGCAGCTGGTGGCCAACCGCGAGTGCAAGAAGGACGGCAAAGCCGCCTGACGGGAAAAGCGGGCCGATGGTTGCCTGCCGAGGTCGATCGTTAGCCAAGCGTGGCGAGCGGGCCGAACCAGCCAAGTGATCCCGGTACAGGTGGCGTTGATTCCGCATCGTTATCCGGACTGGCTCGATCCGGCGGCGAGAATCACGTAAGTTCAGACCAAGGCGAATTCGCGTGAGCAAAGCCACGTGTGCGGTGCCGCGCGGTGGAGGGGGCTGCGCGGCCCCGCGCGCCCCCTCCCTCTGCATCTCTTGGCCTGCTGCTCGGCCGGGTCACACCTCGACCCCCACCCGTACCCCCCGGCACACGCCCCACCCCGCCATCGCCCCGGCCTCCGCCTCCAGGACGTGCCGGGCCCGCAGCCGGGGGCGGCCGATCCGCCAGGGCCGCATCGTCCGCACGGACAGCACCCGCAGCTCCCGGTCCAGATACGCCACGTCGACGGCGAACCGCATCCCCACCGTGTGCACGCTGCTCGCCGGGCTCAAAAGCATCGCCCCGCTCACCCCGTCACGGCCGAGCAGGCCGCGCCGCCGTGCGCCCGCGGAGTCCGCGATCTCCAGGGGGAGGGTCCGGCCGTTCGGGAGCAGAAGCGTCGCCATGCCGGCCGAAGCTAGCGGCCCCCACGCCCGCCACGTCAAGCGGGCGCCCCTGCCCCGTCCCTCCAACGGGCTACTGCCGCGCAGGGCCGGAATATGCCGCCAAGGCCGAAATGCGGTGTGGGAGCAGGGCCGCGCAGTCGCCGCGCGATTTCGGAGAGTAGTTGTGGCACGCCGATGCGCGCGACTTCCCTTACGAAGGGTTATGGTGGAAACCCCCCCTCGGGCCGGTCCATCTCCCCCCCATGGACCGGCCCGATTTTTTGTGCCGGTTATGGTCAGGGACATGTCGAACCAGTTCCCTCCGCCGCCCCATGATCCGCAGGCAGGCCCGCAGGTGGGCCCCCAGCCCGGCCTCCCCTCTTACGGGTACGGCCCCATGGCCCCGCAGAAGATGCCTGGTTCGCTCCGCGCCGCGCAGATCGTCATCTGGGCCCTCGCCGGACTCACCGTGCTCGGCTCCATCGCGATAGCCGCCTCGGGAGACGCGACGACGGCGGGCGCGGCCGCAGGGGCGAACGTGTGCCTGCTGGTGGCCGCCGGTTTCGCCTTCTCGTTCCAGAACGCGGGCAACGGAGTGCGGGTGACGTGCATCGTGCTGATGAGCGTCCAGATCGCGTTCGGTCTCGGCGCGCTGGCCGGCGGTAACCCGGGCGGCGCCCTCGCGCTGCTCGGCTCGATCGCGGCGGTCATCCTGCTGGCGCCCGGCGACGTGGGCGCCTGGTTCAAGCGCCCGCGCACCCCCGCCCCGGGGCAGGGATACGCGGGCTGAGGCGTTCCGCCAGGACTAGCCGCGCCCGGCCCAGATGTTCGTCCCCGGCGTCGACACCGCGAAGGTGTCGATCTCGGTGAGTTCCTCCTCGGTGAGCTTCGGGCCCGCCAGCGCCGCGACGTTCTCCTCGAGCTGCTTCACGCTGGAGGCGCCGATGAGCGCCGACGTCATCCGCTCGTCGCGCAGCACCCAGTTGAGGGCCAGCTGGGCGAGCGACTGGTCACGGCGGGCCGCGATGTCGTTCAGGCCGTTGAGGCGGCGTACGACCTCGTCGCTCAGGAGGTCGGGGTCGAGCGACTTGCCCTGCGTGGCTCGCGAACCCTCCGGGATGCCCTTCAGGTACTTGTTCGTGAGCAGGCCCTGCGCGAGCGGCACGAACGAGATGCAGCCCATGCCCGCGTCCTCGAGCGTGTCGAGCAGGCCGTCGTCCTCGGTCCAGCGGTTGATCATCGAGTACGAGGGCTGGTGGATGAGCGCGGGAACGCCCATCTCCCGCAGCAGGCGCGCCGCTTCGGCGGTCTGCTCGCTGTTGTAGGAGGAGACACCCACGTACAGCGCCTTGCCCTGCCGCACGGCGGAGGCGAGCGCTCCCATCGTCTCTTCGAGCGGGGTCTCGGGGTCGAAGCGGTGCGAGTAGAAGATGTCGACGTAGTCGACGCCCATCCGCTTGAGCGAGGCGTCGAGGGACGACAGCAGGTACTTGCGCGAACCCCACTCGCCGTACGGGCCGGGGTGCATGAGGTAGCCCGCCTTGGTCGAGAGGACCAATTCATCGCGGTACGGGGCGAAGTCCTGGGCGAACAGCTTGCCGAAGTTGAGCTCGGCCGAACCGGCCGGCGGGCCGTAGTTGTTCGCCAGGTCGAAGTGCGTGACGCCCAGGTCGAAGGCGCGGCGCAGGATCGCGCGCTGGCTCTCCAGGGACTTGTCGTCGCCGAAGTTGTGCCACAGGCCGAGGGAGACGGCGGGCAGCTTCAGGCCACTGCGGCCCGTGCGCCGGTACTCCATGGCGTCGTAACGGTCCGCTGCCGCTTGGTACAGAGACGTGTCGTTCATGGGTATGAAGCTACTTCAGCCACGCAACTTCCGAGGGCCGGCCCGGCTCCACCGGGAGGCGGAGGACCGCGTCACCCGAGGGCGGAGGCCCGCCCTCACAGCGGTAGGCTTTCGCCTTCGGGGACTGCCATCTGCATGGAGGGGCTGACAGAAGTGAACCTGCGCGACCTGGTGTACGGACTTTACGCACGCCGGGTGGAAGGCCGCCTCGACCACGATCAGGTGCCCAAGCACATCGGGGTCATCCTCGACGGCAACAGGCGCTGGGCGAAGGCATCCGGCGGGACCACCGAACAGGGCCACCAGGCGGGCGCGTACAAGATCGAGGAGTTCCTCGGCTGGTGCGCCGAGACGGACGTCGAGGTCGTCACCCTGTGGATGCTGTCGACGGACAACTTCGACCGCCCCGAGCAGGAGCTCATCCCGCTCCTCGGCATCATCGAGGACACGGTCCGCAGCCTCGCCACCGACGGCCGCTGGCGCGTGCACCACGTGGGCACGATGGACCTGCTGCCCGCCCGCACCCAGGCCGTCCTCAAGGAGGCCGAGCAGGCCACCCACGGCAACAAGGGAATACTGGTCAACGTGGCCGTCGGGTACGGCGGCCGGCAGGAGATCGCCGACGCGGTCCGCTCGCTGATCCTGGACCACGCCGATAAGGGCACGAGCCTGGAGGACGTCGCCGAGACCGTCGACGTCGACCTGATCTCCAAGCACCTCTACACCCGCGGCCAGCCGGACCCCGACCTGGTGATCCGAACGAGTGGTGAGCAGCGCCTGTCCGGCTTCATGCTCTGGCAGTCGGCCCACTCCGAGTACTACTTCTGTGAAGTTTTCTGGCCGGCCTTCCGCAAGGTCGACTTCCTGCGCGCGCTGCGTGACTACGCGGCCAGGCACCGGCGCTACGGCGGCTGACGGCCCACGGGGCACGCGAGGTGCTCGTGTCGGTGGGGCGCGAGTAACCCAGAGTTCACGGACGCGCCGTCATATGCCCTGGCATGGCTGCGCACGTTCGAGGGAATAAGCCTTCCAGGTCGACATCCGATTCACGGATGTCGTATCTCAGCGGACGGCATGGGGCCGTCCGCCCGGGAGGCCCTTTGCACCAGGACGACCGTGCGGTGAGTACGGGCGAAGTGGAGGGCCGGAGCTCGGCCCGCGCATGCGGCACGAGACCGGTCCGGACTTCTCCCGGCATCCTTCCCGTCGCTCCCCGACCTCATCCGAGGGGGTACGTCCTTCCGTGGTGACCAGCACAAAGCGCCGCATGCCCGACAGGCGCACCTATGTTCTCGACACCAGCGTTCTGCTCGCTGACCCGAACTCCATGTACCGCTTCGACGAGCACGAAGTCGTGCTGCCCGTCGTCGTGGTCACGGAACTCGAGGCGAAGCGGCACCATCCCGAGCTCGGTTACTTCGCCCGGCAGGCCCTGCGCCTCCTGGACGACTGCCGGGTAAGGCACGGTCGCCTGGACGCGCCGATCCCGATCGGCGACCTGGGCGGCACGCTGCGCGTCGAGCTCAACCACTCCGATCCCGGCGTGCTTCCGGCCGGCTACCGGTTGGGGGACAACGACTCACGGATTCTCGCCGTAGCGCGCAACCTCCAGGCAGAGGGATACGACGTCACCGTCGTGTCGAAGGATCTGCCCCTGAGGATCAAGGCGTCCTCGGTCGGCCTCCTCGCGGAGGAGTACCGCGCCGAGCTCGCCATCACGGACTCCGGCTGGACCGGAATGTCCGAACTGACCCTCTCCGGCGAACAGGTGGACCTCCTTTTCGAGGAGGACACCCTGTATGTGCCCGAGGCGGCCGACCTGCCCGTCCACACGGGCCTCACCATCCAGTCGGAGAGGGGCAAGGCGCTGGGCCGTGTCACGGCCGAGGGCAATGTCCGTCTCGTACGCGGCGATCGGGAGGCCTTCGGCCTCAAGGGGAGGAGTGCGGAGCAGCGCATCGCGCTGGATCTGCTGCTCGATCCGGACATCGGCATCATGTCGATGGGCGGCCGGGCGGGCACCGGCAAGTCGGCCCTGGCGCTCTGCGCGGGACTCGAGGCGGTCCTGGAGCGCCGCCAGCACCAGAAGGTGATGGTCTTCAGGCCGCTGTACGCGGTGGGCGGGCAGGAGCTGGGCTATCTGCCGGGCACCGAGGCCGAGAAGATGGGCCCCTGGGCCCAGGCGGTCTTCGACACGCTGGGCTCGGTCGCGGGCAAGGCGGTCATCGAGGAGGTGACGGCGCGCGGGATGCTCGAAGTGCTCCCTCTCACCCATATCCGCGGGCGCTCGTTGCATGACGCGTTCGTGATCGTCGACGAGGCCCAATCCCTGGAGCGGAACGTCCTTTTGACCGTTCTGTCCAGGATCGGAGCGAACTCCCGGGTCGTCCTGACCCATGACGTCGCCCAGCGCGACAACCTCCGAGTGGGGCGCTACGACGGGGTAGTTGCCGTCGTCGAGAAGCTGAAGGGCCATCCGCTCTTCGCCCACGTCACGCTCACCCGATCGGAGCGTTCGCAGATCGCGGCGCTGGTGACCGAAATGCTGGAGGACGGCCAGATCTGACCAGTTCACCCTGGTTACGCGGTAGTTGGCGCCGCCCGGCGAAGCGAAGGAGCTTAGCCGGGCGGCGTCATGGCGTCCGCCCTTTTCCGAAAAACTCCTGGGGCAAACGAGGTGTGAGCTTTCACACGGCACGGAGAATTGCCTTGCGGCATCCGGCTGGGGCAGAGTCTGGGTCCTGTCAGGCCCCGCATGCGACACACGTGTACCCCCAGGGGTACGGCAACACAGGAAACCCAGAACTTCATAGTGGCCGTCGCATGCCGCCCGAGCACCACGCGGCGCTCCCGTCACGGGAGTTGCCCACCGGGCCCGTGCCTCCCGTGACCGATACCAAGCGGAGGCCAGCGTCAGGGGCAAGATTGCGTCCGCGAGGTCACCTAGCGGGCGATGCTGGAAGGAAACCGTGTGAGCCGGATTTCGGTCCGGGGATTCGCCGTGGCATCCGCCACCGCGGTCACCACCGTCGGCGCTGTTGTCGGTGTCGCCTCGGGCAGCACCCCGGGCGCCTCGAATGACAACGACTTCGAGGCGACAGCAAGCGACGCGACACTCCTCGCAGACATCCCCGCGGGTCAGCAGGCCCAGGTGCAGACCGCGTCCCTGACGCAGCAGGCCGACGCACAGGCCATGGCTGCGGACACGGCCGCGAAGAAGTCCGCGGCAGAAGCGGCCCGCAAGAAGGCCGCCGAGTCGGCGATCGCGAAGCAGAAGGCCGCGGAGAAGGCCGAGGCCGCCGAGAAGGCGGAGAAGGCCGCGGCCAAGAAGGAGCGCGACCAGGCCGAGACCAAGGCCAGCCGTTCTTCCGCGCGCGACGCCTCGGACTTCGCCCCGCAGTCCTCGTACTCCGTCTCGCAGGTCCAGGCGATGGCACGGCAGATGGTCCCCGGTGACCAGTTCCAGTGCTTCAGCAACATCGTCAACCACGAGTCCACCTGGAACTACAAGGCCAGCAACCCCTCCTCGGGTGCCTACGGCCTCGTCCAGGCGCTGCCCGGTTCCAAGATGTCCTCGGCCGGTGCCGACTGGCAGACGAACCCCGCCACGCAGATCAAGTGGGGCCTCGGCTACATGAACGACCGCTACGGAAGCCCGTGCGGAGCCTGGGACTTCTGGCAGGCGAACAACTGGTACTGAGCCGCGTATCGCTCAACCTTTCTGAGGCCCCTCACCGTCCTTCGGTGGGGGGTCTCAGCCGTGTACGGTCATTCCGACAACTTCCAGGGGGGAGTGGTGGGGCAAGACGGGGGAAGAGGACGGATCATGTCGCGAGTGCCAGGGTGGATCGGCAGGCTCGGTGCCGGGCTGTCGCAGATGGGGGAGCGGATGGGGCGGGACGAGCCCGACTCCGGCCCTGAGGACGGCATCAGGACCTCGCGGCGGTCCTACGCCGACGAGGCCGCCGCCGCCGAGGGCGACGCGGCCGCGGAGGAGCAGGTCGTGCCCGCCCCGCCCTCGTACGCCCCGGACGTGGCGGCACGCCCCGACCCCGTCGCGGCGGTTCCGTGGGGGATGCGGGTCGCGGCCGAGGCCGGCTGGCGCCTTCTCGTGCTCGCGGGCACGCTCTGGGTCCTTATGAAGGTCATCAGCGCCGTGCAGCTCGTCGTCTTCGCCTTCGTCGCGGCGCTGCTCATCACCGCGATGCTCCAGCCCACGGTGGCCCGGCTCAAGCGGCTCGGACTACCGAGAGGGCTCGCGACGGTCGTGACGGCCGTGCTCGGCTTCGTCATCATGGGCCTGGTCGGCTGGTTCGTTGTCTGGCAGGTCATGGACAACGCGGACACGCTCTCCAGTCAGGTCCAGGACGGCATCGACGATCTGCGCAACTGGCTGCTCACCAGCCCGTTCCACGTCACCGAGGACCAGATCAACGACATCGCCAAGAGCCTGCGCGAGGCGGTCGGGGCGAACACCGAGGAACTGACGTCGGCGGGCCTCGAAGGCGTCACCGTCATCGTGGAGGCCATGACGGGCATCCTGCTCGCGATGTTCTCCACGCTCTTCCTGCTGTACGACGGCAAGCGCATCTGGCAGTGGGTCCTGAAGCTGGTCCCGGCGCCCGCGCGGCCCGGCATCGCGGGCGCGGGGCCGCGTGCCTGGCGCACGCTGACGGCCTATGTGCGCGGCACGGTGATAGTGGCTCTGATCGACGCGATCTTCATCGGGCTCGGGATCTACTTCCTCGGGGTGCCGATGGCGGTGCCGCTGGCCGTCTTCATCTTCCTGTTCGCGTTCATCCCGCTGGTGGGCGCGGTCATCTCGGGCGCGCTCGCCGTGGTGGTGGGCCTGGTGACGCAGGGCGTCTTCACCGGTGTGATGACCCTGGTCGTGGTCCTTGCCGTGCAGCAGATCGAGGGTCACATCCTGCAGCCGTTCATCCTCGGCCGTGCCGTACGGGTGCATCCGCTGGCGGTGGTGCTCTCGGTGGCCGCGGGCGGTCTTGTCGCCGGGATCGGCGGGGCGGTGGTGGCCGTGCCGCTCGTCGCCGTGACGAACACGGTGGTGGGCTACCTGCGGGCGTACTCCCGCGAGGCCGCGCTGAAGCAGGCGCCGCAGCCGCGGGGGGCGACGGCGGTGGACGTCGCCCCGGTGGAGCCTCCGGCTTCCCCGTCGCCGGGTGCGGGCGGGTAGGCAGAGTTCAGCCCGTCCGGCGTTTGAGGACGAACTCGGCGAAGCCGGTGATTCCGGTACGCGCACCACGGTGTAACCGAAAAGCGGCCCCGCCCAGCAGAAGCTGGGCGGGGCCGCTCAGTTGGGCTCGAGGCGACTACGCCAGGAATCCCTCAGAGTCCAGCGTGACGCCGACCGCCTGGATCACGGCGGCGATCTTGAAGGCTTCCTGGATCGTCTCGCGGTCCACGCCGGCCTTGCGCAGCACCTGCTCGTGCGAGTCCAGGCACTGGCCGCAGCCGTTGATCGCGGAGACCGCGAGCGACCACAGCTCGAAGTCGACCTTCTCCACGCCCGGGTTGCCGATGACGTTCATCCGCAGGCCGGCCCGCATCGTCCCGTACTCCGGGTCGGAGAGCAGGTGGCGCGTGCGGTAGAAGACGTTGTTCATCGCCATGACGGCCGCGGCCGACTTGGCGGCGGTGTACGCCTCGGGGGAGAGGTTCGCCTTCGCCTCGGGCTCCAGCTCGCGCAGCACCTTCGGGGAGCGGGAGGCGATCGCGCAGGCGAGCACCGTGCCCCACAGCTGCTGCTGCGGCAGGTCCGAGTTGCCGATGACCGAGCCGAGGTTCAGCTTCAGGTCCTTGGCGTAGTCCGGTACGGCGGACTTCAGTTCGTCGAGTGCCATGTCAGTACCTTCCGTTCACTCGCCCGAGAGCAGCGCGACCGGGTCGAGGGTCTCGTCGCCCTGGGTCCAGTTGCAGGGGCAGAGCTCGTCGGTCTGGAGGGCGTCGAGGACCCGGAGGACCTCCTTGGGGTTACGGCCCACGGAACCGGCGGTCACCATCGTGAACTGGATCTCGTTGTTCTGGTCGACGATGAAGACGGCGCGCTGCGCGAAGCCGTCCTCGCCCTCGATGCCGAGGTCACGCATGAGCTCGTGCTTCGAGTCGGCCAGCATCGGGAAGGGCAGGTCCGTCAGGTCCGGGTGGTCCTTGCGCCAGGCGTGGTGCACGAACTCGGAGTCACCGGAGAAGCCGAGGATCTGGGCGTCACGGTCAGCGAACTCGTCGTTCAGCTTGCCGAAGGCGGCGATCTCGGTCGGGCACACGAAGGTGAAGTCCTTGGGCCACGCGAAGACGATCTTCCACTTGCCCTCGTAGGTCTTGTGGTCGATCTGCTTGAACTCAGCGCCCTTCTCCAGGGAGACGCAGGCGGTCAGATCGAACTGGGGGAACTTGTCACCGACAGTGAGCACGGACTCTCCTTGCAGCATAGGAACCCGGGTAAGGGGCTCCAGGGGGTTGGACTGCTGTCGATCGTGGCACAGAGTGCATTGATTAGGGAAATAGCTACACTCTGTTCTGTTGATCGGAGGTGGCTATCAGTGAGAGCCATAAATAGGGGCAAGCAGCCCAGCCTGGCGCAGCTGCGCGCCTTCGCGGCCGTGGCCGAACATCTGCACTTCAGGGACGCGGCGGTAGCAATAGGGATGAGCCAGCCGGCGCTCTCCGGCGCCGTGTCCGCCCTGGAGGAGACACTCGGTGTCACCCTGGTCGAGCGTACGACCCGCAAGGTCCTTCTCTCGTCGGCCGGTGAGCGCCTCGCGGTGCGGGCCAGGGCCGTGCTCGAAGAGGTCGGGGCGCTGATGGAGGAGGCGGACGCGGTACGCGCGCCCTTCACCGGGGCGCTGCGGCTCGGCGTGATCCCGACCGTGGCGCCCTACCTGCTGCCCACGCTCATCGGGCTCGTCCACGAGAAGTACCCGGACCTGGACCTCCAAGTGCATGAGGAGCAGACCTCGTCGCTGATTGAGGGGCTCGGGGCGGGGCGTCTCGACCTGCTCCTTCTCGCCGTGCCGCTCGGCGTGCCCGGCGTCACCGAACTCCCGCTGTTCGACGAGGACTTCGTGCTCGTCACGCCGCTCGACCACTGGCTCGGCGGACGCGAGGGAATCCCGCGCGAAGCCCTGCGCGAGCTGAACCTGCTGCTGCTCGACGAGGGGCACTGCCTGCGCGACCAGGCCCTGGACATCTGCCGGGAGGCCGGGCGCGCGGACGCCCCGGTGACCACGACGGCCGCCGGGCTCTCCACCCTCGTACAGCTGGTGGCCGGCGGGCTCGGTGTGACGCTGCTCCCGCGCACCGCGGTCCGCGTCGAGACCAGCCGCAGCAATCAGCTGCTCACCGGGTACTTCGCGGACCCGGCGCCGACCCGGCGGATCGCCCTGGCGATGCGTACGGGCGCCGCGCGCGCGGCGGAGTACGAGGCGCTCGCCGCGGCGATGCGGGGGGCCGTGAAGCCGTTGCCGGTGCGGGTGGTGTGACCCCGCACCGGCAACGTACCGCCGTACCTGCCGCCCCTGGAGCGGGAGTTACTCCGTGCGCAGGCCGTCCGGGCGCATCATGCGCCACAGCGGCGGCAGGCTGAGCACCGTCACCACGGCGACGAGCGCGGCCCCCGCGACCGTCAGGGGAGCGAAGAGCCACCAGTCGGTGACCGACTTCTCGATCATGCGGACCATGACCCAGCCGAGGCCGAGCCCGCCCGCCACGGCCAGCGCGAGGCCGATCGCCACCGGGATCGCGGTCTGCCACAGGATCGACCACGCCATCGACGCGCGGCGGGTGCCGAACGCGGTGAGGGCGGCGAGGAGGCGCTTGCGCTCCCGCAGTTGCTCGATCATCGAGACCAGCATGGACGCCGCGATCAGCGCCATCGTGGCCATCGCGCCGATCTGCAGGCCCTTCTGGATGGTGGCGTACTGCTTGTCGCGCTCGACCGACCGCAGCGTCATCACCTGAAGGAACGGGTCGACGTGGGCCGCGGTGTTGCGGATGTACTCCTCGGCGTCCGGGGACTTGGGGTCCACCTGGATCATCGCCGTCGTCGACGCGTCCTTCATCTTGGACATGTCGATCGCGCCGGGCGTCGCGTAGATGCCGTCGTGCAGGTCGCCGCCCGGGTCGGGGCGGGCCGTGACCGTGCGGGCGTCGGCGGGCAGTGTCCAGGGGACGTGCCGCTTGCCGGGGTCGTCCCAGCTGTCGACGCTCAGGTCGATCGGCTTGCCGGGGCGGGCCGACTTGTCGACCCACGCGTTCAGCCTCTTGTTGCCGGTGTGCACGACGAAGGTGTCGCCGTCCCGGCACGAGCCGATGCGGGCCAGCTCGCGCAGGTTCGCGCAGGTGCCGACCGTCAGCTCCGTCAGGGGCCGGAAGTCCTCGCCGCTCTCCAGCTTGCCCGGCCGCACGACGTACGAGGAGGTCGTGGCGATGACGTTCTTGACGCCCTTGGTGGCGCGGAACTTCTCGATCATCCGCCCTGCGAGCGCGCCGTCGCCGACGTCCGCGCGGACCGAGATCTTGGCCCGGCCGGGGTCGTTGTCCGTCGTCGTGTTGAAGTCGTCGTGCATCGCGACGAACAGCATCTGCAGGGCGATGGCACCCGCCACCGCGACCGTGATGCCGCTGACCGCACGTGCCGCCGTACCGCTGCTCAACTGAAGCCTGCGGGTGGCCAGTTGCCAGGGCACGGGCCCGCCGCCGCGCAACCGCGCCACGCTGGTCTCCACGAGCCAGGGCAGCAGCACCGCAAGGCCCACCAGGGTGAGCGTCGCGCCGGCGCCGATGGCGAAGACCGGCGGGGCGTAGTCGCCGCTGACCCGGCCCGACACGAGCAGGATGCCGAGACCGACGAGCGGCATCACGACGCGCCACCACACGCGGCGCTTGCGGGGCTTGGTGCTGCGCACGACGCCCAGCGGCTCGATGGAGACGGCCCGCAGCGAGATCAGCGTGACCAGGACGGAGGTGACCGGCACGGCGAGCAGGATGAGGACGGCGAGGGCGGGCACCGGCACCACGTCGGAGGGGAAGGCGCTGATCTTCCACCCTTCGAGGGTGCCGATCACCTCGCGCACGCCCAGGAAGAACAGACCGCCGAGCGCAAGGCCGAGCAGCGCGCCGCACAGGGCCTCGCCCGCCGCGATCCGCCGCACGCTGTGGGCGTCGGCGCCGACCAGACGCAGCGCGGCAAGACGCCGGTCGCGCCGGTCGCCGCCGAAGCGGACGGCCGTGCCGATGAAGATGACCACCGGGGTCAGCAGGACCACGCAGATCAGGACGACCAGGACGATCAGCAGCGGGTCCAGGGGTTCCGCGGGCTCCTTGTAGCCGAAGTCCGCCACGCGGTGGCCGCCCTTGGCCGGGGTGAGGGCGTCGGAACCGGCGTAGTAGTAGAGCTCCCTGGGGTTGGTCAGGCCCGCGTCGCCGATGGTGCCCGTGATCCGGTAGTCGCCGAACCGTTCCTTCAGGAGGGCGCCCTCGGAGCTGTCCAGGAGCTCGCGCAGGGCGGGCGAGGCGACCATCTCGCCGTCCGCCGGCATCTTCTCCAGGCCGGGCGGCAGGGCGGGGTGCGCGCCGTCGGCACGCAGCACGCGGCCGCTCACCGTCGCGTCGCGGAAGTCGGTGGGAACGTCCCGCTGCAGGACCGTGGAGTCCGACCGCTCGACCTTCTTGCCGGAGAACTGGTCCTCGGCCGAGCGGGCCACCGAGCGGTCCTCGCGGTGCTGGAGCAGCGTGGGCACGGACGCGGCGCCGAGCAGCAGGGCCACGCCGAGGCCGACGCCGACGGCCGTCAGGAGGGTGCGCGTCCAGCCCTCACGGCCGCCGCCGACGGCGAAGCGGATGCCCATGGCGAGGTCGCGGACGAAGGCGCGGGGTCCCCCCTTGGACACCGTCGCGGTGGCGTCGGCGAGCGGCGGCCGGGGAGCCGTCTTGGCCCTGGTGCGCGAGTCGAGACTCATATCGCCCGCTCCATGTCCCGCGACCGGCCGTCGCGTACGACGATCTCGCGGTCGGAGTAGGCGGCGACCCGCGTCTCGTGCGTGACCAGGACCACGGCGGCGTTCGTCGAGCGCGCGGCGTCGGTGAGCAGCTCCATGACGCGCTCGCCGTTGAGGGAGTCGAGGGCGCCGGTGGGTTCGTCGGCGAAGAGCACGCGCGGGCTCGTGGCGAGCGCGCGGGCCACGGCGACGCGCTGGCCCTGCCCGCCGGAGACCTCGCCGGGCCGCTTGCCGGTGACGTCGTCGACCTCCAGGCGCTCCATCCAGGTACGGGCGGTCGCCTCGGCGTCCTTGCGCCTGGCGCCGTTGAGCCGCAGCGGCAGCGCGACGTTCTCCACGCACGTCAGCTCGGGGACCAACTGCCCGAACTGGAAGACGAAGCCGAACTCGCTGCGGCGCAGGGCGCTCAGCGTGGCGTCCGGCAGGCCCGTGAGCTCGCGGCCGTTGTACGTGATGGAGCCGGAGTCGGGCTTGACGATCCCCGCGAGGCAGTGCAGGAGCGTGGACTTGCCGGAGCCGGAGGGGCCCATGACGGCGACGACCTCGCCGGGGTGGATGGAGAACTCGGCGTCGTCGAGCGCGGTGGTCGGACCGTACGCCTTGCGGAGCCCGGAGGCGGTGAGAAGGGAACCGGCGGGGGTCATGCGGAGCGGACCTCCTGGGCGAGCTTGCCGAGGCGTGCGGCGGCGAGTTCCAGCCAGCGCAGATCGGCTTCGAGATGGAAGAGGGCGTGGTCGCAGATCAGCTGGTCGGCGAGGTCGCCCTTGCGCTTGCGGTCGGTGAGTATGCGCATCAGGCGCAGGTGTTCGGCGCGCTGGGCGTCAAGCATCTCCGAGGCGTCGCGGTCGGTGAGGAGTGCGAGGACGACCTTCGTGTAGAGGGTCGACTGGAGGTAGGGCTCGGGCTTCTCGGGGGTGGCGAGCCAGCGCTCGACATCGGTGATGCCGGCGTCCGTGATCGCGTACCGCTTGCGCTCGGGGCCGCCGCCCGCCTCTATCCCGTCGACCTCGACGAGGCCGTTCTTCAGGAGGCGGGACATGGTCGAGTAGACCTGCCCGTAGTGCAGTGGCTTGTCGTGCCCGAACTTCTCGTCGAAGGTGCGCTTGAGGTCGTAGCCGTGGCGCGGGCCCGACTCAAGAAGGCCGAGGAGGGTGTGACCGATGGACATGCGGAGCACTCTACACCGTGTGTATACGTGCCATGTATACCTGTCACGAGGAGCTCACAGGTTCGAAAGCCGGGCAACCTTTGCGGTCCTGCGTTCGTCGGTAATCAGGGACAGGTGCTCATTGTCACGTCCGGAAAAGACCGGATCGGCAGGAGTTTGTCCCAGGGTGCGGTGTTAGCTTCATGAGCTGACTCGACGTACGCATGTGGACTAGACGGAAGCGGAGCACTCAGAGCCATGGGCCGAGCGGAAGAGCGACAGGCGCGGCAGCGCGGCGCGCGCCGGGCAGCGCGCGTACGCCCAGCCGGTGGCGGCAAGCCCAAGCGCACGGGCATACGCCGCTTCTTCACGCTGAAGAAGATACTCGGGACGTTCTTCGGGCTCTGCCTGCTCGGCATGCTCGGCTTCGTCGTCCTCTACATGATGGTCGACGTGCCCGAGGGCAACGCCGCGGCCAAGCTCCAGAGCAACGTCTACAAGTACAAGAACGGCGATGTCATCGCCAGGACGGGCGAGCTGAACCGCGAGGTCGTCGACCTGGCCAAGGTGCCCAAGAAGGTGCAGCGCACGTTCGTGGCCGCCGAGAACAAGTCCTTCTACAAGGACAAGGGCGTCGACTTCAAGGGCACGGCCCGCGGCCTGATCAACACCGTCACCGGCAAGGGCAAGCAGGGCGGCTCGACGATCACCCAGCAGTACGTCAAGAACTACTACCTGACGCAGGACCAGACGGTGACCCGTAAGTTCCGGGAACTGGTCATCTCGCTGAAGGTGGACCAGAACAGCAGCAAGGACAAGATCCTCGCCGGGTACATCAACACCAGCTACTACGGCCGCGGCGCCTACGGCATCCAGGCCGCCGCCCAGGCGTACTACGGCATCGACGCCGAGAAGCTGAACGTCACGCAGGGCGCCTACCTCGCCGCACTCCTCCAGGCCCCGAGCCAGTACGACTACAGCTCCGCCACGCCCGCCAGCAAGAAGCTGGTCAAGGCCCGCTGGAACTACGTGCTCGACAACATGGTCGAGGAGAACTGGCTGTCGGCGAGCGAACGCGAGGGCCTGACCTTCGACAAGCCGGACGAGCCCAAGGCCGCGCCCGGCCTTGAGGGCCAGGCCGGCTATCTCGTGAAGGAGGCCAAGGCCGAGGTCATGAAGGCCGGGCACCTCAGCGAGGAGCAGTTCGACGCGGGCGGCTACACGATCACGCTCAACATCGACAAGAAGAAGCAGCAGCTTCTGGAGAAGGCCGTCGACAAGAAGCTGAACAAGCAGCTCGACCCCGACAAGCGCAAGGCCGACGCCCGGGTGCAGGCGGGCGCCGCGTCCGTCGACCCCAAGACCGGCAAGGTCCTTGCCATGTACGGCGGCGAGGACTACGTCAAGCACTACACGAACAACGCCACCCGGCGTGACTACCAGCCCGCCTCCACCTTCAAGCCGCTGATCCTCGCCGCGGCCCTGGAGAAGGGCGCCACGACGCAGTCCGGCCGGCCGATCACGGCGAGCACGGTCTACGACGGCACCAGCGAGCGCCCGGTCAAGGGCAGCGACGTCGCCTTCGCGCCGCCGAACGAGGACGACAAGAGCTACGGCCCTGTCACCGTCCAGAAGGCGATGAACAAGTCCATCAACTCCGTCTTCGCGCAGATGGGCGTGGACGTCGGCATGGACGACGTCCTGGAGACCGCGGGCAAGCTCGGCATGGACGTCGAGGATCTGCCCGCCGTGCCCGCCCAGACCCTGGGCACCATGGGCGCGAGCCCGCTGGAGATGGCGGGCGTCTACGCGACGCTCGACAACCACGGCAAGAAGGTCACCCCGCAGATCGTGGCGTCCGTCGAGCACAAGGACCGCTCGATCGAACTGCCGGACGCGATCGGCGAGCAGGTCGTCAAGCGCGGCACCGCCGACTCGCTCACCTCGGTCCTGACCGGCGTGGTCGACGACGGAACGGGCCGCGCGGTGCGCAGCCCCGTGCAGGACGTGGCGGGCAAGACCGGTACGTCCGACGACAACAAGTCGGCCTGGTTCACCGGCTACACGCCGAAGCTGGTCACCTCCGTCGGCCTGTTCGGCGAGGGCGCGGCGGGCACCGCCGAGCAGTCCAAGCAGGTCTCCATGAAGGGCGCGGGCGGTCTGCCGCGCGTCGACGGCGGCAGCTTCCCGGCGCAGATCTGGGCGGCGTACACCTTCGACGCGATGGGCTCGCCCAGCGAGTTCGACCTGGACACCTCGATGGGCGCGGCCATCGCACCGCCCCCGGAGCCGACCACGCAGGCCCCCGAGGAGCCGACGGAGGAGCCCTCGGAGACCGAGGACCCGACGACGAAGCCGCCGACGGACGACCCGACGACGGACAAGCCGACCGAGACCCCGACGACCGAGCCGCCGACGGACGACCCGACCACGCAGGACCCGACGGACGATCCGGAGGAGCCGGACCCGTCGGACTCCATCGAGATCCCGGAGAACCCGAACGGGCGGCCCGGCAGGGACTGACGGCCACACGGCACGGCGAAGGCGCCGGAAGCGGATGCTTCCGGCGCCTTCGCCGTGCACTGCCGCGCGCTCAGCCGTGGTTCAGCTCGAACCAGACCACCTTTCCGGTGCTGAGCCGGGTCGCACCCCACCGCCGGGCCAGGCGGTTGACCAGGTAAAGCCCCCGGCCGCCCTCGTCCGTGGCCCGCGCCTGCCGCAACCTCGGCAGCTGCGGCACGTCGTCGCCGACCTCGCAGCGCAGCACGTCCGTACGCAGCAGGCGCAGGGTCACGGGGCGTGACGCGTACCGCACGGCGTTCGTCACGACCTCGCTGACCAGGAGCTCCAGGGAGTCGGTCAGCTCCTCGAGGCCCCAGCGCTCCAGGGCGCTGCGGGCCAGGCGGCGGGCGCGGGCGGGCGTGGCGTCCTCCGGCTCCAGGAACCAGTACGCGACGTCACTCGGCGCGATGCCGTCGAAGCGGGCGGCGAGCAGCGCGATGTCGTCGTCCCGGTCGCCGGGGCCGAGCATGTCGAGCACGTCGTCGCAGAGGGCTTCCAGGGGCGGCGGATGGTCCGGTCCCGTCAACTGGGCGGTGGCGGCGAGGCGTTCGCGCAGCTGCTCTATGCCGGTCCACACGTCACGCAGGCGGGACTCGACGAGGCCGTCCGTGTAGAGCAGCAGCGTGGCGCCCGCGGGCGCGTCAAGCTCCACGGCCTCGAAGTCGACGCCGCCCACGCCGATGGGGGCGCCGGGCGGGACCCGCAGGACCTCCGCGCGGCCGCCCAGGTGCAGCAGGACGGGCGGCGGATGACCGGCGTTGGCGATGGTGATGCGGTGCGCGACCGGGTCGTAGACCGCGTAGAGGCAGGTCGCCATGCGGTCCGAGCCGAGCCGCTGGGCCTGCTCGTCCAGGTGGTGCAGGACCTCCTGGGGCGGCAGGTCGAGCCCGGCCAGGGTCTGCGCGGTCGTCCGCAGCTGGCCCATGATCGCCGCCGATGTCATGGAGTGCCCCATGACGTCGCCCACGACGAGCGCGACCCGGCTGCCGGGCAGCGGGATCGCGTCGTACCAGTCGCCGCCGACCCGGGCCGTCTCGGCGGCCGGGAGATAGCGGGACGCGAGGCGCACGCCGGTCGGGCGCGGCAGGGTCTCGGGCAGCATCGTGCGCTGCAGCTCGTCGGCGATGTACGCCTCGCGGCCGTAGAGCACGGCCTTGTCGATGCCGAGCGCGCTGTGCGTGGCCAGTTGGGCGGCGACGAGGAGGTCGTCGTTCTCGAACGCGGGCCGGTCGGGGCGGCGCAGGAACACCGCCGCGCCGATCACCCGGCGCCGGCCCCGCAGCGGGGCGAGGATCGTGCGCTGCCCGGACGGCACGGTCCGTCCCTCGCCGAGCAGTTCGGGCAGCGCGGCGCGGGCCGCGGGGGCGTCGGCGAAGACCGGGCGCACGCCGCGCAGGACCTCGGCGAGGGCGCCGCCGGGGCGCACCTCGCACAGCTCGGCGGTCGTCACCAGGTCGCTCTGCACCTGCAGGGCGGGCAGGGCGGCGCCGTCGGTGTCGGGCTCCTCCGCGCCTTCCTCGATCGAACGCAGCCGGTCGGTGCGGCGCAGCCGCAGGATGAGCGCACCGCTGGGCCGCTCCTCGCCGACCGGCAGCGGGTCGCGCAGATAGACCAGTATCGCGTCGGAGAACGTCGGCACCGTGGCCCGGCACAGGCCCATGACGATCTCGTCCAGGTCGATGCCGCGGGCGATGCGCCGGGTCGCGGCGCCCACGAAGCGCAGCCGGTCGCCGTCGCGCCGCATCGCCGCGGGACCGGAGCCCGCAGGTCGTGGCTGTCCCGTACGCCGCTCCTCACCGCCGGGGGCGCCCGGGGGGACGCCGTCGGGCTCGTCGTGTCCGCCGCCCTGCCCGGACCCCTGGTCGGGGCGCGGCCGGTGCGGGTCGGGCTGCTGTCCGGGGAGCCCGGACGGCTGGGAGTGCTCGTCGCTCGGGCTCGCGGTGCAGTCGCCCGTACGGGCCTGGGCCTGTGCGGGGAAAGCGGCGGCGCCGGGGGTGTCCCGCGCCTTCCGGGCACGCGCCTGCGCCCCGCGGGGTTCCGCGGGGGCGGCGGGCCGGGCAGCTCGGGGCTGTCGGCCCTCGTCGGGGATGGAGTGCTCCGTCACGCGTTTCGAATCCGTCCGTCCGGGGCTGCGCCTTGGTGTCCGGTGGCTACGTGGGTCAGCCGCGTCGGCAGTGCATAAAGAGCTGGTGTTCTGGTGGTACGTCGGTGCTCGCCGGGGCGTAGGAGTACGTGTCCTCGTCGACGATGTCGAAGCCCGCGTCACGCACGACCTGCCGCAGTTCCTCCCGCAGGTAACCGGATACCCGGATTGTGTGCCCCAGGAACGGAATTCCCGCGTCGTCCAGGTCGGCCTCGACCATGGACAGCGCGAGCAGGCCGCCGGGGCGCAGCAGTCCGTGCAGCAGCCGCAGAGCGTACGGGATTTCGGCGCGCGGCAGCATCAGGAGCGCGAAGAATGCCGCGATCCCGTCGAACGTTCCGACGCCGTCCGGGCCTTCGGCGCGCAGCGCCGCCACGTCGAGCTGCCGGAACTCGGCGTGGTGCGCGGGCACGTTCTTCCTGGCGAGGTCGAGCATGCCCGAGGAGAGGTCGATGCCGAGGACGTGATGCCCGGCCTCGGCGAGTTGACGGGAGGTCGGGACGCCGGTGCCGCAGCCCACGTCGAGCACCCGGGACCCGGGCGGCAGCGCCTCGGCGAGCCGGCGGCCCGCGGCCACTTGCCCGTCCTTGTGGGGAAAGGCCTCGTCGTAGTGCCTGCCGATGGCGTCGAAGGCCTCGGCCTGGCCCGTCCGGTCGGGCAGCGGGCCGGATGGCCCGCCGTACCCTTCGAACTCGCTCGCCTCGCTCACGTTCTGCCGCCCTTCGATGACATCCTGTCAGGCAACGCGCAAGCTCAGGGAGTTGCTGCTGAGTTGCTGCTGTGCGCCCTTGCGGAGGACGATCCTACGTTTGAACCATGGGGGCGCATCAAGGGTCTCATGACGTCACATGCGCGGGCGTGCGGTCCCAGTCATCCGGAAGGGGGGGAATCGCCCAGTCCGGATCGGGCCGCCAGTGCTGCCAGTTGTCCGAAAAGGGCCGTCCCCACGAGCGGATCACGTCGAGGGCGGCATGCCCGGCGGCCCATACGTCCCGTGCCTTTTCCGCGCCCATCAGACCGGCGCGCTGGGCCTGGGCGAACTCGTCCTCGTCGTGCCACTGCCATGTCCGGTCGGGCCGCACGGAGATGTCCAGAAAATGATCCTCGGAATCGATGCCTCCGGCCCAACGGGTGCGTGGCTCCTCGAGGTTCACGTACCAGCTCTTGAACCGCCATCCCGGGTCCCAGAACAGCCACACCGACCACGGCTCCGCGGGGCGGGCCAGCTTCAGCACGCCGGTGCCGGACCAGTGGCCCCTGCGCAGGGCGCGCGGCTTCGTGTAGCGGGTGGCGAGCGGCTCCTGGTGCACGGAAGTCCCGTCGGCCATCACGGGTTTCACGCATTCCGTGCCGGGGGCCATCCAGACGGCGAGCAGCTCTTCGGTGTCCCGCACGACCGTGACGGGCCGGCAGATGTGAATGCCGTTCCCGGCGTTTTCCTTGTACCGCCACAGGACGTGGGAGCCGGGGGCCCAGCGTGCTGCTTCGCTGCTCGTCGTTGGCGGCGTGGTGAGGTCTGTCATGCAGAGATATTAGTCGGCGCCCGGACAAGGTGGTCAGAACTTGTCCGGGCGTAAAGGAAAACAGTCTGGGAGAACAGCCTATGGATGCGTCATCCGCAGCACGTCCAGCGCCTCGTCCAGCTGCTTCAGGGTGAGGTCGCCCCGCTCGACGTACCCGCTCTCCAGGACGACCTCCCGGATGGTCTTCCGCTCGGCGAGGGACTTCTTGGCGACCTTCGCCGCCTCCTCGTATCCGATGTACTTGTTCAGCGGGGTGACCACGGAGGGCGAGGACTCGGCGTACTCCCGGGCCCGCTCGGCGTTCGCGGTGATGCCGTCGACCGTCCTGTCGGCGAGGAGCCGCGAGACATTGGCGAGGAGCCGCACGGACTCCAGTACGTTCTTGGCGATGACCGGCAGCATCACGTTCAGCTCGAAGTTGCCGGCGGCGCCCGCCGCGGCGACCGTCGCGTCATTGCCGGTGACCTGCGCGGCGACCATGAGCACCGCTTCCGGGATGACCGGGTTCACCTTTCCCGGCATGATCGAGGAACCGGGCTGCAGATCGGGCAGGTTGATCTCGGCGAGGCCGGTCCGCGGGCCTGAGGCCATCCAGCGCAGGTCATTGGCGATCTTCGTGAGGCCGACGCCGATGGTCCGCAGCTGCCCGCTGGTCTCGACGATGCCGTCCCGCGCGCCCTGCGCCTCGAAGTGGTCCCTGGCCTCGGTGAGCGGAAGCCCCGTGACCCGCGCCACCTCCTCGATCACGGCCGCGGAGAAGCCGGGCGGGGTGTTGATCCCGGTGCCCACCGCCGTGCCGCCGAGCGGCAGTTCGGCCAGGCGCGGCAGGGAGGCCTTGAGGCGCTCCACGCCGTAGCGCACCTGGGCGGCGTACCCGCCGAACTCCTGGCCCAGGGTCACGGGCGTGGCGTCCATCAGGTGCGTGCGCCCCGACTTCACCACGTCGGCGAACTCCGCCGACTTCCGCTCCAGGGCGGCCGCCAGATGGTCGAGCGCGGGGATCAGGTCCTGTGTCACGGCGCCGGTGGCCGCGATGTGGATCGAGGAGGGGAAGACGTCGTTCGAGGACTGGGAGGCGTTCACGTGGTCGTTCGGGTGGACGCTGCGGCCGAGCCGCTCGGAGGCCAGCGTCGCGAGGACCTCGTTCGTGTTCATGTTGGACGACGTGCCGGAGCCGGTCTGGAAGACGTCCACGGGGAAGTGCTCGTCCCAGCGTCCTTCGGCCACCTCGCCCGCCGCGTCCGCGATCGCCTCGGCGACGTCCTTGTCGAGCACCCCGAGGTCCGCGTTGACCTTCGCGGCCGCCGCCTTGACCTGGGCGAGCGCGGCGATGTGCGCGCGCTCCAGGCGCTGTCCGGAGACGGGGAAGTTCTCCACCGCCCGCTGCGTCTGCGCCCGCCATTTGGCGTGTGCGGGGACCCGCACCTCGCCCATGGAGTCGTGTTCGATCCGGTACTCACCGCTTGCGCTTGCGCTGGCGTCGCTGGTCATGCCTCGAACCTACCTCTCCGTCACACCCCGCTGAAAAGTTGAGCACTTGTCTTGTTCTAGGTATTCCCCCGGCTCCTACTCACCAGTAAAACCGTGGGTAACACCAACCGGGGAGGCGCAATGAAGCGCACCAGACAGGGCCGCCGGGGCAGGCCGCGATGTACGTTCGCGGCGGCCGTGGCGATGGCGGCGGTGCTCGGCACCGTGGCGGGCACACCCGCCCAGGCGGCGGACGGCGCGCCGGACGGCACGGACCGCGGGAGCGTCGCACCCGCTTCCACGCCCCTGCCGCCCGAACTGGAGAAGATCAGGGCGGCCGAGGCCACCAAGCTGTACGGCGACCCGGCCGAGCGCCCGCTCGCCGACCGCAGGACCGGCCTCATCTCCCTCGGCGACAGCGAGATCTCGGGGGAGGGCGTCGGGACGTACGAACCCGGCACCGACGGCCCCGACAACTGGTGCCACCGCTCCCCGGACGCCGCGATCCACCACACCGGCATCCCCGCGGACGAGACGTACAACGTCGCCTGCTCGGGAGCGCAGACCGCCAACATCAGGATCGGTGGTCAGAAGCAGTACGCCGACGAGCTGGTGCAGAGCGACAACCTCGCCATCAAGGCCCGGAACACCAAGATCAAGACGATCCTGCTGGTCATCGGGGCCAATGACGACCTCGACTTCTCCGGCGTGATGACGGACTGCGTGACCCGCTTCCTGCTCAGCCAGGGCGCCTGCGCGGGCAAGTACAACGACGGCTGGCAGGCCCGGGTCGACGGCCTCGTGCCCAAGGTCGAGCAGTCCATCCGTGACCTGAAGACCGTCATGAAGGACGCGGGCTACCAGGAGGGCGACTACAAGCTCGTCGCCATGGGCTACCCGAGCCCGATCGGCCCCGACTTCCGGGACAACCCCACGTTCCCGGGCAAGCTGGCCTGCGGCGGTCTCGGCTACGACTCCGACACCGAATGGGGCCGCAACTACGCGGTGCCGACCTTCGCGACCGGCATGCGCAAGGCCGCCAAGAACGCGGGCGCCACCTACCTCGACAACTCCCGCCTCTTCCACGGCCACGAGGTCTGCATGGAGGACACCTGGGCGCGCGGCCTCTACGTGGACCTCTCCAACCCCTTCCCGCCGGACTCCAATTCCGTACGCCAGTCCTTCCACCCCAACGCCCGGGGCCACGCGGCCTTCGCGTCCTGCCTGACGCAGATCTACAACTCGGGCCGGAGCGAGGCCAGTTGCGCCGACCCGGCGAGCACGGGCAGCCCGAAGCTGTATCCGGGTGCCTGGGACGACGCGTACAAGCCGCTGAAGAACGCGGGCACGGGGACGTGCGTGGACGCCGACGCGTCCAAGAGCCGCAACGGCACCAAGGTCCAGGGCTGGGACTGCACCGGCAACCGCAACCAGACGTGGTGGTACGACGGCGGGCCAGGCGGGCAGCGGTCGCTGCACACGGGCCTGACCCAGGACCGATGCCTCGACGTGCCCGACAGCGCGTACAAGGAAGGCACCGCCGTCACCCTCTGGAACTGCCACGGCGGCGGCAACCAGAAGTTCGTGCGTGAGGCGGGCACGGTGCGTCCCGCCGCCGCCACCGGGCTCTGCCTGACCCTGGCGGGGGCCAAGGAGCCGGTGCGGCTGCAGAAGTGCACGGGGGCGGCGAACCAGCGGTTCGCCTGACGGATGCGGTCGGGCCCCTCCACGCGCGTGTGAAGGGGCCCGACCGCAGTACTTACTGCTTACGCCAGACCGGGACCCCGCACCGGAATCGACGTGAACGTCGGCTCCGGGGCCGGGTTCTGGAAGAAGTCGTTGCCCTTGTCGTCGACCACGATGAAGGCCGGGAAGTCCTCCACCTCGATCTTCCACACCGCCTCCATGCCGAGCTCCTCGTACTCGACGACCTCGACCTTCTTGATGCAGTCCTGGGCGAGACGCGCGGCGGGTCCGCCGATCGAGCCCAGGTAGAAGCCGCCGTGCGCGTCACAGGCGTCGGTGACCTGCTTCGAGCGGTTGCCCTTGGCGAGCATCACCTTGGAGCCGCCCGCCGCCTGGAACTGCTCCACGTAGGAGTCCATCCGGCCGGCCGTCGTCGGCCCGAAGGAGCCGGAGGCGTAGCCCTCGGGGGTCTTGGCGGGGCCCGCGTAGTACACGGGGTGGTCCTTCAGGTACTGCGGCATCTCCTCGCCCGCGTCGAGCCGCTCCTTGATCTTGGCGTGCGCGATGTCGCGGGCCACGACGAGGGGGCCGGTGAGGGAGAGGCGGGTCTTCACCGGGTGCTTGGTGAGCTCGGCGAGGATCGCGTCCATGGGCTGGTTGAGGTCGATCTTCACGACGTCAGCGGACTCGTCCAGGTGGGAGTCCTCGGTGTCCGGCAGGAAGCGCGCCGGGTCCGTCTCCAGCTGCTCCAGGAAGACGCCCTCGGCGGTGATCTTCGCGGTCGCCTGGCGGTCGGCCGAGCAGGAGACGGCGATGGCGACGGGCAGCGAGGCGCCGTGCCGGGGCAGGCGCACCACACGGACGTCGTGGCAGAAGTACTTGCCGCCGAACTGCGCGCCGATGCCGATCTTCTGCGTCAGCTCGAAGACCTTCTCCTCAAGTTCCTTGTCACGGAAGCCGTGGCCGGTCGGCGAGCCCTCGGCGGGCAGCTCGTCCAGGTAGTGCGCGGAGGCGTACTTCGCGGTCTTCAGGGCGAACTCGGCGCTGGTGCCGCCGACGACGATCGCCAGGTGGTACGGCGGGCAGGCGGCCGTGCCGAGGGAGCGGATCTTCTCCTCCAGGAACTTCATCATGGAGGTCTCGTTCAGTACGGCCTTCGTCTCCTGGTAGAGGAACGACTTGTTCGCCGAGCCGCCGCCCTTGGCCATGAAGAGGAACTTGTAGGCGCCGCCGTCGGTCGCGTACAGCTCGATCTGGGCCGGGAGGTTGGAGCCGGTGTTCTTCTCCTCCCACATGTTCAGGGGAGCCATCTGCGAGTAGCGCAGGTTCAGCTTCGTGTACGCGTCGTAGATGCCGTGCGAGAGCGCCTTCTCGTCCTCACCTTCGGTCAGGACGTTCTGCCCGCGCTTGCCCATGACGATGGCCGTGCCGGTGTCCTGGCACATGGGGAGCACGCCCGCGGCCGCGATGTTCGCGTTCTTCAGCAGGTCGAGGGCCACGAACTTGTCGTTGCCCGACGCCTCCGGGTCGTCGACGATGCGCCGCAGCTGGGCCAGGTGCGCGGGCCGCAGGTAGTGCTGGATGTCGTGGATCGCCTCGGCGGCGAGCGTGCGCAGCGCCTCGGGGTCGACCTTGAGGAACGTCCGCCCGTCGGCCTCGAACGTGGAGACACCCTCGGAGGTCACCAGCCGGTACGGGGTGGTGTCCTCTCCCAGGGGGAGCAGATCGGAGTACTCGAACTCTGGCATTACGGCCATTCCTCACTCGGCAGACAGCGGCGCGGCCTCCATTGGCGACGCGCCATCCAGCGTAGAACGCGACGGGACGGCCGGGCTTGTGAGGTAAGGCTCAGTAGAGCTCGCCGCCGTACACCGGGTCGGTCACCGGGTTGTCCACAGGGGTAGTCGCGATCTATCGCGTTTGGGTACGCTGACTGGTGTGGACCTAGAAAAGCGCCCTCAGCAGACCCACCCGGAACCGCGGCCCGCAGGCCTGCGTGCGTCGGACGCCGACCGGGATCGCACGGCGGACATCCTGCGCGAGGCGCTCGCCGAGGGCCGGCTGACCGCCGAGGAGCACGGCGAGCGGATCGACGGGGTCTACCGCGCCAAGACCATGGGTGAACTGGAGCCGCTGGTCAGCGACTTGCCCGCGGCGAGCGGCGCGGCCCACCCGAGGGTGGCGCCCGAGCCCGTCCCCTCCCGGCCGTCGGACGGCGTGGTGCCCCCGGTCGCCGACGAGAACATGGTCGCGGTCTTCAGCAGCTCCGTCCGCAAGGGCCGCTGGCGCGTGAGCCGCCGCACGCACGCGTACGCGATCTTCGGCAACGTGGAGATCGACCTCAGCGAGGCGATCTTCGAGCAGCGTCAGGTCGTGATCAGGGCCATCTCCGTCTTCGGGAACGTCGAGATCCGCGTCCCGGAGAACGTCTCGCTGCGGGGCAACGGCACCGGAGTGCTCGGCAACTTCGAGGTGGACACGCTCGATTCGGCCGAGCGGGACGCGCCGGTCGTCTTCGTCGACGGTTTCGCGGTCCTCGGCAACATCGAGGCGAAGGCAAAGCGGGGCAAAATCGTCCGGGACCTGCACAAGCACCTGCGTAGACATCTCGGCCACTGAGGGGCGTATCAGGGCCCCTGGCGGCGCGATATTCCGTTCATCGGAACTCAGTGCATAGGCGTGTGCACAGCGGGTAGAGCTTGCTGCATCGTCTCTCGCTCGCGAAGCCGTCGTCAGGAGTAGACCCGTGCTGCAGCCGTCGCATCAGTCCCTGCAGGTCGCCGTTCCGGCCCAGCGGGTGCCAGTGCGCAGTCATGACCAGGACGCCCCATGGCACACCGAGGCGGTGTGCCGACGAGACGAGGCCGGGCTGTTCTTCGCCCCGTCAAAGGAACCAACCGCCTCACGCCTGTCCCGGGAGGAAGCCGCGAAGCGCGTCTGCGGCGGCTGTCCGGTGATGGTCGAATGCCGGGAGCACGCCCTGCTCCAGCCCGAGCCGTACGGCGTCTGGGGCGGCCTCACGGCCGCGGAGCGCCGCGTGGTGCTCGCCCGGCGGCGCCGGCGCGAGGTGGAGCTCAAGAAGGCCGCGCACACGTCCGCGGGCCCGATCGCCGCCGCCGGCTAGTTCCTCCGGCTCCGGTTCGCCGGTCCGTTCCCTTGGTCCGTTCCGCGGTCGGGTTCCTGCGTACGCCGAAGGGGGCGTCCCCCGCACGGGGCGCCCCCTCCGGTGTGCGCAACTCGCGCGCTCCTGAGCCTACTTGGCGATGTTCCTGCTCGGCCCCGCGGCTACTTGGCGCGGTCGAAGTCGATGGCGCTGTAGGCGCGCAGCTTCGCCAGCCGGTGGTCGGAGTCGATCTTGCGGATCGTGCCCGACTTGGAGCGCATGACCAGGGACGAGGTCGAGGCCGTCTCCGCGGCGTAGCGCACGCCCTGGAGCAGCTCGCCGTCCGTGATGCCGGTCGCGACGAAGAAGACGTTGTCCCCGCGGACCAGGTCGGTCGTCGACAGCGTGCGGTCCAGGTCGTGGCCCGCGTCGAGCGCGCGCTGGCGCTCCGCGTCGTCCTTCGGCCACAGCTTGCCCTGGATCGTCCCGCCGAGGCACTTGATCGCGCAGGCCGAGATGATGCCCTCGGGGGTGCCGCCGATGCCCATGAGCATGTCGACGCCGGTGCCCTCGCGCACGGCCATGATCGAACCGGCGACGTCGCCGTCCGAGATGAACTTGATGCGCGCGCCGGTCTCGCGGATCTCCTTGACGATGCCCTCGTGGCGGGGGCGGTCCAGGATCATCACCGTGACGTCCTCGGGCGAGCGGCCCTTGGCCTTGGCGACGCGGCGGATGTTGACGGACGCCGGGGCGTTGATGTCGACGTAGTCGGCGGCCTCCGGGCCCGTGACCAGCTTGTCCATGTAGAAGACCGCGGACGGGTCGAACATGGCACCGCGGTCGGCGGCGGCGAGCACGGCGATGGCGTTCGGCATCCCCTTCGCGCACAGGGTCGTGCCGTCGATCGGGTCGACGGCGATGTCGACCTCGGCGCCGGTGGAGTCGCCGATGCGCTCCCCGTTGAAGAGCATCGGGGCCTCGTCCTTCTCGCCCTCACCGATGACGACGACGCCGTTCATCGAGACGGTGGAGACGAGGGTCCGCATGGCCCTGACGGCGGCGCCGTCGGCGCCGATCTTGTCGCCGCGGCCGACCCAGCGGCCCGCGGCCATGGCGGCGGCCTCGGTGACCCGGACGAGCTCCAGGGCGAGGTTGCGGTCGGGAGCCTCGGGAGAGACTTCGAGCTCGGAAGGGAGATGATGCTCGGTCATCGGAGCGCACCTTTCTGCTGATACGACGACGGCCGGATGAGGGTGTGGCACGACTCTATCCGTAGGCCGACAAAATGAGCAGAGGGCCCCACGCATGAGCGGATCGGGCGCCGGGGGAGGTGAGGGGAGCACCGGGGGAGGAGGCGTGGCCGGGGCCTGAGAACATGGGGGCGTGGCAGGCAGACAAGGCAAGCAGACCGTACGGAACATGCTGTGGTCGATGGCGGTGATCGCCCTCGTCGCCGGCGTGATCTACGTCTTCATCCCGCACGACGACTCCAAGGCCCCCGTCAAGCGCGTCGACTACAGCATCGAGCTGCTGACCGCGCGACGTGCGGCGGCCTACCCCGTGGCCGCCCCCGAGGGCCTGGCCAAGGCGTGGAAGCCGACGTCGGTGCGGTTCGACGGCTCCAAGGGCGACAGCTGGCACCTGGGTTTCCTCGACCCGTCCGGTGAGTACGTCGCGGTCAAGCAGTCCACGGCCAAGCCGGTCAAGTTCATCGAGGAGGCCACGCAGCGGGCCGTGCGGACGAAGGCCACCGAGAAGATCGCCGGCCAGACGTGGCACCGCTACGAGGGGCAGACGTACGACGCCCTGGTGCGCGAGGACAAGGGCGCGACGACGGTGGTCGCGGGCACGGCGTCGTTCGGGCAGCTGACGGAGATGGCGCAGGCGCTGAAGACGTCCTGAGTGGTTTGACGGTACGAGTGAGTGAGGGCCCCGGCGACATTCGCCGGGGCCCTCACTCACTCGTACTGCTGTCAGCCGGTCAGCCGCTCGGCCGGTCAGACGGTCTGGATGACCTGGTCCAGCTCGAGGCGCGGGGAGCGCGGGAACCAGGCGTTCTCGGCGGGCTTGCCGATGTTGACGACCATCAGCGGGGTGTGGTCGCCGTCCAGGAACTCCTTCTGGACGCCGGCGGCGTCGAAGCCGGTCATCGGGCCCGCGGCCAGGCCGGCGGCGCGCACGCCGATGATGAAGTAGGCGGCCTGCAGCGCGGCGTTGAGGTGGGCGGCGCCTTCGCGGACCGGACGCTCCGCGAAGAACACGTCCTTGGCCTGCGGGAAGTGCGGGAACAGCGCCGGCAGCTCCTCGTGGAACTCGTTGTCCGCGGAGAGGATCGCGACGAGCGGGGCGCTGGCGGTCTTCGGCTGGTTGCCCTCGGCCATGTGCTGGACCAGGCGCTCGCGGGCCTCGGGGGAGCGGACCAGCGTGATGCGCAGCGACGACAGGTTGAAGGCGGTCGGGCCGAACTTGACCAGGTCGTAGATCGCCTGCACCTGCTCGTCGGTGATCGGCTCATCGGTGAAGGAGTTCGCGGTGCGGGCCTCGCGGAAGAGCAGGTCCTGTGCGGCGGGGTCAAGGACGAGAGACATGATCAACCTTCTCGGTGCGTGCGTGGATCAGCTTGCGTCACCGACGGTACGGCGTTGCGGTTTAATCTTCAACAAAAAGCGGGGGGTGGTG
Source organism: Streptomyces sp. NPDC051214 (assembly GCF_040682375.1). Taxonomy (NCBI): domain Bacteria; kingdom Bacillati; phylum Actinomycetota; class Actinomycetes; order Kitasatosporales; family Streptomycetaceae; genus Streptomyces; species Streptomyces sp. NPDC051214. The sequence continues at coordinate 108,669 of NZ_JBFBAT010000005.1, forward strand.
ATCCGCTTCACAGCCGTGAGGTGGGGGTCGATCCTCTGTCTCAGGCGTCCTCGTCGCCGTCGTCCGCGTCCCCGTCGCCACCGGCAAGGGCGGCGTCCAGGCGAGCGCGGGCGCCGTCCAGCCAGCGGCGGCACACCTTGGCCAGTTCCTCGCCGCGCTCCCACAGGGCGAGCGACTCCTCCAGGGTGGTGCCGCCCGTCTCCAGGCGGCGTACGACCTCGATGAGCTCGTCCCGCGCCTGCTCGTAGCCGAGTGCGTCCGCCGGGCTCGTGGCCTCGTCCGTCTTGCTGGTCATGTGCCCCACCCTAAATGTCGGTTCGTACGGCTTGTGCGGCTCGCGCGTCCTGCGCTCTGAGCCCTACTCGGCTGGTCCGGCTTCCGCGGGCCGCGCGGGCTCCGCGGCTCGTACGGTGAACGCGCCCTCGGCGACCCGTGCCCGCAGCTCCTCGCCGGGGGTCACCTCCTCCGGGGCCCGCACGACGGCGCCGTCCGGCTTCTGCAGCACCGCGTACCCCCGCTGGAGCGTCGCGGCGGGGGAGAGGCCCACCACGCGCGCGTGGGTGTGCGTCAGCTCCGACTCGGCGCGGTCCAGGAGGTGCCCGAGGGTGCGGCGGCTGCGGTCGACGAGGGCCGAGACCTGCTCCTCGCGCTCCTCGATCATGCGGTGCGGATTCTCCATGGAGGGCCGGGCGAGGGCGTGCGCGAGGCCGCGGTCCTCGCGGTCCAGGAAGGCGTCCATGCAGCGCCGGGCCCGGTCCCGCAGCCATCGCACGCGCTCGTACTCCTCGCCGACGTCCGGCACGACCTTCTTGGCGGCGTCGGTCGGGGTGGAGGCGCGCAGGTCGGCCACGTAATCGAGCAGGGGGTTGTCCGGCTCGTGGCCGATCGCCGAGACGACGGGCGTACGACAGGAGGCGACGGCACGTACGAGCTGCTCGTCCGAGAACGGCAGCAGGTCTTCGACGCTGCCGCCGCCGCGCGCCACGATGATCACGTCCACGGCGTCGATCGAGTCGAGGTCCTTCACGGCCTGCACGACCTGCGGTACGGCGTGCACACCCTGGACGGGGACGTTGCGCACCTCGAAGCGGACGGCGGGCCAGCGGTGCCGGGCGTTCTCGAGCACGTCACGCTCGGCGGCGGAGGCGCGGCCGGTGACGAGTCCGATGAGCTGGGGGAGGAAGGGGAGCGTCTTCTTCCGGTCGGCGGCGAAGAGCCCTTCCCCGGCGAGGCTCTTCTTCAACAACTCGATGCGCGCGAGCAGTTCGCCCACGCCGACGGGCTTTATCTCGACGGCCCGCAGGGACAGCTGCCCCCGGGGTGCGTACCACTCGGGCTTGGCGTGGACGACGACGCGGGCGCCCTCGGAGACGACGTCCGCCACGGCGTCGAACACCTGGCGGTAACAGGTGACGCTCACGGAGATGTCGTGCGAGGGGTCGCGCAACGTCATGAACACGACGCCGGCGCCGGGCCTGCGGGACAGCTGGGTGATCTGCCCCTCGACCCACACGGCACCGAGCCGGTCGATCCACCCACCGATGAGCCGCGACACCTCGCCGACAGGCAGCGGAGCATCAGCGGACGTATTCAAGGCCATGCGACGAGCGTATCGGCAGGGTCTGACAGGACGGGGTTTCCGTTGCGGCGAGGGGCGGCGGCCGTGCTTCTCCGCCCACCGTTGTTCCTACGCCGAGGACTGGACCCGGAGTTTCGGGTGGGCGGGCGAGAAACATCCGCCGCGAAGCGGCGGCCTAGGACTCCCCACGACGAGCCCGCTGGCCAAAGAGCACCGCAAGCCCCGCAGCGAGCCAAATCGCCCCCACGACCTGCGCGGACCCCGCAGCCTCCACGATCACCGCAATGGTGATGGCCGCCCCGAGCACGGGCACGAGCAGATGCCGCCACCAGCTCACGGGACCCCCCTGCCGACGGACGGCGAACCACCCCACCACGCTCGCGTGGAGCAACACGAAGGCGGTCAGCGCACCCACATTCACCACCGACACCAGGTGATCCATCCCGTCGTCCCGCCGAGCCGCCCACACCGCGGCCACCAGCGTCACGACAGCAGCGCACAGCAGCGCGAGCCGAGGCGTCCCCGAATCGGTCTTGGACAGCGCACCCGGCAGCCGCCGGTCACGCGCCATGGCGTACAGCAGCCGCCCCGCGGCAGCCTGCCCGGCCAACGCGGCGAACGCCGCGCCGATCGCCTTGCTGACGGCCACCAGATCGTGCAGCCAGTCCCCGACCCCGGAGTCGACCGCATCGTAGAAAGCAGACCCCTGCTTGGCCGGCTCGGCGGCCAGCTGCGCCGACGACATCGGCTCGAGGAGCGCCACCAGATACGTCTGGGCGACGAAGAGCACACCGGCGACCGCCAGACACACCAGCACCGCCCGCGCCACCTTCTCCGAGCCCCCCGTCACCTCCTCCGCGAACGAGGCGATCGCGTCGAAGCCCAGATACGAGAGCACCGCCACCGACACCGCCCCCACCACGGCACCCAGCGCGAACGCCCCCTGCGAGCCGTCCCCGCTCAGCGGCGAGAGCCAGCCCCGCTGGGCCCCGTCCTGCGCGAGGACGACGATCGCCGACACCACGAAGACAAGGAGGACCACGATCTCCATGGCGAGCACGAGGAACCCGACCCGCGCGGCCGCCCGTACGCCCCACAGGTTCAGCGCGGTCGTCACCAGGACCGCGAGCGCCGTCCACACCCACCGGGAGACGGAGGGCACGAGCGCCTCCATCGCGATCCCGGAGAAGAGATACGCGACGGCGGGGATGAGCAGATAGTCGAGCATCGCCATCCACCCGGCGATGAATCCGGGTCCGTTGCCGAGCCCCACGCGCGCGTAGGCGAAGACCGAACCCGCCTGGGGGACGACCTTCACCATCTGGGCGTAGCTGAACGCGGTGAACGCCATCGCGATCGTGGCGATGATGTAGACGAGGGCCACGGCGCCGTGCGACTTGGCGTCCAGCGTCCCGAAGACCCCGACCGGCGCCATCGGGGCGATGAACAGCAACCCGTAGACGACGAGATCACGGAAGCCGAGACTGCGCCGCAGCCCCTCGCCCTCGGCAGCGGTGGCACCGGCGGTGCGGGCACCGCCGGTCGTGTCTGAGGTGCCGGGGTCACCGGACTTGCCGGGGTTACCGGACTGGCTGCCGGACATCGTGCCTCCGTAAGTGAACGCAGGCCTCCAGTCTCCCCAAGAAGCCGATCTTTGACGCGCTGGGCTCGGCCTTACGATGGGGGGTATGACTGCTTCGACTCCTGCCCGCCGAGTCCTGCTCGCCGCCCCCCGCGGCTACTGCGCGGGTGTGGACCGTGCCGTGATCGCCGTCGAGAAGGCCCTTGAGCAGTACGGGTCTCCGATCTATGTCCGCCACGAGATCGTTCACAACAAGTACGTGGTGCAGACCCTCGAGAAGAAGGGGGCCATCTTCGTCGACCAGACGGCGGAGGTCCCCGAGGGCTCCATCGTCATGTTCTCCGCGCACGGCGTGGCGCCGACGGTCCACGCGGAGGCCGCCGAGCGGAAACTGGCGACGATCGACGCGACGTGCCCCCTGGTCACGAAGGTCCACAAGGAAGCCGTCCGGTTCGCCAAGGACGACTTCGACATCCTCCTGATCGGCCACGAGGGCCACGAGGAGGTCATCGGCACGTCCGGTGAGGCTCCCGACCACATCACGCTGGTCGACGGCCCGGACGACGTCGCGAACGTCGAGGTCCGCGACCCGGACAAGGTCGTCTGGCTCTCCCAGACCACGCTTTCGGTCGACGAGACCATGGAGACGGTCGACGCCCTGAAGACCAAGTTCCCCGGCCTGATCTCCCCTCCCAGCGACGACATCTGCTACGCCACGCAGAACCGCCAGGTCGCGGTGAAGAAGCTGGCGGAGGACGCCGAGCTGGTCATCGTGGTCGGCTCCAAGAACTCCTCGAACTCGATCCGCATGGTCGAGGTCGCCCTGGACGCGGGCGCGGCCGCCTCGCACCTCGTCGACAACGCCGACGAGATCGACGAGGCCTGGCTGGAGGGCGTGACCACGGTCGGCCTCACCTCGGGCGCCTCCGTCCCCGACATCCTGGTGGACGGCGTTATCGAGTGGCTCGCCGAGCGGGGGTACGGCGACGTGGAGACGGTGAAGACGGCCGACGAGTCGATCACCTTCTCGCTGCCGAAGGAGCTGCGCCGCGACCTGCGCGCCGAGGCCGCGGAGCTGTCGAAGAAGTAACGCGAAGGCCAGGCCCGGGTCGTACGGTGGGTCTCATGCAGATCTTCGGTGTGGACATCGGCGGATCAGGGATCAAGGGCGCTCCCGTGGACCTGGACCGTGGTGACCTGGCAAAAGAACGGCACAAAGTACTGACGCCGCAACCGGCCACGCCCGACGGCGTGGCCGACAAGGTGCGCGAGGTGGTCGAGCACTTCGGCTGGACGGGCCCGATCGGCGCCACGTTCCCCGGCGTGATCACGGACGGCACGGCGCGCACGGCGGCCAACGTCGACAAGAGCTGGATCGGCACGGACATCGAGAGCCTGATCGCGGACCGGCTCGGCTCCACCGCGCCGGTCACCGTCCTGAACGACGCGGACGCGGCGGGCGTGGCCGAGATGCACTTCGGGGCGGGACGCGGCCGTACGGGCACGGTCATCCTGCTCACCCTCGGCACGGGCATCGGCAGCGCCCTCTTCACGGGCGGCCGCCTCGTCGCGAACACGGAGCTCGGCCACCTCGAGCTGCACGGCCACGACGCGGAGAAGAAGGCCTCGTCCAAGGCCAAGGAGGACGAGGACCTCAGCTGGGAGCACTGGGCGCGCCGCGTGCAGAAGTATCTGGCGCACGTGGAGATGCTGTTCTCGCCCGAGCTCTTCATCATCGGCGGCGGTGTGAGCCGCAAGTCACACAAGTTCCTGCCGCTGATCAAGGACATCAGGGCGGAGATCGTCCCCGCGGAGCTGCAGAACAACGCGGGGATCGTGGGCGCGGCGATGGCGGCGGCGGAGAAGAAGTAACGTCAGGTCGGTCCTACGAGGTGGGCATGCGCCTCTTCGCCGGCACCGCAGGCCCCCGCGGCGGGGCGGTGACGGGGGCTGCGGCGCGTGCCCGGCGCCGCTGCCCCATGAGCTTGACGCGGCGCACGATCACGACGAGACCGGCGACGAGCGTCCCGGCGTACAGCCAGCCCGCGTGCAGCGCGAGCGACGTGATGAGCCCCATGAAGTGACCGCCGACGCCGCCGCCGTTGCCCCCTGAGATGGGCACGAGCCCGACGGCGAAGGCGATCGGCGCGGCCACCGGCGCGGTGACCAGGTCGGCGGGCCGCACCCAGTACGCGGTCAGCGCGCTCACGGGCAGGAAGAGCACGCCGTACGCGACCACGGAGCTGCCGAAGAGCAGCCACAGCAGGCAGGCGAGCAGGAACATCGTCACGGCGCAGAAGAGCCCGCTGCCGAGCCCCGTGAGCCGCGGGTTCGGCATCGCGCGCAGTCTGCGGTAGAGCGGCAGTGCGCGCAGTTTGCGTACGACGGGCGGGACGGGGCGGCGGGGACGCGGCGCGGCGCGATAGACCGACCCCGCGGCGTCGGCGGGCCTGCCCTGCGGGGGCAGCGGTGCGGTGCGTCGCGGCGGCCGGGCCGGAGGCTGAGGGGGACGCGTCCTGTGTTGCTCCACCGGACCAACCTAGGACGAGCCATACCGATAATCCTGCACGGGACACGCCCTTTGGCTGACCTTGGCCAAGCGTTCGATACAAGTCCGGTACGCCGACGAGGGCGGGGCCCGCACGCCGTAGACTGGGGGATCGCCCTACGGTCGCTTCGGCCCTCCGGGCCGTCCACCCCCAGCACTCACGTACGGGAAGTCGCAACGTGTCGCTCACGATCGGAATCGTCGGCCTGCCCAATGTCGGCAAGTCGACCCTTTTCAACGCCCTGACCAAGAACGACGTCCTTGCGGCCAACTACCCGTTCGCGACGATCGAGCCGAACGTCGGCGTGGTCGGTGTCCCGGACCCCCGCCTCACAAAATTGGCGGAAATCTTCAGTTCCCAGAAGGTCCTCCCGGCGACGGTCGACTTCGTCGACATCGCGGGCATCGTGCGCGGCGCGAGCGAGGGCGAGGGCCTGGGCAACAAGTTCCTCGCGAACATCCGCGAGTCGGACGCGATCTGCCAGGTCATCCGCGCCTTCAAGGACGAGAACGTCGTGCACGTGGACGGCAAGGTCTCGCCCAAGGACGACATCGAGACGATCAACACCGAGCTGATCCTCGCCGACCTCCAGACCATCGAGAAGGTCCTGCCGCGCCTCCAGAAGGAGTCGCGCATCAAGAAGGACGTCGCCCCGAAGGTGAAGGCGGTCGAGGAGGCCCAGGCGATCCTGGAGAAGGGCGACACGCTCTTCTCGGCGGGCATCGTCCAGGGCTCCGGCAAGGAGGAACTCCTCCACGACCTCCACCTCCTCACGACGAAGCCCTTCCTCTACGTGTTCAACGTGGACGAGGACGAGCTGACGGACGACGCGTTCAAGGCCGAGCAGAGCGCGCTGGTCGCCCCCGCGGAGGCGATCTTCCTCAACGCGAAGCTGGAGTCGGACCTCGCGGAACTGGACGAGGAAGAGGCTCTGGAGCTCCTCCAGTCGGTGGGCCAGGAAGAACCCGGCCTGGCCACCCTCGCCCACGTGGGCTTCCGCACCCTGGGCCTCCAGACGTACCTCACGGCCGGCCCGAAGGAATCCCGCGCCTGGACGATCCCCCAGGGAGCCACGGCCCCCGAGGCCGCAGGCGTGATCCACACGGACTTCCAGAAGGGCTTCATCAAGGCCGAGGTGATCTCTTTCGAGGACTTGGTGGAGGTCGGCTCGGTCGCAGAGGCCCGCGCGAAGGGCAAGGCGCGCATGGAGGGCAAGGAGTATGTGATGCAGGACGGGGATGTGGTGGAGTTTCGGTTCAACGTGTGACCGAATGAGAAGGCACCGCACGTCGGCGGCCTGACGGCGTGCAGGGATCAGGGGCCGACTCCTCAGGGAGTCGGCCCCTGATCCATCTGGTCTCGGTTCATCCGGTCACCGAAGGGGAGAGCGAGCTTCCTGCGGCCGGGCGGTACTGGTGAGCGCCGGGTCGTCCGCGTCGGCCAGCCGGGTTCGGGCCGGGGCGCTGGTCAGCTCCCGCAGCTTTGCGCGTGTCTCGGCGTCGGTCGAGTAGACCACCGTGCCGATCATCCCTCGCGTCAGCAGCACTTTGTACGTGTTGCGGATGAGCCGGTCCACATCCGCGTCCGGGGTCGACTTCTTGAAGACCGGATCCTTGGACGCCGTACGGTCGGTGACCCAGCGGTCGCCGCGCCACACCAGGTCGGGGCCGATGATGACGCCACTCCAGTCGTACTCGAAGCCCTGCGCCGTGTACACGCAGCCCACTTGCCCGAAACCGGCTGGATCAGTTGCCCACAGGGCGGCCGGAGGCGCCCCCATGACGGATCGGTCACCGAAGACGTTCCAGGGCCGTTCCCAGTCTCCGACGACGACGTCCGCGGGCAATTCCTGGCCGGGCGGCACCTTCTTCGTCCACTTCCAGCAGTAACCGGCGGACATACGCGCGCTGTAATCCTGCGAGCGGCGATCGTCCAGGAACGCCTCCATCTCCCGTGGACTGTCCGCGATCAGGAGTCGCATCTTGCCGTCGGGCTCCCAGGTCACAGGGCCGCCCTGTTCGAGCCCCAACAGCCGTACCACCCAGCGGAGATACGCGTCACTGCCACCGCAACGGAACTGGCTGTCCAGCGGGACCACCTGGCAGTGCAGCCCCTTCTTGGCGGCGGCAGCCTTGATCTCCGCGACTGTACCCATCTCGCCGGGGCGCACGACCTGATGCTCGTCCAGCAGGAACACCGGGACGCGTGCCGCGTCGATCAGTTCCTCGATCTGGGCTTTGCCGGTGCGGTTCGTCGCCGGTGTGTAGCGGTTGGCCGAGGTCTCACGCATGCGGTGAGCCTCGTCGCAGATCAGGACGTCGAGGCTGTTGCGCTCTGCGGTCATGAAGCTGTTGAAGTACTTGAAGAGGTCTTGGACCTCGCGTTTCCGGGCACCGGCGACTCGTCGCATCGTGGTCGTGAATGAGCTGGAGCCCGTGGCATGCAGCGCTGTGACGCGTTGCCGGTACAGCTCACCGAGGAGTGACAGGGCGATGACGCTCTTGCCGGTGCCGGGGCCGCCGGTCACGACCACGACTTCCTTGTGGTCGGCCTGCTTGGCGCGGCGGACGGCATTGAGGACCGTGCGGTACGCGACCTGCTGCTCGTCCAGCAGGACGAACTGCTCGCGCTCGCGCACCTCTTGAGTAGCCACCGCCATGAGCTGCTTGGAAGGACCGACCTTCCCGTTCACGAGCTCGTCCGCAGCCGCGGCGCCGGATGCCGTCCCCAGCTTCGTGCGCAGGAAGTCGATGAACTCGCCGCGCCGTGCGCCTATGAAGAGCTGCCCGTACTGGTCCTGCTCGGCTTCGAAGAGTCCCGTCACGCCGAACTCGGTCGCGTTGTGCAGATAGGCGGCGCCACTGATGCGCTCCGGGTGTTCGGCCAGTGCCCCGTTGAAGGAGAGGAGGTACTCGCAGTAGCCGCGCACCTGGACGACGGGGTTCAGCACCGCCCGCGGGTAGGCGTCGATGCGGCACAGCGACGGATCGTCGTCGTCCGGCTCGGCGCTGCTCCACTGTTTCAGCTCCACGACCACGTACGACGGCAGTCCGGTCTTGGGGTGCACCCCGGCCAGCACGGCATCGGCCCGCTTGCTGTTCAGCGGCAGCCCGTACTCCAGCAGCATCTCCACCTGGCCGAGCCCCGCGTCGTTGAGCGCGCTCGCGAGCACCGGGATGCTGCGCTCCCACGAGCGGACCTCGGACGAGCCGGGCTTGTGGCCGTGCACGTGCACGAACTGCTCCGTCAGGCGGAAGAAGAGAGCACCGGAGATGCACTCGGCGGCGACCGCGGCGGCGGAGTCGCGGAACAGCAAAAGATGCCCCCAGGCAGCACGAAGGAACTCGTGCGGGTGGGGGCATGTCCTGGGTGACTCCGCTAGGCGGATCGGAAGCCCGGCGGGCCGCAGCTACGACGGCATCAAGGTTACCTGGGCTGTCTGCGGTAGGCGGGGGGCAGCTGTGAACCTTCAGCGGTGAGCCGCGGCCGGCCGCCGTCGTAGTGCTGCATGCCGATGGCGCCCGGGATGAGCCTGCGCAGTTCATTGTGGGTCGCCGGGTCCACCGCGTAGACGACGGTGCCGACGACGCCGCGGGTGAGGAGCACGTGGTAGGCGTTGAGAACGCATCGGGTGACGATCGCGTCGTCGATGTTGCCGCGAAAGGCGGGATCGCGGGAAGCGTCTCGGTTCACCGTGAACTTGCCGTCCCGGAACAGCAGATCGGGGCCGATGACGACACCGTTCCAGTCGTACTCGAAGGTCTGGGCCGTGTAGACGCAGCCGATCTGGTCGACACCGCGGCGATCGGTCGACCACAGGTCCGACCTCGGTGCGTCCGGGACGTTGTGCTCCGGCTTCACGTTCCACGGCCGGTGCCAGTCCCCGATCTGTACGTCGTCGACGAGCTGATCTCCGGCAGGGTTGCTCCACGGCCAACAGAAGCCCGCGGTGATGCGGGCCGTGGCCCCTTCGTGGTGGCGAGCCTGGATGAACTGCTCCATCTGCTCGGGGGAGTCGGCGACCGTCAGCGTCATCCTCCCGTCCGGTCGCCACGCCACCGGATCCGAGACGGCAAGGCCCAACAACTGCTGGACCCAGCTCTGATACCGCTTGCTGCCGCCCGCTCGGAACGTGCCCTCCAGATCGGTGACTTCGACTTCGCACCCCATGCCCTCGGCGAGTTCCTTGAGGTAAGTGGCCGTACCCACCTCGTCGGGGCGGATCGACTGGTGATCGTCGAGCAGGAAGATCGGCACTTTGGCCGCCTTTATCAGTTCGGTTGCCTGGGGCCGGTCGTCGTCCCGAAGAGCCGTCGGCATCCAGCGGTGGGTCGAACTGCGTCGCATGCGGTGCGCCTCGTCGCAGATGAGGACATCGACGCTGTCCGGAGGGGTCTCGCTGAAGCTGTTGAAGTACCGATACAGCTTGTTGGCCGCCTTACGCTTGTCTGCTGTCTGCCCTCGACGGGCCGTGCTGAGCATGATCTCCCGCAGCGTCTCCGTGTAGGCGTGCGAGCCGCTGGCCAGCACGGCCTCGCGGCCCTTGCCCCCGAGGTCACGCTGCAACTCCAGTGCTACGGCGCTCTTCCCGCTGCCAGGTCCGCCCCGCAGGATGTAGACGCGCTTGGTGCCGGGTTCGGGGGCGGGGCTGTGGGCGGCGTCGGCGTCGTAGAACAAGCCCACGTCGAAGCCGGTGAAGCGCGCTGTCTTCTCCAAGTGCCGGGTGATCCGGTCGAACGCGACGTACTGCTCGTCCAGGAGCGTGAGACCGCCACCGCGGACGGATCGTTGACGGGCCACATCGGTGACCTTGAGCAAGGGGTCCTTGCGTGCCTGCTCCAGTGCGGATGCGGCCAGCTTGCCGGAAGCGGCTGCGAAACGTGCGGTCAGGGCACGTCGGAATCGGTCCAGATCATCAAGCGTGTAGAGGAATCCATGGTCGGTCTCATGCAGGCCGAACAGTGCTTCCACGTCCGCGTCCCGCGCGTTGTGGAGCAAGGCCACGCCCATCAACTGGTCCTCGCTCTCGCGCAGATGGGGCAGGTAGCGCAGCATGTACTCGCAATAGCGCTGGACCTGTCGCACAGGGTGCAGCTTGTTCTTGCCGTCGCCGAACCCGAGATCGACGGCGATGGGGCAGAGCGGGTCCACCGTGGCGTGCCGTACCTGCTTCAGCTCCACGGCGAGGTACGAATGCGTCCCCGTCCCGGGACGTTTGCCGCACAACACCAGGTCGACTGCGCTGTTGGTGTGCGGCAGGTCGACCTCGACCTGTACCTCGACCTCGTCGAGTCCGCAGTCCAGCAGCGCGTTGACCACCACGGGAACACTGTTGTTCCAGGAGGCGACATCATGTTGACCGGCCGCTCTCCCTTTGATGCGGGAATGTTCGTGGATAAGTTGCTCGGTGAGCGGCAGGAGTTCCCATTCGGCTTGCGGAGCGATGAGTTGGCCGAGCTCGGCAGCGGACATTTGCAGGAGCACGAAGGTTCCCCAGGCACGAGATGACTCGTGCGGGTGGGGGCATGTCCTTCGTTACTCCGCCTGAGCGGAGCGGAAGCCCGTCGGGCCGCAATGACAGTCCGTAGATTAACCCGGACCGTGGAGTGGTGAGGGCGGGCCCAAAGGGCCCGCCCTCCGCTCGGCTCAGCCGAGGCGGTGCACCACAGCCTGCGCAAGCATCCACACCAGGTTCGAGCCGAAGCTCACCGTGATGCCCACCAGGACATCGCGGACCCAGATGCGGCGCTTGGGCGTGTACTCGACGGCAGCCATGAGAAGCGTCCCCTTCGGTTGTGTCCGGTGACGGACGCCGGATGGCTCCCGCCGGGAGCACTCCAGGGGGCCGCGTCACCCAACCAAAGGGCCTACGTTTCCGTAGGGCACGTCGCGTACTTCCTCCGTAGAGGAGGTGTGATGCAGGCCAACGCTAGCTCACGTCGAGAAGCGCTGACAGGGAATTGATGAGTGGTTCAGCCCGAAACCCCCACCGGCACCCCCACATACCCCACCGCCCGCGACGTGAAGGTGCCTCTGCCCTGGGTTCGGCTCCGCAAGCAGGTTGCGTAGCCGAAGAGTTCTGACAGCGGGACCGTTGCCGTGAGTGTGGATGTGCCCGCGCGGGTGGTGGTGTTGGTGACGCGGGCTCGGCGGGATGCCAAGTCGCCCAGTACTCCGCCTACCGCCTCCTCCGGCACCGTTGCCGTCAGCTCCGCCACTGGTTCGAGGAGTTGCATCGTTGCCTCCCTCAATGCCGTGCGTAGGGCGAATCTGCCCGCCGTGCGGAATGCCAGCTCCGAAGAGTCCTTCGAGTGCGTTGCGCCGTCCGTCAGCGTGACCCGTACACCCGTCACCGGGTGACCGCCCAAGGGGCCCTCCGTGAGCGCGTCCCTGCAGCCGGCCTCCACCGCTCGGATGTACTCCTGGGGGACCCTGCCGCCGGTCACCGTCGCTTCGAAGGTGAACGTGGGCGTCGCGCCGGCCTGAGCCTCCAGTGGTTCTACGTTCAGGACCACATGTGCGAACTGGCCCGCCCCTCCGTCCTGTTTCACGTGCCGGTACACCAGGCCCGTCACCCCGCGTACCACCGTCTCGCGGTACGCGACCTGCGGGCGGCCCACTCCGACCTCGATGCCGTGGGCACGGCGGATCTTCTCCACCGCGACCTCCAGGTGCAGCTCACCCATGCCGGAGAGCACCGTCTGGCCCGTCTCGCGGTCGACCCGTACCGCCAGCGACGGGTCCTCCTCGACCAGGCGGGCCAGAGCCGACGACAGGCGTCCCGTGTCCACGCTCCTGCGTGCCTCCACCGCCACCGAGACCACCGAGGCCGCCACCGCGGGAGGTTCCAGGACCAGGGGTGCCTCGGGAGAGCACAGCGTGGTGCCGGCGCGGGCCGTCTTCAGGCCCACCACGGCCACGATGTCCCCGGCCGTCGCCCTCTCCAGCTCCGCGTGGCGGTCCGCCTGCACGCGCAGGATCCGGCCGATCCGCTCCGTGCGGCCCGTGCCCGCGTCCATCACTGTCTCTCCCTTCGTGATCGTTCCCGAGTACACGCGTACGTACGTGAGCCGTCCTGTTGCTGTGGCGTTCACCTTGAATGCCAAGCCCGCGAAGGGCGCCGCGGCATCCGCGGGCCGCTCCTGCACCGTCTCGCCCAGCGTCCCGCGTACCGCCGGAACGTCCTGCGGCGACGGCAGATACGACACGACGGCCTCCAGGAGGGGTTCGATGCCGCGGTTGCGGTACGCCGATCCGCACAGCACCACCACACCCTCACCGCTGAGCGTGAGGTCGCGCAGCGCCGCCGTCAGGGTGGCGGTGGTGAGTGCCGATGTCGTGCAGTACTCCTCCATCGCCGTGGGGTGCAGTTCCGCCACCCTCTCTTCCAACTCCCGTCTGTCTGCCTGTGCTTGCGTGGTCAGGGCGTCGGGGATCGCCGTCGTCTCGTACGTGTCCTTGCCCGGGTGCCAGAGCAGTGCGCGCATGCGCAGCAGGTCCACCACCCCGGTGAACTCGTCCTCCCGCCCGATCGGCAGCTGCACCACCAGCGGGACCGTGTGCAGGCGTGCCCTGATCGACGCGACCGCCGTGTCGAGGTCCGCGCCCATGCGGTCCAGCTTGTTGACGAACGCGATGCGCGGCACGTCGTACCGGTCCGCCTGCCGCCACACCGACTCGCTCTGCGGCTCTACGCCCGCGACGGCGTCGAACACCGCCACCGCGCCGTCGAGCACCCGCAGCGAGCGCTCCACCTCGTCGGCGAAGTCGACGTGCCCGGGGGTGTCGATCAGGTTGATCCGGTGGCCGTCCCAGGCGCAGCTGACCGCTGCCGCGAAGATGGTGATCCCGCGGTTGCGTTCCTGCGCGTCGAAGTCGGTGACGGTCGTGCCGTCATGGACCTCACCTCTCTTGTGCGTGGCGCCGGTCAGGAACAGGATCCGTTCGGTCACGGTCGTCTTGCCCGCGTCCACGTGGGCGAGGATGCCGAGATTGCGGACAGCGGTGGGTGGGGTGGAGGTGGAGGTGGAGGTGGAGGGGAAAGTGGTGGTGGTGCGCATGGCCCTTTGTCTTTCTGGCTTTCGATGCTTGTGGGCGGGCAGCGCGATTCATGGGCGGGCCGAGCAGGGGGAAATGCAAAAGAAGTTTGGCCTCAGTCGCCTGACTCAGGTTCTCGCCGCGTCGCTTCAGTGACGGCCGCGCAGCCGGCACCGCGCGCTCGAAGACACCAGGATCACGTCGAACCGTGTCCGGGGAGGGCGGGCAGCTGTGCGGTGACGCATGGCCCTGCCCCCTCACTCGGTCGCATTCGGTCGCTCGATCATTCGGCTGGCCCGAGTCTCGCAGCCCGCCTTCTCCGCCGCACCGCAATATTCCCGGCCCCCGACGCCGTGGATACATTACGGAGATGCCGAGCCCCCGCACCCGTGCCGACCTCATAGCCGACACCGCCCTGGCCCTGCTCGCCGAGCGCGGTGCGCGCGGGCTGACCCATCGTGCGGTGGACGAGGCCGCCGGGCTTCCGCTGGGGGCGACCTCGAATCACGCGCGTACCCGGGCCGCGCTCCTCGCGGCCGCGGTGCGGAGGCTCGCCGAGCGGGAGTCGGAGCCGGGCCTCGGGGACGGCCAGGGCTTGGGGGTGGAAGGGCTCGCCTCTGCGCTGGCCCGGGTGATGCGGCGCTCCGTGACCGAAGGCGCTCAACTTACCCGCGCACGCATGGAGTTGGCGCTCGAAGCAGGGCGGCGGCCGGAGCTGCGAGCGGCCTACGACATCGCGGGGCAGCGCTTTCGGGAGCAGATGACGGCGATCATGTCCGGGCTCGGATTCCCTGACCCCGACCGGCAGGCGCGCTCGTTGATCGCCTGGTGTCAGGGGACGCAGTTCGCGGTGGTGGCGGGGACGGAGACGGAGGCCCCGGTCGTCGAGGAGTGGCTGCGGGAGGACCTTGTCGAGCTGCTGTACGGGATGCGCGCCGGACGCCCACGGCGGCGCCTGACGTCGGTGCCGGAGCAACAGCGCTGCGAGGAGCCGATGAACGGCACTTCCTGAGCCCGCAGAGAGATCACAGGTCGTCAAGACATGAAGGGATCACAGCCCCGGCATGAGTTCATGACTGTCGGGATACCTTCGTGCGCCTTCACAGTGGACACTCTCAGACACTGCGAGGAGAGCGCGCATGGAGGCCACGATCGACCTGCTGGAGCTGCCCGGCGGGCGGTTGCGGCATCTCTGGTCGCTGCGTGAGGACGTGGTGGTCGAGTCCGACGCGCTTACGGGGTCCCTGGTGCTCACCTGGGACCACGGCACCGCCCGCATGGCGAGCCCGGGGCCCACCGTCCTCGAAGTGCTCCGGCGGATGCAGCTGGGTCCCGTTCTTCTCGGCAACGCGCTGGTCGACAACGCCCTGGTCGGCGACGGCGAAGGGGGCCGGGACCGGGACGCGAAGGTCTACTTCATGATGCGGCCGGTGTTCGGGCGCTTTCCCCATCTCCTGGTCCGCACCCTCGGGCTCGACGGCCTGAGCGGTCCGCTCCTGTCGATCGCGCCCCTGGCGGACGTGGGCGGGGAACCCGCGCCCCAGGCCGATGCGGGCGGTGCGTCCCTGACCGTCCTGCCCCTGGATCAGGCGCGGCCCATCCGGCTCTTCCTCGGGCTCTCCTTCGCGTTCGACCCGCTCACCGCCACCTTCGAGTCGCGTACGGCCACGCATCGCCTGGTCATCCACCGGCAGGAGGCCATGATGGTCTTCGCGCTCGCCCTCGCCCGACCAGTGACGCTGCAGGCCATCACCGCCGTACTGCCGCTGCCCGGCGATGTCACCGAAGGCATCCTCTGCTACCTCGCGGCAGCGGGCGTGGCCGCCCAACCGCAAGCCTGAGAGGCCGCGTTGAGGCTCACAGCCACCCGGAGTCGTTCGCGATACGGATCGCGTCCACCCTGTTGCGGGCGTTCAGCTTCGTCACCACGGTCGTCAGATAGTTCCGTACGGTCCCCACCGACAGGCGCAGCCGCTTCGCTATCTCGCCCGCGTCCGAGCCCTGGGACGCGAGGCGCAGCACCTCGGTCTCGCGTGAGGTGAGCGGGCTGTCCGCGCTGCCCCATGCCGCCAGTGCGAGCTCCGAGTCGATGACCCGCTGGCCGGCCGCCACTTTCCGTACCGCCTGGGCGAGTTCCTGCGGCGGGGCGTCCTTGAGCAGATATCCGGAGACCTTGGCGGACATCGCCCGGCGCAAAGTGCCGGGACGGCCGAGGCTGGTCAGGATCAGGGTGCGGCACTGAGGCAGGCGTTCGTGCAGTTGCTCCGCCGCGCTGAGTCCGTCGAGGCCGGGAAGATCGATGTCGATGATGGCGACGTCCGGCTGGAACTCGCGGGCCGTGGAGAGAATCTCGTCGCCGCGTTCCACGCTTGCCACGACGTCCAGATCATGTTCGAGGTTCAACAAGGCGACCAATGCGCCTCTCAGCATGTACATATCCTCGGCGAGCATTACACGGATCATCGATAGCCCCCCATGATTACCCGTATCGCGAACCCCTGTTGTTGCTCGCGGCCACATGTTATCAGCCGCCTAGAACGCGCCATTCGGATTTGTTCGCCCGGTTTTCTGAGGTTGTTCCGCACTGTTTCGGCCGATGGCCTGCGCGGGTGCCTCGGCGACGAGACGGAACCAGCCCCCGCAGGCCGGGGGTATCTCCTTCTCGCGCTCGGTGATCAGCCTGCCGCCGATCTCGCCGAGCCGTTGTTGCAGGTTGCCCAGGCCGTTTCCGCTGTCCGGCGATGCGTCGTGATAGTCGTCCACCACACCGTCGTTGATGATCGTCAGGCGGGCCGTTCCGTCGTCGACGACCGCGGTGATGTTGCAGTGTGACGCCTTGCTGTGGCGCAGCAGGTTGGTGACGCCCTCGCGCAGGACTGTGGCGAGCGCCGTGCCGGCCTGGGAGCTGATCTCCTCGACGGCCGGGTCGAGCACCACCTCGACCTCGACCTCCGCCGCGTCGAGCACCGACTTGGCCGACGACACCTCCTGTACGAGGGACATGTCGCGGTAGCTGCGGGCCACCCTGCGGACGTCGCCGAGCGCCTGCCGGGAGATGGCGAGGACCTCCTCCACCTCCTGGTCGGCGCGGGGGTGCTGGGCCCGGATCAGCCGCTGGAGGAGCTCGCTCTTGAGCACGATCGCGGAGATGCTGTAGCCGAGGAGATCGTGCAAGTCCCGTGCCAGGCGCAGGCGTTCACTGGCGACGGCCATCCTGGCTATCTCCGCGCGCGCGGCGTACACCTCGTCGACGAGGGACGACAGACGGGACAGGCCGTAGATCACCAGGCCGGTGAGCAATGTGCTCTGGCACATGTAGACGAGGTCGATCACCGACATCCCGGCGATGGCTCCGGGGACCAGCAGGCTCAGGCCCGTCACCCCGTAGAGCGGCCAGGCCACCCGGGGTCTCAGCAGGAGCAGCAGCGAGCCGCCGAGGAAGCCCGCCATCGCTCCCCACAGGATGCCGAAGAAGACCAGGGGCAGATAGGTGAGCAGGGCCTGGGCGCCCAGGGTGGCCGCTTTCTTCCAGGGTGCGGCGCGGTCGGCGCCCGGTTTGGAATGCACGAGTTGCAGGCCGAAGACGGCGGAGAGCGTGACGAGTCCGGTGATGAGCTCGGGCGGGGAAGGCTTCTGGCTCAGCAGGTTGATCGCGGTGATGCCGAGATAGCAGATGAGCGCCGCCAACAGGATGACGTGGGCCAGCCGGGGGGCAGGCCGAGGGCTCCATCTGGAACCAGCCACGTCAGACGTGTCCTTGGTGTCGCTGTGCATCCTCGAAGTGCTCCTCTTCTGCCAGGAGAGCGTACGAGAGCGCGTCTTCTCGGGCGCTCCCGAACCCCGGGCCCGTGGTATTCGGCCACAACGCTCTTCCAGCAGACCTTACGTGGGATGGCTGCGCATCAGTCCCTTCCGTGGAAAAAGGTGCTTTCGCATGAACTCGCTTAGCGACGCTCGGACTTTGCGTTGTGCGTCGCCCGGAGAAATGCCTCTCCTGTGGACGCGCTGTCAGAGGCGTTGTTAGACGTGTTGTCAAACGAAGAGAGGGATCGGGTTGAGTTCCGCGTACGGCGTCGGTTCCGCGAGGCGGCCGAGCGCGACGGGAACGTCGTAGAGGCGTCCCGGCGCGTATCTCGCCCAGAAGTGCCGCAGGCCCGGAACGACGACCTTGACCACGGGAAGGCCGATGTCGGGGCGGGTCTGGTCGAGTACGAGCAGATCCATGCCGTGCGAGGCGAGCAGGCCGGTGGCCGCCGAGAGGTCGTCCCGCAGGTCGCCGCGCGCGATGTAGTCCCAGGAGTGGGGCGCCCTGGGGACCGCGCCTGGCGCGGGGGTCAGGTAGGGCTGCGTGGCCGTCGTCTCGCGGCGCCACCAGGTGACGGCTTCCGGCTGGTCGACGCGGTAGCCCGAGCCGTCGGGACGCGCCCCCGAGACGGCGGGCAGGAGCTGGCCCATCTCCGTCAGGGCCCTGCGCAGCGCGATACGGGGATCGAGGTGGGCGCCGAAGCCGAAGATGATGTCCTCGGAGGGTTTGTCGGTGCGCCGCGAGAGGGCCACGACGACGGGGATGCCCAGGTCGGAGGTGAGGTCGAGCGCCCAGATCTCCCGGTGGAACCTGGCGTAGCCCTCGCGCAGTTGGTCGATGTACGGCTCGGCGAAGGAGTGCAGGTCGATGCCCGGCTGGCGCGTGCGGTTGTACCACCACAGGGCCACCGCGTCGCGCTCGACCAGCTCCAGGAAGCCCTGGAGCACGGCGTCCTCGAAGCTGCTGCCGGCCGCGTTGCCGTTGGAGTCCGCGATCGGGTCGCCCGCGGACACCGTGTCGGCGGGGAAGTACAGCATGCCGGTCGGCAGGAGCCGGTGCGTGCCCGTGGCCAGGGACCACACGGGGGTCCAGTCGACGGGTCGGTTCTCGTCGAAGCGTTCCGGTACGTGGGTGAAGGGCGAGCGGGCCGCGTTCCAGCGGGACCGGTCGCGGAACTGCCGGTCGTCGTACAGCTGGCAGGAGTTGGGGTGCAAGGCCACCTCGCCGAGGCCGCGGAAGGTGTCGCGCACCACCGCCTCGTCACCGCGCCGGGTGCCGCTGTAGCGCTCGATGGCCTCGCCGAGCGCGCTGACCTTCGCCTCCTCGGCGGTCAGGCCCTTGCCGCCGCTGAGCGAGCGGAGCCCGGCACGCAGCCCGGACAGGGTGCTGGCCTCCATGGCGAGGTTCTGGCCCGACACATACGCCTGGGCGAAGTCGGGGGCGCCGGGCGCCCGGCGGATCTCCTTCACCACGCCCGTGACCGGGCCGACCAGGTGCCCGTAGCGCTCCAGCATCCGCGCGGTGCCCATCGCGCGGTGCCCGCCGCCCGTGCCGTCCGCGGCCTTCGGGCGGCTCTGCGGCCGGGTGGGCCGCCAGCCGCGTTCGCTCATCAGCGCCGGGTCGCCGCACGATGCGCACTGCGGGAGGCGGGACACCGGGTGGGTCGCGGTCCGCAGCGTGAGGGTGTCGAGGGTGCGTACGGCGCTCTGCTCGGGACTGCGCAGACCGCTCGCCCA
Organism: Streptomyces sp. NPDC051214; assembly: GCF_040682375.1. Lineage (NCBI taxonomy): Bacteria > Bacillati > Actinomycetota > Actinomycetes > Kitasatosporales > Streptomycetaceae > Streptomyces > Streptomyces sp. NPDC051214. Next base: position 127,957 of record NZ_JBFBAT010000005.1, read on the forward strand.
CTTGACCGCCTCCAGGACCGCGGCCTGCACGGCGAGGGCGCGCCCGGTCGGCAGGTCGGCCGCCGGCCTGGCCACCGGGTGGTCGAGGCGCAGCGCGCGCTGCAGGGGCAGTTCGGTGGTGCGGTGGCCGCGCAGCCGGGTCGCGAGACAGGACCAGCAGGGCCCGTCGTCGGGCCGGAACACCGGTCCGAACCACGGCTCGGGGCCCCCGAGGCGTACGAGGAGCCAGGGGCGCCCCGTCGCCCGGTGCTCGGCGTCCACCTCGCGCAGGCCGGGGGAGAGATAGTCGTCGCACAGGACGAGGCTGAGGCAGGAATCCTCTGCCGCGTCCGTGATCCGCAGGCCCGAGGCCGCGCACGCCTCGCGCACCCGGGCCTCGTCGCCGGGACCGGGCGCCCCGGAAGGTCCGGGCGGCACCACGATCCGTACGGCCGCCCGCGCCGCCTCCTCGGTGGCGCGGGCACCGTCGAGGCCCGCGAGATCCCAGTAGGCCTCGGCGGCCCGGTCGGCCGGCGACCTGCCGGCCCGCTGCTGGAAGCGGAGCAGCCCGGCGTCCGCGAGGACCCGCAGGGCGTCGCCGACCTCCTCCGAGGACAGGGAAGCGGCGGCGGCGAGAGCGACGGCGGCGGGTGTGCGGGTCCCGTCGAGCAGGGGGGCCAGCGCCTCCGCCTGCGCCCCGCGCAGTGCCGTGATCCCGGAGTGCGACACCAGATAGGCCGCTTCCCCGGGGACGACCGCGCAGCGCAGGTGGCTCTTGAACTCGACGAACGCGGTCTGTTCCCCCGTGTGTTCCCCCGTCTGCGTCATGCGTGGGAGAGCTCGTTGACCGTGCTGGTGCCGGACATCAGGGTGCAGAAGGTGAACAGGGCCACCGCGTCGTCGGCGCCGGAGTCGAGGTGGTCCACGACGAGTGCGGGACGCGGGGAGGTGTGGCCGTCCGCGGCGGCGGGGAGCGTGAGTGCGCCGGCAATGATCTCGATCATCAGCACGTTCCTTTTCGGTCTGGGGAGGCGTTCTCCGTTGCCAGAATCCTCATACGGGGAAAGCGTCCGCAGAAAGTGAAGGGCTCACCACTGGGGGGTGAGACTTTCCCATGTGTCACCTTCAGATCTCACCCCGGTGTCGCCCCGGAACCCCGGCGGTAATCGGAAACCTTCATTCACCTTCGCTCCACCGAATGGCAGGGCGTCTTCTGGAGGATTTGATTCCGGCGTCGTGATTTCTTCACGGGTGTGACGTGGTCACATCCCGGGGCAGAGAAACCCACCCCGAACGCCGGTACGCACCCACTGTTTCCGGCCCCGGTCCGAATGGAATCTTCGGTGTCCATGAGGGTCACCGAGACGCCGTACCTGCCACAGGCGGCGCACACCGCCGCCGCCGGGCCGAACCTGTTCTGCCTGCCGTGTGCGGGCGGCGGCGCGTCCGCCTACGCACGGTGGCAGCGGGAGCTCGACGTGCGCGGCGCCGGCGTCCAGGTGCTGCCGGTGCAGCCGCCGGGCCGTGAGGAACGCGCCCACGAGACGCGGTTCACCGACCTGGACGCGCTGGTGGAGGAGCTGGACGAGCAGCTGGACGCCGCTTTCTCGCGGCCCCACCTGCTCTACGGGCACAGCATGGGCGCCTTCATCGCGCACGCGCTGACCCTGCGCAGACAGCGGCGGGGCGCCGTACTGCCGCGGGCGCTCGTCCTCAGCTCCCATCGCGCGCCCCACATACCGCCCAACCGGATCCTGGACCCGGCGGCGGACGACGAGGAACTGGCCACGCGGCTGGCGGAACTGGGCGGCATCCCGCCCGAGCTGGCCGCGCGGCGCAGATTCCGGCAGCGCTTCATGCCGCTGGTCCGGGACGATCTCCGGCTCTGCTCGGGGGTGGTGAAAGAGGACGGGATCGAACCGCTGCGGGTGCCTCTGCGCCTGTTCGTGGGGGAGCGGGACCGGCTGGTGCCGGTCCACAAAATGGCCGCTTGGTCGGAGCACGGAAACCGGGGGTCGAAGCTGCGCACGATGCCGGGCGGACACTTCTTCGTCCGCTCCCAGGAGAGCGCCTTGCTGGATGAACTCGCGGCGGTGCTGCGCGAGTTCGGTGCCGTACCGGCCGAGTAATGCCCTTCTCGAAAGGAACACGGAACGTGAAGATAGTGATCGCCCGGCGGGGGACTCCGGTCTGGCTGGAATCCGCATCGCTGGTCAGCAAGGTGTTCGGGACGAGTTTCGGGGCGCGGGTGTCCCCGGATCCGGATCAGTTCATCGCGTACGTAGGACGGAAGGACGGCGGCCCCGACGAGGTGGAGGCCTGCATCGGGATCTCCTTCCCGGAGAACGGGCCGATCTTCCTCGAGCGGTACCTGGACGGGCCGATCGAGGACGCGCTGTGCGAGGCGGCCGGCCAGCAGGTGCGGCGGCACCAGATCGTGCAGCTCGGCAGCGTCGCCTCGGTCGCGAACCTGGCGGGCGCGGAGATCTACCGCGCGCTCCCGCTGATCCAGGCCTGCCTGGGCCGGTCGTACGCCGCCATGACGATGACCAACCGGTCGGCGGCGCTCGCCAAGCGCCTCGGCCTCATCACCCACCGCCTGTGCGACGCCGACGGCACCCGCCTGGGCGCCGAGGAACTGGCGCGCTGGGGAACCTTCTACGACCAGCGGCCCGCGGTGCGCTGGGGCCGCCTCGCCGACCACTCCCAGCAGCTGGTCACGGGGGTCGAACGCTACGCACTCGACTCCGTCGACATCCGCCTGCTCTCCCCGAACCGAACGGAGCTGACCCGTGCTGCCTGACGTCATGTCGCCCACCACGTCCCTCACGGCCGGGCTCCTGAGGCGGGCCGGGAGCGACGCGGTCATGGTCGAGGTCCTCTCCACCACCGGAGGGCCCGGCATCCGCCACACCTACCGCGAACTCGTGGGCGCGGCGCGGGTGTTCGCCGCGGAGCTGCGCAGGCGCGGGGAAGCGCTCGGCCGTCCCGTACGGGTGGGGCTGCTCGCCGACAACTCCGCGCAGTGGGTGGTCGCCGACCTCGCCGCCCTGTTCGCGCGGGCCGTGGAGATCCCGGTCCCCATGGCCTTCACCGCCGAACAGGCCGCGTCGCTGCTCGCCGACGCCGACCTCTGCCTGGTCGACGCGCACGGCGAGCGGTGGCTGGAGCGCGCCGCCGCCAAGGGGACCCAGGCCCTGCCCGCGGACTGCGAGGTCGTCGGGATCGACGTCGCCGGGCTCGTCGAGGCCGCCGCCGACGCCCAACTCCCGCCGCTGGAGGTGGAGATCGCCGAGGCGGAAGCCGCCGGAGACACCGTCGTCAAGGTGGTGCACACCTCGGGCACGACCTCCGCGCCCAAGGGCGTACGGGTCAGGCTGCACGGCATGGAGGCGCTGCTCGCCTCCCTCGGCGGCCGGGTCGACGACGCGGTCTTCGGCCGCTACCTCTCCGTGGTGCCGCTGAGCCTGCTCATCGAACAGGTCGCCGGGCTCTACATGCCCTTCCTGAACGGCGGCAGCGTCACCTTCCTGCCGCCCGGCACCGCCCTCATCGGCACCGTGGCCGACGCGGGCCCGCGGATGCTGTCGCTGCTGCGCCAGGCCCAGCCCACCGCCATGGTCGTACCGCCCACCGTCGCGGGCCTGCTGCTCGCCCTGTGCGAACAGAACCCCACGGAGGACCTGGCCCAGCGCAGGCACCGGCTCTTCGGGCACACCGGGCCCGTCTTCATCGCCTGTGGCGGCGCGCCCGTCTCGCTCGACGTCCTGCAGCGCCTCGAGGCGTTCGGGATTCCCTTGTACGAGGGGTACGGGCTGAGCGAGAACAGCTCGGTCGTGGCCTGGAACTTCCCCGGGCAGTTCCGGTTCGGCACGGTGGGCAAGCCGCTCGACCACGTGCGGGCGCGGCTCGCGCAGGACGGCGAACTGCTCATCCAGAGCACGTCGTTGTTCGCCGGATACACCCAGGAGGACCCCTCCAGCGTGGTCGTCGACGACCAGGGGTGGCTGCACACCGGGGACCTGGCCACCATCGACGACGACGGCTACATCCGGATCACCGGCCGCAAGAAGAGCCTGGTCATCACGGCCGCGGGACGCAATCTGTCCCCCGAGTGGGTCGAGGCCCGCTACCGCGAACTCGGCTTCGTGCGCGAGGCGGCCGTCGTCGCGGACGGCCTCGACGAGGTGCTCGGCCTGTTCGTGATCGACGCCGGCACGGACCGCGTCGAGGCCCGCCGCCGGATCGAGGAGTTCGGCGCCGGGCGCCTCTCCGCCATCGAACGCGCCACCTCCGTACGCCTCATGGCCGAGGACGACCCGGAGTACACCACCTGCTTCACCGTGACCGGCCGCCCCCGCAGGGACGCCGTCCGTGACCTGCTGACCCGCACCGCACCCGAGGAGATCACCGCATGAGCACCGCCCTGAGGACCACTCCGTACGGCACCGGCGGCGGACTGCTCGTGACGCCCGCCGAGCCGTCAGCCGGGCCGGGCGCCCTGGCCGGCGTCGAGCCCAAGGAACTTCTCGACCTGCTCGCCGAGGCGGGCTTCCTCCTGCTGCGCGGCTTCGGCGCCGACATGGCCTCGTTCACGGACCTGGTGCAGCGCACCTCCACCTCCACCACCCTCGACCCGGCACGCGACTTCTACTCGGAGGTCGCGCAGAAGGTCGACGCGGGCCACGCCGAGGTCGGCCTGCACACCGAGAACGGCAACAGCCCCTTCCGCTCCCACCTGGCCTGGTTCTTCTGCGAGAAGGCGGCCGCGTCCGGCTCCCAGACCACGGTCTGCGACGGCTACCGGGTGTGGGACGAGCTCGCGGAGCCCGTACGCACCGCGTTCCTCGGCCAGGACATCGTCTACAGCAGGCATGTCGCCGAGCCCCAGTGGCGCGCCATGGCCCACCACCTCACGGGCAGGCCCGCCGAGGAGATCGCCGTCGAGGAGCTCGTCGGCCTCGCCGCCTCGATGCCCGGCACCGAGGTGACCCCCGAGGCGGACGGCGGGGTGCGCTACTCGTTCCGCACACCGGCGGCGGCCCCCACGCTGTTCGGCGAGCGGATCTCCTTCGCCAACAGCATCCTCGGCCCGTCCTTCAACTACGAGAAGCCGCGCATCACCTTCGCGGACGGCCAGGAGCTCTCCGCCGAGCTGCTCGCCGCCGTCAACGAGACCACCGGCGCCCTCACCGAGAACCTCGACTGGGCCGACGGGGACGTCGCCGTCATCGACAACACCCGGGTGATGCACGGCCGCAGGGCCATCACCGACCCCCGGCGCACCATCTACAACGCGCTGAGCTTCGTCGAGGCAACCGAGCCCGTGGCCGCCTGACCCGCGCCGCCCGCGCGGCGGCGCACCCGACCGGCGGAGGCCGGTACCCACCCCCCGGCGCCGGCCTCCGCCCCCGTACCACCGAACCTCGAAGGTGATCTCGCATGTTCTCTGCCCTGGGCTCCGCCCTCCACGCGAAGCGGAGGCTGACCCTGTACGTGGTCATCGGCCTCGCCGTGCTCTCAGCCCTCTTCGGCGGCACCCTGCAGAGCAAGGTGACCAACGGCCTCGCCGACTACGACGACCCGACCGGCTCGCACACCGTGGCCCGCGAGGTCATCAAGGAAGCCACCGGCATCGACGCCCAACAGGGATACGCGCTCCTCATCCGCACGGATGAGGCCATCGACCCCGGCGGGACACAGCCCGACGCGGTGACCGCGGGCATCGCGCTCCTCAAGGAGCGGCCCGAGGTGAAGCGGGTCCTCGACTACAAGTCGGCCGGTGACCCGGCCCTCATCTCGAAGGACGCGCGCTCCACCGTCCTGATCGGCGCGGTCAGGCCGATGAAGGACAAGGAGACCAAGGACGCCGAGAAGGCGATGCAGAAGGCGATCGACGCCGACCCGGCGCTGCGCGGCCACGCCCACCTCGGCGGGCCGACCATCGGCATGGTCCAGGTCGGCGAGGTCACCACCAAGGACCTGTCGATGGCCGAGGGCATCGCCCTGCCGGTCGTCCTCGTCCTGCTCTTCCTGGTCTTCCGCGGCCTGGTCGCGGCGCTGCTCCCGGTCATCGGCGCGGTCTTCACGCTGCTGCTCACCATGGCGGGCCTGCGCCTGGTCACCCTCTTCGACAACGTCTCCACCGGGGCGCTCAACCTGGCCTTCGCGCTCGCGCTCGGCCTCGCCGTCGACTTCGGGCTGCTGATCGTCTCCCGCTACCGTGACGAACTCGCGCGGCACGGAGCCGGGGCGCTCGCGCTGCGCCGCACCATGGAGACCGCGGGACGCACCGTGCTGTTCAGCGGTCTCACCGTGGCCGCCGCGCTCGCCGCGCTGCTCGTCTTCCCGCAGCCGTACCTCCAGTCCATGGGCATGGCGGGCGTGATCACCTCGCTGGCCGCCGTCCTGTTCGCGCTGCTCGCCCTGCCCGCCGTGCTCGCGCTGCTCGGCGACCGCGTCAACTCCTGGGCCCCGCGGCGCTGGCAGCGCGTCACGCAGGCCGGGGGGACCGAAGACGCGGGCGACCCGGCCGTCAGGCGCTGGCGGCGGATCGCGCAGCTGGTGATGCGCAGGCCCGTCATCGTCGCGGTCGCCGCCACCGCCGTCCTGCTCGCCCTCGCGTCGCCGGTGCTCGGCATCCGCTTCACCGGCGCCGACGCGTCGGCGCTGCCCACCGGCATCAGCGCCGGGAAGGTCTCGGCCGCCATGCAGGACGACTTCGCCGCGCCCGCCACCTCACCGCTGCGCGTCGTCGCCGACACCACCGACGGAGGCAAGCTGGCCGCGTACGCGAAGGACATCGCGCAGGTGCCCGGCGTCGAGGCGGTCGCGAAGCCGGTACGCCTGGACGCCACGCACTGGGAGATCGACGCCGTCCTCGAAGGACAGCCGCTCGGCACGGCCGCCAAGGACGCCGCCGACGAGGTCAGGTCGCTCGACGCGCCCACGCCCGTACGGTTCACCGGGCAGACCGCCGACTTCCTCTCGCAGAAGGACGGCATCCGTGACCGCCTTCCCCTGGCCATCGGCGTACTGGCCGTGGTGACCCTGCTGCTGCTCTTCGCCTTCACCGGCTCGGTCGTCCTGCCGTTCAAGGCGCTCCTGATGAACACCCTCTCCACCGGGGCCGCGCTCGGCTTCCTCGTCTGGGTCTTCCAGGACGGGAACCTCGGCTTCGACGCGGTGAACGGCATCGAGTCCACCACTCCGGTGCTGGTCTTCGCGCTGGCCTTCGGACTCTCCACCGACTACAACGTCTTCCTGCTCGGCCGGATCAAGGAGGCGCGGGCAGCCGGGCTCGACGACCGCGAGGCGGTGGCCGAGGGCCTGGCCCGCACCGGACGCATCGTGACGTCGGCCGCGCTGCTGTTCTGCGTGGCGGTGGGCGCCCTCGCCCTCTCGCGTCTGGTCTTCGTCAAGGAGCTGGGGCTCGGCACCGCCTTCGCGGTCATCCTCGACGCCACGGTGGTCCGCGCGCTCCTGGTGCCGGCCCTGATGACGCTGCTCGGCGGCGCCAACTGGTGGGCGCCGAAGCCGCTTCGGCGACTGCACTCCGCGCTGCGGCTCGACCGCATGGAGACCTCGCAGGAGACCACCGCGCGGACGGATGCGGGGGCCGCCGCGCAGAGCGGCCGCGAAGAGGTGGTGAGCAGGGCCTGAACCAAGGACTCACCGGCTGGGGTTGCGGGGAACCACACAAGGGAGAGCGGACATGTTTGCACCAGAGCGGGAGTACGAGGTCGTGATCCCGGCGGTGGCGGGGGGCGGCGGTGGGACGGCGGAAGCGGAAGCCGACCGCCTGATGGGTCACGGCTTCGGCGTGATCAGAGGCCGGGAGAGCGAACTCGCCCTCCTGGAACGGCTGTTGGCGCAGCCACAGGAACGGCTGATCACGCTGACCGGACCGGCCGGCGTGGGCAAGAGCCATATCGCCCACGCGGCGCTGATCGCACGGACCCGGGCGGGCGGCGCGCCCCTGCTCTGGACGGACCTCGCCGAATCGGCCGGGGCCACGGCGGTCTGGTCGAGTGTCGGCGTCGACACGGCCAGGGCGGCCGCCGCACGGATCGGCACGCGCCAGACGCTGCTCGTCCTCGACAACTGCGACCCGGTGGCCGCGCGGGTGGCCCTGGACATCTCCGCCCTGCTCAGGGCCTGCCCACGGCTGAAGATCCTGGTCACGAGCCGGGTCTCCCTCGACATCCGCGCCGAGCGCGTCCTGGTGACGGAGCCGCTGCCCACGGGCGTGGGCTCACCGGCCGAGGAGCTCTTCACCGATCACGTGAGCCCCCGCCACCGCGCCGGACTCGACGGCGCCCAGGCGCAGTCGGCGGTCACGGAGCTGTGCCGGGCCCTCGACGGCATCCCCCTTGCCATCGAGCTGGCGGCGGAGGCCGTCGGCACCGAGGGCCCCCAGGCCGTCCTGGACCGGCTGGGCAGGGGCGAGCCCATCGGCCGGCGCAGGCTCCGGGACACCTCGGCCCGGCACGACGGGATCAGCAGCGCCCTCGGCTGGGCCACCCAGTCGCTGAGCGCCGCCGACCGTGAACTCCTCGCCACCCTGGCGGTGTTCGAGGCGCCGCTCGGCCTCGCGGAGGTGCGCCGGGCGGCCGGTGCGGGCCAGGCGGACGCCGTGGCCGGCATCGAGTCCCTGGTCCACCAGAGCCTGCTGCTCAGCGGGCGCGGCCCGGACGGCGAGCCGGAGTTCCGGCTGCCCCGCATGGCGCGCGCCCACTACCACCAGACCCTGACGGCCGATCCGGACGCGCTGGCCCGCGCGCTCGACCAGCACGCGGCGCACTGCACGGCCTTCGCCGCTGTGCTCGCGGACGGGCTGCGCTCGGGGCGCGACATGGGCCAGCTCCTCGCCGCCGTCGAGGCCAGGCTGCCCGACCTGCGCAAGGCCACGGACCATCTGCGGGCGCGCGGCGACCACGCGGGGGTGCTGCGCATGCTGACCGCGCTGGAAGGTCCGCTGCTCGGCCACGGGCTCGACCTCGACGCGGCCGGCGCCATGGAGGACTCGGCCGCCGCGTGCGCCGACGGCGCGCTGGCCGCCGAGGCGCTGATGGCCGTGGCCCGCTGGGCGCTCGGCCGGGACGAGCGGCAGCGCGCGGAGGCGGCGCTCGACCGGGCGGCCGTCGCCGCCGCCGAACTCCCCGCGGTCCGGGCACGGGTGGCCGCACACACCGGCGAGCTGCTGCGCCGCAGGGGCGAGACGGCGGGCGCGGCCGCGCTGCTCGAATCCGCGCTGCGGGAACTCGACGCCGTGGGCGATGTGTACGGCGCGGCCCTGGCCCGCCGGTCCCAGTCGCTCCTGCGCGCCGGACACGGCGACCCGGACGCGGAACGCCCGGCGCTGCAAGCGCTGGCGGAACTGCCGTGCACACCGGTCGAGTTGCAGGAGGGAGCCGCTGAGTTCTGGCGGGACCCGTGGTCACCGGTCGTGGTCCGTGCCGCCCTGCTCAACGCCCTCGCCCGGGTGCGCCGACTGCTCGGCCGCTCCCCGGAGGCGTACGTCAACGTGCGTGAGTCGATCCGGCTCCTGATGGGCACCAGCGGTCCCGCGGAGGCGGCCGAGGCCCTGGAGACCATGGTGATCGTCGCCGTGGGGCCGGGGAACGAGGAGCACAAGGAGGCGCTCGCCCAGGTCCTCGCCCACGCCGAGGCCCTGCGCCGGCAGCACGCGCTGGTCTCCGAGGAGGGCGTCGCGCTGCGGGCCGTGGCCGACCGGCTGCACCAGGGCTTCGATCCGGCCGCGCTGCGCAGGCTGCGCCTCGAGGCCCGCCAGGTCTCGCCGCACAGCGCCCTGATCGCGGGCCTGTTCGCGCCCGCCCCCCAGCAGGAACGGCCCTCGCCGGCCGGGCCCGCCGCCCCGCACGGACTCACTCCACGGCAGCACGAGGTCGCGCTGCTCGTCGCCGAGGGAATGACCAACCGGCAGATCGGCAGGCAGCTCGGCATCTCGGAGTGGACGGTGACCAACCATCTGCGCGTGGTGATGCAGAAACTGGAGTGCGGCTCACGGGTGCACGTCGTACGCGCCATCCAGCAGGCCGGGTGATGAGCGGGTCCGGGCGCGCGGGCGTCCACATCTGGGCCGGTCAGGTGCCCGACACGGCGGCCGGCCAGGACGTGGCGCTCCTCGACGAGCGGGAGAGGCACCGCTTCGACGCCTTCGGGGACGCGGTGACGCGGGCCCGGTACGCGGGCGCCCGCGCGGCGATCCGGCGCACGGTCGCGCGCTGGCACGGAGTCGAGCCGGCCGCGGTGCGCTGGGGTGTCGCGCGCTGTCCGGGCTGCGGGAGCCGGGAGCACGGCCCGCCGTACGTCCGCCTGCCGCGCTCCGAGTGGCGTGCGAGTGTGTCGCGCTCCGGGGAGTGGTGGATGCTCGCCCTGTCGTACCGGGTGCCCGTCGGCGTCGACCTGGAACGCCGGAGCGCCCCCGAGGCCGAGGCGGTGGTCCGCCGCGCGCTCACGCCGGAGGAAAGGGCCCATGTCGAGGCCGCGGGGGAGGGCGCGCAGCGGGACGACGCCCTGATGCGCTGCTGGGTGCGGAAGGAGGCGGTGGTCAAGGCCTGGGGTGTCGGCCTCGGGACGGACCTCGCCGAAGTGGCGGTGCGGCCGTGGCAGGACTCGGCGGTCGTGCAGCGGACGGGCGGGGGCGGCGCGGAGCGCTGGGCGGTGCGTGAGGTGAGCGTGGGCGAGGCGTGCGTGGCGGCGCTGGCCCGCCCCGCCGACGTCACGGCCCCGGTGGTGGTGCACGGGAACGGCGGCGGGCGGACGGCCGCGAGGGCCTGACTGTGCGCACAGTCAGGCCCCCGGAAGTGTCCGCGTCGATCAGAGGACGCGCGCCCGCATCAGAAGACGATCGGACCCGGCGTCTGCTTCGAGACAGCCTTGCAGGTGTTGGTGCTGCCCAGGATGTTGAGGCTCAGCGAGGAGTCGGTGGAGCCCGCGGCCGGGATGTACGAGTCGAGGCTGTCGCCCGCGGACACCGCACCGGTCAGCGCGCCGATGGTCACCGGCTGCCCGGCGGCGGCCGCGTCGTTGGCGGTGCCGGTGAAGTCCACCGTGCCGCCCCCGGCGCGCTCGAGCCGCAGCGTGGCGGTGATCGAGTTCGCCGGGATGTCGACCGGGGCCAGACCGCCGCTGGTGGAGATCTTGACGGAGCCGACGCCGTCCGCGGCCGAGGCCTCGATCGTCAGGTCGGAGACGCCGTAGCTGCCGCAGTCGTACGAAGCCGTCACGGTCTGCGAGGCGGTGGGGGCCGCGACGGAGGGGGTGGCGAGGGCTATTCCGCCCGCGAACAGGGCGGCGGTGGCAACGGTGCTGGCCTTGAGAATGTGACGCACAGTCAATTTTCCTTCTGTTGGGGTTGTTCTGCCGTTACTGCAGGGGTGTCGGCAGACGGACGGCCGGCGGGCCGCCCGGGTCAGAGGGGGTGGCGCTCGGCCACCGGGATGCGCACGGTCGGCGGGTGCCAGTCGGCGATTCCGTCGAAGCCGCGCAGGAGCAGGCCGGGAACGGCTCTCGAGGCGGCCCTGAAGACCGCGTCGCGGGTGGCGACGGCGGCCCGCGAACGCAGCGACGTCAGCTTCAGGATGCGTTCGGCACGCCGCACCATCGCGGTCGTACGCGGTCTGCGGTCGTGGTCGTACGCGGCGAGCGCGGCGAGCGGACTCGGGCCCGGCACGGCGTGGTGGGCGAGCACGACGGCGTCCTCGATCGCCATGTTGGCGCCCTGCCCCAGGGTCGGCACCATGGCGTGCGCCGCGTCCCCGAGGAGCGCGGTGCGCCCCCGGTGGAACGAGCCGAGCGGCACGGCCATGTGATGCACGTCGTGGCGCAGGACGTCGTGCTCGTCGACCGAGCCGAGCAGGGTGGGCACGGGGTCGTGCCAGTGGCCGAAGAGCCTGCGCAGTTCGGCCATCTCGCCGTCGGGGGAGCGGCCGCCCGCCTCGGTCGCGGCGCAGGCGTAGATGAACACGCTGTCCGGGTCCCGGACCAGGCTGCCCCAGACGAGGCCGGCGCCCCACGACTCGTGCGGCACGAAGCCGGGTCCCGGCATCGGCGCGAGGATGCGCCACACCGTCCAGCCGCCGTAGGCGGAGCCGGGGTGGCCGGGGAAGAGGATGCCGCGCGTCTTGGAGTGCACGCCGTCGGCGGCGACGACGAGATCCGCCTCGTACACCCCCTGCGGGCTGCTGACGTGTGCCTTGCGGCCGGCCGATCCCGCGTCCGTGAGGTAGGCCGCCTCGCCGGTGCGCAGGACACCCTCGGGCAGCCGGTCGACGATCAGGTCGACCAGGTCGCTGCGGCGCAGGACCACCAGGGGGCCGCCGAACCGGGCGGTGACGGCCGAGCTGTGGGTGCGGGTCAGCGGGCGGCCCCGCGGATCGCACATCAGGCCGTCGCCCTGCCATGCCGCGAGGGCGGTGACCTCGTCACCGAGGTCGAGGGCGGCGAGCGCGCGCTGTGCGTTGGGGGCCAGGGTCAGGGCGGCCCCGATCGGGGCCAGGGTGGGGGCGCGTTCCAGGACGGTGATGTCCCAGCCGCGTCGGTGCAGGGCGAGGGCGGTGGTCAGGCCACCGATGCCGGCACCGATGACGACGGCTTTGGGGCGGGTCATGGACTCTCCTTGTACGTCAGGCGAGTTGCCGTGATCTGCGGGAGGACCGCGTGTTCCGTGGGATGGCCGCGTGCGCCGCGGGAGGACCGGGGGCGGCGTGCACCGCCCCCGGGCCCGTGGGTCACCCCCGCGCACCTCCCGCCCGCCAGTGCACGGCGGCGGCTCCCGCGAAGTCCCCGGCGTGGGCGAAGCCGGCCAGCATCAGCAGGCTGCCGTCCTCGACCCGGCCCTCGCGGATGCCGTGGTCGAGGGTGATGGGGACGGCCGCGCCGAAGAGGTTCCCGAACCTGTCGAAGGTGTCCAGATGGCGGTCGGGGCCGATGGAGAGCCGCTCCTGCCACTGCTTGAGGAACATCCGGTTGGGCTGGTTGGTGATCAGCAGGTCCAGGTCGTCGGTCTTGAGGTCGAGCGACGCGCAGACCCGGTTCACCACCTCGGGCACCAGACGGTTGCCGCGCTCGACGATGTCGGCGACCTTGTCGGGCGTGAACCCGACGTGCATCTGGCTGGCGCCCGCCTCCCAGTACTTGCGCCCGTCGTGCAGCGCGAGTCCGCAGTCCCGGGTGTACTCGCCGTGGTTGGCGACCTCGATGCCGAGGATCGGCGACTCGTCGGACGCCGCCACATAGGCGGCCCCACAGCCGTCACCGGGGATGACGGCCTCGGGGAGCCTGCGCACGTCGGGCTGCGTCATCACCGGGCCCGCGCTGTTCTGCACGTTGAAGAGCAGCGCGGACTTCGCCTGGCCCGAACCGATCAGCGCACGGGCCAGGCGCAGCAGATGGACGAAGGACGCACAGCCGCCGTTGTGGGCGTCGAGCACCCAGTCGGCCTTGACGCCGAGCCGGTGCGCGACCTCCGCCCCGGGACCGGTGAACGGCACCTCGGGGAGCAGCGAGTTGGTGATCACCACGTCGACGGCGCGCAGGGCGTCGTCCCCGATCCGGTCCCGCAGGACGAGACCGGCCTTCTCCATCATGTCCGCGGGCGTCTCGTCCCTGGACACCTGGTGCCGGGTGCGCGGCGCCTTGAACATCGTGTGCCCGGCCAGGTCGGCCGCGCCTTCCTGATGTTCGAGGAAGTACTCCGTGCCCACCGGTTCCCCGGGCAGGTAGGAGGCGAGCTCCAGCAGACTGACCGTCCTCATGCGCCGGTGCTGCCGTTGCCGCCGTTGCGCAGCTCCAGGATCTTCTTCATGTTGTCGATCTCTATCTGGTGACCGGCGTAGAAGAGGTTCCACATGTCGCCGACCCACGGGCGCTCGGGGCTCGACGCCAGCTCGGGGTGCGGGTTCTTGTCGTAGTACGGGTGACGGCAGTTGGTCCAGATGACCACGGAGCCGGGCTTGTTCAGGACGGTCTGCGCGTCGATGATCCGGTGGATGTAGACCATCCACAGCTCCTCGCCCTGGTCCCAGGCGCACTTCATGTCGACGGTGAGGGCGCGCGGGTCGCCGTCGATCCGCAGGAAGATCTTGGTCTCGTCGTCGAGGAGGGTGTCGCGGCCCTGGTAGAGGCCGGGGGTGTCGGTGGGCGCGAAGTCACGGGTGCTGTAGGTGTACTCGTTCAGGTTGCGCTCGTTGGTGAGGTAGTCGTAGACGGCCTGCGGCGGCGCGTCGATGTACTGGTGGACGGTGACGAACTTCCCGTACACCTCGTCGTACGTGAACGACTCCTTGGTCAGCTGCGCGGCCTGCGCGAGGGCCTCCTCGCGGGGCGTGGTCTCCCAGCGGAGCAGCCCGGGGACGTCCTTGAGGTCGGCGGGGATCGGCTCCGGCGCGACGTAGTCGGCGGTGGTGGTGTCCGTGCTCGTGACGGTGGTCATCCTGGTACGACTCCTTGGTTGCTGGGCCGGCTCTTTCCGACGGCCATGGCGTGCTGCTGGAAGGGACGGAACGGGGGCATCTCGGTGGGGTCGGTCTCGACGCAGATCAGTGCGGGCGAGCCGGTGGTCTCGGCGCGGGCGAGCGCGGCGCGCAGCTCGTCCGCGGTCGTGGCGGTCACCGCGTCCAGGCCGGGGAACATCGCGGCGGCGCCTTCGCCGATCCGGGCCGGGCGGAAGAGGTTGTAGGTGTAGTCGCCGGAGTAGAAGAGCTGCTCACGGGTGTGGCACATGCCGTGTGAGTTGTTGTTGAAGATCACGAAGGTGACGGGAAGCCGGTGCTCGACCGCGGTGTGCACCTCCATGCCGTGCATGAAGAACGCCCCGTCACCGGCGAACACACAGGTACGCCTGCCGGTCGCGAACGCGGCGCCGATGCCGGCCCCGAAGCTGTGGCCCATGCCGCCCATGCCCATGGCGACGATGAAGCGCCCGTCGACGGGCACCCCGACGTGATGGATCACGGTGGCCCCGGTGTTGCCGGCGTCGCTCACCACGGTGGCTCCCGCGGGCAGCGCGTCGCCGACGACCATCGCGGCGGCACGCATGTCCAGGGGGCCCGCGTGCGGGACGACCGCGGGAGGCGGCGGCACCGCTCCGGCCGCGGCGAGCGGGGCCTGTTGCCCGGCTACTGCCGAAGCTCCTGCCCTCGCAGCCGTCAACTCCTGTGCCAGTACGGTCATTTCGTCGCCCAGCGGCCCGGTGAGGCGCACCAGATCCTCGTGCGGCTCCAGGAACGGCGGCCGTGGGTCGACGCAGACCACCGGCGAACCCTTGAGGTGGTCGTGGAGTCCGGCGCCCGCCATCTGCGGAAGCCGGGTCCCGGCGAGCACCACGGCGGACGCCTGCTCCAGGGCCTCCTGCACGTCCGCGGTGCCGATCACCCCGGCGATGCCCAGGTGACGCGGATCGCGGTCGTCGAAGACGTCCTTGGCGTCCGGGGCCACGGCGACCCGTGCCCCGAGCGCCTCGACGAGCCGTGCGAGCTGGGGCCGTGCGTCCGCCCTGGCCACCGCCTCGCCCGCGATCACCACCACGCCCTGGCGCTCCCCGGCCGAGCGCAACAGGGCCACGGCCCGCTCGCGTTCGGCCGACGTGGAGAGCTCACGGACGGCGACCTCGGGTGGGCCGGGAGCGTCCCAGGCGGGCAGCACGGCCTGCTGCACGTTCTTGGGCAGCAGGAGCACGGCCGGCCCCGGCGCCGCCGGGTCCAGTGCCGCCGCGAGGGCACGCGGCAGCGACTCGATGATGGACTCCGGGTCCTCGACGCGTACGCAGTGCACGGCGATCTCGCCGAACAGCCGCTCCGCGTCGATCGATCCGGCGAGCCCGCTGGTCTCCTGGAAGGAACCGTGCCCGTCCAGTGAGGTGGGTGGCTGCCCGATCAGGACGAGGGCGGGCACGAAGGAGGCCCTGAGCTCGGCGATCCCGGGGACCAGGTTCATGGCCCCGGCGCCCGAGGTGGCGGCTATCACCGGCAGACGCTGGGAGGCGCGGTGATATCCGTCCGCCATGGTCGCGGCCGAGAACTCGTGCTTGGCGACCACGCCGATCGGGCCGGAGCCCGAACCGGATTCCGCGCTCGATTCCGCGTGCTGAATCGCATCGTAGAGGTCTTCGATATTGGCGCCACCGACTCCGAATACATGCCCGACGTCCTGCCGGCGAAGAAAGTCGACGATGAAGTCGACCACACGGAATTGGTTTCTCATGGACCGTCCCTCTTTCCAGGCGGTGGTCCAGCTATTGCAGGCCGTGTGGTCCGTCGCGGGCAAGTGGCACATCCCTGTCAGCCGGGCCCGCCCACGGCATGGCAGGGATCTGCCATACCGCTCTGTCATGTCCGGGGGCGGCGGCCGTAGTTAGGTTCTGGTCAATCGCTCACCGCACATCGCACCGACCGGAAGGAACAACCATCGTGATCACCGTTGAAACCGTCTGCGCCCTCATAGCCAAGAAGCTCGGCAACAAGGCGTCCGGCCTCACGCTCGACGCCGACACGGCCTTCGACTCGGTGGGCCTTTCGAGCCTGCAGATCGCCGACATCGTCTACACCGTCGAGGACGACGCGGAGATCGAGCTCGACCCGAGCCAGGCGGCCAACGTGAAGACCGTCGGCGACCTGGTCAAGCTGGTCGAGTCCACCCAGACCGCGACCGCCGCATGAGCACCGTCGCCTACCAGGGCGCCACGGCCGAGGCGATCAGGCACCACTACGACGTCTCCAACGACTTCTACGGCCTGTGGCTGGACGGTTCGCTCACCTACACCTGTGCCCTGTGGGACGAGTCGGGCGCGGAACTCGAGGGCGTACAGGACGACTTGGAGGCGGCGCAGGCCCGCAAGCTGGACTACCTCATCGAGGGGGCCAGGGCGGCCGGCGCCGGCCGGGTCCTCGACGTGGGCTGCGGCTGGGGAAGCCTCCTCAAGCGCCTCACCGGGATCTACGGCGTCCAGCACGCGACGGGCCTGACCCTCAGCGACAGCCAGGCCGAACTGGTCAGGGCCTCCGGGATCGCGCGCACCGAGATCCGGGTGGAGAACTGGCTGGACCACGAGCCGACGGAGGGCTACGACGCGATCATCTCGATCGGCGCGTTCGAGCACTTCGCCAAGACGGGTCTGTCCAGGACCGAACGGATCGCGGCCTACCGCGAGTTCTTCGAGCGCTGCTACGCATGGCTGCCCTCGCGCGGCCGCATAGCCCTGCAGACCAACATCAAGGGCAACAACACCGTGATGGACAAGGCCACCGTGCGTGAGCTCATGTTCATCATCGAGACCATTTTCCCGGAATCGGAGATCCCGGCGCTCTCCGAGGTCGTCGAATCCAGCGAAAAGCTCTTCGACGTGGTGTCCCTGCGCAATGACCCGGACCACTACAGCCGCACCTGCGCGGAATGGCTGCGACGGCTCCAGGAGAACCGGGAAGCGGCCGTACGCATCTCGGGCGAGGACAACGTCGTCAATTACGAGAACTATCTCGGCGCGAGCGTCCGGCACTTCAGGAACCGCCACCTGGGCCTCGCGAGGATCATTCTCGAAAAGGGGCGTTGAGTGTGAGCAGCCGAAAGAACGTCGTCTACTGGCACGAGACGGAGTCCGTCACGCCCGAACCCCCGCTGCGGGACGACGTCGACTGTGACGTCGCCATCGTCGGCGGCGGCTACACCGGCCTCTGGGCCGCGCACTTCCTCAAGGAGGCCGAGCCGGCGCTCGACATCCGCGTCGTCGAGGCCAAGCACTCGGGCTACGGGGCGTCGGGCCGCGCGGACGGCTTCGTCACCCCGACCATCGGCAAGGACATCCAGGCCCTGGTCGAGGAGTTCGGCACCCGCCGCGCCCTGGAGGCCTCGCAGGCCGTCGGGCGTTCCATCCTGGAGATCGGCCGCTTCACGCGCCGCAACAAGATCGACGCGGAGTACGAGGCCAACGACTACCTGATGGTCGCCACCGACCAGGCGCAGCTGCGCCGCCTGCGCGCGGACCGCGAGCTCGCCACCACCATCGCGGGCCGCGAGCAGCCCGAGCTCCTCTCCGGCTCCCAGGCACGGGAGCTGATCGGCTCTCCCGCCATCCTGGGCGCCATGCGCACCGGCGGCGCCCTGGTCAACCCGTTCCGCCTGGCCCGCGGCGTGGCCCGGGTCGTCAAGGAGCGCGGGGTGACCGTCTACGAGAACACCCCGGTCCTGCGCGTGGACCGCGGGGTGCGGCCCACGGTCGTCACCCCCGGCGGCCGGATCACCGCCGACAAGGTGATCATCGCGGCCAACGCGCACCAGTTCACCTTCGAGGCGTTCCGCAACAAGACCGTGCCGATCTGGAGCTACGCGATGGTGAGCGAACCGCTCACCGAGGAGCAGCTCGGCCGTATCGCCTGGGAGGGCCGCGAGGGCCTCGTCGAGGCGAAGACCTTCCTGACCTGCGCCCGCTTCACCGCCGACAACCGCCTCATGTGGGCGGGCGGTCCGGCCCTGTACTTCTACGGCCGCGACATGCGCCGGCGCCGCATGAACGAGACGCGGGCCTACCGCGAACTGCACAAGGAGTTCGGCCGGTTCTTCCCCATGTGGCGGGACCTCAAGTTCACCTACACGTACGGCGGCACCGTCGACGTCACCCGTGACTACGCCCCGCACTTCGGGTCACTGCCCGGCGGCAACGTCTTCTACGGATATGGCTTCAACGGCAACGGCATCGCCGCCACGCACACCGGCGGCAAGGTCCTGCGCGACCTCGTGCTCGGCAAGGACTCCGAGTACGCGCGGCTCCTGTACGTGGACGACAAGCACCGCAAGCAGCGCGACTTCCCGCCCGAGCCGTTCCTCTACGTCGGGGCCCGCGCCACCACACGCCTCATGGAGTGGAAGGAGTCCCGGGCATGAGCGAGCGCACCGTACTGCTCACCGGCGCGTCCGGCGTCGTGGGCCGCGCCATCCTGCAGGAGGCGCCGGGCCGCCCGGTCCGGCTCATCTCCATGGCCAGGCCCGGCGGTGTGGCCCTGCCCGCGGGGACCGAGCACGTGCTCGACGCCGACCTGGCCGAGCCGCGCTTCGGTCTCGACGAGGACAGCTACCGCGCCCTCGTGCAGGACGTGGACACCGTCATCCACTCGGCGGGACTCACCGAGTGGGGGCTGCCCGACGAGCGCTACAAGCCGGTGAACGTGGACGGCACCCGCCGGGTCATCGAGTTCGCCGAACTCTCCGGCGCCACCGTCCACTTCATGAGCACCGCCTTCGTGGCCGCGCTCTCGGCGAGCGCCCCGTACAAGCTCAGCGACACGAACGTCACCACCAACTACGTGCGCTCCAAGCTGCGTTCGGAGCAGCTCCTGCGGGACAGCGGCCTGCCGCACACCGTGTTCCGGCCGACCAACCTGATCGGCGACTCACGGACCGGCTGGACCTCGCGCGGCCAGATCGTGCAGCTGATGTCCGACTGGATCTGCCGCGGCCGGGCGCCCTTCATCCCCGTGCACGAGGGCAACCGCATCGACATCGTGCCCCAGGACCTGCTCGCCAAGGCGGTGCTCGCGGCCGTCGAACTGGGCGACACCAGCGGCGAGTTCTGGGTGACGTACGGCGAAGAGGCGATGGACATGGAGGCCGCGATCGACGTGTGCGCCAAGCACGCGGCGGGCCTCGGCCGCACCCTCACCCCGCCCCCGGTCACCGACCCCGACGCCCTGGACCCCGAGGAACTGCGCAGGCTGCCTCCGCTGGCCCGCTCCTACCTCTCCGTCCTGCGGGACGTCAGCGAGGTGACCCGCTGCGGCGGCGGAGTCCTGCCCACGTCGATGCCCGAACTGCGCGAGCGCTACCAGGTCCCCTTCGTCCACGACACGGACGCCTATCAGCGGACGCTCGAATACGCCTCCGCCCACCTCAGCTAGCCAGCCGGCAGCACCAGCCAGAGAGGACGCAACCGTGAACCCCGTCATCGAGGAGTGGGAGCCCCCGCGGCTCGACGGAACCGTCGCCGTGGTCACCGGCGCGAGCCGGGGCGTGGGCCGCGGGATCGCCCTCGCCCTGGGCAGCGCCGGCGCGACGGTGTACGTCACCGGACGCAGCACCCGCACCGAGGGCCGCACCGAGGGCCTGCCCGGCACGGTCGACGACACCGCCGACGAGGTCACCGCCCGCGGCGGCACCGGCATCGCGGTGCGCTGCGACCACCGGTCGACCGAGGACAACCAGGCGCTCACGGACCGCGTCAGGGCCGACCACGGCAGGCTCGACCTCCTGGTGAACAACGCCTGGGCGGGTTACGAGCGTTCCAGCGACGTGCGCTTCGACGCCCCGTACTGGGACCAGCCGATGTGGCGCTACGAACTGTGCGAGGGTTCGCTGCGCGCCCAGTACGACATCACGCGGCTGCTCACCCCCTTGATGTTCGGGAAGGACGACGGGCGGACCGGGCTGATCGTCGGCATCGGCTTCACCGACGGCGACACCTACCTGGGGCAGGCGGCGTACGACGTCTTCAAGTCCGCCAACGACCGGCTCAGCAAGGCCTTCGCGGCCGACCTGCGCAAGAAGAAGATCGCCGCCCTCTCCCTGCATCCGGGCTTCGTGCGCACCGAGCGGGTCGAGGCCGCCTGGGAGGCTCTCGGCGACGGACCCGCCGCGGTCGTCCACTCGCCCGAGTACGTGGGCCGCGCGATCAGCGCGCTCGCCGCGGACCCCGACGTCCTCGACCGCTCCGGCCAGGTGCTCTCCACCGGTGACCTGGCCGACGAGTACGGCTTCAGCGACGTCGACGGCCGGCGCCTGCCCGCCTTCCGCCTGGAGGGCCGGATGAGCCTGGCCACGCGCATGGACCGCCTCAACCGGGTCGTCGCCCAGGCCGCGGCCTCCTGACCGCTCGGCATGGACCACCCCCACACAGCTCGGCGAACAGGAGAAGGCATATGGGCAGGGGAACCGCCTCGTCCACCGCGGCAGCCAAGGGCGGCGGCGCGGCAACCAGGGCGGCAGGGCTCGCGCTCGCGGTGACCTGCGGCGCGCAGTTCATGGTGATCATCGACGACACGGTCGTCTCCATGGCGCTGCCGACGATCCGCACCACCCTCGACTTCGACCGGGCCTCACTGGCCTGGGTCGTCGACGCCTACATGCTGCTGTTCGGCGGCTTCCTGGTGCTCGGCGGCCGCTGCGCCGACCTCTTCGGCAGACGGCGGGTGTTCCTCACCGGCCTCGCGGTCTTCACGGCCGCCTCGCTCGCCTGCGGTCTGGCCAACTCCCCCGAGATGCTGATCGTGTCGCGCGGCGCCCAGGGATTCGGTGCCGCGCTGCTCAGCCCGGCCGCCCTGTCCATCTTGATCACCGTCTTCACCGAGGCCAAGGAGCGCCGCAAGGCGCTGGGCATCTGGGGCGGACTCACCGGGATCTCGGGGGTCTCCGGCGTGCTGCTCGGCGGGGTCATCACCGATCTCGTCGACTGGCGCTGGGTGTTCTTCATCAACATCCCGGTCGGCGTCCTGCTCTTCGCCCTCGCCCTGAAGCCGGCGCTCGCGGACCGCGAGGACGGCGCGCCCGGCAAGCGGCCCGCGACGGACGGCCTGGGCGCCGTCCTCATCACCGGCGGTCTCCTGCTGTTCGTCTACACCGTCATCAGCACCAACCACCGCCCCTGGGGCTCCGCCGCCACCATCGCCGGACTCGTCGGATCGGCCCTGCTCCTGGTGGCGTTCGTCATCAGGGAACAGCGCGCCCCCGACCCGCTGATCCGCCTCGGGATCTTCGCGAGCCGGCAGATCTCCGCGGCCAACGTGATCATGCTGCTCGCCGCGTCGGGCCTGTACGGGATCTTCTTCTTCCTGACCCAGTACATGCAGAACCTCCTGGGCTGGTCCCCGCTGCGCGCCGGAGTGTCCTGGGCGCCCTTCGGCATCACCATGGCCGTCTTCTCCGGCATCGCGATCCAGCTGCTGCCCAAGCTCGGCAGCCGCATCCTGTGCCTGATCGGCCTCGCCTCCGCCACCACCGGACTCGGCCTGCTCATCAACACCCCGCTCAAGGCGTCGTACGCCTCCGACATCCTGCCCACGCTGCTGCTCTGCGCGGCCGGTTACGGGCTCGCCATGGTGCCGCTGGTGGTGGCCGCCGTCAGCGGTGTGCCGAAGGCGGACTCGGGCGCGGCGTCCGGGGTCCTCAACACCGGTCAGCAGATCGGCGGCGCCATCGGCCTCGCGGTCCTGGCCACCCTGGCGAGCAGCCGCCTGGACGACGAGATCGCGTCCGGCGCGGCCATGCCGGACGCCCTCCTGACGAGCTTCCACACCGTGTTCCTCGTCGGGACGGTGCTCACCGCGTGCGCTGCGCTCCTCTCCCTCGTTCTGCCCGCGCTCCGCACCGAATTCGACCCGGAGACCACCTCGGGTGTCTGACGCCTCGGGTGTCTGACGTCGAAGACCAACGAAAGTAAGGGGAAGAAATGGACGGCAAGGAACACCGCTGGTACATGCTCGCGGCCTCCCTGGTGCCGCTGCTCGCACTCGGCGCCGCCATGGTGCTGGCCTGGAACCACATCTTCGGCTGGACGGACGTCCTGGTCACGGTCGTCATGTACGTCATATCCGGGATCGGCATATCCACCGGCTACCACCGCATGCTGACCCACCGCTCCTTCGAGACGTACAAGCCGGTCCGTGTCGCCCTCGCCACGGCGGGCGTGCTCGCCGGACAGGGACCGCCGATCATCTGGGCGGCCCACCACCGCAAGCACCACCGCGTCGCCGACAAGGAAGGCGACCCGCACAGCCCGCACCTGGGCTTCGAGCCCGGCTTCAAGGGCGCCATCGCCGGCATGTGGCACGCCCACCTCGGCTGGCTCTTCGACGAGGACCTCAGCTCCGACCCGATCCGCTACTGCCCCGACCTGGTCCGCGAGAAGCCGCTGCGCTGGCTCAGCGAGAACTTCGTGGCCGTCGTCGCCGCCGGTGTCGTCCTGCCGGGCCTGCTCGCCTTCGCCATCACGGGCGGCTCCGTCCAGGCGCTGTTCACGGGCATGCTGTGGGGCGGTCTCGTACGCATCTTCCTCATCAACCACATGACGTACGCGGTGAACTCCATCGGCCACTACTTCGGCCGCCGCCGCTTCACCACCACCGACCACTCCCGCAACGTCGCCTGGCTGGCCCTGCCCTCCTTCGGCGAGGCCTGGCACAACAACCACCACGCGTTCCCGCGCTCCGCCCGGCACGGCATGAAGTGGTACGAGGTCGACCTCTCCGCGATCTTCATCTGGAGCCTGGAGAAGACCCGCCTCGCCTGGAAGGTCATCCGCATCGACACCGAGCGGATGACGATGCGCGAGGCCGGCGTCAGCCGGGTCAGCGGCACCAAGCTCAGCCAGGAGGAACTCCTGGTCAGCCAGCAGCGGATCGCGCCCATGGCGGACCGTTCGCGCGGCGGAAACGATCTCTCCCTCGTGGATGTGGAGTAGCCATGGCAGCCACCGGCACCGGACTCTGGGATCTTCTCCTGCGCGACGATTCCCACGGAGTCCTGCACCACTGGCAGGAGGACGACGGCTTCGGGCACACCCCCTGGAGCGAGGTCGTCGACGACGCGCACGGCATGGCGGCCACCCTGCGCGCCGCCGGAGTCGGACCCGGCAGCCGGGTCGCCACCGTCCTGACCAACTCGGCGCACACCCTGCGCGGACTCCTCGGGGTCTGGCTCGCGGGCGGGGCCGTCGCCTCGTTCCCGCTGCCGGCCCGCGGCCAGAGCCCGCAGGAGTACGGCGCCCAGCTGAGCCTGCTCACCGAGCGGCTCGGCCCCACGGTGCTCCTCATCGACGAGGCCCTCGCGCCGCTCGTCCCCGCGGAGCTCGCCGCCCGGCTGCCGGTGCTCAACTGGACGTCTCTCTACGGCGACCGGCGCATCGACCCGACGCCGCCGGGCCCCGAGGACACCGCCTTCATCCAGTACTCCTCGGGCAGCACCAGCCTGCCCAAGGGCTGCGAGCTCAGCACCCGGGCCATCGCCACCCATCTGCACATGCTCCACGAGATGACGGGCGGGCGCCCCGGCGCCGAGACGATCGCCTCCTGGCTGCCGCTCTCGCACGACATGGGCATCTTCGGCACCATGCTGCACGCCTGGGCCTTCGACTACGACTTCGTCCTGTCGTCGCCCGAGCGGTTCGGCATGGCACCGCGCACCTGGTTCCGCGACATGTCCGAGTACGGCGCCACCATGACCGCGGGCACCAACACCGCCCTGCACCTGGCCGCCCGCGCCCAGGGCCGCAACCAGCTGCCCAAGCCGCTGGCCCTGAAGGTCTGCGTGGTGGGGGCGGAACGCGTCGACTGGGAGACCCTGGAGGCCACCGTCACCGCGTTCGGCCCCTCGGGCTTCTCGCCCACGGCGTTCATGCCCGCGTACGGCATGGCCGAGGCGACCCTCGCCGTCTCCTGCTCCCCGCTCGGCGAGACCCCCGTCACCCGCAGCTTCGACGGCCCCGCGCTGCTCGACGGCCGCATCGTCGAGGTCCCCGATGACGCGCCGGGCGCCACCCGGCTCGTCTCCAACGGGCCCCCGCTGCCCGGCGTCACGGTGACCACCAAGGAACGAGACCGGGTCTCCGAGCTGCGCGTCGACTCGCCGAGCCTGGCCTCCGGCTACCTCAACGACGCCGAGCGCACCGCCGAGCGGTTCCACGACGGCGTCCTGCACACCGGTGACCTGGGCTTCGTCCACGACGGGGAGGTGTACTTCGTCGGCAGGGCCGACGACCTGATCTCGGTGGGCGGACGCAACGTCTACACCAGCGAGATCGAGTCGGCGGTCGAGGCGATGGGCCCGGTCCGCAAGGGTTGCTCGGCGCTCGTCGACATGGCGGGCGGCGGCGTCTCCAAGCTGGTCCTCCTGCTCGAACCCAAGCGCAGCAGCGCCGACTTCGCGCTCATCGCCGACCAGGCCGCCGCCGTGGCCAGGGAGAAGTCGGGCATCGCGCTCTCCGAGTGCGTCTTCGTGGAGCGCGGCCACCTGCCGCGGACACCGAGCGGCAAGATCCAGCGCTTCCGCTGCCGGGCACTGCTCGGCGGGGAGGCCGACCAGCTGCAGACCATAGCGCGCGTCCAACTGGGCTGACCGGGCCGGCCGCACAACGGCCGGCCCGGGGTGGCGACACCGTACGAGAAGGGATCCACATGCCTCAGGTCCAGGCACCACCACCGGGCTTCTTCGCCGACACCGAGATCGTCGGCAAGGAGGACCATCTGCGACTGCACCTCAACGAGAACCCGTACGGCCCGCCGCCCGGAACCGTCGACGCCGTGCGCGCGGAGGCGGCGAGCTACCTCAACCGGTACCCCGACAGCGAGTGCGGGGAGCTCCGCGGGAAACTGGCCGCGCACTTCGGGGTCACCCCCGACATGGTCGCGGTCGGCAACGGCACCGACGAACTGGTCCTCGTCACGTCGATGGCGTTCCTGCGCGAGCCCGGCGCCTCCGTCGTCACCACCGCCACCACCTTCCCCGGCTACGTGGTCTCCGCAGCGGCCGTCGGAGCGCGGGCGCACACGGTCCCGCTGGAGGGCGCCTCGATCCCGGTCGACGGGGTCGTGGCCGAGATGGAGCGGGGCGCCGAGCTCGCCTTCGTCTGCAATCCGCTCAACCCGACCGGAGCGGTGCTCGACCGGGCGGCCGTGACGGCGCTGATCGACGCCGCGGAGCGCAGCGGCACGGTGCTCGTCTTCGACGAGGCGTACATGGACTTCGCGGGCCCCGCCCACGAGTTCGCCCTGGACGCGGTGCGCGCGGGCCGCCGGGTCCTGGTGACCCGCACCTTCTCCAAGGCCTGGGGGCTCGCCTCGGTCCGGATGGGCTTCGTCATCGGCCCCCAGGACCTCATCCGGCGGATCGGCGGCGTCGCGGGCGCCCTGCCCTTCAACGTCAACCGGCCGGCCCAGCGGGCCGTGCTGCGGGCCCTCGAACAGCCCGAGCACATCGACCGGGTACGCGCCGACAACGCACGGGCCAGGGAACTGCTCTGCAAGTCCCTGGACACCCTGAACATCGAACACGCCCCGTCCGTCTCCAACTTCGTGATGGCCAAGGTGCCGGGGGAGGGCGCGGCCCCGGGTGACAGCGTCGCATTCGCGGCCCGGCTCGCGGCCGAGCACCGCATCTTCGTGCGCAACCTCGACGTGCTCGGACTCCCCGGCTACCTGCGGATCTCCGTCGGGACCGTGGACGAGGTCGAGCGGCTCGCCACGGCGCTCGCCGCCCTGCTCGGACACCGCGCGCCATGAGCCACTACAAGTCGAACCTGCGGGACCTGGAGTTCAACCTCTTCGAGGTCCTCGGCTGCGACCGCACGTACGGCAGGGGTGCCTTCGAGGCGACGGGCTGTGACACCGCGCGCGGCATCCTGGCCGAGGTGGAGCGGCTCGCCGTGCACGAACTGGCGGACCCCTTCGTCGAGGCCGACCGCACCCCGCCGCGCTACGACCCGGCGACCCGTTCGGTCGCGCTGCCCGACTCCTTCAAGCAGGCGTACCGCACCTGGATGGAAGCCGGCTGGCACCTGCTCGACCTGCCGTCGTCACTGGGCGGCGCCGACATCCCGCCGTCCCTGCGCTGGGCCGTCGCCGAGCTCGCACTCGGCGCCAACCCCTCCCTCTACCTCTACCAAGGGCTCGCGGGCTTCGCGAAGATCCTCGACCGCCTCGGCACCCCGGGGCAGCGGCGCCTTGCCCGCCTCATGGTCGACCGGCAGTGGGGCGCGACCATGGTGCTCACCGAGCCGGACGCGGGCAGCGACGTGGGCGCCTGCCGGACCAAGGCGGTCCGGCAGCCCGACGGCACCTGGCACATCGAGGGCGTCAAGCGGTTCATCACCTCCGGCGAGCATGACCTGGCCGAGAACATCGTGCACTTCGTGCTCGCCAGGCCCGAGGGTCACAAGCCGGGCACGAAGGGCCTCTCGCTCTTCCTGGTGCCGAAGTTCCACGTCGCCGACGACTCCACGGGCCGCCTCGGCGAACGCAACGGCGTGTTCGCCACCGCCCTCGAGGACAAGATGGGCCTGAAGTCCTCGGCCACCTGCGAGCTCACCTTCGGCGCGGAACAGCCGGCCGTCGGCGTACTGCTCGGCGAGGTCCACGACGGCATACGCCAGATGTTCCAGGTCATCGAGCAGGCCCGGATGATCGTCGGCACCAAGTCGGCGGCCACCCTGTCCACCGGCTACCTGAACGCGGCCGCGTACGCACGGGAACGCCTCCAGGGCACGGACCTGGCGGCCTTCGGCGACAAGTCCGCGCCGAAGGTCCCCGTCAACCGCCACCCTGAGGTGAGGCGCTCCCTGCTGCTCCAGAAGGCGTACGCCGAGGGCCTGCGCGCCCTGGTCCTGTACACCGCGACGGTGCAGGACCGGATCGCCGAGGCCGAGGCCGCGGGCGGCGTCGACGAGGAGGCGAAGGCACTCAACTACCTGCTCCTGCCGATCGTCAAGGGCTACAGCTCGGAGCGCGCCTGCGAGCAGCTCAACCACTCCCTGCAGATCTTCGGGGGCGCCGGCTACCTCAAGGACTTCCCGCTGGAGCAGTACATCCGCGACACGAAGATCGACACGCTGTACGAGGGAACCACCGCGATCCAGGGCCTTGACTTCTTCTTCCGCAAGGTGGCGAAGGACCAGGGCGCCGCGCTCGGCGCACTCCTGACCGAGGTGGAGAAGACAGCCCGCACCGAGTCGGGCACGGAACTCGACGCGGCCCATGCCCAGTTGGCCGAGGCGGTCGGACAACTGCGGGCCATCGCCGACGTCATGGGCGGCCACCTGCTGCGTTCCTTCGAGCAGTCCACGGCGATGTACCAGGTGGGACGGAACACGACCAGGCTCCTGATGGCGGCCGGCGACGTACTCGTCGGCTGGCTCCTGCTGCGGCAGGCCACGGTGGCCGAGTCGAAGCTGGCGGCATCCCCGGATGGCCTGAACGCCCCCGACGCGGCCTTCTGCCGAGGCAAGATCGCAACAGCCAGGTTCTTCGTCCAGGAGGTGCTCCCGCTGCTGACCGCAGAGCGACGTATCGCGGAGCACACGGACACGGTGCTCATGGCCGTGCCGGACGAGGCCTGGTGAACCCGAAGCACCCGGCGCGCGGACACCCGTGCCGCACGCCGTTGACCTGTAAGGAGCGACATTCATGACCGAGTCCATCGCCCACCTGCCCTCGGGCCACCAGACGATGCTGCTGGCCCACCGTGCCATGGTGCGCGACCTCGACCGCGTGGCCCGCAGCGCCGAGCAGCTGGCCCGTACACCCGACCCCGAACAGGCCGCCGCCCTGCGCGACTACGTGGACAAGCTGTTCCAGGTGATCGAGCACCACCACGAGGGCGAGGACGACTTCCTCTGGCCGCGCCTGCGCGAACTGGGCGCCGACCAGGAGGCGTTGGCCCTGATGACCGCCGAGCACGAAGAGCTGGCGAAGGTGCTGCACACCTGGCACGAGACGAGCAAGCGCCTGGGCACCGAGCCCGCGGCCGCGACAGAACTGGCCAAACGCACGGAGGAGGTGCGCGAACAGCTTGCCGGCCACGCCGGCGACGAGGAGCGCGAACTCCTCGGCCGGCTCGCCCCGGCCCTCGGCAAGCAGATCTGGAAGGGCTTCGCGACCCATATGCGCAAGACCGCGCCCGGCTGGACGCTGCGCTTCATGCCGGCCTGGCTGCTGTCCGTGGCCGGACCGGGGGAGCAGGGCGGGGTCGCCGCCGCACCGATCGGCAAGCTGTTCAGCGGCTGGCTGGAGAAGCGGCAGCGCGCCGCCTTCGGCGACAACTACTGAGACCCACCGGACCGCCGCACGTCACCGGACGAGCACCGCCCCGAGATGAGTTGACCGGCCAAGAACCACAACTGCCCGAGCTGAACCGCTGAGTCGCGTCGCGACCTCAACACCCCTCTGCGTCACGCGAGTCCGGGTGGCGGTTCAGTGCGTCCTGAATCACGGAGGGAACCCTCATGAGTCCGTCGGTATCGGCCGTCACTCCCCAGTACGGGAGGGCGGACACACCAGACCGCGCGGCCGCATCGCCCCTGGAACGGGGGCGGCAGTGGATAGAAGAGTTCATCATGCGCCCGCACGAGCGTATCAACCGGGAGGGCGCCGTCTGCCCGTTCGTCGAATCCTCGATGAAGGCGCAGAGCTTCCGCATCGAGGAGTGGCAGGTCGACCCGGACGTCGACGCCGAAGGAATGCTGGACCTCGTGCGCCGCATGGCCGAGACCTTCGAGGCGACACGCTGGGAGGGCCGCAACCGCGTCCTGCACACCCTGGTCCTGGTCCTGACGGGACTGCCCGAGGGCAGCAACCGCCTGCTCGACGAGGCACACGCGCTCGCCAAGCCCGAACTGGTGGGCCGCGGCCTGATGCTGGCGCAGTTCCACCCCGACTGCGACGAACGGGCGGCGCGCAACCCGGAGTTCGAGGTCTCGCGCTCCCCGGTGCCGATGCTGGCCATGCGCTGGATGGCCTTCCACGACGTCCTGTTCCTCGACTCGGACCCCGAGTGGTTCGCCGCCTACGAGGAGCGGTACGGGGGCAGACACGAGCGGGGCTCGGTGGCCGATCCGCTGTTCGCCGAGGCCTTCGCCGAGGCACGGGACAAGTGGGGCACCCCGTGAGCCCGGCGCTGAGCACGTCCCAGGGGGCCCGCTACGCACGGATCATGGGCGTGGGCACGTACCGCCCGCAACGGATCGTCGACAACGAAGAGGCGTGCAGCCTCATCGACTCGTCGGACGAGTGGATCCGCTCCCGCACGGGAATCCGCACCCGGCGCTGGGCAGGGCCCGACGAGACCCTGGCGGTGATGGCCGAGGAGGCCGCCGCCAAGGCCATCGCGGCGGCGGGCATCACGCCGGCCGACATCACCTGCGTCATCGCGGCGACCTTCACCTACCTCAAGCAGACTCCGGCCGTCGCGACGGAGATCGCGCACCGCGTCGGCGCGCGGGGCGCGGCGGCCTTCGACCTGTCGGCGGGGTGCGCCGGGTTCGTGCACGGCGTGGTGCTCGCGGCGGACGCGGTCCGCAGCCGCGGCGGCCATGTCCTGGTCGTCGGCGTGGAACGGATGACCGACCTGCTGAACCTCAGGGACCGCTCGACCGCGTTCATCTTCGGGGACGGAGCGGGCGCCGTGGTGATCGGCCCCTCCGAGACCCCCGCCATCGGCCCCGCGGTCTGGGGAGCGGACGGCTCCCAGGCGGACGCGATCGAGCAGACCGCCCCGTGGGACGTGCTCAGGGACGCGCCGGACCAGGAGTTCCCGTGGATGCGGCAGGAGGGGCAGCGGGTCTTCCGCTGGGCCGTCTACGAGATGGCCGAGGTCGCGGGCCAGGCCCTGGAGGCCGCGGGCATCACCCCCGCCGACCTCGACGTCTTCATCCCGCACCAGGCGAACGTCCGCATCATCGACGCGATGGCCAAGCGCATCGGCCTGCCGGAGCGGGTGCGGGTGGCCAAGGACATCGTGACCTCGGGCAACACGTCCGGCGCTTCCATCCCGCTGGCCATGGACGCGGTGCTCGCGTCGGGCGAGGCGAAGCCCGGCGACACGGCCCTGCTGCTCGGCTACGGCGCGGGCCTCTCGTACGCGTCGGTCGTGGCCACCATGCCGTGAGGCGGGGCCGGGCCCACGAAGGACCCGACCCCGCCGCACGTCGCGCATGACCGGTACTAGGCGTTGAGCAGACCCGTGACGGGCGCGGCCAGGTCGGTCACCTGGTGGAGCTGCTGCAGCTCGTACAGGTTGTTGAGGCCGCTGAGCTGCTCGGTGACGGTGGGCATCTCGGCGCGCTGCTCCTCGGGGATCTGGGACGTGGCGAGCGAGTTGACCAAGCCGGTGGGGCTGATGGCTTCGGCGCTCGCGGCGGGCGCGGCCAGGGCGGAGGCGCCGGCGGCGAGAGCGAGGACGGCGGCCATACGTCGTGTTGAGATCATGTGATGCGCAACGGCTCGGCGGAGCCCTGGACACGGGCACCCAGCCGATTTCACCAATGATGTACCGATCAGTGCCGTTACCTGCGGTCGATGACGCCGTTGAAGGGACCGTACGGCCGCGTGCATGCGGCGGTACTCGTCAATTCAAAGGAGAACGTGATGTCTCGCATCGCGAAGGCAGCCGCTGTTGCCGTCGGCACCGGCGCCGTGGTGCTCAGTGGCACCGGTATGGCCATGGCCGACGCGGGCGCCCAGGGTGCGGCCGTCGGCTCGCCCGGCGTCCTCTCGGGCAACCTCGTCCAGGTCCCGGTCCACGTCCCGGTCAACGTGTGCGGCAACACTGTCGACGTCATCGGGCTGCTGAACCCGGCCTTCGGCAACACCTGCGTCAACGCCGACGGCCACAAGGGCGGCCACGGCTACGGCGGCTGATCCCCCGTGTGGGAGCCCCCGGCGGTCCGTGACCGCCGGGGGCTCTTCCCTGCCCGGCCCTCACGCGGCCCGCCCCTCACGCATACCGATAGATGCCCCGGTGGCCGATCAGCTCGTCCGGCTTCACGTCCCACGGCGGCATCCGCTCGAAGCGGGCGCAGATACGGCCGTGCAGCGGGCGCTTCCCGGGCCCCGGCGGCTTCTCGGGCAGGTAGGGCGCGGAGCGGGGGTGCCGGGCCTGCCAGCGGTCCCACAGCAGGTCCACGAAGGCGTGGTTCAGCCAGAACACGGGGTCGTTGACGGAAGCGCCGCCGAGCATGTGGCCGCCGACCCAGCGGTGGACGCGGTTGTGGTTGCGCCACTTGCTGTTGCCGGCGCCGGACGTCCACCCCTCCAGCTTGTTGCGGAAGCCGCCGTCCGACGTGGAGTCCCAGGGCGCCCTGTCGTACACCGGGTCGCGCATGGCCCAGTCCAGCGTCGCCTTCGTGGGCAGTTCGATCGGGTTCTGCGGCCGGCCGAAGTCGCGCATGAGGAAGTCGCCGTCCGTCTCCCCCTCCGTGATGATCCAGGTCCCGTTCGACCGCGCGAACGGCCCGGTCATGACCTGCCGGTCGGAGCGCCGTCCGTTGCCGCCCATGAGCCCGCTGCCCCAGAGCGAGGCGCCCGGTGACCTGTCCGCCGTCCAGTCCCAGTACGGGACGGTCACCGAGGAGTCGAGGCGCTGCAGGGCCCGCTCGAACTCCAGGAGGAACCTGCGGTGCCAGGGCAGGAACGAGGGCGTCATGTGGGCCACCCGCAGGCCGTCCTCCCCGTCGGACACGTAGTGCTCGACGTGGATCCGCACGAACTCGTCGTACTCGCCCCTGCGTTTGAGATCGAGCACCGCGTTGACGAACCGCCGCTTCTCGGCGCTGGTCAGCCGGGCCTGGTTCTTGCGCGTGTGGACCACTTCGGTTCGCTCCTCCGATCGGGGTGTGCGCGGCGGTGATCAGGCCGTCCTGTCGCGCAGTTGCCGACCACGGCCGAGCTCGTCCACTGCTCTGCGCGTGGCGATGAGCGGCGTCGGATACGACTGGTAGTGGTCGATCATGCTCAGATAGCCGCCGTCGGCGCGCCGCATGAGGTGGAGCGGACGCCCGTCCACGGTGATGTCCCAGGCGCCGTCCGGGTGTTGAGCCCCCCCGGCCACGCGCGTCCCCCGGATGTGGCGGCCCGCGTAGACCTCGTCGAACGAGCCGTCACCGAGGGCGTCGGACGGCGGGTCCTCAGCCGGCTCCCGGGTCCGCCACTGGAGGGCGGCCTGGGCCGACACCGCGGCGAGCGCGACCCCGATGAGGCCGCCCGTCGTCGCCCGGCGGGTGAGCCACCCCGGGCCACGCCGGCCGGCCGCTGTTCCTCTGGCCACTGGTGATGCCTCCTTGCGCGTGCTGACGTGCTGGCGTGCGGGGTGTCAGCTGGTCCAGAAGTCCCACCAGCGCGTGAGGATCAGCATGCCGACGACGCCGATGTGCAGCACCGGAAGCACCCAGGTGAACTCGCCGAGGAACGTACGCAGTCCGGCGGGCGCGGGCAGCAGACCGTTGCGGACGTTGAACGAGGTCACGTACCAGAACAGGGTGATCGTGGCGGCCCAGGCGAGGCAGCACCACAGGCACAGCGAGTTGATCTCGTACAGCGACTGGTACTGCAGCCAGGTGCAGAAGGCGACCCCGAAGAGCGTGCCCGCGTTCAGCGTCAGGTAGTACCAGCGCGGGAAGCGCGCGCCGCCCAGCAGGCTCATGCCGACGCACATCACGGCGGCGTAGGCGGCAAGACCCAGCATCGGGTTGGGGAACCCGAAGACCGACGCCTGGTCGCTCGTCATGATGTTGCCGCAGGAGACGACCGGGTTGAGGCTGCAGCCGGGGGTGTAGTCCGGGTCTTCGAGGAGCTTGAACTTGTCCAGCGTGATGACCCAGGCCGCGAGCAGCCCCGCGGCGCCCGTGATCACCAGGAGCAGCGCGAACGCACGGCTCCCGCCGGTGCCGGTGGGCGGCGGCTCCGCGTGGCCCGGGGAAACTTCGGGCTCACGGGCCGCGGGGAGGGGCGTCTTGGTGTGCATCGCGGTGTCCTCACTGGTGCCGGGGACCGCCGGTCTGTCCCGACCGGCGGGCTCCAGTCGTGTACGGGCGCTGTCGGCCGTTCCTAGCCGCGCAGGCTCTTCGCGGTGACCAGGCAGTGCGCGGAGCCGGCCACGGTCTCCTCGGCGCCCGCGAACGCCGCGAGGGCCTCCTCGGTGAGCGCGACGCCGGGCTTGGCCTCGGGCCAGGGGCGCGTGGTGAACATGAAGTAGGCGTGGCCACGCTCGCCGACCGCGGCGAGCCACTCCGGCGGCACCACGCACTGGGCGTTGAGGTGCGGCATGGTCAGCACGGCCTGCCCGGCCTCGACGAGGAGGGTGACCGGCAGGCTCGGGTTGCGGGAGGTCTCGATGACGGGGCCGCCGACGGGGAGCCCGGTGTTCTGCAGCAAGAGCTCGATGGCTTCGGCCGAGCCCTCGGGGCCGCCCTCGCCGTCACCGAGCGAATAGGCGAGCAGGAAAGGCATGTCCTTTTCGTCTTCGGGGTGTTCACCACTCCAGGCGATCACGGTGAGGGTGCCCAGATCGGCGGCTCGGAAAGTGCGGGTTTCGCTCGATGTCGAGGTCATCCGGGAACGGTATCGATGTGTTCCCGACGTCCGGGCCCATCTTTCACTGAACTGGGTGAGTACGGACGAGCGATCACACGATCGGGGCACGCGCCGGTCGAACTCCGAGACCACGCAGTCGAACTGGGCCCGGGGAATGCGGAATAGCCGGGAAAAGCCCGAGGGCCGGTTCCGCGGAATACGTCCGCGGAACCGGCCCTGGTGTGAGAAGCGGAGGGCGCTCTACTTGGCGACGGGAAGTCCGCCGAGGAGCTTGCCGGCGCCGCCACCCGCGTGCAGGCTTTCCGCGGCACCTGACACGGCGTTGACGACCGAGTCCTTGTTCTCGGTGTCAAGGGCGTTGGTGGCCAGCGGGGCCGCGTCGAGGGAAGACGTCGAGCCGGCGATCGTGTCGACTGCACCATTCAGGCTGGTGGGCGTGAGGTCGGCGGCGAAGGCGGGGGCGGCGGCACCCGCGATGACCAGGGATCCGGCAACGACAGCGGCAGCCTTCAGGGGCTTCATCGTGTTCCTTTCTGCGGCGACGGACGGTCGCCAGAGGGGATTTTCACTTCGCCATGGGTAACGAGCGCCTGGAACGCCGGAAACTCTGTGCGGCGGAAATTCACGGAACCCACCCGAACGAAGGCGGTGTCTCATTCTCGTATGAGATGGACGGCCGCGAGGACGTGAAAAACCCGCCGCGCAGGCCCTGAAGACCGACGCGACGGGTGAGGCCGATCTCAGCTCAGGAGAGCGCGGGCGTCTGGGGCGCCTGGGCCGCGGGCTGCTCCGGGGCCTTCGGCAGGGCCGGGAGCCCCGCGAGGTCGGGAGCGGGGAGGCCGCCGCCGATCAGCGTGGCGGCGACGAGGTTGACGAGATCGGTCACCACGGTCGGGGCCGACCCGGCCACCGCCTTGGCGTCGCCTCCCGTGGCCGCCTTGATGAGGGCGTCGACCGAGGTCTGCAGCGCCTTCAGGGCGTCGGCCTTCGGGTCGGCGGACGCGGTCTCGTCATCCGGCAGTGCCTTGGGGAGCGCCAGGGGCTTGGGGAGCATCTGGGCCTCGGGGACCGCCGGGGTCTGGGGGAGTTCCGGGGCCTTGGAGGGCAGGGCCGATGCCTTCGTGATGGCGTCCTTCACCGGGGTGGCGAGCTTCGTGGCGTCCTCGGCCGGCAGTTGACCCTGGTCGGCCTTGAGCACGGCGGTGAGCAGATCGGTGACGGGGGTGAGCACACCACCCGCGTCGCCCAGAATCTTGACCTGGGCCAGCAGCTTCTCCGCGTCGGGGACCGGTGCGCGGGCCGCCTCCTGGGTGCTGCCATGCGCGGTGTCGCTCTCGGCGGCGATGGCGGGGCCTGCCGTCCCGACGAGGAGGGAGGCGCAGAGGACGGTGGTCGCGATACGCCGTACGGGCAGAGCGCGCATGGGTGTTCCCTTCGGTGATGCGTCGGATCTTGTGTTCACCGTGAAAGCGGTGCGGACCGACCGCAACCGAGCGACTGCCATTCGGGGGCATGGCGGCCGTACGGGCAGGGGAGGGAACGCACGACGGCCGTCCTCCTCGGGGGAGAACGGCCGTCGCTCAGTGCGTCTTGCCGAAGCGTCAGCTGTTGACGCAGGTGTTGCCGAACGCCGGGTTCAGCAGGCCGATCACGTTCACGGTGTTGCCGCAGACGTTGACCGGGATGTGGACCGGGACCTGGGCCATGTTGCCCGAGAGGACGCCGGGCGAGCCGACGGCCGCACCCTCGGCGCCGGCGTCGGCGGCGGCGATGCCGGCGCTGCCGGCCATGGCGGCCACGGCAACGGTGGAGAGGGCGAGGGCCTTCGCGGTACGCGACATGCGGGGTTGCTCCTTGGTCAGTTGATGCTCGGCAGGGCGGGGTGCCCGGCCCATGGATCAACGGATGTCGCCCGCAGGAGTTGTGGGCCCAAAAGGGTGATCTGCTGGCGCCGGGTTAACGCGAGGGGCCCTTCGGGCCGTGCTCCCGGCAGGTTCCGGGCGTTACGCACTTCACGTTTCCGACACACTTGTCAGCCTTCCTGGATTAATGCGGAAAACGGCTAGTGTTGCTCTCCTCCTGAAGTCATTTGTACGAACAAGTGCGGGAAGTTACGAGTCCGGTGTGACTGTCGCATTTACATTCTCCCTCCCGGTTCGGACCTTTCCCGAAAGGGCAACGCCGGTCATGCAACTGTCATCAACTGACCACCGGCTGAGTGTCCTTCATGTCGCCCAGCCCGTCGACGGCGGAGTGGCCCGCGTGGCCACCGACCTCGTGAAGTCCCAGCTGTCCACCGGGATGCGGGTCGACGTGGCGTGCCCGGAGGACGGCCGGCTGCCGGATGCCGTGCGCGGCCTGGGAAGCGGCACGCACGCGTGGGCGGCGGCCCGTTCCCCGGGGCCGGGGCTCCCGGACGAGGTGCGGCGCCTCGCCCGCATCGTCGGCGACCTGCGCCCGGACGTCGTGCACGCGCACAGCGCCAAGGCCGGGCTCGCCGCCCGGCTCGCCCTGCGCGGCAAGGTGCCCACGGTCTTCCAGCCGCACGCCTGGTCCTTCGAGGCCGTCGGCGGGGTGACCGCGCGGCTCGCCCGGCACTGGGAGCGCTTCGGGGCGCGCTGGGCCACGCACATGGTCTGCGTCAGCGAGGCCGAGCGGCTCACCGGGCAGCGCTCCGGCATCGACGCGCCCTGGTCCGTGATCCCGAACGGGGTGGACGTGGAACGCTTCCGGCCGGTGGCCGCGCAGGCGGCACGGACCGGCCTCGGGCTCACCCGGCAGGAGCTTCTGGTCGTGTGCGTGGGGCGGCTG
The DNA here is from genome assembly GCF_040682375.1 of Streptomyces sp. NPDC051214. Classification (NCBI taxonomy): domain Bacteria; kingdom Bacillati; phylum Actinomycetota; class Actinomycetes; order Kitasatosporales; family Streptomycetaceae; genus Streptomyces; species Streptomyces sp. NPDC051214. Next base: position 164,826 of record NZ_JBFBAT010000005.1, read on the forward strand.
TGCCGGCAGAAGGGGCAGGACGTCCTGCTGCGGGCCTGGGCATCGGTCGCCGAGCGGCTGCCGCTCGCCCGACTCGTGCTCGTCGGGGACGGTCCCGACGCGGCCGGTCTGCGCGAGCGGGCGCCCGCCTCCGTGTGGTTCGCCGGAGACGTCGGGGACGCCACCCCCTGGTACCAGGCGGCCGACCTCGTGGTGCTGCCGTCCCGCTGGGAGGGCATGGCACTCGTACCCCTGGAGGCGATGGCCTGCGCCCGCCCCGTGGTCGTCACCGACGTGAACGGCGCGCGCGAGAGCCTGCCACCCGAGCTGGCGTCCCACGGCCTGGTCCCCGCCGAGGACCCCGAGGCACTGGCGCGCGCCCTCCTCCGTCTCCTCGGCGATCCGCCCCTGCGTGAGTCCCTCGGCCGGGCAGCGCACCGCCACGTCCTGAACACCCACGACGTGCGGCACACCGCGGACGCTGTCGCGGCCGTGTACCGCGAGCTACTGGGCGTGGGACCCATCAAGTGCAGGGAGTCCATCAACCCGTGAGTGCGGAACGAACCGTCGCCCCTGCCGCGCAGCCACGGGCGGCCGACCACGCCATCGCCACCGCCTCGGTCATCCCACCCCGCGGGGCCGGGGGCGGCCGCAGGACCAGCATCACCTGGGGGGCTTCGGCGCGCCGCTCGTCGGCCGTGCCCCTGGTCGCCGTCGACTGCGGTGCCGTTCTCCTCGGCACCGTGCTGCTCGCCGGACCGCAGCGCCACCCTTTGCTCGTGGCCCTGCTGCTGGCCGCGGTGACCGGCCTGAACGCCCGCGCCGCGCTGTACCGCCCGCTCGCCGTGCCCTGCGCCCTGGACGAACTGCCGTCGCTCGCCTGGCAGGCCCTCCTGAGCTGGTGCGCCGTGGGGCTCCTCGCCGCGAGCGTCTCCGCCCTGGAGCCGCTCTCCCTCACCACCCTGTGCACGGCGGCGGCGCTCCAGAGCGTGCTGTGCTGCGCGGGCCGCGGCGCCCTGTACGGATGGGCGCGCAGGGCGGCGCTCCGCCAGCCGCGCCCGGCCCTGGTGGTCGGCCCCGGCACCGTCGCGCGGCGCGTGGCGGAAGCAGTGCTGCGCCATCCGCGGGCCGGGGTGCGGCCCGTGGGCATCGTCGGCGACGCGCCCGCCGAGCGCCCGGAGTCGGAGGGCGCCGAACTGCCGGTCCTCTCCACGATGGAGGAGCTGCGCCGCGCGGTCATCCAGAACTCCGTGCGCACGGTCCTGGTCGTCGGACCGACCCCGGGCCCCGAGCAGATCGGCTGGCTGCGGACGCTGAGCAGTTCGGGCTGTGACGTATGGGCGGTCGACGCGACGCAGCCGCCGGGCTACGACGCGCCGGGGCGCCAGGCCAGATCCGGGCGGCTCGCGGGGTTCCCCTGCCGTCAGCTCGTACCCGTGCGGCGCAGGCACTTCAGCGTCAGCAAGCGCGCCCTCGACCTCGTGACCTCGGGGGCCCTGCTGCTGCTCATCAGCCCCGTGCTCCTCACGTGCGCCGCCGTCCTGCGGGCCACCGACGGCCCCGGGGTGATCTTCCGGCAGGAACGCATCGGCCGGGGCGGCCGGCCCTTCACCCTGCTGAAGTTCCGTACGCACCGGCCCGCCGACCCGCACGAGGCCGCGACCCGGTGGACCGTCGCGGGCGAGCAGCACATGAGCCGGTTCTGCCAGTTCCTGCGCCGCTCGTCGCTCGACGAGCTTCCCCAGCTGTGGAACGTCCTGCGGGGCGACATGAGCCTGGTCGGGCCGCGGCCCGAACGCCCGTACTTCGTCGGCAAGTTCAGCCAGACCTATCCCGGATACGCCGAGCGTCACCGGATGCCGACCGGCATCACCGGGCTCGCCCAGATCCAGGGGCTGCGGGGGGACACCTCGATCGAGGACCGGTGCCGGTTCGACAACGCCTACATCGACAGCTGGTCGTTCTGGCAGGACCTCTGCATCCTGCTGCGCACCGCCGTCTCCCTCGTCCGCCCGACGGGGAGCTGACCTCGTTGAACAGTGCCCCGATCACGCTCGTCCCGCCCGGCTCACCGGCCGCCGCGATCATCTCGGCGCTCCGGAGCGCCGGCCCCGTGCTGCCCGTCATGGCCGTGGTCGCCCTGCTCGCGCTGCCGGTCCCGCCGAGCGAGGGCGGCGCGGGCGGCGGCACGGTCGCGGACGCGGCCTCCGCCCTGGTGGTCCTCTGGTGCGTGGTCCGCACCGTGCGCGGGGCGCAGCGGCCGCTGACCCGGACCGCGGCCGTCGTGCTCGGCATGCCGGTGGTCGGCATCGCGGTCGCGGCGGTCGGTGCGAGCACCGCCACCGCAGGGGTGACCGGCCTCGCGCGCTATCTGCAGGTCTTCGTCCTCGTGCCGGCCGCGGTCCTGCTGCTCGTCCGCGACCGCCGCGACTTCCGCCTGGTGGCCTGGTCGCTGATCGGTCTCGCCCTGTTCCAGGGCTCGATCGGCGTCCATCAGTACGTCACGGGCACGGGCGCCAGCTACATGGGTTCGGACGTCCGTGCCGTGGGGACCTTCGGCGCGAGCGACGTCATGGGAATGTCGACGGTGGTGTCGTACGGCGTGGTGTGCGCGGTCGCTCTCGCGCTCGGCCCGGCCTCCCCGAGACAGCGTCAGATGGCCCTTGCCTGCGCGCTGCTCCTGACCGTTCCGCTCGCGCTCTCCTTCAGCCGCGGCGCCTGGATCGCCACCGTCGTGGCCTGCGGAGCCCAACTGGGGCTCGCGGGCGTACGGAACGCGCTGCGGGCCCTCGCGGCGACGGCTGCCGCGGCCGTGGTCCTCGTGGGCGGTCTCGGCATCGGCACGCAGCTGCTGCAGGAGCGCGTCACCAGCATCACGCAGGTCTCCGACGCCCCCGACCAGTCGGTCACCGACCGGTACACCATGTGGGCCGCGGCGGTGGACATGTGGCGGGCCGAGCCGGTGACGGGCGTGGGGCTCAAGGCCTTCCCCGACCACCGCGACAGCCACGCCTCGCTGGCCCTCTCCTCGGCGAGCGACACCGCGGGCGCGGGCGCCGGGTTCAACCGCCAGCCGCTGCTCTCCCCGCACAACATGTACCTCCTAGTCCTCGGCGAGCAGGGGCTGCTCGGCCTGTGCGCGCTGGTGGGCAGCTGGGCGGCGTTCCTGCTCCTTGGCCTGCGGCGGCTCGTGCGGGTGCGCGGGAGCGCGGGCGCGGACTGCGCGCTCGTCGCGTGCGGCCTGCTGCTGTGGCAGCTCGTGGACTTCTCCTACGCCGACATCGGCGGCCCCTCGACGGTGCTCATGGCCGTGGTCCTAGGGCTCGTCGCCTGGTGGGCGTTGTCCGGGCGTGCGCTGTCCGCGTCGATGCCGGGGGAGGTGGCGCGATGACCTCGACCACGCATTCCGTGGACGCTGGCCCTGCGGGCAAGGGCAAGGTGCCCGCTCCGGCCACCGAGGCCGGGCCCGCCAGGGGCTCGGACCCCTCCAACGGCTTCCTCGCCACGGCCGCCCTGATCACGGTGGGCGGCTCGGTGCTCGGGCTCGTCGCCTGGTGGGCGCTGTCCGGCCGCGCGCTGTCCGCCCCGCTGCGGGGAGAGGCGGCGCGATGACCTCCACCACGCACTCCGTGGACGCGGGCCCTGCGGGCAAGGGCAAGGTGCCCGCTCCGGCCACCGAGGCCGGGCCCGCCAGGGGCTCGGACCCCTCCAACGGCTTCCTCGCCAAGGCTGCCCTGATCACCGCGGCCCTCACGGTGGCCGGCTCGGTCCTCGGGCTCGTACGCGACCAGGCGCTGGCCCACTTCTTCGGGGCGGGACCCGAGACCGACGCCTTCCTCGTCGCGTGGACCGTCCCCGAGGTGGCCACCACTCTGCTCATCGAGGACGGCCTTGCCTTCGCCCTCGTCCCCGCCTTCAGCATGGCGCTCGCCCGCCGGGGCCAGGGCGCGCGCCGCGATCCCGTCCGCGCCCTTGTCGCCGCGTCGCTGCCCCGCCTGATGCTGGCCTCCGGGGCGGTCGCGCTGATCCTGATGGCCGGGGCGCCGGTCCTGGTGGACGTCCTCGCCCCGGGTCTGCCCGACCCGCGCCTCGCCGTGGACTGCACGCTGCTCACCGCCACCTGCGTCTTCACCTTCGGCCTCGCCGGATACTGCAGCGCGGCCCTGCGCGCCCACCGCCGGTTCGTGGCCCCCGCGGGCATCTACGTCTTCTACAACATCGGCATCATCACCGCGGTGTTCGTCCTGGCTCCCCGTTACGGCGTCCGGGCCGCGGCACTCGGCGTCGCGGTCGGCGGCGTACTCATGGTGCTCGTCCAGGCCCCCTCGCTCTGGCGTCAGCTCACCCGCGACACGGCGGACGCGCCCGACGAGAAGGCCGTGGGTCCCTCGGCCCCCGCGCTGATGAGCGGCACCCTCGTCGCGACCGTGCTGCTGTTCGCGCTGTGCCGGCAGTCGCAGGTGCTCATCGAGCGTTTCCTGGCGTCCTCGCTGCCCTCGGGGGCCATCTCGCACCTCAACTACGCGCAAAAAGTGGCGCAGGTGCCGATGATCCTCTCCCTGATGCTGTGCACGGTCACGCTCCCCGTCGTCGCGCGGGCCCTGGCCGAAGGCGACGTCAGGCGCGCGAGGTCACGCGTCGAGCGGGACCTGGGCCTGGCCGGCTGCGTGGTGCTCCTCGGCACCGCCGTGGTGATCGCCTGCGCGCCCCAGCTCATCCACCTCCTCTTCCAACGCGGCGCGTTCACCGCGGACGACACCGTCGCCACGGCGGCCGTGATGCGCGTGTACGCCCTGGGGCTCCTCGGCCACACGCTGGTGGGGGCGCTCACCCGCTCCTACTTCTCCGGCGGCCGGGCCACGTGGTTCCCACTGGGCGCGATGGCACTCGGGGTCGCCGCGACCGCCGGGGCCGGCAGCTGGGCGGTGGACCTGTGGGGCGTACGCGGCATCGCGCTCGCCAACGCGGCGGGCATCAGCGTCGCGGCCTGCGTGCTGCTGTGCGGGATGGGGCCGCGCAATGTGCCGATCCGGGTCCGCGGGGTGCTCGGCGAGCTGGCCAAGCCCGTGGCCGCCGCGGTGTGCGCCACCGGGGCGGGCGCCGCCGTCGCGAGCGCACTCGGATCGCCGTTCGCCGCCTTCGCCGCCGGCGCCTCGACCGTCTCCGCCGTGTTCGTCCTGGTGCTCTGGGCCCTGAGGGCCGAGGCCGTCGGGCCCGTCCTCCGCTCCGTCGCACGCTCCGTCACATCCGCCACACGAAAGCTCACGCATGTCCGTTGACACAGCACTCGGTGAGACCCCCCGTTCACGGCGCACGCGGCACTGGCTGCCACAGGCGCCGATGTGGGTGGCGATGTACCACTCCGTGGACACCTGCGCGGACGACCCCTACAAGATCACCGTCACGCCCGAACGCCTCGCGGCCCAACTGCGCTGGCTGCGGCGCCAGGGCCTGCGCGGGGTGAGCATGTCGCGGCTCCTCACGGCGCGCGCCCGCGGCGAGGGACGCGACCTGGTCGGCCTCACCTTCGACGACGGATACACCGACTTCGTCGCCCACGCCCTGCCGCTCCTGCACCACTACGACTTCGACGCCACCGTCTTCGTGCTCCCCGGCCGCCGCGCGGGCGACAACGCGTGGGACCCGCTGGGCCCCCGCAAACCGCTGCTCGACGCGGCGGGCATCCGCGTCGCCGCCGCCGAGGGGATGGAGGTCGCCTCGCACGGCCTGACGCACGTCGACCTCACCCAGGCCGACGACCGGCTCCTGTGGCAGGAGACCAGCGGCAGCCGGGTCGCCCTGTCCGACCTCATCGGCCGCGAGGTGGAGGGCTTCTGCTACCCGTACGGCACCGTCGACCAGCGCGTGGTCGACACCGTACGAGCGGCCGGCTACCGCTACGCCTGTGCGATCTCCCCCGGCCCCCTGACCGGGATGCACGCCCTGCCCCGCGTCCATATCGGGCAGGAGGACACCGCCCTGCGGCTCCAGCTGAAGCTGCGGCTGAACCGGCTGCGCCGCCGCACGGTCCGCGAACCGGCGGTGAGCGAATGAAGGCCCTGCACATCATCACCGGCCTGGGAGTCGGCGGCGCCGAACAGCAACTGCGTCTGCTGCTACGCCACTTGCCCGCCCAGTGCGACGTCGTGACCCTCACCAACCCCGGCCCGGTCGCCGACGGCCTCACGGCCGACGGGGTACGCGTCGTCCACCTGGGCATGTCCGGCAACCGCGACCTGGGCGCCGTGCCGCGCCTGGTGAAACTCATCCGCGGCGGCGGATACGACCTCGTGCACACCCACCTGTTCCGCGCCTGCCTCTACGGGCGCATCGCCGCCCGCCTCGCGGGGACGCGCGCCGTCGTGGCCACCGAACACTCCCTCGGCGACGCGCAGATGGAGGGCAGGCCGCTGACCCCGGGCGTCCGTGCGCTGTACCTGACCGGCGAGCGCCTGGGGCGGGCCACGGTGGCGGTCTCCCCGTCCGTCGCCGAGCGGCTCAGCCGGTGGGGGGTGCCCCGGCAGCGCATCCACGTCGTGCCGAACGGCATCGACGTCGAGCGGTTCCGCTTCGACCCCCGCGCCCGGGTCGCCGTACGCCGTCGACTGGGCCTTCCGGACGAGGCGTTCGTCGTCGGCGGCGTCGGCCGGCTCGCCCCCGGCAAGCGTTTCGACGTCCTGCTGCGTGCCCTGGCCGCGCTGCCACGGGACGTGCGCGTCCTGCTGGTCGGCGGCGGTCCCGAGGAGGCCGGGCTGCGGGCTGCGGCGGCACGGCTGGGCGTCGCGGACCGCGTGGTGTTCGCGGGGGAGCAGTCCTACCTGTCCGAGGGGGCGGCCGGGCTCCCGGCGTTCCTCGCGGCCATGGACGTCCTCGCGTCGCCGTCCCCCGACGAGGCCTTCGGCCTGGCCGTCGTGGAGGGTCTCGCCGCCGGACTGCCGGTGGTCTACGTCCGGTGTCCCGCCGTCGAGGATCTCCCGCCGGACACCGCCCCCGGCGCCGAGCGCGTGCCGGGCGACGCGGACTCCTTCGCGGGGGCGCTGCTGCGGGCCAGATCGGCGGGGCCACGGCCGCGCCTCGCCCCGCAGGCCGCACGGCACTACAGCATCACCCGCAGCGCCGCACAGCTGATGCACGTCTACGAGGCAGCTGCCTCCGGCTCGACTCCGAGAGTGAGTTCCTGATGACCGATACCCTCAGCAGGCGGTACCGCCCAGCCGACCCGGCCCTGATGCTGGCCCGCGTGAAGCGGCTGCCCGCGTGGTGGCTGCTGCCCGCCGGGGCCGCGCTCGGCGCCCTCACCGGCGGCGTGTACGGCGCGGTCGCGACCCCCGAGTACACCGCGACCAGCTATGTGATCGCCGTCCCGCAGAAGGACTCCGACCCCACCGCCGCGCTGGGCTTCGCCACCGCGTACGGCCGCGTCGCCACGCAGATCGCGGTGCTCGGCGACGCCCAGGTGGAGTCGGGCGTCTCGCCGGAGACACTGCGCGAGAGCGTGCGGGCCGCCACCTCGCCCGACGCCCCGATGATCTCCATCTCGGCGACGGCGGCCAAGCCGGGCAAGGCCCGCGACATCGCCAACGCGGTCTCGCGCTCCCTGACCAACAACGCGAACCACACCAAGGACAGCACGCGGGTACGCCTCCTGCAGCTCTCCCGGGCGGTGCGGCCCGAGGCCCCCGCTTCGGCGTCGGCGCCCATGACCGCCCTGGTGGGCGCCTGTGCGGGAGGCCTGCTCGGGGGGCTGGCCCTCCTCGTACGGCCGCGCCGCGGCGAGGACGCACCGTCGGCCGCGGTACCGGGCCCCGCGCAGTCCGCCGACATCGACCGGGAGAGGTGACGGGCGTGGCGGGCGACGCCCTGAAGGCCGAACTCTGCACGGACGAGGCGGAGTTCGGGCGCCTCGCGTCGGCGTGGGCCCGGCTGCACCGCACGTGCCGGACGGCGACGCCGTTCCAGAGTCATGCGTGGCTGCACTCGTGGTGGCTCTCCTACGGCACGCGCGGGCGGCTGCGCGTGGTCCTCGTGCGCAAGGACGGCGAGCTGGTCGCCGCGGCGCCGCTGATGCGCGCGTACCTCCCGCTCCCGGCGCTCGTACCGCTGGGCGGCGCGATCTCCGACTTCACCGATGTGCTGATCGACGACACCTGCGCCGACGAGGCCGCGGACGCGCTGGCCGAGGGCCTGGCGAAGCTGGCCCGCGGTGCCCTGATCGACTTCCGCGAGGTCCGCTCCGGAGCCGCGGTGGAACGCATCTACGAACGCTGGCGCGGGCCCCGGCTCCGCCTCGCGGACTCGCTCTGCCTGGAGCTGCCCGCCACGTCGATGGAGGAGCTGCTCGGGCGGCTTCCCGCACCGCGGGCCCAGCGGGCGCGCGCCAAGATCCGGAAGCTGGACGCGCTCGGCGTCGAGCGACGGGTCGTACGGCACGACGAGGTGGACGCGTCGGTGCGCACGCTCCTTCAGCTGCACCAACTCCAGTGGCAGGGCCGCAAGGTGACGTCCGAGCATCTGCAGCCGCGGTTCTCCGAGCACCTCATCAGGTCGGTGGGGCTCATGGTCAGGTCGGGCGACGCGGTGGTCACCGAGTTCCGGCTCGACGACGACGTGGTGGCGGCCGATCTGACCCTCCTCTCGCCCCACCTCGTCGGCGGCTATCTGTACGGGGCGCACCCGCGGCTCCGCGAGCGGAAGGTGGACGTGGCGACGATGCTCCTGAACGCCTGCACGCAGCATGTCGAGGGCGAGCGGAGCCGGGTGCTCAGCCTCCTGCGCGGCAACGAACCGTACAAGCACCACTGGCGCCCCGAGGAAGCCACCAACCACCGGCTCCTCCTCGCCCGTCGGCGCACCGCCCCCGTGCTGCGGGCCGCCGCGTGGGAGGCGGCGGCCCGCAGCAGGGGCAAGGAGTTCCTGCGCAAACGCCGAGAACGCCGGGAACACCAGGAACTCCGGGAGCGCCCGGCGAAAACCTGAGCGCTCCCGGGCGGACCCGCCTACGACCGCTTGTACCAGTCCAGGCGCATGCACAGCTTCCCGCCCAGCCAGTGCTCGACCCAGTCGCCCAGGTTCAGCGGGGAACAGTTCGGCGGCTGCGTGGGCTGCGTCGGTTGCGTCGGCTCCGGGGTGGTCGGTCCGGTGTCCGTACGGCCGAAGAGCAGCGAGCGGTAGGCCTTGGACGACCTGGGATTCTCCTCGCACTGCCACACGCCGTGCGGGCAGTAGTCGGTGACGGTGTTGTACAGCGGTTTGTGCTCGTCCATCCAGGCGAGCATCTTCCGCATGTATTCCTCGTTGTCGCCGTTACGGAAAAGGCCCCACTCCGGGTAGGAGATCGCCTTGCCGTGCGCCTTGGCGAATTCCACGTGCTGCTTCAGTCCGTACGGCTCGCTGACCTGCTCGGCGAAATCGGTGCCCGTCGGCTGGTCGTACGAGTCCATGCCCACGATGTCCACGACGTCGTCGCCCGGATAACACTGCGTCCAGGGAATGGCGTCCCGGCCCCTGTTCGGCGTGAAATCGAACTTGAACTTCTGGCCCGGCACCGAGCGCATCGTCGTGACGATGCGTTTCCAGTACTTCTTCCAGGACTCCGGATCGGGACCGCATCGATGGGTGTACGTGGTGCCGTTCATCTCCCAGCCGAGCACCACCACGGTGTCCGGCACATCGAGCTTCACCAGCCGCTCGGCGAGGGTGCGGTAATGCTCGTCGAACTCACCCGCGGCGCCCCGGCGGAGCAGCGAACGGACCTCCCAGTCGCCGACGCGGTCCTCGTTGCGCTCCATCATGGGGACGTTGAGCACGAAGAGCCGGTCATCTTTCGCGCGCCGCCACTCGGCCCAGCTCTCCAGGAAATTCGGCGCCCCCTCGATGTTGCTCCACCGGTCGCCCGGCAGGTAGGTGTGCCCGACGCTGAGCTCGGCGCCGCCCAGCCATGTGCTGAGCTCGGCCATGCGCTCCACGCCCTGCGGCCCGTAGGTGAGGTAGGCCCCGAAGGCGGGCTTCGTGCCGGCCTGGGAGGCCGGTGGACCGGGGTCCTGGCCCGCGCCCCACGCGTGGCCGGATCCGACGGCGAGCGCCGCTGACAGGACGATTCCGGTGGCGGTGAATGCGAGTCGTCTACTGGGGGTCCGGCGTCTCTGCAAGGCCATGGTCGCTCCTCATGCTGCTCCTCATCCACTGACACTCAGTCATATGTATTTCTATTGCGCCAATCGAGCCGCTAATCCTCTGGGCGTGCCCATCGCCCGCATGGGGGACGGAATTGAGAGAATTTGGCCGTGCTCACTCTCGACACCCGGGTCCCCGCGGTTCTGCTGCGGATCGACCGGAACCCTTTTCATCACGGAACACTCGGAGCCGTCCGGTCATTGGGCCGCGCCGGAGTGGAGGTGCATGTGGCGGCCGCGGATTCCGCGGAAAGCCCGGTGCGCAGATCCCGCTATCTGCACCAGACGCACCCCCCGCCCCCGCCGGGCGCGTCACTCCGGGAGATCGCCGTCGTACTGCGCCGCATCTCCCACCGGGTCGCCAGGCCGTCCGTGCTGATCCCGATGGACGACGCGGGCGCCCTCGCGATCGGCCGACTGCAGAGGGAGCTGGCCGAGACCTACCTCCTGCCCGACCAGGCCCGCGGACTCGCGGAACGGGTCGCCGACAAGGCCACGCTGACCGAGGTGTGTGCCGAGGCGGGCATCCCGCACCCGGTGACCCTCCTGCCCGAGACCCCGGCCCAGGCAGCGGCCGCCGTACGCCAGTTGGGCCTGCCCTTAGTGGCCAAGTGGAGCCGCCCGTGGCTGGTCCCCACCGGGACGGGGCTGCGCAGCACGGTCCTGGTGCGGTCGGCAGGGCAGGCCCAGGAGCTGTACCGGCGCAGCGAGGAGGCGGGCAGCCGCCTGCTCCTGCAGGCCTTCCTGCCGGACGCCCCCGGCCACGACTGGTTCGTGCACGGATACGTGGACCGCGCGGGAGCCGTGCGCGGCGGCGGCTCCGGGCGCAAGCACCGCTCCTGGCCGCGCGGTGCGGGCCTGACGGCGGTGGGCGAGTGGACACCCGACCCGGGTTTGCGGGCCGCCGTGGACAGACTCGTCGGCACCCTGGGCTACCGGGGCATCTTCGACCTGGACTTCCGGGTGGACCCCGCGACCGGCGAGCACTGTCTGCTCGACTTCAACCCGCGGCCCGGCGCCCAGTTCCGGCTCTTCGCCGACGGCACCGACCTGGACGTGGTGCGCGCCCAGCACCTGGACATGACCCACCGGCCGCTGCCGACCGCCGCCGCCCTCCCCGGCCGCTCCTTCGTCGTGGAGAACTACTCCCCTCTGGCCGCCCTGCGCGCCCTGACGGCGGCTGGCCCCGCCTCCACCGCGGCACACCGCCGCGAGTTCGCCTGGCACGCCCAGGACGACATGGCCCCCGCCCGCGCCCTGTGGATGCTGTGGTCCCGGCACGTGACACGGCGGGCCCTGGGCCGCATGCGGCGGACGGCGCGCCCGACGGCCCCGGCCGCGCCGCCGGCGCCCGTACCGACGACAAGAGAGCGAGCAGTCGCTGATGCATGACCTGTTGGTTGTCGGAGCCGGTCCCTACGGGCTCTCCATCGCCTCACACGCCGCGGGCGCCGGACTCGACGTACGCGTCTTCGGCAGACCCATGGCGTCCTGGCGCGACCACATGCCGCGGGGCATGTTCCTGAAGTCGGAGCCCTGGGCGTCGAACCTGTCCGACCCCCGGCGCCGCCACGGCCTGGCCGCGTACTGCGAGCGCAACGGAACGCGGGCCCGGCACGGCGAACCCCTCTCCGTGGAGACGTTCGCCTCGTACGGCCTGTGGTTCGCCCAGCACGCCGTGCCTGACGTCGACGAGCGCATGGTGGCCAGGGTCGGCACCTGCCCCGGGGGCTTCGAGGTGGTCACCGACGACGGCCAGGCCATCCGGAGCCGCACGGTGGCCCTCGCCGTCGGCGTGCTGCCCTTCGTCGAGATCCCCGCCGCGCTGCACGGCCTCGGCGCGCCACACGTCTCGCACAGCAGCCACCACCGGGACCTGGACCGCTTCCGCGACCGGGACGTCACCGTGATCGGCGGCGGCCAGGCCGCCCTGGAGACCGCGGCGCTCCTCGCCGAGCAGGGCACGCGCGTACGGGTCCTCGCCCGGTCGGACCGGCTGAACTGGAACGCCGTGCCGCCCGCCTGGAAGCGCCCGTGGCGGGAGTCCGTCCGCGCCCCGCACAGCGGCCTGGGCTGCGGTTGGCGCAACTGGTTCTACGCCGAGGTGCCGGGCGGCTTCCGGCGGCTCCCCGAGGCCACCCGCGCCCGCGTCTCGGCGTCGGCGCTCGGCCCGGCGGGGGCCTGGTGGGTGCGCGACCGGGTCGAGTCACGCGTCGAGGTGCTGCTCGGCCACGAGGTCGCCACGGCGTCGGTCGCATCGGGCCGGGTGCGCCTGGCGACCGTCGGGAGCGACGGCGCGGGCCCGGACCTCGACACGGACCACGTCATCGCGGCCACCGGCTTCAGGGCGACCAGCGCTCGCCTCGGCCTGCTCGACCCCGGCCTGCGCGGCAGCCTGGCGGTGAACGCCGCCGAAGAGCCGTGCGCCTCCGCGGAGTTCGAGTCCTCGTACCCCGGCCTGTTCCTGGCGGGCCTGGTCACGGCGTCCAGCTTCGGCCCGGCCATGCGCTTCGTGCACGGCGCCTCTTTCACGGCCGGGAGGCTGGTACGAGGCGTCCAACGCAGCCTGCGCCGCACTCCGTTGAGCTCCACCGTTCCGGCGCCGGCCGGCGGGCGAGGGCGCCGTGCGCTCCTGGGCGCCGTCAAGCGCTGAGCCGCAACCCGGCTCCTGGGGACCCGATCAGGTGATGCCCTCGGCGAACGGGTGAATCGGTTCTTCGTCCCGGGCGATCAAGTGGTGGACTCTGTCGTATGGGACGGGCCTGGTTGCCCTCCGCCAGCCGTCGGCTCCATGCCGTGGGTAGGCAACACCCCCTTCGCGGGCCGGCCCCCCTCCCGTTCTGGCGGGGAAGAGACCCTCGGGTGTCTCTTCCCCGCCAGCGGCTTGTCCGGGCGGACTAGCGGCGCGAAGAGGCGAACCCGCGGCGGTACAGAATCCCGCCGCCGACCAGCAGAGCGGCGCTCGCGGCGGCCGCGGCGAGCAGGTCGTGGTCACTTCCGGTCTCGGCGAGCCGGGCGACGGTGTCCGGCGCCTCCTGCGCGGCCGACTGCACCTGCCGGGCGGCCGAGGTCGAGGACGCGGCGTGCGGAGGCCGGCCGGCCTCCGTGGGCGGCATGGCGCGGTCGACGGGCGGCTCGGCGGCCCGGGGAGGCGTCTCGGGGGTGGAGGGCGAATCGGGCGAGGTGGGCGTCTCGTGCCCCGGGGACGTCGGCGCGGACGCTCCGTTGGCGCAGCCGTTGCCGGCGGCCGGGTTGAGCAGACCCACCACGTCGACGGTGTTGCCGCAGGCGTTGACCGGCACGTCCGCGGGCGTCTGCACGTTGTTGCCCGTCAGGACGCCGGGCGAGTGACTGGCCGTGCCCTGAGCCGTCGACTGGGTGCCCGCGTGCGTGCCCGAGTGGGACCCGCCGTCCGAGTCGTCGCCGTACCCGTGGCCGTGGCCGCCGCCCGTCCTGGTCTCCGCGCGCTCCTGCGAAGGCGCTCGGTGCGGGGCGTCGGCGTGCCTGTGCGGGGCGCTGGTGTTCGCGCAGCTGTTGCCCATGGCGGGGTTGCCCACGCCGACCACGTTCGCGCTGTTGCCGCAGGCGTTCACCGGCACTTCCACGGGGGCCTGCACGCTGTTCCCGGACAAAATTCCGGGCGAACCCGTCGCGCCGCCGTCCGCGCCCGCGGCGTACGCGTTCGAGCCGGACAGGGAGAGGATGCTGGTCGCGGCCGCGGTCGCGAGCATTCCTTTACCAATGACCTGTCGCATCTAGTTGTCTTCCTCTGAGCAGTGGAAAGCCGGCCTTGGAGTCGTAGCGACGTCCAAGGCCGGCCATGAGAGTCACAGCCAGGTGGCTGGTGCTACCTCAGGTGTTGGCGCAGGTGTTGCCGAACGTCGGGTTCAGCAGGGCGATGATGTCGACGGTGTTGCCGCACAGGTTGACCGGGACGTGGACCGGGACCTGGACGACGTTGCCGGAGAGGACGCCCGGGGAACCGACGGCCGCACCCTCGGCGCCGGCGTCGGCGAACGCGGGGGCCGCCATGCTCATGGCCATCACGACACCGGCGATGATCGTTGCGCTCTTCTTGTGCTTCACAGATGTTCCCTTCTCTGTGGTCATGCCGATCTGGCAGTCGAAACCGAGCGAGAACCACATTGCGTCCCGCTCCATGACCCGCAGTCTGCAAACGAGTTGACGGTCCGGAAGAAACCGTCGATTTTCGACCAACCAGTAAATTCACCCGAATTAACGCATGCAAAAACGAAGAAGCTCGGGCTGCCAGGCCTTGGAACAGGCAGGCAGCCCGAGCGTTCTCACGCCGGCAGATCAGCCGTTGAGCTCTCCGTTCCCGGACAGGACCGGGATGTCGTTCAGGATGTGCGACAGCGGCTCGTCGCCCTTGGCCTGCGTGGAGTTCTCGGTGCACTGCTGGTTCTGCGGCGCCGACAGGATCGGGATGTCCTGGACTCCGACGTTCACGAGCGCGACGAGCGACTGGAGGTTCGCCTTGACCGGGAGACCGACACAGGGCTTGTTCAGCGAACCCTGGACGAGGGAGAGCTGGGGGCTCATGTCGCCGTGCGTCGCAGAGTTGCCGTACGCCTGCTTGGCACCGTTGCCGCTGAGGGATGTGGTGCCGTGGTCGTCACCGATGGCCAGCGCCGAAGGGGCCGCGGCAGCGGACATACCGACGACGGAAACGGCAACCGCCGCCGTGGCCATAGCCTTCTTCATCATTTTTGTGTGTTCCTTTTCTGGCAGAAGCTCGAGTCACTGCACGCTGACCAACCGGTCGGCAGGAGTTTGAGTTTCGGGACTTCACTCGTTTGGTTCCGTGTCAGCCCATCGTTGGGCCATCAGAGTGAAACGGAGCAACCATGCGCAGGGCGTGGAGTTAATCAGAGCGCTCCGGCGAACGGGGTTTCTCCAGAAGGGAATTACTTGTGATTAAGAAGGGTATGGCTGCAGCCGCGGTTGCCGTCTCCGTCGTCGGCATGTCGGCCGCCGCCGCTCCGTCGGCCATGGCGATCGGTGACGACCACGGCACCACGTCGCTCAGCGGCAACGGCGCTCAGCAGGCGTACGGCAACTCCGCCACGTACGGCAACATGAGCCCGCAGATGGCGCTGATCCAGGGTTCGCTGAACAAGCCCTGCATCGGTCTCCCGGTCAAGGCGAACCTCCAGTCGCTCGTCGCGCTCGTGAACGTCGGAGTCCAGGACATCCCGATCCTGTCGGCGCCGCAGAACCAGCAGTGCACCGAGAACTCCACGCAGGCCAAGGGCGACGAGCCGCTGTCGCACATCCTGTCCGACATCCCGGTGCTCTCGGGCAACGGCAAGGGCAACAGCTGATCCCCCTCGCACTGCACAGCGGGCCGCCGTTCACCGGCGGCCCGCTGCCGCGTTCCGTGCTCTCCGCGGTCCCCTGCCGTCAGCCCCTCGGCCAGTGATCGCGTGACATCAGAGCTTGCCATTCCTGGTCCGGGCGGCCCGGAACGGTTTTTCCCTGCCGTTCCCAGGAAGCCTGCAGTGACCTGAAGATGGGATCATCGACGCGGCTTTCCGGAGAATTCCTGCTCACCGGGATGAGGCCCTGCCGCTTCCATTCATGCGTGAAGTCAGCCATGTTCCCTCGCCATCGACGGGCGTGTGTCGGACCATCTGTTCCAGGCGTGGAATCCAGGGAAACCGAACAGCTTAGGGCGAACGAGTTGTTGTTCCTGCGTGCCGTGAACTCTCGTGCTCCGCAGTGGCGTAGAGCGGTTTACCGTTTCTTCGTCCCGGTTCCCCCGCAGCGGAGTCCAGCTTGCGCACTCACTTGCACCCACCGACCGGAGCCCGGCGCGCGCCAAAACTGCGGGTCGCCGTTCCGGGGGCTCTTCTGATCGGCGTCACCATTGCGATGGGAAATGCCACGGCGCTGCCGCTGCCTGTTCAACGCGTCGATGTCTTCGGCGACATGAAGAATCGACCGAACGAGGGAAGCGGTACGAATATCCTCCTGATGGGGACGGACGGCCGCGACACCATCACACGCAAGGAGAAGCGGGACTATCGCGCGGGCGGGGTCGCCTGTGACTGCACGGACACGCTCATGCTGGTCCACGTCTCCGAGGCGGGGGACCGCGTCAGCGTCGTCAGCCTCCCCAGGGACTCTCACGCCGACATCCCGGCGCACCGCGACAAGGCCACCGGGAAGGTGCGTCCCGCGCGCACGGGGAAGATCAACGGCGCCTACGCGCAGGGCGGTCCCGCGCTGTCGGTGCGGACGGTCGAGGCGATGACCGGCGTACGCGTCGACCGGTATCTGCAGCTCGACTTCCGGCGCTTCATGGACAGCGTCGACACGGTGGGCGGCGTGCGGGTCTGCACGCCCCGCCCCCTCAAGGACAAGACGACGAAGCTCGACCTCGCGCCCGGCAGTCACCTGCTCAACGGCGGCCGGTCCCTGCAGTACGTCCGCTCCCGGCACGTGGACACCAGCGCCGACTTCGGGCGGATCCAGCGCCAGCAGCGCTTCCTGGTCGCCGCGATGGGCGCCGTACGTACGGGCAACGTCCTGGCCGACCCGGTCAGGGCCGCGCAGCTCGGCCGGGCGCTGGCCGGCGCGGCGTCGGTCGACCGGGGGTTCAGCACCGAGCAGATCCTGCAGCTCGCGACGGAGCTCGGCAGAATCCCGGCGTCGTCCATGGAGTTCACCACCGTGCCGGTCAGCGGCTTCAGCGCGAACGGCTCACTCCGGTGGGACCGGGCCAAGGCCGACGAGGTCTTCACGGCCCTCGAGCGGGACCAGCCCCTCACGGACCCCGACTCGCAGGCCAGGCTGAGTGATCCACCGCGGTTCGGCAGCCCGGCGACCGTACGCGGCGACACCCTGGAATGCCGTTGACGGTGCTCTGATTACTACGCCAACCGGGTCGAACGTCGCAACCATCACCGTGTCAGACAGTTGATCATCACGCGGCTCTGCCAAGGGAGCCCGCTCTTGAAGGGAATCAAAATGAACAAGCTGTGGGCATCCGCGGCCATTGCCGCCTCTGTCGCCGGAATCTCGGCAGGGATGGCCCCCCAGGCCCTGGCGATCGGTGACGACCGAGGCACCACGTCGCTCAGCGGCAACGGCGCCGAGACGGCGTTCGGCAACTCCGCGACCAAGGGCAACCAGAGCCCCCAGCTCACGCTCGTCCAGGGCACGCTGAACAAGCCCTGCGTCGGTATCCCGGTCAAGGCGAACCTCCAGTCGCTCGTCGCGCTCGTGAACGTCGGAGTCCAGGACATCCCGATCCTGTCGGCGCCGCAGAACCAGCAGTGCACCGAGAACTCCACGCAGGCCAAGGGCGACGAGCCGCTGTCGCACATCCTGTCCGACATCCCGGTGCTCTCGGGCAACGGTCAGGGCAACGGCTGATCTTGCTCCAAGGGGCCGGCCGTCGTCGTGCCGGCCGGCCCCCTCGGCTCTCGCCGTGTCGCCTCCACGGTGTGGGGGCGACACGCCGGGGGTAGAGGCCCGGCGTGATTGAACTCGCCGAGATGATCGCGCAGTTACGTGGGGAACTCGCCGCCGCCATGGCCGCGGCGCAGGACGCCGATGACGACACGCTGCGCTTCGAGCTGGGTCCCGTACAGCTGGAGGCGGAGTTCGCCGTACAGCGGTCCGCCGGTGCGGACGGCAGGATCCGCTTCTGGGTCGTCGAGGCAGGTGCCTCCGGCCAACAGGCGCACAGCACCACCCATCGCGTCACCCTCAGCCTGGAGCCCCGCGTCCGCGACACCGATCAGCGGCCCTGGGTCAGCGGTGACCGGACCCCGCGCGAACGCTGAGCCCGGACACCATGCGGGCGGCAGAGGGTCTTGAGGCGGCGCGGGTCGCCGAGGTGCTGGTGGAGAGGCCGGGCGGATCGCCCGGACGACGCGGGTCCGGATACCGCGTGGGGGACAGGTCCGTGCTGACGGCCGCACATGTGGTCGCCGGGCCGGTGACGTCGTTGCGGGTGCGCTTCGACGCCGATCTGCCGGGGGAGTGGAGCGCCGACGTACGCGTCGTGCTGCTCGCCGAGGCGGTGGACCTGGCGCTCCTGGAGATCACGACCGAACCGCCCGAGCGGTGCCCGGCCGTCGAGAGCCCCCGTTACGGCGCCGTGCCCGAGTCCGACGTGGTGCTCACCGTCAGCGCCATGGGCTTTCCCCGCTTCAAGCTGCGGGACGACCGGATGCGCCTCCTGGACGACGGCGCCCCCAGCCAGTACCGCGACTCCTGCCATGTCTCGGGGACCGTCTCCGCCCTGTCCAACCGCCGCGAGGGCACACTCGAACTGGCCGTTCTCGCGCCGCGCGAGGACCCCGAACCGGAGCGCTCGCCCTGGGAGGGAATGTCCGGCGCGGTGGTCTGGTCCGGCGGTGCACTCGTCGGTGTCATCAGCGCCCACCACCGCTCGGACGGTTTGGGGCGGCTCGCGGCGCACAGGGTGGAGCACTGGTACGGCGCACTGTCCTCGGCCGAGTTGGAACGCCTGCACGTGGACGCGGGCCTGCCGCTGCCCGGAGGGCTCGCCTCCGCGGCGGGAGCGGAGGGGCCGGCGGCGCCTCCCAGCCTGGCGCATCTCCCCTCTGACCTGCCCTTGCGTGAACTCATGCCGCTGGTTGACGCGTTGACGCGCGTACCGTCCCTGAAGGACCCGGGCAGCCTGGCTCTGCTGCTCGCCAGCATCGACGGGGAGATCGCCGCGAACCGGCCGAGGGACCACAGACTCAGGATGGACATTTACGGCATCGTCCACACCTGCCTCCGCTATCGGGGCACACTCGATCAGCTCCTGGAGACCGTCCGGCTCCTGGAGGGGCCGTCCGCGGAAGTGGCGGCCGTCGACCGCGAGGCAGCTCAACTGGCCAAGCGATACTGCTGACTTGATGTCGGGCACGGCTCGGATGCGGGGTTTCGCAGCGTGCCGTGCTGGGTCATCATGAGGGGGAAAGGGATGGCGCATGCACGGAATCACGGAGGGGGACTTGGCAGCCGTGGAGCAATCGATGCCTGCCGTCGAGTCCGATCTCGTAGATCTCTCGGGGGTTTCTCTTGAAGCGCTGCTCTCCATGGACGGCAGTGCCATCGCGGGGTCGCTCGAACCCCTGCTGCGCCACATCGACGACGCCCGCGCCGTCACCATGTCGTACAGCCCCTCCCGCTTCGACTGACCCGGCCGCGGCCCTCGCCGCGCCGTGGAGCACCCATGTCGGATAGCCGTGGGGCGGCCATGTCGGACGGGCGCACGGCGACGAAGGGCCTGGCGTTCCACCGGCTCTCGGCGCCGAGCGTTCTCGCTCTCGCGCGGGGCGAGGGCGGCGGCGCGGCGGTGGAGGAGCTCCTCACCGCCGAGCGCAGCCGCCGTCTGCTGCTGGTGCGGGCCCTCGCCGACAGCCTGGGCGAGGGTGACCCGCCGCATCCCGCGGGGACGGCCCCCATGGCGCACCGGGCGGCCTGGACGCTGCTCGCGCGCACCCAACAGCGCGCGCCCCGGGTGTTCGAAAACATCCTGATGAGCCCGCAGACCGGCATGTGGCTGTCGCTCGCCCTGCGCAGGCTGCGCGGCGCGACGGCGTACGAGGACGCGCCCCTGTGGGTGGTCGCGGGGCACCTTTCGGCGCTTGCCGCCGCCGTCGGCGCGCGGGCCGGCCTCGACTTCTCCCTGACCGTTCCGGTACGCCACGGCCGGGTGCCGCTGCCTACTCTGGGGTGCGCGGTGTTCGCGGACGCGGCCGAGCCGTGGGGTACGGCCCAGGTCGACGCGCGGGAGGGGCGGCTGCGGATCACCGCGGGCCGGGAGACGGTGACGGCCGGGCCCGAGTGGTCCCGTTCGGCGCCGGGCTGGCACGCGGTGCGCCGACTTGAGCTGGAGCCGACAGGCCCCGGGAAGGTCCTGCTGCTCGACGAGTTGGACCCCTATCGCACGTTCCCGCACCCGAGCCCGCCCCGCCTCCTGTCCGCCGATGAGGCGCGGACCTGGCAGGAGCTGCTCACCGGCGCGTGGGAGATCCTGCGGCGCGACGAGCCGCAGAGCACGGAGGCGATGCGCGTCGGTCTGATGTCGCTCGCGCCCACCCCGGCCAGGGAGAGATACCGGCCGCACAGCGTCACGGCCGGGGACGCGTTCGGCGGCGTCATGGCGTCGCGTCCCGACGACGTGGCACAGCTCGCCGCGACGCTGGTGCACGAGTTCCAGCACACCAAGCTGGGCGGCCTGATCCATCTGGGGCCGCTGAGCGAACCGTCGGCACCGCCGGGGGCGCCGGAGCAGCTCTTCTACGCTCCCTGGCGGGACGATCCGCGGCCGCTGGGCGGGCTGCTCCAGGGGATCTACGCCTTCGCCGGTGTGGCCCGGTTCTGGTCCGTCCACCGGCATGCGGCCGATGCCGCGTACGCCCCGATGGCCCACTTCGAGTTCGCTCTCTGGCGCGCCCAGGTGTCGTCGACCGTGGATCTCGTCCACCGCCACGACCGTCTGACCGCCCTGGGGCGGCGGCTCCTCGGCACACTGCGCGAGAGGTGCGAGGAGTGGATGGCCGAGCCCGTGCCGCCCGCCGAACTGGCGCTGGCACAGGAGGTCGCGGCCGACCACCGCGCCCGCTGGCGGGCCCACCACCTGCGGCCGCCCGCCGCGGCCGTTCAGGACGCGGTGGAGGCCTGGCGGCGAGGGGACGCACGGCCTCCCGCCGCGCTCGCCGCGCCGCCCGAACTCGCCCCGGTCGCCGACACCCGCTACCTGGACACCGCCGCCGTCCTGGCCCGCTACCGCCTCGGCGCCCCGGCGGCCGATCCGAGCGACATCGAGGGCGTCACCGCCGCCGACCTGCTGCTCGCGCGGGGTGACCTGAGCGGGGCGCGGGAGGCCTTCGTCACCCAACTCGCGGGCAAGGAGACGGCGTCCGACGCCTGGGCGGGGCTCGGCAGGGCCCTGGCCGGGGCCACCGAGCACAGGGACGCCTCCCGCCTGCTGCGCCACCACCCGGAGCGGGCGCGCGCCGTACAGAGCGCGCTGGAGCACGCCACGGGGCGGGGCGCCGATCCCGTGGAGCTCGCCACGTGGCTGGGGCTCGGGCCGGGCGAGACGGACCTGGACTAGCGCGGCGGGGGCGCGGGCCCCCGCCGGGGCCGGTTACAGCGGAACCGGGTCGATGTCGCAGTTGGCCCGCTGTCCTGCCTTGGCCTGGACGGTGGCCGGGTGCGGGGCGGCGTTCTCCGAGCGGAGCCGGGGCTCGTCGAGCACGCGCTCCATCCGTGCGATCGTGTCGGCCCGCAAGGTGTTTCCGTCGGCCTCCTCGCCCACCGCCACGAGGTCCGTCGCCAGGTTCACGGCGCAGGCCAGCGTGGTCGGGTGGTCCTCGCCGAGCGTGGCACGGCAGCGCTCGAGGGTCGCCTCACCGAGCACGCGCGCCGCGTCGTGGTCGCCGAGCGCGGCCAGGTCGCTGGCCAGGTTGATGGCGCAGGCCAGCGCGATGGGGTGGGCGGGGCCGAGCCGTTCGGTGAGCGAGGACAGGGCCGCTTCGTCGAGCCGGCGCGCCTCGTCGGCCCTGCCGAGCAGACGCAACGTCACCGCGAGGTCGATGTCCGCGGACAGGACGTGCGGGTGGCTCGGATTGAAGATCTCGCGGTACCCCTGGCAGGCCTTGACGCCGCGCTCACGGGCCGCCTGGAGGTCGCCGTTCTCGCGCAGGGCGATGGACAGGGTCAGGGCGGCGGAGAGCGACTGGGGGTGGTTGTCGCCGTACCTGCGGGTGAAGCGTGAGCTGGCGTCGAGGGCCATCTCCAGGGACCTGGCGTGGTCGCCCTCCTTGCGGCAGGCCTCGCTGAGCTGGCGCACCGTGCCGATGGCGGCGGGGTTCCCGCGGCCGAAGACCTCGCGATAGGCCATCATGACGGCCTCATGGCGGGCCCGTGCGCCGACGTAGTCCCCTGTCTCGCGCATGTCGATGGCGACGTTGAGCTCGGTGTGCAGCGTCTGCTGGTGGTCCTGGCCGAGGACGCGCAGCTTCAACGCCAGGGTCTGCTGGTCGAGTTCGTACGCCTGGCGGTACTCGCCCATCAGACGCAGGCTCACCGCGAGGTTGTGGGCGGTGTTGAGGGTGGTCGGGTCCTCCTCACCGAAGGCCCTGCGCGCCCGCTCGTACACCGTGGCGTCCAGCTGGGCGCCGAGGGCGAAGTCGCCTTCGACACGGCGCACGGCCGCCTCGAGGTTGATCGCGTCCAGGGCGTCTTCCCGGGAGTCCTCACGGTCGGTCGGCGCCGTGCGCTCGTAGATCGCCCTGATCTCGGCGACCAGGGCCGCGGCCTCGCGGTGGCGGCCGACGGCCCAGTAGAAGAAGCCCAGCCGCTGCCCCATGATGAGCGTCATCTGGTCTTCCTCGCCGAAGACGTCCCGCCAGGTCTGCCAGGCCCGCTCGGAGAAGTCGAGCGCCACGTCGTGGTCGCCCCAGTGGTAGAGGTACAGGGCGACGTTCAGGACGAGCTGGCGCACCCAGGGCTGGTCCGACTTGACCGCGTCGGACGCGATGACGTGGCTGTAGAGCTCCGCGTACTTGGGCCAGTTGGCCGGGGCGACCGGCGACTTGGGGTCCGCCGCGGCCAGCAGGGTGTGCGCCCCGTGCCGCATCCGGGCCTGCTCCTCGGGGGACATGCGGTTGTTCAGGACGAGCTGCACGAGACGGTGCATCTCGATGGAGTTCGTACGGTGGTCGATGCGGGCGAGGGAGTAGCGGTTCACTTCCCTTATGGCGCGCGCGAGCCGCATCGGGTCGTTCAGGGTCGCGTCGAGCTCGGGGAAGATGCTGCTGTTCCCGAGGCCGGAGAAGATGGACCGGGAGATCGGGTCCGGGGCGAAGTACGAGCAGAGCTGCAGCAGGCGCAGGGCCGAGGGGCTGCGGGTCTCCAGGTGGTCGAGGGAGACGTTCCACGCGGCCGCGACCGGCAGTTGGTAGTCCGGGGGAGGGGACGTCTCGAGAAGCTCGGTCCGCTTGTTCTCGAAGAGGCGCAGATACTCCGAAGCGGGCATGCCCGTCTCCGCACGCCACGCGGCCGCCTGCTCCAGAGCGAGCGGCAGGTCTCCGAGGGCCTCGGCGAGACGGTCGGCCTCGTCCTCCTGGAGGGGCGGTCCGGAGTGGCGCAGGAGTTCCTTGCTCTCCTCGCGGGTGAAGACGTCCACCTCGAGTGAGCCGCCGACCAGGCCCCACCGCCTGTTGCGGGAGGTGACCAGGATCGTGCCGTTGCCGCCGGTGGGGAAGTAGTGGCGTACCTGCTCGGGGTTGTCGGCGTTGTCGAAGATCAGCAGCCAGCGGGAGTACGGCCGGCCCTCGCGCAGTGCCTCACGCACCGCGGGGCCCGCGATGTTCGCCTCGGTGCTGGTCTCCAGGCCCAGGCGCCCGGCCAGTTCCACGAGCGCCTGACCGATCTGGCCGGGCCGCTCGGAGGGAATCCACCAGACGATGTCGTACTCACTCTGATGGCGATACGCGTACTCGATGGCGAGCTGGGTCTTGCCCACGCCGCCCATGCCGTGGATCGCCTCGGGAAGGACCGTGGTCGTGCCTTCGCGCAGACGCTCCCCGAGCAGTTCGAGCAGCTCCGCGCGACCGGTGAAGTTCGGGTTGCGGGGCGGCAGATTTCCCCAAACGCGCGGCAGTGATGTGCGGTCCCCCTCGATCGTTTGCTGGGGCGTAGTCGACATCACCAATGCTCCTTCGGGATGGGGCCGAGAGACGGGGGTCTGACCGCTTTTCTCCAGGCTGACGGCGTATCGACGATCGTGCCAGCCAAGTACCCCTGCCAGCAGGGCGGCGCGCTGCATGAAACGTCCGGAGAGTGCCCTCAGCGCGGCGAGTTCCACGCGCAGGAAGTCGATGTTCCGGCTGTTCACCCGGGGCATGGCCAGGGTGTCCAGCGGTTCGGCGGGGGAGGGGAGCAGCGAGGGGGTCTCCGTGCCGTCGGCCGCCAGTAACGCGCGTACGTCGTGCAGGATTCTCGCCGTGTCGCTGCGGCGGCCGAGGGCAAGGAGCTCCTCGCGGATGTCGGGGGCGAAGGAGAACGTCACGTCCGTGATGTCGTCGCCCTGTTCCCCGCTGGGCCGGACGAGGCCGCTCAGCAGGAGCTCGGAGGCGTGCACCGGGCCCGCTCCCGGCGTGGTCTCCAGGACTTTCCAGATGAGGGGGAGGCTGAGCGGTACGGCCGCTAAGCGCGTCGCCAGCGTGAAGGCCGTGGGAGAGGCGCCCGCGCGGAAGTCCGACACGCGCTCCGACGCGGGCACCGTGCTGCGCGGGTCGGGCACGTCGTTCGTCCAGGGCAGGGCGCGCGCGGCGTCGGGCCTGCGTTTCCACTCCCGCGCCCGGACGGCGGACATCTCGAGCCACTGCGGCTCGGGGCCCGTGAGGAGCTGGGTCCACGCCTCGGCCCAGCGGTTGGTCAGGGCCAGGACCGGCACGAGGACCGTGTCCCCCTCGACCCCCGGCTCGCCCGGGTCGCGCGACTCGACCGGCGCCTCGCGCAGCTCCCAGTCGAGCTCGCTGTTGGCCGCCCAGGGGTGAGCGGCGCGCAACCGCACCCGGCAGACGTCGAGGCCAGTGCGGAACCACAGCTGCTGGGGGAGCACGTGCACCACGGCGACCGGGCAGGTGCGGCCCCAGGCACGCAGCAGGGGCATGACGGCGCCCGACCGCCAGCCGGCCGCGAGGCCGTCGGTCAGGACGAGGATCACGCGGCGGGTGTCCGTGATGCCGCCGAGCGGTTCCTCGGGGCTGACCCGGGCGGGGTCGGTCTCGTCGGTGCCGCGCAGGCGCAGGACGCGTACGCGCGCGAAGTCCCCGCCGCGCTTCAGCTCACCGACCAGGTCGTCGACCGCCTGGTCCCAGACCTTCATGGTCAGATGGCCGTCGAGGACGAGGACCGCTTCGGCGCGCTCCTGTCCGCCGGCCCGGCCGGACCTGGCGCGGCCGAGTCGGCCGAGGACGGACGCGGCCTCACGTCGTGCCCGCGTAGCCGGTCCCCGCTGCCCTCCGTCGTCATGCATATGCGCCCTCAAGGCGTCGAGGCGGCCTGGACAGTTGTGCGGAGTCCCGCAGAGCGCGGGCGTGCGTGACATCCACAAGCGCAGCGTGACAGTGCGCCCGTACTGCAAGCAAGGGGGTACGGCGGCATGGGCCGGGGCGCACGGAAATCGTGCTAGAAGTCACGCCTTCGGCCGGGTAAGTCGTGCCTGCGGCGGAATGCGTCGTGCTCCCCGCTCGTACATGCGTGCGCCCGGCCCGCGACTGCGTGCGCCGGGCGGGAAGGGGCCGCTCGGCGGGGAGGAGCCGCTCGGTGGGTTCGCGGACCTGGGCCTGTGGTCGGCGGGGCCCGTTCAACTCGTCACCGGCGCACGGTCGGGGCCCGGTGGCCCGGGTCTGCGTTCCGGGTCGTCGAGCAGGATCGCGAGGTGGCGTCCGACGTGGTTGTCCCAGCCCTCGGGTCCCAGCGCCAGAGCCTCCTTGCGCCAATTCCCGGCGCGCGTCACCAGGCTGGACAGGCCCCGGTCCTGGACCATCTCGGCGACCGCTTCCTTGAACGCGGGGTCACCGCAGTCGCCGCGGTGCCAGATCATCGCGGGCACACCCGCCCGCAGGCCGGCCATGAACTCCTGGTGGCTGGCCGGGCAGTCGGTGCCGGGCGGTTGGCTCAGGACCAGGCAGACCGCGTGGTCGTCCTCCTTCAGTTCGCGCTCCAGGTGGAAGTGCGACTGACCGGGAGGGTTGATGTACGAGTGGCTGTCGGCGGGCTGTTCCTTGAGCTGGCGCCACTTCTTGTGCCAGGGGCGGTGCCAGGCGGCTTTCCGGAGGCGTTCGAAGGACCGGATGAGCACGGCGTAGTCCATCACCAGGGGTGTCGGCGACGAGGAGGAGGACTCCTTGTGCCACCACTCCACGGGCTCCCCCAGCAATTCCCACGGGAGGATGAATTCCAGGACGACAGGTTGCCTCAGGTCCGCCCAGCGCTCCTCGGTCTGCTCGATGAGGACCTCGACCTCGGCGGGCAGCTCGTCGCGGTGCAGATGCAGGGTCTCGCCCGGCACGGGATGCCAGCCCTCGGCGTCCGACTGGCGCCAGTGCGAGAGGAAATAGCGGTCGGGATCCACTCCGTCGGGCTCGAACTGGATCATCAGGTACGCGGGCACCATGGGCGGCGGGGCCTGCTGGGCCAGGCCGCTGCGCTGCCAGTCGGCGATCTGCTCCTCGAGCCCCCAGGCCCTGGCCTGCTGACGGTTCCAGCGACGCAGGTCCTCCGCAGCCTCCATCTGTCCGTCCTCCACGAGCCGTTCGGCGGCCAGGGCCAGGAACGCCATGCTGACGGGGAGTTCCTTCGCGGCGGTGTTGTCGCCGGCCAGTCGTAGGAAGACTGCCCATCCCGTGTCGCACCACGCGGGCAATTCCTGCGTGCGCGACCGGCTGGCGCGCCGGGCGAGCGTGGCGAGCCCTGCGGACGAGCGCATGTCCCGCAGGATCGGCTGCAAAGGATGCAGGTCGGCGCCGTCGAAGAACTCCACGGCCTCCCATTCGTCCACGAGCCGCCGCAGCGACAGAATCGCGGAGGACTGCTGCTCCAGATACTGCAGGCAGCGCACCAGACTCGTGAGGCCGTCAGGGACCTGCGCGCAGTGCTCCACCAGCTGCAGCAGCCAGGGCCGCAGCGCCGCGTTGCGCAAGGGGTCCACGGGGGATGCCAGCTCGTCGCTCAGCATGCGCACCCATAGGTCGGCGCTGTTCTCCTGTCGTACCGTGCTCGAATCCTGCAGTACGTCGACGATGTCGGCGACCAATTCGTTGCGAACCCTCGCCGGGCTGCGCCCTTCCACCCCCGTGACCTCCCGATCGCCACCAGCAGCCAGCAGTCAGCACTCATGTGAATCCGTGGTGCGGCACCGTCAAATCGATGGTGGCGACAAGCGTACGGCCAGAGCCCAGCTCAGGGCAGGCCTCCGGCCATTCGCGGGCTGAGCTGTGACCATTGGACGTGCACTGTCAACTCCTCTGTGTGCGAGTCCAGTTCGCGGCGCGCTCAGGTGCCCGCCAGTCCTGATTTCAGGCCCGCCCCGCACAGCGGCACCACCGCGCTCCGCTCGCCCAGCGCGCCGTCCCGTACGGCCGCCCAGCACGCGACCCCGGTGGCCTCCACGAACAACCCCCGGCTCGCCAGGTCACGTTGGGCGGAGCGGATCTGGTCCTCCGTGACCGTCAGGAAACCGCCGCCGAAGCCGCGTACGGCCCGCAGGATCTGCCGGGCCCGGGGCGGGCGCGGGATCGCGATGCCCTCCGCGAGCGTGGGCGCCGCCGGGGTGTTCCCCAGGGGCTCGTCGGCTCCCGCGCGCCAGGCCTCGGCCAGCGGGGCGACCGCGGCGGCCTGCACGGCGTACAGCGTGGGCGCCTTCGCGATCAGGCCCGCCGCGTGCAGTTCCCGTACCGCGAGGACCGCGCCGAGCAGCAGGGTGCCGTTGCCCACGGGCAGGACGAGGGCGTCCGGGAGGCGGCCGCCCAGGTCTTCCCAGAGCTCGTGGACGTACGTCTTGGTGCCGTGCAGGAAGTAGGGGTTGTGGACGTGCGAGGCGTAGAAGGTGCCCGGCTCGTCGGCGGCCGTCCGGGCCGTCCAGGCCGTCTTCTCGCGGTCGCCGGGGACGACCTCGAGGCGCGCGCCGTGCGCTCCGATCTGCTCCAGCTTCTTCGGTGACGTGCCCTCGGGGACGTACACCGTGCAGGGCAGTCCGGCCCGCGCGCAGTACGCGGCGACCGCCGTGCCCGCGTTGCCGCTGCTGTCGGCGATCACCCGATCCGGGGCGAGCCGCTGTGCGAGGGCGGCGAGCATGACCGCGCCGCGGTCCTTGAAGGAGAGCGTCGGCATCAGGAAGTCGAGCTTGGCCGAGATCGCGCCATCCAGCGGTACGAGGGGTGTGCGGCCCTCGCCGAGCGAGAAAGCGGGGGCGGGCAGCGGCAGGGACTCCGCGTACCGCCACAGGGAATTGACCCTTCCGTTCAACGATTTCAGCGATGCGGGATTGGGGGAGAAGTCCAGGTCGAGCGGGCCACGGCAGACGGGGCAGCACCAGGCGAGCGTGCCCGCGGGGACGCGGGTTCCGTCGGTGGGGCAGAAACAATCCGGCAATGCTGTCATGTACGCAGGCTAGTTGGGGCAGTTGGGGCTGATGTGTCATGACGGGTGCGTGGCGGTCATGTTACGTCCGGTCCTGACCCTTGTGAGATTCCTATGGGTCCGCCAATCTTTCGTCCCGACGGAGGCAAGAGCAGGTGGATCGCCGTCGCATTGACGCCGTCGAATTGACATGCCCCTGCCTTCCCTGTGCCTGCCGTCGTGCACGTGAGCACCACCGGCACCACCCCCCACCAGCGCGCCACCTATTGAGGAGGACCCCTCAGATGGCAGTGATGCGTCATACCCGCCGAAGAATGGCCGGGATCAGCGCGACAGCGGTCGCAGCCCTCGCCCTCGGCCTCGTCTCCGCCCTCCCGGCGGCGGCTCAGCCGGGTCAGGCCGAAGGCACCGTCGAGAACGCCGGGGTCCCCGGCGCGATACCGGGCAGCTACATAGTCAGTCTCGACGAGGATGCCGCGAAGGCGGGCTCCAAGGCGGGCAAGGCGCTGGCCGAGGAGTACGGCGCCGAGATCAAGCGCACGTACAAGAAGGCGCTCAACGGCTACGCGGTCGAGCTCTCCGCGGCCGAGGCCAGGAAGTTCGCCGCGGACCCGGCGGTCGAGTCCGTCGTGCAGAACCGCACGTTCACGGTCGACGCCACCCAGCCGAACCCGCCGTCCTGGGGCCTGGACCGCATCGACCAGAAGACGCTCCCGCTGAACAACTCGTACACCTATCCGGACTCCGCCGGTGAGGGCGTCACGGCGTACGTCATCGACACCGGCGTCCGCATCAGCCACAGCGACTTCGGTGGCCGTGCTTCCTACGGATACGACGCGATCGACAACGACAACACCGCACAGGACGGCCACGGCCACGGCACGCACGTCGCGGGCACGGTCGGCGGAACCCTGCACGGCGTCGCCAAGAAGGCGAAGATCGTCGGCGTGCGCGTCCTGAACAACCAGGGCTCGGGCACCACCGCGCAGGTCGTCGCCGGCATCGACTGGGTCACCCAGAACGCGGTGAAGCCCGCCGTCGCGAACATGTCGCTCGGCGGCGGCGCCGACAGCGCCCTGGACGCGGCCGTCCGCAACGCCGTCGCCTCCGGCATCACCTTCGCGGTCGCGGCGGGCAACGAATCCGTCAACGCCTCCACGCGCTCTCCCGCGCGCGTGACCGAGGCCATCACGGTCGGCGCCACCACGAGCACCGACGCCAAGGCGAGCTACTCCAACTTCGGCAGCGTCCTCGACCTGTTCGCGCCGGGCTCGTCCATCACCTCGGCCTGGAACAGCAGCGACAGCGCGACGAACACGATCTCCGGTACGTCGATGGCGTCCCCGCACACCGCGGGCGCCGCGGCGCTCTACCTCGCCGACAACCGCACGGCGACCCCGGCGCAGGTCTCCGCGGCGCTGGTCGCGGCGGCCTCCACGGGCGTCGTCACCAGCCCCGGGTCGGGTTCGCCCAACCGCCTCCTGAACGTGGGTCCCGGCTCGACCAACCCCCCGGGCCCCAAGTTCGAGAACACGACCGACTACGCGATCAACGACAACGCCACGGTCGAATCACCGGTCACCGTGAGCGGCGTCCCGGGCTCCGCCCCCGCCGCCCTGAGCGTGCCGGTCGCCATCAAGCACACCTACGTGGGTGACCTCCAGGTGCAGCTGATCGCGCCCGACGGCACCGCGTACACGCTGAAGGGCTACGGGACCGGCGGCAGTTCGGACGACATCAACACCACGTACTCGGTGAACGCCTCCTCGGAGACGGCCAACGGGACGTGGAAGCTGCGGGTGAGCGACAACGCGGCGCGGGACACCGGGAAGATCGACTCCTGGGCGCTGCAGTTCTGAGGGCTCCCTTGGGTGACTCTCTGAGTGCCCTCCTCTAGCTCCCCACCTCGTCCTCGCGAAACGGCTCCGGGTCGGCGACCCAGCCCGCCGCGAGGACGAGGCGCGAGGTGCGGTGGACGGCGAGGAAGCCGAAGGGGCGGTCGAAGACGGCGTCGACATCGGTGGTGAGGTAGCGCTCTTCGGGGATGCCCGAGGCGCACGCCTCGAAGGCCGTGACCGCCGCGGCCCGGAAACCGAGTGCTCCGAAGGTGGCGGTCGCCGCCTGCGCGCCCTTCCTGACCGTCAGCGGGAGCGGGCTGATGCCGGAGAAGTGGCCGTCAGCCGTGTCCGTCGTGGCCGTGGTCAGGCCGAACAGCGGGCTGTGGGCCAGCAGGTCGTGCCGCGCCGACAGCGTGAACGGCACAGTGGTGACGTTCAGGGCCGAAGGCATGGGGCGCGTGCAGCGCACCTTGCGCACGCTCAGTCCGGGGCCGACGTCCCCGTAGGGCAGTCGCGGGCCGGGGAGCACCGCACGCGTGCGCGCGAGGATGTCGACGCCCGCGCCGAGGACCTGTCCGGGGCTCATCCGCTCCTCCCCGAGGAGGAGATGGACGTCGACTCCGGTGTCGCCGATGACCTTCAGCTCGGTGACGGGCCCGGCCGGGGTCTCGGCGACGCCGACGCGGTCGAGGAGTGACGTGGTGCGGTACAGGGACGCGAGCTCGCGGCCCGACCACGGTCCGCTCTCGGGCCACAGAGCGCCCTCGGTGAAGGGCCGGAACCACTCCGTGCGCAGGGCCAGCGCGCTGGCGAGGACGAACTCCGCGTCGTCGTCGGGGCGGAGGGGCATGCGGTCGATCTGACCCCCGGTGCGCTTCGACGCCCACGCGTCCAGAGCCGCCGCGTCCGCTCGGGAATCCCCGGTGAGTACGCCGAGCGCCGCCAGGGGGAGGTCTGCCGACCACTGCTCGCGCAGCTCCAGGGTGCGCTTGGTCCACAGCCCGATGGCCGCGTCCACGCCCCGCATCGCGTCGACCGATGCCAGCATGTGCCGCCCCGCGCCCGCCGCGTGGTCCGCCGGGAGCCCGACGGCCTCGGTCAGCTCGGACCGGGCCTCGCCGTGCGCTCCGGCCGCCAGGAAGGCCAGCAGGGGCCATACGCCCGCCGCGGAGAAGACGGTGCCGCTGTGCGCGGGGGCCGTGTCGGCCCAGCGCGCGGTCAGCCTGTTGACGGCTCTCACCGTGACGGCGGATATGGCCATGTGATCCCCCCGCTTGGCGCCGCACGCGATGCGCGGCCTCCTCGCGACGACCGGCCCGTTTCCGACTGGTCCGTTCCCGACCAACCCGTTCGCGACCGGCCCGTTCGCGTCTGGAGCACCGTACTCGTGGATAGGCGCGGCCACTCAACCACTCAGCTTAAGGGCCTTTTGTCCGCTTCTGTGATAGTTCTTCGGCGTGACGACCGTCGTGACGCCGACCGTCGCCGGCCGGCGAGGTCCGAGGCCCGCGGCGCCGGACTCTTCCCCAAGGGGCAGCCGCAACGTCAGGAACGGGACCAGGCGTTCGTGTGTCGCGCACCTCTCCCGCGGGCTTCTCGTCGTCGTCGCTCTCCTGAACGCCGCTCTGGTCGTGCTCGTCGCGGCCCCGCTGCCCCGCATCTCCCTGCTGGTGCTCGTCGCGGGAGCGATCACCTCCTGGGGGCTCGTGATCGTGCCGCCCGCGGTCCTCGGCCTGGTCGCCGGAGTGGCCGCGGGGCGGCGGTATCCCTGGTGCGCGGGCATGGCCGTGCTGACCGCCTTCGTCGCGCTCGTGTACGGCGTCATGCCCTACGCCGCCGCGTACCGCACCGCCGAGGAGCACGGGCAATCCCTGGCCCCCGGGGACTACTTCGAGGGCGTCAACTACGCCAAGGCCCCCGACGGCGACCGCACCCGCCGTTACGCGCGCATCGGTGAGCGGCGCGGAAAGCTGGACCTCTGGACCCTGCCGAAGCGGGACGGCGTGCGGCATCCGGCCGTGGTCTGGGTGCACGGGGGAGGCTGGAACAAGGGGCATCGGGGTCAGAGCCCGGCATGGAACCGCTGGTTCAACGCGCGGGGCTGGTCGGTCTTCGACATCGACTACCGGCTCGCGCCCCACGTGACCCAGCTCGACCAGATCGGCGACGTGAAGTGCGCCGTGGGCTGGGTGCGGCGCCACGCGCGCGTGTTCGGCATTGATCCCGACCGCCTGGTCCTCGCGGGCAGTTCGGCGGGCGGCAACCTCGCGCTCGCGGCCGCCTACACGGAGGGTGATGACCGCGTCCCGTCATCCTGTGCGGTGCGTGACAGCTCCGTCGCCGGGGTGATCTCCCTCTACGGGCCGACCGACATGGGTCGCCTCATCGCGGGGACCGCGCTGCGCGGCGACCCCATGATCCCGCGTCTGATGGGCGGTTCGGCCAAGGCCGTCCCCGCCCGATACCTCCTGGGTTCGCCCGCGAAGCTCGTACGGACGGATGTGCCGCCCACGCTGCTGCTGCACGGCAGCGCGGACCGGGCGGTGCCGGTGGCGCAGGCGCGCGAGCTGGCGCGGCGGCTCGATGCCGTGGGGGCCCCTGCGACGTACGTCGAACTCCCCTGGGCGGACCACTGTTTCGACGTGAACTGGGGTGGCTGGGGGAGTCAGATCGCGCGATCGGCGGTCGCCCGCTTCCTCGCCATCCGGGGCGAGAGCGCCTGAGCCCCGCCTCGTGAGGTGTCCCGGGTGTCCCGGAAGGGTGATCGCCATAGCTGCGGAAAGCCCCTGTGTAAAGACCTGGGCACCTCAAAATCATCACTTCGGGTGATTCCTTGGCCTTGGGTTGCGGCCAACAACCCACGGTTGCCAGGCTGTTGCTGTCTGTCAACCTGATGGGAGTGGCCAGTGACTTTCGGTGAACAGCCGGCGTATCTGCGTGTCGCGGGTGATCTCCGCAAGAAGATCGTCGACGGTTCGCTGCCGCCGCACACCCGACTCCCCTCGCAGGCCAGGATCCGCGAGGAGTACGGGGTGTCGGACACGGTCGCCCTCGAGGCACGCAAGGTCCTGATGGCCGAGGGCCTGGTAGAAGGACGTTCCGGCTCGGGCACGTACGTGCGCGAGCGCCCCGTGCCCCGCCGTGTGGCACGCACCGGCTATCGGGCCTCCGGCGGCTCCACGCCGTTCCGTCAGGAGCAGGCGGAGGACGGCGCGCGCGGCACCTGGGAGTCCCGCAGCGAGCAGGTGGAGGCGGCCAGTGCGATCGCCGAGCGGCTGGGCATCCGCGCGGGCGACCGCGCGATGTGCACCAAGTACGTCTACCGCGACGCGGGCGAGGTGATGATGCTCTCCACCTCCTGGGAGCCCCTCGCCGTGACCGGACGCACTCCGGTGATGCTCCCCGAGGAGGGGCCGCTGGGCGGCTGTGGAGTGGTCGAGCGCATGGCGGCCATCGACGTGGTCGTGGACAACGTCGCGGAGGAGGTCGGCGCGCGCCCGGGGCTTGCGGAGGAGCTCATGGCGCTCGGCGGTGTCCCCGGCCATGTGGTGATCGTCGTCCAGCGGACGTACTACGCATCGGGCAAGCCGGTCGAGACGGCCGACATCGTGGTCCCCGCGGACCGGTATCGCATCGCATACCACCTGCCGGTGAAATGACCGGGCGCTCCGGCGTACGCCCGCATGCCGGACGGACGCGTCCGCCTGCCGTGATCGCGAGTTAACGCCCGCCCCGCTTCCGTAACGCCGGAGCAATCAGGCCCTGTGATGTCTTGTCATGTACGGCTCCTAGCTTCGTCGCCCGTACCCGCAATCCGGTCGGACGACAGGAACCCTCATGACGGATACGGCCACCCGCGACACCAGCGCAGCCGCAGGACCACCACCCAAGCGCAGTTACGCGAAGATGGCGGCCGACGAGAGCCGCGAGGACTACTCCCTGCGGTACGCGCCGCACTCCTTCCGGCGCTGGTCGCCGACGATGGTGGCGTCGACCGCACTCGGCGGCATCGCCTATCTCGCGGACTTCGCGATCGGCGCATCCATCGTCTTCACCTACGGCTTCACCAGCGGACTCGCCTCGATCCTGTGTGCCGCGACGATCATCTTCGTCACCGGTATCCCGATCGCGCGGGCCTGCGCCAAGTACGGCCTGGACATGGACCTGGTCACCCGCGGCGCGGGCTTCGGCTACTTCGGATCGACGCTGACGTCGCTGATCTACGCCTCCTTCACGTTCATCTTCTTCGCGCTCGAAGGCTCGATCATGGCCCAGGCCATGCACCAGGCCGTCGGACTCCCGGTGGAGATCGGCTACTTGATCACCACCCTCATCGTGATCCCGATCGTCTTCCGCGGCATGGGCGCCCTGGCCAAGGTGCAGGCCTGGACGCAGCCGATCTGGCTCATCGGCATGGTGCTGCCCTTCGTGGTGCTCGCCTTCGAGGCGCCGGACGCCTGGGGCGCCTTCGGCTCCTTCGGAGGCACCGAGGGGGCGGGCAGCGGCTTCTCCTGGGTGGCCTTCGGGCTCGGCACGGGCGTCGCGCTCTCGCTCATCGCCCAGATCGGCGAGCAGGCGGACTATCTGCGCTTCATGCCGGCCAAGACCGAGCAGAACAAGAGGCGTTGGAATCTGGCCGTTCTCGCGGCGGGCCCCGGCTGGGTCGTCATCGGCGCGGCCAAGCAGCTGGGCGGCGCGCTTCTGGCGTTCGCCGCGCTCGAAGCCGTGGGCAGGACGCACGCGCTGGAGCCGATCGCCCCGCAGATCGAGGCCCTGAAACCCTGGCTCGGTTCCTTTGCGCTGCCCGCGGCGGCCCTCTTCGTGATCGTCTCGCAGATAAAGATCAACGTGACCAACGCCTACAGCGGCTCGCTGTCCTGGTCGAACTTCTTCTCCCGCATCACGCACCGGCACCCGGGCCGCGTCTGGTACATCTTCCTCAATCTCGCCATCGCGCTGACGCTGATGGAGATGAACATGTTCGCGGCCCTCAACAAGCTGCTCGGCTTCTACTCGAACGTCGGCATCGCGTGGATCGTGGCCGTCGCCGCCGACCTCGTCATCAACAAGAGGATGGGCTGGAGCCCCCCGTACATCGAGTTCAAGAGGGCCTATCTGTACGCGGTGAACCCGGCGGGCTTCGGTTCGATGGTGATCGCTTCGGTGGTGTCGATCCTGGCCTTCTTCGGCCTTTTCGGTCAGTACGCGGAAGCCTTCTCGACGTTCATCGCGGCCGGCCTGGCCCTGATCCTGTGCCCGCTGATCGCCTGGGCGACCAAGGGCAAGTACTACCTGGCGCGTCCGAATCCGGTGAACGGCCCGCACGTCGACGTCCCCGACGTGACGGCCATGTACGCGTGCGGTGTCTGCGAGACGGCGTACGAGCTTCCCGACATCGCGGACTGCCCCGTGCAGTCGGGCCCGATCTGCTCGCTTTGCTGTTCGCTGGACGCGGAGTGCGGCGACGTCTGCCGTACGGCGCCGTCGAGTACGCCGGTGCTCATGCCGATGCCGACGGTGCGGGCCGACTGACGCGGGGCGTAGGCCGGCTCGCACCGTCGGCCCGTTGTCACCAGGGGGCGCACTCGACAGAGTGCGCCCCCTCGACGTTGGCCAATTGCGTACCTCTTTGTGCAAAGTCGTATCCGCTGAGTAAAGGTCGGGCGTAGGCTCGGGCATATGCGGATTGCGGTTTCCTTACTGATCGAGGCGTGGCGCGCGCCGAGGGCGGCGAGCGGAGGGGCGCGATGAATGACGGAACGGTCGTACTGCCCTGGTTCGTGATACGCCAGGACGACAACGGCAACCGCTACAGGGTGGGCAGGTACGCGACGAAGGCCGAGGCCGAGAAGATCGCGCACAGCCTCGACGACGACGGCCACAAGCAGCTGTACTGGGTGGAGAAGCTGAGCCAGAACGGCAGCGCGCACTGACCGCATAGGCTCCGCCGCATGACGGAACGGATCGTGGTGGGCGCCGCCCTGTACGACGACGGACGCCTGCTCGCGGCTCGGCGCAGCGCGCCCCCCGAGCTCGCGGGCCGCTGGGAACTGCCCGGCGGGAAGGTCGAGCCCGGCGAGCGCCCCGAGGAAGCCCTGGTGCGGGAGCTGCGCGAGGAACTGGGCGTCGACGCCGAGCCGGTCGCGCGCGTGCCGGGCGAATGGCCGCTCAAGCCGGGGTACGTCATGTGGGTGTGGACGGCGAAGCTCCGCTCCGGAGCGCCCGAGCCCCTGGAGGACCACGACGAACTGCGCTGGCTCTCGCCGGACGAGGTCTGGTCGGTCCCTTGGCTGGACGCGGACATTCCGGCGGTGGCGGCCGTGACCGGGTGCGGCTAGGGGAGCGCGCGAGGTGATGTCTTCCCGCACTTGAGCCCCACCTACGCCGTTCGTGCCACAGTGCGCCTTGGTAAGCGGTAATTCCGGCGGGATATCGGGTATGTGCCCATTAACCCCATGAAACCGGACAAGGGTCCGCTGTTGCTGGTCTGGAAGTGATCGGCGTGATCGACACCGAAGGCGACTGCGCCGAGTGGGATTTTCCCGCGGACCCGGGCGCCGTGCGCATGGCCCGTGCCGTCGTCCGCAAGCAGCTGGGAGCCTGGGGCCTCGCCGCCCTCGGTGATGTCACCGTCCTCCTCGTGAGCGAACTGGTGACCAACTCCCTGCGGCATGCCTCGGGCCCCATCGGAGTACGGCTCGAACGCCGGCCCGGACCCCTGGGCACACTCCTCGTCGAGGTCTCCGATCCGCTGCCCGACCCGCCCCGGGAGCGCGACGCCGCGCCTGATGACGAGGGGGGCAGGGGTATCCAGTTGGTGGCCCGCGCCTCGCGGCGCTGGGGGACGCGACAGGGCAGGACGGGGAAGACGGGGAAGACGGTGTGGTTCGAGCTGGTGCTGCCGGGTTAGAAGACTGGCAGCGTGAGACGGACACAAGACGGTCACGGGCCAAAAAGGGTTGAGTCCGTGCTGTGATCGTGAACGCCGTGTGGCATGGCTCCGTAGTGCTGGATACTGCGGGCAGCCGCATCCGGTGACCGGTGCCGGACGTGGTGAGCTGGAGGGGACGGTTCGCGTGAGCGAGATACCAGCGAAGGCGACGGAGCAGGACGGGCCGTCGGGCGACGCCAGGGGCGAAGCTGCGGATGACGTGATGTGGCAGAGCAGTCCACCCGGTTCCATCTATGACTACATCAAGGTGGCCTCGTTCTCGATCGGCCCCGACGGTCTCATCGACCAGTGGAGCCTGCGTGCCGAGCGGCTGTTCGGAGTGGCCGCCGACGACGCCGTGGGCAGGGACCCGATCGAGGCGTTCGTCCCGGCCGAGCTGCGCAGCAGCGGGCACCGCAAGATGGCGGAGATCCTGGACGGCAGGGAGTGGACCGGATCCGTCCCCTTCCGGACGCCCGCGCGGGCCGACGGGCCTGACGGGTCCGGCCTGACTGACGGGTTCGATGGGCCTGGCGGGTCCGGCGCAGGCTCCTTCAAA
Source organism: Streptomyces sp. NPDC051214 (assembly GCF_040682375.1). Taxonomy (NCBI): domain Bacteria; kingdom Bacillati; phylum Actinomycetota; class Actinomycetes; order Kitasatosporales; family Streptomycetaceae; genus Streptomyces; species Streptomyces sp. NPDC051214. Next base: position 202,455 of record NZ_JBFBAT010000005.1, read on the forward strand.
GGCTCCGAAGGCATCGCCGAGGTCTATGTGATGCCGACCGAGACCGAGGAGGGCGATCGCGCCGCCGTCTGCATCGTCGTCGACGTACGGGCGCTGCGGCAGATCGAGACCGACCTCGCCGCGTCGCAGGCCATTTTCGGCCAATCTCCCTTCGGGTTCCTGTTGTTCGGCACCGACCTGAAGGTGCAGCGGGCCAACCGCCGCTTCGCCGCGGTCTTCGGGGGCGGCGTCGAGGACCACCGAGGCCGCACGGTCCACGACTATCTGCCGCGCCACGAGGCCGACCGCATGGCCGCCGCCCTCAAGCGGGTCCTGGAGACCGGCGACGCCGTCACGGACATGCAGATCGTCGGCCCCGCCCCCGGCAGCAACGACCGCCGCCACTGGTCGATCAACCTCTACCGCGTGCACAGCGGTTCGGGCCGCCCCATAGGCATCGCCGGCCTCGGCACCGACGTCACCCGGCGGCACGCCGCCGCCCGCGAGGCCGCCCACGCCCGCCGCAACCTCGCCCTGCTCAACGAAGCGGGCGCCCGGATAGGCAACTCCCTGGACCTGGAGACGACCGCGCGCGAACTGCTCGACGTCACCGTCCCCGGCTTCTGCGACCTCGCCTCCGTGGACCTCTACCAAGGGCTGCTCGACGGCGACGAGACACCTCCCGGCCTCGCCGACGGGAGCGCCGAGCTGCGCCGCGTGGCCTTCGCGAGCGCCGTCGCCGACGCGCCCTTCCCGGACGGCGGCCACCCCGTCGACGTGGGCGCCGTGCACCGCTTCGGCTTCACATCCCCCTGCGCCGACGCCCTGCGCACGGCACGGCCCAGGCTCGTCTCGGCGGCCGACGACGGCTCCGCGAGCAGGCTCACCGGCGGGCTCGTCCAGTCGACGCTCGCGGTGCCGATGGTCGCCCACGACACCGTCGTCGGCCTCGCCCAGTTCTCCCGCACGAAGGGGAGCGAGCCCTTCGGAGAGCGAGATCGCGCCCTCGCCGTCGAGCTCGCCGCACGGGCCGCCGTCTGCATCGACAACGCCCGCCTCTACCGCCGCGAGCACGAACGCGCGCTGATACTGCAACGGTCCCTGCTCCCGCCCGACGACCCCGAGGCGTCAGGACTGGACATCGCCTGCCGTTATCTGCCGGGCAACGCGGCCACCGAGGTGGGCGGCGACTGGTTCGACGTCATCGAACTGCCGGGCCACCGCACCGCGCTGGTCGTCGGCGACGTCATGGGACGCGGCCTGCGCGCCGCCGTCGCCATGGGCGAACTGCGCACCGCCGTACGCACCTTGGCGCTCCTGGACCTGGAGCCCGCCGAGGTGCTCTCCGCGCTCGACGAGATCGCCCGCGGCCTCGGCGACCCCTCGGGCACCCAGCAGGCCACCCGAGCGGCCCGCCAGACGCGCTCCGCGAGCGAGACGGACCTCTCCGAGGTCTACCTCGCCACGTGCGTCTACGCGGTCTACGACGCCGTCACGCGCCGCGTCACCTTCGCCAACGCGGGACACCTGCCGCCCGTGCTCGTCGAACCCGGCGAATCGCCGCTCATGCTCGACGTGCCGCCCGGCATGCCGCTCGGCGTCGGCGGCGAGCCCTTCGAGGAGGTCGAGGTCGAACTGCCCGAGGGCGCCCTGCTCGCGCTCTACACGGACGGCCTCGTCGAATCCCGCGACCACCCCCTCGACGAGGGCCTGAACGCCTTCGTACGGGCGCTCGACGACCCCGCGCCCGCCCTCGAGGACGTCTGCGACCACGTCCTGAACACCCTCGACACCCACCACGGAGAGGACGACATCGCGCTCCTCATGGCCCGCATCCAGGGTCTGCCGGCCGAAGCCGTCGGTGACTGGACGCTGGAGCGCGACCCGAAGTCGGTGGGCCGGGCCCGCGAACTGGCCTGCGCGCAGCTGCGCTCCTGGGACCTGGACCCCCTCTGCGACACGACCGAACTGCTGGTCAGTGAACTGGTCACCAACGCCCTGCGGTACGGCGAGGGCGACATCCGGGTGCGGCTCCTGCTCGACCGCACCCTGGTGTGCGAGGTGTGGGACGCGGGGCTCGTCCAGCCGCGCCGCCGCCGGGCGCGTGACACGGACGAGGGCGGTCGCGGGCTGCAGCTGGTCGGCCTGCTGAGCGCCGCCTGGGGCTCGCGCAGGACGCCGCGCGGCAAGACGGTGTGGTTCGAGATGCCGTTGCCGGACAGCGGGGTGCAGCCGATGGACGCGGCGGAGGCGCTGCTCAGCCTGTTCTGAGTACGCCTACGGGGTCATGTGGTGGCTTTGAGGGCGGCGAGGCGGGCTTCGACCTCCGCCGTGTCGCCCAGGCTGTCCAGCTGCTCGAACTGCGCGTCGAGGGAGGACGCGGCGAGTTCCTGCTTGCCCAGCGCCCTGGCCTCCTCGCGGCGCACCTTGTCCTCGAAGCGGCTCAACTCGCTCGCCGGGTCGAGGACATCGATGCTCTGCGCGGCGTCCATCATCTGGTTCTGCGCCTGCGCGGTCTTGGCGCGGGCGACCAGCTGATCGCGCTTCGACTGCAGCTCGGTCAGCTTGATCTTCATCTGGTCGAGACCGGACTTCAACTTGTCGACGACCTCGGTCTGGGAGGCGATCGTCGGCTCGGCGTCCTTGGCCTCCCGCTCGGACTGCAACTGCCGCTGCAGCGCGACCTTGGCGAGGCCGTCGAACTTGTCGGCCTCCACGTCGCTTCCGCCCGAGCGCAGTTCGTCCGCCTTCTTGCTGGCGGCGACCGCCTTGGAGCCCCATTCGGCCGCCGCGTCCTGGTCCTCCTTGTGGTCCAGTTCCAGCATCCGCAGATTGCCGATGGTGGTCGCGACCGCCTCCTCCGCCTCCCGGATGTTGTTCGTGTAGTCGCGGATCAACTGGTCGAGCATCTTCTGCGGGTCCTCGGCCTGGTCCAGGAGGGAGTTGATGTTGGCCTTGGCGAGCTGCGCCACGCGCCCGAGGATCGTCTGCTTCGTCATGCTGGCTCCTTCTTATGAGGGTTGAGGGAGGGGCGGTGGGAGGGACACGGGAGGGATACAGGTGGGGCGGTGGGAGAGGCTTGGGTGCTTGGGCGGGCGAGTCTCAGAACCTTCCGCCTCCGCCCATCCGCCCCCGGGTTCCCCCGCCGCCGAAGCTTCCGGGGCCGCCTCCGCCGAAGCCGCTCCCTCCGAAGCCGCCGCCTCCGCCGCCCGTTCCTCGGCCCATGCCGCCGAAGAGCTCGCCGAGGATGATGCCGCCGAGGACCGCGCCGCCCATGCCGCCGCCGCGCCCGCCGACGCCTCCTCCGTAGGGGTTGCCGTAGCCGCGTACGTCTCGCTCGGCGAGCTGCTGGGCCTGGCGGGCCTGGGCGTCGGCCTGCTGGGCCTCGGCGAGCGCGGCGGGGGCGTCGGTGTCCTGGGCGGCCTCCGCGCCCGAGAGGTGCCGCTGAGCCTCGGCCAGGCGGGTCCTCGCCTCGCTGCCCACCCCGCCCCGGTGGGTGTCGATGAAGTCCGCCGCCGTTCCCACGGCGCTGCGCGCGGTGAGCAGGGCCTGACCGAGGAGGGCCGCGGCGCGGCGGCTCGTGACCTCGCGTTCGCGGGCGCCCTTGAGGGACTCGTCCAGGACCGTGTCGGCCTCCTCCACCCGGCGCAGGGCGTCGATCGGGTCGTGCGGGCCCGCCGCCATCGCCTTGCGGACCTCGGAGACCACCGTCTCCGCACGGGCGATACGGCCGTGCAGATCGGCCGTGGAGGCCCGCGCCCCGGTGCCTTCGAGGAGGCCGCGCGCCTCGGCGAGGTCGGTCTCCGTCTCGGTGAGCGCGGCGGGCAGCTTCTCCGCGGCCAGCGCAAGCTCGGCGGCGAGGCGCTCGACGGCGTCCACGAAGGTGGCTGCCTGGTCGACGGCGCCCTCGGCGGCACGCAGGTGGACGGCGGCCTTGCCGTTGTCGCGCGCGTCGATGGCCTGACGGGCCTCGTTCAGGTGGGTCGTGGCGAACACGAGCCGGTCCTTGGCCTGCTCGACGTGGCCGAGCACGGGCGCCGACGCGGACGGCGCGTACCGTTCGCGGATCGTGCCGAGGGTGGTCTCGGCCGCGGTGGTGCGGCCCGTGACGTCCCGGAAGATCTGCTCGGCGTGGTTCAGGGCCCCCGCCACGTCGCGTTCGAGTGCGCGCAGCTGGTCGAAGCCCGCGGCCTCCGCGTCGAGGCGGCGGCCGGCCTCGGTGCAGCGCGCGATGATCTCGTCCAGCATCGTGCGCCGGGTCGTGTCGTCCTCCGGGTAGGCGTCGTCCAGCTGCTGGCGCAGCTTGAAGGCCGTGGTCAGCTCGGCACGCGCGTACGCGAGGGCGTCCGTGAAGGGCCGCACCGCCTCGTCGCCGAACTGCGCGGTGGCGAAACCGAGTTCCTCCGCACTGGTGCGGATCGCGTCGTCGGTCTCCACCAGGAGCTGCTTGCTCCGCTTGTCGAGTTCGGGGAGCGTCGTCTGCTGCACGCCCGCCGCTCCCTTGCCCCAGCCGCCCCCACCGGGCGTCGTACGCGTGGTGCTGCGCTTCTTCCGCCGCCCGTACGCCACCGCCGCCAGGGCGCCCGCGCCGCCGACCACCACGATCGGCAGCACGAGGTCACCGGCCGCCGTCTCGTCACCACTGCCGCCGCCTCCCGGGTCGGCGGCTCCCGGGGTGATGGCCGGGGTGGGGACGGGCCGGCCGGAGAGCACCGCGCTGTAACCGTCGGCGGCACCGATGGCGGCCCCTGCCCAGTCGTTCTGCCGCAGGGCGGGCTTGATCGCGGTGGTCGCGACGTCCCGGAGCTGCTCCTCGGTGAGCCGTCCGCCGACGTCGGCGGAGTAGGCGTACTGGCGGTCGTGCGTGGCCACGGCGAGCAGCAGGTCGTCCAGGCCGAGCCCGTTCCGCTCGGCCGTGGCGTCCGTCCAGTCCTGCGCGCCGCGACCGGAGAAGTCGCGCACGTAGACGACGAAGAGCTGGAGGCCGCGGTCGGCGTAGAGCTGGTCGAGCGCCCGCTCGGTGGCACCCTCGCGGTCACCGAGGGCGCCCACCTTGTCGGTGATCTGGCCGTCACGGGAGAGCGTGACCGGATCATCGGCCGGGGCGGCGAGTGCCACGGGGGCGGACAGGAGCAGCAGGCACCACGCGAGCAGTGCGGTGGCTGCCGCTGTCGCCCGCACGGCCATGTGCGAGGGCGGCGTCACATTTGGGAGCGTATGACCGTCTTCGGACGTGCGCGACCGGGAGCACGACCGGTGCCTCCAGTGCCCTGTGATGCCACAGCACCGCCCAGCAGTACGCCCGTACGAGTACCGGCTCTACACCGAAACCGGCACCGACACCGGCACGGGCACCGACACCGACCCGGCACCGACACCGGCTCTACGCCAGCACCAGTTCCACCGCCGCCTCCAGCCACCGCACCTCGTCCGCCCCCAGCGTGGGATTCGCCGCCCGTCGTGCGCGCGCCTCCGCGAGGTGGGTGTCGGCCGTGGCCCTCACGTCGATCGCCGCGTCCGTCAGGAGGGTGGCCAGGGCGATGCGTGACCCCGTCGCCTCGGGCCTGCCGCTCACCGCGACCTCCGCGAGGATCAGCGCCGACATCGCCCAGTCGAGTCCGGGCGCGCCCTCCTCCGAGGTGGTCCAGTCGATCACCACGGGGCCCTCCGGCGTGAGGATCACGTTCTCCGGGTGGAGGTCGAGGTGCAGGACGTGGTCCGTGGGCGAGGTGGATGAGCGGGCCGGCAGGGCGTGCAGCGTGTGCAGCAACCGGGCGAGGATCACCGCCGCTTCCTCCGGCGTGATCGCGCCCCGCATCGCGGCCTCCGCCATGGTCGGCCCCACGAGCCGCCCCATGACCAGGTCGGTGCTCGGCGCCCCGGGCTCGGCCGGACGCACCCGCGGCACGGGATACCCGTGCTCCGACAGATACGTCATGACGGCGGCCTCATCCGTCGCGTCGGCCCCGTCCCGGTAGCGGCGCAGCACCCATGTGTCGTCCAGCGCGAAGACATCCGCGGTGCGACCCGAGCCGAGCAATCGATCAGTCGTCCCCATCCCGGGAGCGTAAGCCGCCTCCCGCACCCCGCGCAGCGAGACCGTGCCTCAAGCGCCTCACCCCGCGAACTCCACCTCCGGGTACTTCCCCGACGGTCCGTCCAGCAGGTGATCGTCCTGGTCTCGCAGCCATCGGTCGAAGAACGACGTCGTGTACGCCCGTTGCGCTGCCACCGCGCGGCCCGGGTCGACCGTGCCTATGTGTTCCTCGATCACCTTCTCGTCCACCCCGGCCTGCGGGAGCAGCGCGGCGAGGTCCGTGTACGTCTGGTGCATGGAGCCCCGCAAGGTCAGGTTCCGCTTCCAGCCGGTCGAGTGGGACCAGAACGCGCGCCACGACGGCTCCGTCGTACGGTCACTGCCCTGTCGGCCCATGAGGAGGAACGGGCCGCTCAGGCCGTGCCGGGCCACCGGCGTCAGATGCGTGCCGTTCGGCTCGGGGTTGTTCTCCAGGGTGCCGTCCATGTTGATGCCCGCCTTGACCCGGTCGTCCTCGTACATGGTCTCGGCTGCCGCGATGCCGCCCGCGGACTGGCCGAACATGCCGACCCGCTCGCGGTCCACGACCTTGGAGAGGCCGTTCGGCAGCGCGCCGAGGCGGTCGATGACGAACTTCGAGTCGGCCACCCGGACGTCCAGGACCTTCTTGAGGAGCGCGGGCAGTGCTTCGTTCTGTTCCGCTTCCGCCAGTGCCGCACGGAGCGGGGCGTCGTCCTTGACCGAGCCGTCGGGGAACTGCACGCCCGGCGCCTCGTAGGTGTGGTCGATCGTCACCACCACATAGCCGTGGCTCGCGAGCTCCTCCACCGCTGAAGTCCCCCACGTGCGTGGGTCGTTGGCACCCGCCGCGTACAGCAGGACCGGGCGGCGGCCCCCGCTCGTGTCGGCCGGCGCTCCCTCCCGTGCGTGCGTGCGTAGGGCGGCGAAGTCGATCGCGTCCTTCGGTATGCCGTGGGGCGCTGTGGCGTTCCAGCGATCCGCCGCTCCCGGCGTCATGTACGGAGCGAGGCGATGTCCGGCCGCGCCGCCCGCCCTGCCCGCCGCCGGATACCAGACGCTGATGATCAGCTCCCGGTACGGCACGGATTCCACCCAGGGATCGTGCCGTGAGGTGTCGACGACGCGGGTCGACACCGTGCCGATCCGGTGCGGTCCCGTGGGCGCGGGAAGCTGCGCCTGACCATTCACGGGCCGGGCCTGCGCGGGCCCGGCCTGCGCGGGGGCCGGGGCGGCGGCCAGCGTCGCCGCCGCCAGACCGGCCGCCGCGAGACCGAGCACCGAACGCCGGGTCACGGCCGAACGCGAAGCTGAGCGCGAAGCCGAACGAGTCACAGCCGAGGAAGAGTTCATGCCTCCATGCTGATCTCGCCCCGGCCCCGTGACCATGGGGGAAATCTCGAGTCTTCGGCCTGGGGGATTACCCCCAGATCCCCCAGGCCTACGTCACTTCTCTCCCCGCCGCCGAATCTTGTCCCCGAGCCAGACCAGCGGATCGTACTTCCGGTCAACCGCGCGCTCCTTCAAGGGAATCAACGCGTTGTCCGTGATCTTGATGCCCTCGGGGCACACCTCCGTACAGCACTTGGTGATGTTGCAGTACCCGAGCCCGTGCTCGTCCTGCGCGGTCCGTTTCCGGTCGAGGCCGCTCTCCGCGGCCGCGTCCAGCGGGTGCATGTCCAGCTCCGCGACCCGCATCAGAAAGCGCGGCCCGGCGAAGGCCGCCTTGTTCTCCTCGTGGTCGCGCACCACATGGCACGTGTCCTGGCACAGGAAGCACTCGATGCACTTGCGGAACTCCTGGGAGCGGTCCACGTCCGCCTGCTGCATGCGGTACTCGCCCGGACCGAGGCCCTCCGGCGGCACGAAGGCGGGTACCTCCCGTGCCTTCGTGTAGTTGAAGCCGACGTCCGTCACCAGGTCCCGCACCACGGGAAAGGCCCGCAGCGGCGTCACCGTGATGACGTCCTCGCGGTCGAACACCGACATCCGCGTCATGCACATCAGCCGCGGCCGGCCATTGATCTCCGCCGAGCACGAACCGCACTTGCCCGCCTTGCAGTTCCAGCGCACCGCCAGGTCGGGGGCCTGGGTCGCCTGGAGGCGGTGGATGATGTCGAGGACGACCTCGCCTTCGTTGACCTCGACCTCGAAGTCCTCCAGGTCGCCGCCCCCGACGTCCCCGCGCCAGACCCTGAACCGGGCGTCGTACGACGTACTGGAAGCACCGGGAGAACTCGGAATCGGACTCGGACTCGGACCCGGACTCGGCGTAGTGGCACTCACTCGAAAAGCTCCTCTTCGGCCAGGTACTTGACCAGCTCTTCCTTCTCGAAGAGAGCAAGCAGGTCGTCTCGGATGGGCTCGGTGGTGACCCGCACCAGGTCGATCTGGCCGCGTACGGGATCCGTCGCCGCCAACCCGCCCGATGGGTCCGTGAGTTGGCAGAGAAGGTTCGCCCGGCGCCATGCGCGGTTCATGCCCGGATGGTCCTCGCGGGTGTGGCCGCCGCGGCTCTCCGTGCGCTCCAGGGCGGCCCGTGCCACGCACTCGCTGACGAGGAGCATGTTGCGCAGGTCGAGCGCGAGGTGCCAGCCGGGGTTGAACTGGCGGTGACCCTCGACGCCGGCCCGCCGTGCCCGTACCCGTAGCTCCGCCAGCTTCTCCAGGGCCTGCTCCATCTCCGCCTCGCGGCGGATGATGCCGACCAGGTCGTTCATCGTCTGCTGGAGTTCCTGGTGGAGGGTGTAAGGGTTCTCCGGCGTCGCCCCGTCCTCGGGGCCCTCCGCGCTGAACGGCCGCAGTGCCTCGGCCGCCGCCGTGTCCACCTGGACGTCGTCGATCACCGGCCTGGCGCCCGGCCCGGTGAGCCCGGAGGCGTACCGCGCCGCGTGCAGCCCCGCCCGTCGCCCGAAGACGAGCAGGTCGGAGAGGGAGTTGCCGCCGAGCCGGTTGGAGCCGTGCATGCCGCCCGCGACCTCTCCGGCCGCGAACAGACCCGGCACGCGGCGTGCCGCGGCGGTGTCCGACTCGACCGCGATACCGCCCATCACGTAGTGACAGGTCGGCCCGACCTCCATCGCCTCGGCGGTGATGTCGACGTCCGCCAGCTCCTTGAACTGGTGGTACATGGACGGCAGTCGGCGCCGGATGACCTCGGCGGGCATGCGCGTGGAGACGTCCAGGAAGACCCCGCCGTGCGGTGAGCCGCGACCCGCCTTCACCTCGGAGTTGATGGCGCGCGCCACCTCGTCGCGGGGCAGCAGCTCAGGGGGGCGGCGGTTGTGGTCGGGGTCCTCGTACCAGCGGTCGCCCTCCTCCTCCGACTGGGCGTACTTCTCCTTGAAGACGTCCGGTACGTAGTCGAACATGAACCGCTTGCCCTCGGAGTTGCGCAGCACCCCGCCGTCGCCGCGCACCGACTCGGTGACCAGGATGCCCTTCACCGAAGGCGGCCAGACCATGCCTGTCGGGTGGAACTGCACGAACTCCATGTTCAGGAGGGGCGCCCCGGCGAGCAGCGCGAGCGCGTGCCCGTCACCCGTGTACTCCCACGAGTTGGACGTCACCTTGAAGGACTTGCCGATGCCGCCGGTGGCCAGGACCACGCTCGGCGCCTCGAGGACGAAGAAGCGGCCGGACTCGCGGTCGTAACAGAACGTTCCGCTGACCCGCTCTCCCTCCTTGAGCACGCGGGTGACCGTGCACTCCTGGAAGACCTTCAGGCGCGCTTCGTAGTCGCCGAATTCGCGCTCGTCCTCCTGCTGGAGGGAGACGATCTTCTGCTGGAGCGTGCGGATCAGCTCGAGTCCGGTCCGGTCGCCGACGTGCGCGAGACGGGGGTATTCGTGCCCCCCGAAGTTGCGCTGGGAGATCCGCCCGTCCGCCGTACGGTCGAACAGGGCGCCCCAGGTCTCCAGCTCCCAGACGCGGTCGGGAGCTTCGCGCGCGTGCAGCTCGGCCATCCGCCACTGGTTGAGGAACTTGCCGCCGCGCAGGGTGTCGCGGAAGTGGACCTGCCAGTTGTCGCCGGAGTTCACGTTGCCCATGGAGGCGGCGATGCCGCCCTCGGCCATCACCGTATGGGCCTTGCCGAACAGGGACTTGCAGATCACGGCCGTACGGGCGCCTTGCTCACGTGCCTCGATCGCGGCCCGCAGGCCCGCTCCTCCGGCTCCCACGACGACAACATCCCACTGCTGCCGCTCCACTTGAGACATCAGAACAACCTCGGATCGTCGAAGACGCCGGACGCGATCAGATACACGTAGAAGTCGGCGAGCGCCACGCTCACCAAGGAGGCCCAGGCGAGCAGCATGTGACGGGCGTTCAGCTTCCCGACCCACTGCCACATGCGGTAGCGCACGGGATGCTTGGAGAAGTGCTTGAGCTTGCCGCCGACGATGTGCCGGCAGGAGTGGCAGGAGAGGGTGTACGCCCAGATCAGCGTGATGTTGACCAGGAAGATGAGCGTGCCGAGGCCCATGTGGCCCCACTCGTAGTGCTCATCGCGGAACGAGAGCACGGTGTCGTACGTGAGGATGCCCGCCACCGGAACCGCCGCGTAGAAGAAGTAGCGGTGGATGTTCTGCAGGATGAGCGGGAAACGGGTCTCTCCGGAGTACTTCTTGTGCGGCTCCGCCACCGCGCAGGCGGGCGGTGAGGCCCAGAAGCCGCGGTAGTAGGCCTTGCGGTAGTAGTAGCAGGTCAGGCGGAAGCCGAGCGGGAAGATCAGGATGAGCAGGGCGGGGGAGAGGCCCCACCAGCTGCCGAAGATCTCCCAGTTGGGCCCTGACCGCATCGGCTCGCAGTTCTCGGCGAGGCACGGCGAGTAGAACGGGGAGACGTAGGGCGCCGCGTAGTAGTCAGCGTTCGCGAAGGCCCGCCACGTCGAGTAGACGATGAAGGCGAAGAGGCCGGCGGCGGTCGCCGCGGGCGCAAGCCACCAGCGGTCGGTCCGCAGATGGGCAGCGCTGATCGCGGCGCGCGTCGCCGCTCGCACGCCGCCGGGATCCTGACCGCTTTTCAGATGGGGTTCCGTGCCAGTGGCCAACGAGGCTCCACTCCTTTGTCCTCAGATCGGCGGTCCTCAGAAAGGCGGTGCTCAGCGAGGCGGTGCTCGGGGCGGGTGCGGCAGCTCAAGGGGCACGCCGGTCGCGCGCGCCGAGGCCCTCGTCGTCGGAGTCCGTCCACAGTGAGCTGTCGTACGGCGCGTCGGGGATGGTGACCAGGTCGGGCCGCTTCGCCGGGGCGGCGGCGGGATCCTGGGCCGCGGCGCGCAGGAACGCGACGCTTTCGCGCAGACGGTCGGCGTCCGTGCGGACGCGGCGCACGTCGATCCCGGCAAGACCGCCCCGGGAACCCTCGCCGACCTGCTGCTCCAGCTTGCCGACGGTGCGGACCAGATCGTCGACGCATCGCTGAACAGCCGTCAGATCATCCTGCAGAGCCATGACTTGCCCTCACTTCAGGGGTGCGGCGGCAACGTTCATGCGCCTGCGAGTGTCGCGCGTCACATCCCGGCTTGTGAAGGGATCTGCAGGGATTCCCGGCTCGTACGCGCTGAAATGCGCCGGGGTGTACGCCGCCGTCGTTGCCGTGCCTCGGGCGCTGGCCGGGGCCTTCGTCACGCTCGGTCACGCGCGGTTGGGCCGCACGAGTGGGATCTGGTGCCCCCACGCCGTGTCGTCCCCGTGCGCCGGGTCCCGTCCCCTTCAGTGGATCGATAGATGTGATCAGCTCCATATACCGCCAAACGTGATCAAACCCGGCCCGGTCCTGGTAGCGGGCGGCCGGGCGAGCCCCGGAGGTACCCGTCATGTCCCCAGACCGCGCCAGACTGAGATCTGCCGTGTTCCTCGCCACGGGCGTGCTAGCCCTGCCCGCCCTCGCCGCCTGCAGCTCTCAGGACGAGGCGGGCTCCCCGACCGCCGGCCAGGACATCGCGCCCGCGGCCCGGGATCTCGTCGCCGACGGCGGGACCATGAACTGGGCCGTCGAGTCGATGCCGGAGACCCTCAACTCCTTCCAGTCGGACGCGGACGCGGGCACGTCACGGATCGCGGGAGCCGTCCTGCCGTCGATGTTCCGTCTCGACGCGCAGGGCAGGGCGCAGCGGAACAGCGATTTCCTGGAGTCCGCGGAGGTCGTCGAGCGCGAGCCCAAGCAGGTGGTGCTCTACAAGCTCAACCAGCAGGCGGTCTGGAGCGACGGCCGGGAGATCGGCGCCGATGACTTCGCCGCGCAGCAGCGCGCCCTGTCCGGGAAGGACAGCGCGTACTGGACGGCACGCAACGCGGGCTACGACCGCATCGAGAAGATCGAGCGCGGCGCGGACAACCTGGAGGTGCGGGTCACCTTCGCGAAGCCGTACGCGGACTGGCGTTCGCTCTTCTCGCCGCTGTACCCGAAGGAGGTCATGGGCACTCCCGACACCTTCAACGACGGCGCGCGGCGCAAGCTCAAGGTGAGCGCGGGTCCGTTCGCGGTGCAGGACTTCGACAGCAAGGCGGACGAGGTCACGCTGGTGCGCAATCCGCGCTGGTGGGGCAGGCCGGCGAAGCTCTCGAAGCTGGTGCTGCGGGAGGTGCCGCGCGAGAAGCGGGCCGCCGCGCTCGCCGAGGGCAAGGTCGACCTCGCCGAGATCGAGGCCCCCGAGGCCCGGCGCATCACGAACGCGGCCCGCGACAAGGGCGTCCAGGGCCCGCTCGGCCACGGCCCCGAGGCGCAGCTGACCCCCGCCAAGGCGCTGCGGTCCTGGGCGGTCGCCCACGGCTCTGACGAGGAGGCGGCGGACTCCGAGCAGCTGGCCCGCAAGCGGACCGACAAGGCGATCAAGAAGTACGCCGACGAACAGTCGGGCCTGCGGGGCTACACCGTCCGCAAGTCCCTCGAACCGGCCTACACCCAGCTCGCCCTCAACGGCACCGAGGGCCCGCTCGCCGACGACCGGGTACGGCGTGCGGTGGCCAGGGCCCTCGACCGCGAGGAGCTCGCCAAGGCGGTCCTCGCGCCGCTCGGCCTGCCCGCCGAGCCGGTCGGCAGCCACCTGGCCCTCGCCGGCCAGCACGCGTACGCGGACAACAGCGGGGCCCTCGGCGACCAGGACACCGCGGAGGCGCGGGCGCTGCTGGCCGACGCGGGGTGGACGCCGGGCGGTCCGCTGAAGGAGCCGAAGGGGAAGACGGCCGGGGGCGAGGCGGACACCAAGAAGGCCAAGTCCGAATCCGACTCCGACTCGGACTCCGGTGCCGACGGGGACTCGGGTGACGACGGCACGTACGTCGTCGGCGAGGACGACCAGAAGCCGGGCGACAGTGGCACCTCGGTGCTCGCGCCCGCTCCGGCGGCGGCCTACCAGCGGGCGGCGCTGACCCGGCAGGCGGATACCCTCGCGGCTCCCGGTGAGGCGGACAAGGAGAAGAAGAAGGACCCCGGCGGGCACGCCAAGCAGCAGGCGGAGAAGCGTGCCGACAAGCGCGCGGACAAGCAGGCGGCCAAGGGTGGTGCGCCCGGTGCGTACGCCCCCAAGGGGACCGCGGCGCCGGCCGCGACCGCTGCGGCGGGCGGCCCCATGGCCAAGGACGGCAAGCCCCTCACCCTCCGCTTCGTCCTGCCGTCCGGGGAGGGCTCGGAGTCGCTGCGGACGGTGGCCGACCGGATCTCGCGGATGCTGGAGAAGATCGGCATCCGTACGGAGACGGCGAAGGTCGCCGACGACAGCTACTTCAAGGACCACATCGCTTCCGGTCAGTACGACCTCGCTCTCTACTCCTGGCCCGCGACGGCCTTCCCGGCCACGGACGCGCGCCCGATCTTCGCCAAGCCGGTGCCGGCCGCGGACGGGTCGCTGAACGTCGAGCAGAACTACACGCGGGTCGGTACGGATCACATCGATCAACTGTTCGACCAGGCGATGGGGGAGCTCGACGAGGACGAGAGCCGTGCGCTGGTCAAGAAGGCGGACGCCCGCATCTGGGCCGAAGCAGGATCGATTCCCCTCTATCAGCGCCCCCAGCTGATGGCGGCCCGCACGAACCTCGCGAACGCGGGGGCGTTCGGGTTCCAGGTGCCGAACTACGAGGACATGGGCTTCCTGAAGCAGGGCGCAAAGCCCGCGGCGAAGTAGCTCCGCCGCAGGTCAGGCTCAGATTCCCCTCAACTCCCTTGCCCGCCGACCCCCTCGGCGGGCAAGGTCGTCCCCGCCCCTTGACCCGGCACACCCCTGCCCCTTTTCCCCGACCCCGCCCCGCGCCCGCGACCGGACGACCGCGAGCCGGCGCCGCACGCTCCAAGCGCCTGGCCGAGACCAGTGAAACCCCAGGTCAGACCCCCCGCCAGCCCCCCGCGGAGGTCTCCTCCGCGTGAGGGACGTAGACTGGGGTGAGGCCGTGGCGTGTTCTGCCCGGCAGGGCACGCGTGCCGGACCGTACGCGCGGCCATCCACTCTTCCCGGGAGAAGCGCAGCTCGTATGCCCACGCGCCATGACATTCGTAATGTTGCCATCGTCGCCCACGTCGACCATGGCAAGACCACCCTGGTCGACGCCATGCTCAAGCAGGCCGGCTCCTTCGCCGCGCATGCGGCAGAGTCCCTCGACGACCGCATGATGGACTCGAACGACCTGGAGCGTGAGAAGGGCATCACGATCCTGGCCAAGAACACGGCCGTCAAGTACCACCCCAAGGATGGCGGCGACGTCATCACCATCAACATCATCGACACCCCCGGCCACGCCGACTTCGGTGGTGAGGTCGAGCGCGGCCTGTCGATGGTGGACGCGGTCGTCCTCCTCGTGGACGCCTCCGAGGGTCCGCTGCCCCAGACCCGCTTCGTCCTGCGCAAGGCCCTCGCCGCGAAGATGCCGGTGATCCTCTGCATCAACAAGACGGACCGTCCGGACTCCCGCATCGCCGAGGTCGTCGACGAGACGTACGACCTCTTCCTGGACCTGGACGCGGACGAGGACCAGATCGAGTTCCCGATCGTCTACGCCTGCGCCCGTGACGGCGTCGCCTCGCTGACCAAGCCGGAGGACGGCACCGTCCCGGCCGACAGCGAGAACCTGGAGCCGTTCTTCTCCACGATCCTGGAGACCGTCCCGGCCCCGAAGTACGACGAGGACGCGCCCCTCCAGGCGCACGTCACGAACCTGGACGCCGACAACTTCCTCGGCCGTATCGCGCTGTGCCGTGTCGAGCAGGGCGAGCTGCGCAAGGGCCAGACCGTCACGTGGATCAAGCGTGACGGCTCGCAGTCCAACGTCCGCATCACCGAGCTGATGATGACCGAGGCGCTCACCCGCAAGCCCGCCGAGAAGGCAGGACCCGGTGACATCTGCGCCATCGCCGGTATCGCGGACATCATGATCGGCGAGACCCTCGCCGACCCCGAGAACCCGATCGCGCTCCCGCTGATCACGGTCGACGAGCCCGCGATCTCCATGACCATCGGCACCAACACCTCGCCGCTCGTCGGCAAGGGCGGCAAGGGCCACAAGGTCACCGCCCGTCAGGTGAAGGACCGTCTGGACAAGGAGCTCATCGGTAACGTCTCGCTCCGTGTCCTGGACACCGAGCGTCCCGACGCCTGGGAGGTCCAGGGCCGTGGTGAGCTCGCGCTCGCCATCCTGGTCGAGCAGATGCGCCGCGAGGGCTTCGAGCTGACCGTCGGCAAGCCCGAGGTCGTCACCAAGCAGATCGACGGCAAGACGTACGAGCCGATCGAGCGCATGACGATCGACTCGCCCGAGGAGCACCTCGGCGCCATCACGCAGCTGATGGCGACCCGCAAGGGCCGCATGGAGACGATGACCAACCACGGCTCCGGCTGGATCCGCATGGAGTGGATCGTTCCGTCGCGTGGCCTCATCGGCTTCCGCACGGAGTTCCTGACCCAGACCCGCGGCACCGGCATCGCGCACTCGATCTTCGAGGGTCACGAGCCGTGGTTCGGCGACCTGCGCACCCGTCACAACGGCTCGCTCGTCGCGGACCGCTCGGGTTCGGTCACGCCGTTCGCGATGGTCAACCTCCAGGAGCGCGGTGTCATCTTCACCGAGGCCGGCACCGAGGTGTACGAGGGCATGATCGTCGGCGAGAACTCGCGCGCCGACGACATGGACGTGAACATCACCAAGGAGAAGAAGCTCACCAACATGCGTGCGGCTTCCGCGGACACGACGGAGAACGTCGTGCCCGCCCGCAAGCTCTCGCTCGAGCAGTCCCTGGAGTTCTGCCGCGACGACGAGTGCATCGAGGTGACCCCGGAGACCGTGCGTATCCGCAAGGTCGTCCTGGACCAGAAGCAGCGCGGCCGCACGGCCTCGCGCGCCAAGCACGGCTGACGTCGGAGCAAAGCCCGGTTAAAACCTGGGCCCGGCGCAACTGCCGCGGCCTTCCGGTGAATTCGGCATCTGGGGCCGGTTCCCACCCTTCCCTCCGGGGAGAGGCGGGGACCGGCCCCCGTGCGTCTGCGGGGTTACCCCCTTGCGGGGCCCTCAGGGGCACTACGCTGGCCCGGGCCCCGGGGGCGACGGGTCATACCGCCCCCGCGACTCTCCGCGCATCTACGCGCGTCCGCAGAGCCGCCCCCGAAGTCGCTCCGAGTCGCCTCCGGCGCGGTCCGCCGCAACCGGTTTTCCTGGACCATCTGTCCGGAATACGGACACCGTTGACCGTTAGATGTGTAACACGTCCGTTTCGCAACCATCTATCTCGGATCGGTTTGTCCGGATTTTGGAAGTTGTACGCACCAGGTGTGATTGAACCGAGACCAAAAGAGTGTGGTCGGGCGGTACCTCATGGCTAATAGTTGACCGCGTATAGCTCGGGTCAATGGGTCACGCGCTGTGGGGAGCGCCGACTCACGAGCACACTGGGGTACTTCGATCTACGCGCCGTCAGGGGTGTCGGCGCGGTTTCTTGTACCCCCTCTTGTAGTGAACAAGTGGACTCATGAGGAGGAACCCCATGCGTGGTGCCAAGAGCGCCAAGTGGGTCGCGATAGCGGGTGTCGTGGCGCTGACGGCAACGGCCTGTGGTGGCGGCGACAGCGACAGCGGCAACAGTGGCAAGGTCGACCCCAAGGGGATCGTCAGCTACGCCAACGGCGAGCCGCAGAACGCCCTGCAGCCTTCCAACACCATGGAGGCGTACGGCAGCGTCGTCATCGACTCGCTCTTCACGGGCCTGGTCCACTACGACAAGCAGGGCAACATCACCTACGAGAACGCGGAGTCGGTCACCCCCGACAGCGCGAACAAGGTGTGGACCGTCAAGCTGAAGTCGGGCTGGAAGTTCCACAACGGTGAAGCCGTCACCGCGAAGTCGTACGTCGACGCCTGGAACTGGGCGGCCGACCCGGCCAACGGTCAGCAGAACAGTGGCTGGTACCGCGACATCGTCGGCTACGACAAGGTCCACCCCGAGAAGGGCAAGGCCAAGTCGAAGGCGATGGAGGGCCTGAAGGTCGTCGACGACAACACCTTCACCATCACGCTGAACACGGGTATCCCGTACTACGCGTACAAGCTCGTCTACGCGCCCTTCTACCCGATGCCCTCGGCAGCGCTGAAGGACCCGAAGAAGTACGGCGAGGCGCCGGTCGGCAACGGCCCCTACAAGTTCAAGAGCTGGGACCACAAGAAGTCGGTCCAGGTGACCGCGTGGTCCGGCTACAAGGGTGCCAACAAGCCGAAGAACGGCGGCATCAACTTCAAGGCGTACACGACGCCGCAGGCCGCGTACAACGACCTGCGCTCGGACAACGTCGACACGATGCCGCTGATCCCGGACAGCGAGCTCGCGAACTTCAAGCAGGACTTCGGCGACCGCGCCATCGAGCAGGACTTCTCGGCGATCAACACGGTCAACCCGGCGTTCTACAGCAAGGCGTTCAAGGACGTCGACGTCAAGGTCATCCAGGGCCTGTCGATGGCCATCGACCGCGACACCATCGCGAAGACCACCTTCGCCGGTACGCGTGAGTCCGCCACGGGCTGGGTCGCCAAGGGCGTCAAGGGCTACAAGGCCGGCGCCTGCGGTGAGTTCTGCAAGTTCAACCCGAAGAAGGCCAAGCAGTTCGTCAAGGACGGCGGCGGCATTCCCGGCAACGCGATCACCATCCAGTACAACGCCGACCAGCCCCACAAGGGCTGGGTCACCGCGGTGTGCAACAGCATCACCAAGTCGACCGGCGTGAAGTGCACCGGCGACCCGAAGACCGACTTCCAGGCCGACACCGAGGTCCGGGACAAGAAGCAGGTCAAGGCGATGTACCGGTCGGGCTGGGTGCTCGACTACCCGTTCAACGGCAACTTCCTCGCCGACCTCTACGGCACGGGCGTCGACGGCAACAAGGGCGGCTACTCGGACAAGAAGTTCGACGAGCTGACCAAGAAGGCCGACGCGGCCAAGACCATCGACGAGTCCGCGACGCTCTACCAGCAGGCTGAGAAGCGCCTGGCAGAGACGTTCCCGGGCATCCCGCTCTGGTACAACAAGACGCTCTCCGCGTACTCCAAGAACGTGAAGGACGTCAAGTTCGACCAGGCCGGAGACCCCGTCCTCACCGACATCGAGGTCTTCGAGAAGTAGGCGTCGGAGCCATTTCCCCGAAGCGACGCCCGGCGATCCCGGGCGTCGCTTCGGGCGGCTCCGGATTGGACGGAGGCACCAATGGGGCGATATGTCGCGCGGCGACTGCTCCAGATGATCCCGGTCTTCATCGGGACAACCCTGTTGATCTTCATCATGGTCAACGTGCTCCCCGGCGACCCGGTCAGGGCGCTGTGGGGCGACAAGCCGCCGGACCCGGCGCAGGTGGCGCAGATTCGCCACGACCGCGGTCTGGATCTGCCGCTCTGGCAGCAGTATCTGCATTACATGGGCGGTCTGCTGCAAGGAGACTTCGGCAAGACGATCGCCGGCAACCGGCCCGTCCTGGACGAGATCACCCAGGCGTTCCCGGTCTCGATGCGACTGGCCTCCATGGCCTGGACGTTCGAGCTCATCGTCGGGATCACGCTCGGCGTGCTGGCCGGCATCAAGCGCGGCCGCTTCGTGGACAACACGGTCACGCTCTTCACGCTCCTGGTGATCTCCGTTCCGATCTTCGTGGTCGGTCTGCTGTGCCAGCTGTTCTTCGGCAATGAGCTGGGGTGGATCACACCCACGGTCCAGGACTCCGAGAACATGGGCCAGCTGCTGGTTCCCGCGATCGTGCTCGGCATGGTCGGCCTCGCCTACGTGGCAAGACTGACCCGTACGTCGATCGCCGAGAACCGGCAGGCGGACTACATGCGCACCGCGGTGGCCAAGGGCCTGCCGCGCCAGCGCATCATCACCCGGCACCTGCTGCGCAACTCCCTGATCCCCGTGGTCACTTACCTCGGAACGGACGTCGGCACCCTGATGGGTGGCGCGGTCATCACCGAGGGCATCTTCAACGTGACGGGCGTCGGCAACCTCCTCTTCCAGGCTCTCGCCCGCCGTGAGGGCGCGGTCATCGTCGGTGTCGTCACCGTCCTGGTGCTCGTGTACCTCGCAGCCAGCCTGATCGTCGACCTGCTTTACGCGGTCCTGGACCCGAGGATCCGTTATGCCTGACCTCACCAAGACCACGGCTGCCGACGAGAAGGCCGTGACGCCGGACGCACCCGTCGACGCGATCGCCGCCGGCCCCGCGCCGGGCAAGCCGCGCAGCCTGTGGAACGACGCGTGGCGGGAGCTGCGGCGCAATCCGCTGTTCGTCATCTCCGCGTTCCTGATCGTGGTCCTGCTGGTGGTGGCGGCCTTCCCGGGCCTGTTCACCGACGCCAACCCGGACAGCGGCGACCAGGTCAACCACTTCCTGGGGAAGCCCGAGCTCACCCACTTCTTCCAGGCGGACTGGTTCGGATACGACAGGGTCGGCCGCAGCATCTACTCCCGTGTCGTGCACGGCGCGCGCAACTCGATCCTCGTCGGCGTCGGCGTGACCATCCTGGTCACCCTCTTCGGCGGACTGTGCGGCATGCTCGCCGGCTACTTCGGCGGTTTCTGGGACAGCCTCATCTCCCGGCTCACCGACGTGTTCTTCGGCATCCCGTTCCTGCTCGGCGCGATGGTCGTCCTGAACGCCTTCACCGAGCGCACGGTATGGGTCGTCATGGGCGCCCTCGCCTTCCTGGGCTGGACGCAGATCGCCCGCGTGATGCGCGGTGCGGTGATCACGACCAAGCACGCCGACTACGTGGTGGCGGCGCGCGCGCTCGGCGCCGGGACGAAGCGGATCCTGTTCCGCCACATCCTGCCGAACGCGCTGGCTCCGGTGATCGTCGTGGCGACCATCTCGCTCGGCACGTACATCGTGGCCGAGTCGACGCTGTCGTATCTGGGCCTCGGCCTCGGTGACGGCGCCATCTCCTGGGGCGGCGACATCTCCGACGCCACGCAGGACATCCGGAACAACCCGCACACGCTGTTCTTCCCGGCAGGAATGCTGAGTATCACGGTGCTGGCGTTCATCATGATGGGTGACGCCGTACGCGAAGCCCTCGACCCGAAGCTGCGCTGAGGGAGGCGTAAATGACCAGCATCGACATCAAGGAAGACTCGGTTCCCGCCCCCCGCTCGGGCGAGGAAAAGGGCGGCAGGCTGCTTGACGTCAAGGACCTGCACGTCGAGTTCCACACCCGTGAGGGCGTGGCCAAGGCGGTCAACGGCGTCAACTACAGCGTGGACGCGGGCGAGACGCTCGCCGTCCTCGGTGAGTCCGGCTCCGGCAAGTCCGTGACCGCTCAGGCGATCATGGGAATCCTCGACATGCCGCCGGGGAAGATCCCGCAGGGCGAGATCCTCTTCCGCGGCCAGGACATGCTCAAGATGTCCAACGAGGAGCGCAGGAAGATCCGCGGTCGCAAGATCGCCATGATCTTCCAGGACGCGCTTTCGTCGCTCAACCCCGTGCTCTCGGTGGGCTACCAGCTCGGCGAGATGTTCCGGGTGCACGACGGGCTCGGCCGCAAGGAAGCCAAGGCCAAGGCCATCGAGCTGATGGACCGGGTGAAGATCCCGGCCGCCAAGGAGCGGGTGAACGACTACCCGCACCAGTTCTCCGGCGGTATGCGCCAGCGCATCATGATCGCGATGGCGCTCGCCCTGGAGCCGGACCTGATCATCGCCGACGAGCCCACCACGGCTCTCGACGTGACGGTCCAGGCGCAGGTCATGGACCTCCTGGCCGATCTGCAGCGCGAGTACAACATGGGCTTGATCCTGATCACCCACGACCTCGGCGTGGTCGCCGACGTCGCGGACAAGATCGCGGTCATGTACGCGGGCCGGATCGTCGAGACGGCCCCGGTGCACGAGCTCTACAAGCGCCCCGCCCACCCGTACACGCGCGGTCTGCTCGAGTCGATTCCCCGGCTCGACCAGAAGGGCCAGGAGCTCTACGCGATCAAGGGCCTGCCGCCCAACCTGCTCCACATCCCGTCCGGCTGTGCCTTCAACCCGCGCTGCCCCAAGGCGCAGGACATCTGCCGTACGGACGTCCCGGCCCTGGTGCCGGTGACGGAGCAGGACGGCACGGATCTGCCGGGCCGCGGCAGCGCGTGCCACTTCTGGAAGGAGACGATCCATGGCTGAGCCGACGAAGGCTTCGAAGCTCTCGAAGACGGACGAGCCCGCCGACGCCACCCCGAACGTCTCCGACGTGGAAACGGTCGACGCGGCCACCGCCGAGGAGGCCGTCGCGGCCATCGAGGCGCCGGTGGAGCGCGGCGAGCCGATCCTTCAGGTCCGCAACCTGGTGAAGCACTTCCCGCTGACCCAGGGCATCCTGATCAAGAAGCAGATCGGCGCGGTCAAGGCGGTCGACGGGATCTCCTTCGACCTCTACCAGGGCGAGACGCTCGGCATCGTGGGCGAGTCCGGCTGTGGCAAGTCCACGGTCGCCAAGCTCCTGATGACCCTGGAGCGGGCCACGGCCGGCGAGGTCTTCTACAAGGGCCAGGACATCACCAAGCTTTCGGGGCGCGCCCTGAAGGCGGTCCGCCGCAACATCCAGATGGTGTTCCAGGACCCGTACACGTCCCTGAACCCCCGTATGACGGTGGGCGACATCATCGGGGAGCCCTTCGAGATCCACCCCGAGGTGGCTCCCAAGGGCTCGCGCCGCCAGAAGGTCCAGGACCTCCTGGACGTGGTGGGCCTGAACCCCGAGTACATCAACCGCTACCCGCACCAGTTCTCGGGCGGTCAGCGCCAGCGCATCGGCATCGCGCGCGGTCTGGCCCTCAACCCCGAGATCATCATCTGCGACGAGCCGGTCTCGGCCCTGGACGTCTCCGTCCAGGCCCAGGTCATCAACCTGATGGGGAAGCTGCAGGACGAGTTCAACCTCTCCTACCTCTTCATCGCGCACGACCTGTCGATCGTCCGGCACATCTCGGACCGCGTGGGCGTGATGTACCTCGGCAAGATGGCGGAGATCGGCTCGGACGAGCAGATCTACGAGCACCCGACGCACCCGTACACGCAGGCGCTCCTGTCGGCTGTCCCGGTGCCGGACCCGGAGGCGCGCGAGGGCCGCGAGCGCATCATCCTGACCGGAGACGTCCCGTCCCCGGCCAACCCCCCCTCCGGCTGCCGCTTCCGCACCCGCTGCTGGAAGGCGGAGGCGAAGTGCGCGGAGGAGACCCCGCTGCTCGCGATCCCGCAGCGTTTCGCGGGCCTGGACACCCCGGCAGCACACGAGTCGGCGTGCCACTTCGCGGAGGAAAAGGACGTCGTACACGCGGCGTAGTCTCGGCGTCGGCTTTTGGCCGCACGTGATGGGGGCGCCCGGAACCAGTTGGTTCCGGGCGCCCCCATTTTTCGTGTGTAACGTCCGACCGCCGCCGAGCGTGTCCAGGTCAGAAGCAGAACCTGAGGACGGACGGGGGACGATGACGACGCAGTCGAGAGATCCAGATCGCGCCGCGGAATTTGACGCGTTCTACGCCGCCACCGCGAAGCGCGTGGTCGCCACGGTCTACGCGATGACCGGTGATCTGGCGGAGGCGGAGGACGCGGTGCAGGAGGCGTATGTGCGGGCGTGGCAGCGGTGGGAGCGGCTGACGCGGGAGGGGGATCCGCTGCCGTGGGTCAGGACGGTGGCGTCCCGGCTCGCGATCAGTACCTGGCGCAGGACGCGGAACCGGCTGCGGGCGCAGCTCAGGCACGGCGCCGCGGCGGACGTACCGGGGCTGTCCGCGGACCGGGTGGCTTTGCTGGCCGCTCTGCGTGAACTGCCGCCGCAGCAACGCCGGGCGGTGGTGCTGCACCATCTGCTCGACCTGCCCGTGGAGCAGGTCGCCCAGGAGACGGGCGCCTCGAACGGTGCGGTCCGCACCCGGCTGAGCCGGGCCCGCAAGGCGCTGGAGGAGCGCTTGACCGACACGACTGCTTTCACCGCGGAAGGGACGGCCCACCATGGCTGAGGTCGAGGAACTGCTGGACGACGTCACGGTAGGGATGCCGAGCGGGGCGCAGTTGCGCGAGCGGGGCGCGAGGCGGACGGCGCGCAGGAGGGTCGCTGTGGCCGCCGCGGTCACGACGCTGGTGGCGGGGGCGGGGTGGGCGATGCTGCCGGGCGGCGGGGACGGCAGGGAGGTCCGGCCCGCGGCCACGCCGAAGACGAACCCCTTCATGGTGGGCGGTGTCGTGCGCCTGCTGGCGCCGGAGCAGATGCCGCAGGCCGCGAAGTGGCACTGGAAGGGCGACGAGGGGGAGGCCATGGTGGACGTGCCGCTGCCGCGGGTGGGTGGCGACGACAGCTGCCCGGGCTCGTACGCGTACGCCGGTCGGAAGGCGCCGGACCAGGTCCAGTACGGCACGGAGTACTACAGCGACAAGGGGGCCACGGCCCGGCAGCGTGTCACCGAGTACGACAGCGCGTCCGTCGCGGCGGACGAGGTGTCGCTCCTGCGTGACGCACTGACGGAATGCGGCCTGCGGGAGCACACGGAGGGGCCCGCCCCCTACTGGTCCGGCACCACCGAGTCCTCCTCGCGGCTGCGCGTGAGTGTCGAGCGGTGGCGGGGCTGGGTGTCGGTGGTGGAGACGGAGGTGGAGTCGAGTGGCTGACGGGCGCGGTCGACGGCTTCAGCTGTCGGCGTTCCCAGGCCTTCCGTAGCGCCGGAAAGCGGCCGTCTCCACTGTCCAGGGGCCGAACGGCACCGTGTCGCCGAAGATGTACGGCTCCTTGTTCCCGTACCGGCCCGCGCACGGCTCGGAGTGCACTTCGATCGTGCCGGTACGGGGGTCGACGATCAGGTAGTGCTCGATGCCCATGGCGGGATACTCGGCGAGCTTCTCGCCGTAGTCGTTGGCCGGGTTGGACGGCGAGACGATCTCGATCACCGCGAGCACCTGCGTGGCGTCGACGGCGATGCCCTCCTCGTCGAGCACGGCCTCGGGGATCACGAGGGCGTCGGGGCGGCGCATGCGGCCGATGGAGGGGTGCTCGATTTCCGGGCCGTTCGCGCAGATGTAGCCCGGATGGGTGGCAAGGAGCTGCTTGTCCAGTTGCTTGCAGATGCGCCGGACCGTGCCCTCGTGGCGCTTCGAGGGGCACATCATGGCGAGTATCGGGCCTGAGGGGCCGATCTCGACGTTCCAGGTCCCTTCGAGGCTCTCGGCATAGGCGCCCAGCTCCTCGGCGATCGCGCGCATCTTCGCGTACTCCATGCTCCGAGGGTAGCGAGCAACCGAGTGCCGTCCCGCCTGACGGCCTTCCCGGTGGCATCCGGGGGTTTCCCAGTCCTACTAGCCCCGGAAAGCCCCCATAAAGATGCGGGGCACCACGCATTGGGGTGTATTTGGGCCTGAGTCAGACATTGAGCGTCGGACCTAGGCCTGAGAGGGAGGCTCTTCATGCGTGGAGCCACGCACGCCAAGTGGGCCGCATGTGCGGTGACCGTCGCGCTTGCGGCGACCGCCTGTGGCGGAGGCGGGGACAGCGGCGGTGGTGGTGGCGACGGCACCGGGATCGTGGGGTCCTCCTGGGGTGATCCGCAGAACCCGCTGGAGCCCGCCAACACCAACGAGGTGCAGGGCGGCAAGGTGCTCGACATGCTCTTCCGGGGTCTCATGCGGTACGACCCGAAGACCGGCGAGGCCAAGAACATGATCGCCGAGAAGATCGACACCAAGGACTCGCAGAACTTCACCGTGAAGATCAAGGACGGGTGGAAGTTCAGCAATGGTGAGGCCGTTACCGCCAAGTCCTTCGTCGATGCCTGGAATTACGGCGCGCATCTGAAGAACAACCAGAAGAACGCCTACTTCTTCGGGTACATCGAGGGGTACGAGGACGTCCACCCGGAGAAGGGGGACGCCAAGGCCGACAAGCTCTCCGGTCTGAAGGTCGTCGACGACACCTCCTTCACCGTCAAGCTCACGCAGAAGTTCTCCACCTGGCCCAAGACCCTCGGCTACCCGGCCTTCGCGCCGCTGCCCAAGGCGTTCTACGACGACCACGACGCATGGCTCGCCAAGCCGGTCGGCAACGGCCCGTACACCGTGGACTCGTACGCCAAGGGTTCCAAGATGTCCCTGCGGAAGTGGGACGGATACAGCGGTGCGGACAAGGCGAAGAACGGCGGGGTGGACCTCAAGGTCTACACCGACAACAACACCGCCTACACCGATCTGATGGCGGGCAATCTCGACCTCGTCGACGACGTTCCGGCCTCGCAGCTCAAGAACGCCAAGAACGATCTGGGTGACCGCTACATCAACACCCCCGCGGGCATCATCCAGACGCTGGCCTTTCCCTTCTACGACAGCAAGTGGTCCAAGAGCGGGATGGAGAAAGTCCGGCAGGGACTTTCGATGGCGATCAACCGCGAGCAGATCACCGAGACCATCTTCCAGAAGACCCGCACCCCGGCCACCGACTGGACGTCCCCGGTGCTCGGCGAGGCCGGCGGCTACAAGTCCGGGCTCTGCGGCGACCCCTGCAAGTACGACGCGGACCAGGCGAAGAAGCTGGTCGCGGACGGCGGCGGCATCCCCGGCGGCACACTGAAGATCACGTACAACGCGGACACCGGCTCGCACAAGGAATGGGTCGACGCCGTCTGCAACAGCATCAACAAGGCCCTCGGGAACGACAAGTCCTGTGTCGCGAGCCCGGTCGGCACCTTCGCCGACTTCCGCAGCAAGGCCTCCCAGCAGAAGCTGGACGGCGCCTGGCGCGCGGGCTGGCAGATGGACTACCCGCTGATCCAGAACTTCCTGCAGCCGCTGTACTACACGGACGCCCCGTCGAACGACGGCAAATGGTCCGACAAGAAATTCGACGAGCTCGTCGACAAGGCCAACGCCGAGACCGACACCAAGAAGGCCGTGTCCACCTTCCAGGACGCCGAAAAGGTGCTCGCCGAGCAGATGGCGGTCATTCCGCTCTGGTACCAGAACGGCAGCGCCGGCTATTCGGACCGGGTGTCGGACGTGGAACTGAACCAGTTCAGCGTCCCGGTCTACAACGAGATCAAGGTCAGCTGAGGCCCGGGGAGCGGTCGTCCGGCGCGAGCGAACACGCGCCGGACGACCGCTTCCCCTACTTATGGAGCCCTCATGGGACGTTATGTGATCCGGCGTCTGCTGCAGATGATCCCGGTCTTCTTCGGCGCCACGCTGCTGATCTTCCTGATGGTGAACGTGATGGGCGACCCCATCGCGGGCCTCTGCGGGGACCGGAAGTGCGACCCCGCGACAGCCACGCAGCTGAAGAAGGAATTCGGCCTCGATAAGCCCGTGTGGCAGCAGTACGTGACCTACATGGGCAATGTCTTCACCGGCGACTTCGGTACCGCCTTCAACGGGCAGAAGGTCACCGAACTGATGTCGACGGCCTTCCCGCTGACCATCCGGCTGACGCTCGTCGCGATCGTCTTCGAGATCGTCATCGGAATCTCGCTGGGCGTGGTGACCGGCCTGCGGCGCGGGCGCCCCATCGACACCGTCGTACTGCTCCTGACGCTCGTCGTCATCGCCATCCCCACCTTCGTCACCGGCCTGCTGCTCCAGCTGCTGCTCGGCGTCGAATGGGGCGTGATGAAACCCTCCGTCTCCTCGGAGGCGCCCCTCAACGAACTCATCGTGCCGGGGCTCGTGCTCGCCTCGGTGTCCCTGGCGTACGTCACCCGGCTCACCCGGACCTCCATCGCCGAGAACCGCCGCGCCGACTACGTCCGCACGGCCATCGCGAAGGGACTGCCCAGGCGCCGCGTCATCACCCGGCACCTGCTGCGCAACTCACTCATCCCGGTGGTCACCTTCATCGGCACGGACATCGGCGCGCTGATGGGCGGCGCGATCGTCACCGAGCGGATCTTCAACATCCACGGCGTCGGCTTCCAGCTCTACCAGGGCATCCTGCGCCAGAGCACCCAGACCGTCGTCGGCTTCGTGACCGTACTCGTCCTGGTCTTCCTGGTGGCCAACCTGATCGTCGACCTCCTGTACGCCGTACTCGACCCGAGGATCCGCTATGCCTGACCCCCGAGAACCGGACGGAACAAGCGGAGCCATCGCCCCGACCGGGATGGGCGGCGCCATGGACCTCGCGGCGACCGAGGGGTCGACCCTGGACAAGGCCCCCGGCGGCCCCGAAGGCAGCGGCCCCGCGACCCCCGCCCGCAGCCTGTGGTCCGACGCCTGGCGCGAGCTGCGACGGAACCCGATCTTCATCATCTCCGCGCTCATCATTCTCTTCCTCGTCGTCATCGCGATCTGGCCGTCCCTCATCGCCTCCCGCAATCCGCTCGACTGCGACCTAGCCAACGCCCAGAAGAGCTCCACGGCCGGCCACCCCTTCGGCTTCGACGGCCAGGGCTGCGACGTCTACACGCGGACCGTGTACGGAGCCCGCGCCTCCGTCACCGTCGGCGTCTGCGCCACGCTCGGCGTCGCGATCCTGGGCAGCGTGCTCGGCGGGCTCGCCGGCTTCTTCGGCGGGGTCTGGGACGCGATCCTCTCCCGCATCACCGACGTCTTCTTCGCCATCCCCGTCGTACTGGGCGGCCTGGTGCTCCTGTCGGTCGTCACCAGCAACACCGTCTGGCCGGTGATCGGCTTCATGGTCCTGCTCGGCTGGCCGCAGCTTTCACGCATCGCTCGCGGCTCGGTCATCACCGCCAAGCAGAACGACTACGTCCAGGCGGCGCGGGCGCTCGGCGCGTCCAACTCGCGGATGCTGCTCCGGCACATCGCGCCGAACGCCGTCGCCCCGGTGATCGTCGTCGCCACCATCGCGCTCGGCACGTACATCGCCCTGGAGGCGACCCTCTCGTACCTCGGCGTGGGACTGAAGCCGCCGACCGTGAGCTGGGGGATCGACATCTCGGCCGCCTCCCAGTACATCCGCAACGCCCCGCACATGCTGCTCTGGCCCGCCGGAGCCCTTGCGATCACCGTGCTCGCGTTCATCATGCTCGGCGACGCGGTGCGCGACGCCCTCGACCCGAAGCTGAGGTAGGCGCCCATGGCAACCGTGGCATCCCAGGCCCCGGGGGGCTCCACCCCGGGGGCGTCCAAGCTGCTCGAAGTGCGCGACCTGCACGTGGAGTTCCGGACCAGGGACGGCGTCGCCAAGGCCGTCAACGGCGTCGACTACACCGTCAGCGAGGGCGAGACGCTCGCCGTGCTCGGCGAGTCCGGTTCCGGCAAGTCCGTGACCGCGCAGGCCATCATGGGCATCCTCGACATGCCGCCCGGAAAGATCACCGCCGGCGAGATCCTCTTCAAGGGCCAGGACCTCCTCAAGCTCAAGGCGGAGGAGCGGCGCAGGACACGCGGCGCCGGAATGGCGATGATCTTCCAGGACGCCCTGTCGTCACTGAACCCCGTGGTCAGCGTCGGCCAGCAACTCGGCGAGATGTACGTCGTCCACCAGGGGATGTCCCGCAAGGACGCCAGGGCCAAGGCCGTCGAGCTGATGGACCGGGTGCGCATCCCGGCGGCCAAGGAACGCGTCGGGCAGTATCCGCACCAGTTCAGCGGCGGCATGCGCCAGCGCATCATGATCGCCATGGCGATGGCGCTCGAACCCTCGCTGATCATCGCCGACGAACCGACCACCGCCCTGGACGTGACCGTGCAGGCCCAGGTGATGGAGCTCCTCGCCGAGCTCCAGCGCGAGCTGCACATGGGCCTGATCCTGATCACCCACGACCTGGGCGTCGTGGCGGACGTCGCCGACAACATCGCCGTCATGTACGCGGGCCGCATCGTCGAGAAGGCCCCCGTCCACGAGATCTACAAGGCGCCGGCGCACCCGTACACGCGCGGTCTGCTCGAGTCGATTCCCCGGCTCGACCAGAAGGGCCAGGAGCTCTACGCGATCAAGGGCCTGCCGCCCAACCTCATGAACATCCCGCCGGGTTGCGCCTTCAACCCCCGCTGCCCGATGGCACGGGACGTGTGCAGGACCGACGAGCCGCCGCTCTACGAAGTGGCCTACGAAGGCCTGGCCGCCGACCGCCGGAGCGCCTGCCACTTCTGGAAGGAGACGCTCGATGCCGCACGGTGAGCACATCAGCAAGAAGCAGCTCGAGGACGAGGGCGAGACCGCACGGCAGCTGTTGCACAAGGCGCGGGCGGAGCACGAGTTCGCCGCGCACGGCTCGGCGTCGGGCCGCGAGCCGATCCTCCAGGTGAGGGGCCTGGTCAAGCACTACCCGCTCACCCAGGGCATCGTCATCCGCAGGCAGATCGGCGCGGTCAAGGCCGTCGACGGCGTCGACTTCGACCTCGGGCACGGCGAGACGCTCGGCATCGTGGGGGAGTCCGGCTGCGGCAAGTCGACGGTCGCCAAGATGCTGGTCAACCTGGAGCGGCCGACGGCGGGCGAGATCCGCTACAAGGGCGAGGACATCAGCAAGCTGTCCGGGCGGGCGCTGAAGGCCGTGCGGCGCAACATCCAGATGGTCTTCCAGGACCCCTACACCTCGCTGAATCCCCGTATGACGGTCGGCGACATCATCGGGGAGCCGTACGAGATCCATCCGGAGGTCGCGCCGAAGGGCTCGCGGCGGCAGAAGGTGCGGGAGCTGCTGGATGTGGTCGGTCTCAACCCCGAGTACATCAACCGCTATCCGCACCAGTTCTCCGGCGGCCAGCGCCAGCGCATCGGGATCGCGCGGGGTCTTGCGCTGCGGCCCGAGATCATCGTGGCGGACGAGCCGGTGTCGGCGCTCGACGTCTCGGTCCAGGCTCAGGTGGTGAACCTGCTCGACCAACTCCAGAACGAGTTCGATCTCTCGTACGTGTTCATCGCGCACGACCTGTCGATCGTGCGGCACATCTCCGACCGGGTCGGGGTGATGTACCTGGGGCGGATCGTCGAGATCGGCTCCGATGCGGAGATCTACGAGCATCCGACGCATCCGTACACGCAGGCGTTGCTGTCCGCTGTGCCGGTGCCCGACCCTGAGGCCCGCGAGCACCGGGAGCGGATCATTCTCTCCGGGGACGTGCCGTCGCCCGCCAATCCGCCCTCGGGGTGCCGGTTTCGTACGCGGTGCTGGAAGGCGAGGGAGCGGTGTGCCTTGGAGGTGCCGGCGTTGGCCGTTCCCGCGGAGTTCCGCTACGAAGAGGGACCCGCCGCCCACGACTCGGCGTGCCACTTCGCGGAGGAGAAACAGGTGGTGCCGTAGGGGGGGCGGGGTTCAGGCGTTCCCTGCGGGGCTCTCCCCAATCCCACCCCTTCCCGGCTGTGACATTTGCGGCTCCGCCGCGCAGGGGCTCCGCCCCAGACCCCGCTCCTCAAACGCCGGAGGGGCTGAAAGAACTAGCCCGTCCGGCGTTTGAGGACGAGCTCGGCGCAGCCGGTGATGACGGCACCCAAGGCCCCCGCGCCAGAGCGGGTTTTCGGGAAGGGGCGGGGTTGGGGACGAAGCCTGTTCGTGCTTTACACGCGGGCAATCGCACCGTCGCGCCGGCGATATACGCCCCCGGCAGGCTAAGCCCCGTACGGCCGTGCGGGTGCCGTAGGTCGGCCGGGGCAAGCCATGTCGCCCCGGCCGATCGCCCGCGCTTAGGACAGCCCCAGCGACCTCTTCAAGAAGTCCACCTGCAGCAGCAGCAAGTTCTCCGCCACCTGTTCCTGCGGAGTCATGTGCGTGACCCCCGACAGGGGCAGAACCTCGTGGGGGCGCCCCGCGGCCAGCAGCGCTGACGACAGGCGCAACGCGTGCGCCACCACCACGTTGTCGTCCGCGAGGCCGTGCACGATCATCAGCGGCCGGTGCGGGGCCTCCGGAGCCACCAGGCCCTCCTCGGTGACGAGGGAGCTCAGGGCGTACGGCGCCGGGTCGGCGACGGGATCGCCCAGGTACCGCTCCGTGTAGTGCGTGTCGTACAGCTGCCAGTCCGTCACCGGCGCCCCCGCGACGCCCGCGTGGAAGACGTCGGGGCGGCGAAGGACCGCGAGCCCGGCGAGGTAACCGCCGTAGGACCAGCCCCGGATGGCGACCCGGGAGAGGTCGAGGGGGAACGAATCCGCGAGGCCCTGGAGCGCGTCCACCTGGTCGTCCAGGGTCAGGGTGAAGTCCCGGCGGATCTCCTTCTCCCAGGCGGGAGAGCGCCCCGGAGTACCGCGGCCGTCCGCGACGATCACCGCGAAGCCCTGGTCGGCGAACCACTGGGACGTGAGGTACGGATTGTGGGCGGCGACGACCCGCTGTCCGTGCGGACCGCCGTACGGATCGAGGAGCACCGGCAGGGGCCCCGAACCCTCCACGTAGTCCGTGGGGAGCAGGACGGCGCACGGGATCTTGCGTGCGCCCCCTTCGGTCAGCGTCACGCGCGGCGTGAGCTCCGGATGCCGCGCGTACGAGGCGACGGTCGCCACTTGCTTGCCGTCGCGCAGTACCTGGACGCGTGAGCCCGGCTGGTCGAGCGTGGCCGTCACGAGGACCGTGAGGCCTCCCGAGCGGACCGCCGAGTGCACCCCGGGCTCGGTCGAGACACGCTCGACGCCCAGTTCGTTGACCCGGTAGACGTGCACCTCTCCGGTCTCCGGGGCCGCCGCTGCCGCACCCGCCGACGCCGAGATCAGCACGTCGTCGTCCGCCACGTCGAGCACGGCGCGGACGTGCAGCTGCGGGCCCGTCAGGGGGCGTTCGCCCACCGCGAGGACCCGAGCGCCGCCCTCGTCCACGATCCGGACCAGTCGTCCGCTGGGGGACCAGGACGGGGCGCCGGGGAAGAGCTCCAGCCACTGCGGGTCCTCTTCCGCGTGCACCATGCGGGTCGAGCCGTCGTCCGGGTCCACCGCCAGGTAGAGCTGGCTGAGCTGGTCCCTGGACTGGACGAGGAGCAGCGGCGCACCGGCCGACGACCAGTGCACGCGCGCCAGATAGGGGTAGCGGGCGCGGTCCCACATCACCTCGGTGCGGGCGCCGTCCAGGGTCACGACGAACAGGCGCACGTCCGCGTTGGCCGTGCCCGCCGCCGGGTACGCGACCCGGGAGGGCTCCGTCTCCGGGTGCGCGGGATCGGCGATCCACCAGCGCCGTACGGGAGCGTCGTCGGCGCGTGCGACCAGGAGCCGGTCCGACTCCGGCGACCACCAGAAACCCCGCGAACGCTGCATCTCCTCGGCCGCGATGAACTCCGCGAGGCCGTACGTCACGGTCTCCTTCTCGACGGAGTCCGGCTCGGGCGCCACCAGGGCCCGGTCGCCTTCCCCGTCGGCGCCCGTTACCCGCAGGGCGCCCCCGGCGACGTACGCGATGTGGCGGCCGTCGGGGGAGGGGCGCGGGTCGATCACCGGTGCGGGGGCGGGCAGTTCACGTGCCGTGCCCACGCGAAGCTCCGCGGCGAAGAGGCGTCCGGAGAGGGCGAAGGCGGCGAGTTCCACCGCCGCGTCCGTCGCGTAACCCACGATGCCCGCGCCGCCCTCGCGGCTGCGCTCGCGGCGGGCGCGCTCCGCGGCGGAGAGGCGCTCGACCGCGCCCTTCAGGAGGGCATCGGGGTCGGCCGCGACACGCTCGGTGACGCCGTCCGCCAGGTCCAGGACCCAGAGTTGGTTCGCCCTGTCCGTGCCGGACGACGAGCGCAGGAAGGCGACGCGGGACCCGTCCGGCGCCACCGTGAACGCGCGGGGCGCACCGAGAGTGAAGCGTTGCGTGCGGGCGTGCAGGCGGGGGAAGGAGAGCCGCTGCGCGTGACTCTCGGCGGGCCCGGCGGTTCCGGGCGTCTCGGTGGTCATCCCCCGAGCCTATGGGGCATGCGCCCCCTTGTGCTGCCGTGCTCCGACTCATGCGGACCCACGGATAGTTATGATCCGTAGCGCTTAGTGGGTATGTACCTGCTGGCGTCCGCACTGGTGCAGGGTCTGGGACTTGGAGGTGAGCCGCCGTGGCACTCTCGATTTCGGCGGTGGTGCTGCTGGCGATCATTGTCTTCTTGCTGGTCAAGAAGTCAGGGTTGAAAGCGGGCCACATGATCGTCTGTGTCTTGCTCGGCTTCTATCTGGCGAGTTCCTCCATCGCCCCGACCATCAACGAGCTGACGACGAACGTGGCGGGGATGATCGGCGACATCAAGTTCTGATCCGTGCGCAGCACGTTCTGATCAGTGCGCGGGGTGCTCGTAGGGTGGTCCCATGACGGAACTGCCCGCCCGGCGTCTGCTGCTCGTGCACGCGCACCCCGACGACGAGTCGATCAACAATGGCGCGACGATGGCCAAGTACGTGGCCGAAGGCGCCCATGTCACGTTGGTGACGTGCACGCTGGGCGAGGAGGGCGAGGTCATCCCGCCCGGCCTCGCCCATCTCGCGCCCGACCGCGAGGACGCGCTCGGCCCGCAGCGCATCGGTGAGCTGGCCGCCGCGATGAAGCAGCTCGGCGTCGCCGACCACCGCTTCCTCGGCGGCACCGGCCGCTACCGCGACTCCGGGATGATGGGCGTCGAGCAGAACCACCGTGCGGGCGCCTTCTGGTCCGCCGATCTCGACGACGCCGCCGCGCACCTCGTCGAGGTGATCCGCGAGGTGCGCCCCCAGGTGCTCGTGACGTACGACCCGGACGGCGGATACGGCCACCCCGATCACATCCAGGCCCACCGCGTCGCGATGCGCGCGGCGGACCTCGCGGCCGAGAGCGCCTTCCGCGCGGATCTTGGCGAACCTCACACCATCGCCAAGATCTACTGGAACCGTGCGCCGCGTTCCGTCGTCGAAGAGCGGTTCCGGTGGATGGAGGGGGCCCTGCGGCACTCACCGTTCACGACCCCCGGCGTGGTCGCGGACGTGCCCGGTGTGACGGACGACGAGCGGATCACGGCGGAGATCGACGGGACCGCCTTCGCCCCGGCGAAGGCGGCGGCGATGCGCGCGCACGCCACGCAGATCGAGGTGCAGGGACCGCTCTTCGTCCTGTCGAACGGGCTCGCGCAGCCGATCTTCGATGTGGAGTACTACGAGCTGGTGCGAGGAGGAAGCGGTGCGATGGACGGCGAACGTGAGACCGATCTGTTCGCGGGACTCGCGGACGCGGGGCCCGAGAAGCTCGAAGGGGTGACGACGCCGTGAGTACTCGTTCCCGCGCCACGTCGCCGTCGTCGCCGGCCTCCGGCTCGTCGTCCGCCGCGTCCCCGCCGGGCGGCAGCGCCCTCGCGCAGCCGCCGAACTTCGGCCGCATCGCCTCGTACGGAGGCCTCTTCGTGCTGGGAGCGGTCGTCGGCACCGCGGGCGCACTCGTCCAAGGGGCCTGGTTCCCGGGCGGGTTGCTGCTCGCGCTCCTCGGGGCCGCGGGGCTCTTCCACGGAGGGGCGCGTGCCGTCGGCACCAGAGCGGGGGCGGTCGCGCCGGCGGCGGGCTGGCTCGTATCCGTCATGCTGCTCACGGCCAGCCGGCCCGAGGGGGACTTCCTCTTCGGGGCGGGACTCGGCTCGTACGCCTACCTGCTGGGCGGGATGGCGGTCGCTGTGATGTGTGCCACCCTCGGACAGCGACCGCAACCAGGCGGGCCCGCCGCCCGACTTGGCAAGTGACGTACCACTTCAACCCGTGTCCCGCACGGGTTTGACGGCGGTCACAGGATGAGTGCCGACGGCGGCCAGTATGGTGGTGCGCGCCGCCGAGCCTCCCCCAGCCTCCGGCCGGAGGGAATTTCCTTCCGCGCGGGGAGCACGGGCGGCGGAGCCAACCGGGAGAACCTGCCTTGAGTCGTGAAACTGACAGTTCGTCCTCCGGGCCCCAGGGGCGCGGTGGAGCCGCTTACCCCTCGGGGACGCCGCCGTACGGCTCCCCCGCTCAGGGTGCGTCGGACGGCGCCGTGGACGGCGCGCAGCGGCAGGCCGCCGAGGAGCGGCCCGACGAGCCCAAGACCGAGACCACGCTGACCACGCGTATCCGGATCAACATCCCCGGGTCGCGGCCCATCCCACCGGTCGTCATGCGCACGCCCGTCACGGACAGCGACCCCGGCGCCTCACGCCCGCTGGACGGGGGCCGCGCGGCGGCCGACGCCGGGGACGGCGCCGGGCGCCAGGGATCCGCCAACGGCGCGGGCGGACCCGGTTCCGCCGGGCTTCCCGCATCGGGCTCCGCGCCCGCGGGGCCTGCCGCCGCCGGGCCCTCGTCGCCCTCCGCTCCGGCGGAGGAGAAGACGAGCGACTGGTTCGCGCCGCGCAAGAGCGGTCCGGCGACGAACGGCGGGAACCCCGCCCCCAATTCCGGCAATTCGGGCGGCAGTGGCTCCGGTGCGGGTACGGGCTCCTTCGACGTGTCCGGCGCCGTGGCGGCCGGTCCGCTCGGCACGGGTGCGCCGCAGGGCGGCGACCCGCAGCGCGGGGACCTGCCGTACTTCTCCGGAAATGCCGCCGGTGACGGCGGCCGTGGTCCTTCGGGGCCGACCGGCGGACCGGTGACCGGCGAAGGGCCGCTGGCGCCGAAGCCCGCCGATCCGTCGCACCCGGCGAACCAGGCCAACCCGGCGGGCCGGGCGAACCCGATGGCGGCCCCGAATCAGGGCGGACCCGGCAATCCCGGCAATACCGGCAGTCAGGGCAATCCCGGCAATCGCCCCAACCCGGCCAATCCCGCGGCCCGTTCGGGCGCCGGCGCCGGAGCCCCCGTGATGGGCGACGACACCGCCATCCTCACGCCGCAGAAGGCGGGCCCGCTCCAGGGCCCCGGCGGCGGCCCGCGGCCCCCCGTGGCGGGCGGTCCGGTGCCCGGTGGCCCCGGCTCCATCCCGGGCGGCCCGAGCGCGCCCTCTCCGGGGACCAACGTCTCCGGTGACACCCTGACCAGCGGCATCCCCGTGGTGCCGCCCGCGCAGAACTCGCCGTTCGCCACGGCCCCGCAGGCCGACGGGCCCGTGCCGCACACCCCGCCCAAGCTGCCCGAGCCGGTGCAGCCGAACGTGCCCGTCGCCGCGGCTGCGCCCAAGAAGAAGGGGCGCAACAAGCTCGTTCTCGTGGCCGTCGCCGTGGTCGTCGTGGCCTGCGGTGCGTACGGCGCGGGGCTGTTGATGAACCACGCCGACGTGCCCAAGGGCACCACCGCGCTCGGCGTCGACATCGGCGGCGGCACGCGTGACGAGGCCGTCAAGAAGCTCGACGCGCAGATCGGTGAGCGCGTCGCCAAGCCCCTGAAGCTGTCGGTCGACGGCGAGACGGTCACGCTCAGCCCCGACCAGGCGGGCCTGACCCTGGACAGCCAGGCGACCGTCCGCGAGGCCGCGGGCAGCGACTACAACCCCGTCTCGGTGATCGGCTCGCTCTTCGGCGGTGCGCGCGTCGCCGAGCCCGTCATGCCCGTGGACGAGGAGAAGCTGGCGGCCGCCCTGGAGCGCGCCGCGGGCGGCTCCGGCTCGGCCAAGGAGGGCACGGTCAAGTTCGTGCCCGGCAAGGCCGTCCCCGTGTACGGCAAGGCGGGCAACGGCATCGACGTCGCCGCGTCGACGAAGGCCGTCTCGGAGGCGTACAAGAGGCAGGTCGAGAACGGCAGCGCCGGCACCGTCGAGCTGCCCGTCACGACCCGCAAGCCGACCGTTCCCAACGCCGAGGTCGACAAGTTCATGACGCGCTTCGCGAAGCCCGCCATGTCGGCCAACGTCACGATCAAGGCGGGCAATGCGTCGATCCCGTTCGGCCCGGCGAAGTCGCTGCCGAAGGTACTCGAGACGAAGGTGCTCAAGAACGGCACGCTCCAGGTGCACTACAACACCGTCGAGCTCAAGAAGCTCTACGGCAACGTCTTCGACGGCATCCTGATCCAGCGCGGCAACGGCGACAAGACGCCGGTCCAGCCGACGGACGTGGCCGCCGCGATGAACAAGGCGCTGATCGGCAAGACGCCGGCGGAGCGGATCGGTGTGATCGAGACGAACGCGAGCTGATCCCCGTACGCACCCGGAGGCCGGGCGGCTCACGTCAGTGATCCGTCCGGCCTCCGGCAGGTAAGAGCGCGACGGCATGACATCTGTCATCCCGGACCCAACACACACGACACTGCCGCCGTGCCCCCGCCCCCGGCGACGATGGGGCGCATGACGACGACCGCAGCACCGCCCGCCACCGCGGTGAGCTTCGAGAACGTGACCAAGAGCTATGGGGACGTCCGCGCGGTGGACGCGCTCACGCTCGCCCTCCGCCCCGGCGAGACCGTCGCGCTCCTCGGGCCGAACGGCGCGGGCAAGTCCTCCACGCTCGACCTGCTCCTCGGCCTGCGGGACGCGGACAGCGGCACCGTGCGGGTCTTCGGCACGAGTCCGCGCCAGGCGATCACCGCGGGCCGGGTCGGCGCGATGCTGCAGAGCGGCGGCCTGATGGCGGAGGTCACCGTCCGCGAGCTGGTGCGGCTCGCCTGCGATCTGCACCCGAGGCCGCACCGCGCGGACGACGTGCTGGCGGCCGCGGGCCTCACCCAGCTCGCCGACCGGAAGGTCGACAAGCTGTCCGGCGGGCAGGAACAGCGTGTGCGATTCGCACTCGCGACCGCCGGAGCGAACGACCTGATCGTCCTCGACGAGCCGACCACGGGCATGGACGTCACCGCGCGCCAGGCTTTCTGGGCGACCATGCGCGAGCAGGCCCACCAGGGGCGCACGGTCCTGTTCGCCACGCACTACCTGGAAGAGGCCGACGCCATCGCGGACCGGGTCCTCGTCCTGCACCGCGGCCGACTCCTCGCGGACGGCACGGCCGCCGAGATCAAGGCGAGGGCAGGGGCACGCAGGATCTCCTTCGACCTCCCCGAGCTGGACGCCGCACTCGCGTCGCAGCTCGGCGCCCTGCCGTTCCTCACCGCCGTCGACGTCTCCGGCCAGTCCGTACGCCTGCGGTCGACGGACGCCGACGCCACCGTGCACGCGCTCTACGGGCTCGGACTTTACCCCCGCAACCTCGAGGTCGCGGGCCTCGGCCTGGAGCAGGCCTTCGTGGCGATCACCGCCGCCGAGGAGGCCAGGAAGGAGGCCGGAGCATGCTGATCAAGCTGGAGATCGTCCGCGCCCTGCGGAACAAGAAGTTCCTGTTCTTCTCGGTGATCTATCCGTCGATGCTCTTCCTGATCATCGCGGGCGGCCAGGACAGCAAGGAGATGGTGGGCGACACGGGCCTCGCGCTGCCCGCCTTCTTCATGGTGTCGATGGCCTCGTTCGGCGCCCTCACCGCCGTCCTCATGGGCAACAGCGAGCGCATCGCCAAGGAGCGCGAGAGCGGTTGGGTACGCCAACTGCGGCTGACGAGCCTGCCGGGGCGCGGCTACGTCATCGCGAAGACCGCGAGCGCCGCCGTGGTCAGCCTGCCGTCGATCGTCGTGGTGTTCGTGGTCGCCGCGGCCGTCAAGGACGTACGCATGGAAGCCTGGCAGTGGCTCGCCCTGACCGGCGCGATCTGGGCGGGCAGCCTCGTCTTCGCGGCGCTCGGCGTGGCCATCGGCTATCTCGCGACCGGCGACGTCGTGCGCCCGGTCACGATGATCGTGTACTTCGGGCTCTCCGTGCTCGGCGGCCTGTGGATGCCCACGGCGACCTTCCCGGGGTGGCTGAGCGACATCGCGACCTGGCTGCCGACCCATGCGTACGCTGCCCTCGGACAGGCCATCGAACTGGGCGAAGCCCCGCACGCGCAGGACGTCGTACTCCTCGTCGGGTACTTCGTCCTCTTCGCGGGCGGCGCGGCATGGCTGTACCGGAAGGACACATCGAAGGCGTGAGCGACACCGACCGCACCGAGCGGGCCCACCCGATGGACACCTTCGGGCATCCACCGGCCGGCCGCCGCCAGCTGCTGACCAAGGCGCTCTGGATCGGCATCTGGCTGGTCTTCCTCGCCGGTCCGGTGGAGGACCTGCTGGACGCGGACCGCGGGGCGGCGGTCACGGCGTTCGGCTGGCTCGGCCTCGCGGCCTTCGTGGTCTGCTATCTGACCCTGGTCTTCCGTTACACCTCCAGGGTGCTCGACTGGCGTGTGGTGCACGTGTCGTTCGGGGTGCTGCTCACGCTGGCGGTCGTCCTCTCGTTCGCCTTCGGCACGGCCTGGCTCGGGCTCTTCGTGTACGTGGCCGTGTCCGCCGGGGCCGTGCTGCCGCTGGGGTACGCCATGTGGGTCATCCCGGCCGTCACGGGCGTGATGATCGCGATCGGCCTGCGCACCGACAGCGTCGAGGACCTGCTCGGCAGCCTCGCCGTGCTGACCCTTCTGGTCGGCTTCGCGATGACCGGGGTGCGCCAGCTGGTGCGTACGACGATCCAGCTGCGCCAGGCACGGGCCACCGTCGCCCAACTGGCCGCGAACGAAGAGCGGTTGCGGCTCGCCCGCGATCTGCACGACCTCCTCGGCCACTCCCTCTCCCTCATCACCCTGAAGAGCGAGCTGGCCGGACGCATGCTCCCGGCCCACCCCGACAAGGCCGCCCAGCAGGTGGCCGACATCGAGCAGGTCAGCCGCCAGGCCCTGGTGGACGTGCGCGAGGCGGTCTCCGGCTACCGCAGGCGCACCCTCGCCGGTGAGCTGGCGGGCGCGCGCACGGCGCTGACCGCTGCCGGTGTCGAGGCCGACGTACCGCTCGAGGCGCCCGTCGTGCTGCCCGGCGAACAGGGCGAGACGGCGCTGGCCTGGGCGCTGCGCGAGGCGGTGACGAATGTCGTGCGGCACAGCGGTGCGCGCCGCTGCACGGTGGCGTTCACCGCACGGCACACCCTCGACGGGCCGGTGGTCGAGCTGACGGTGGAGGACGACGGCAGGGGCGGTTCCGGCGCCGCTCAGGGCAACGGCCTGGCGGGCCTGACCGAGCGGGTGGAGGCGGTCGGCGGTGTCCTCGACGTGGGCCCCGGCGTGCGCAGGGGCTTCCGGCTCACGGCGAGGGTGCCGCTCGAACCGGCGGCGCGGGCGGACGAAGACGCGGAGGCGGGGGAAGGCACCGGCGGGTCGGCTTCGGGATCTTCGGCTCTAGGATCCTCCGCATGAGGACGAACAGTGCGGGGCCCGCCGTCAGGGTGCTCCTCGCCGAGGACCAGTCGATGGTCCGCGAGGCACTGGCCGCGCTGCTCGGCCTGGAGCCGGACATCGAGGTGGTCGCGCAGGTGGCCCGCGGCGACGAGGTGCTGGCAGCGGCGCGCGAGCACACGGTGGACGTGGCGCTCCTCGACATCGAGATGCCCGGCCTGACGGGCATCGAGGCGGCGGCCGAACTTCACGCGGAGCTGCCGGAGGTGAAGATCGTGGTCCTCACCACCTTCGGCCGCCCCGGCTATCTCCGCAGCGCCATGGAGGCAGGCGCCGACGCCTTCCTGGTCAAGGACGCCCCCGCGGCCCAGCTCGCCGACGCGGTCCGCAAGGTCCTCGCGGGGGAGCGGGTCATCGACCCCACGCTCGCGGCGGCCGCGCTCGCCGGGGGCGCGAACCCACTGACCGACCGTGAGCGCGAGATCCTGCGGGCGGCCGCCGACGGCGCCACCAACGCCGAGCTGGCCACGGCCCTGCACCTCTCCGCGGGCACGGTCCGCAACTATCTCTCGACGGCCATCCAGAAGCTCGCCGTACGCAACCGCGCCGAGGCGGTCAAGGTGGCCCGCGACAAGGGCTGGCTCTGAACCACCCCCCGCCAGACCTCAGTTCAGCATCGCCCGCGCCCCGTGTGCCTCCTGCCGCAGCCGTGCCGCGGCCGCCTCGTCCGTCGCGGCCAGAGCGTCGGCGTACGTCTCGATCTCCACGGCGCCCGCCAGGAAATCGCCACGCTGCACCAGGAGTTGGGCGCGGTCGTAGTGCAGCCGGTCGGAGTGCGCGGGCAGCAGCAGGGAGAGTTCGACCGCCCAGAGCGCGACGTCCGAGCGCTCGGGCCGGGCCGCCGCCCACGCGCGGATGTTGTTGAGGACGCGCAGGACGATGTCCAGGGGCCCGGCGGGACTCAGCATCGACGGCACGAGCGGCGCCCCCGTGGCCCCGGCGACCAGCAACTCCGCGTCCATGGGGGTCAGTACGTCGCCGCCCGCGAAGGGATTGGCGAGGATCTGCTCGTCGTGGGTGCCGAAGCCGACCACGAAGTGGCCGGGCAGGGCCACCCCGTGGACGGGCACGCCCGCACGACGGGCGACCTCGATCCACACCACCGAGAGCAGGATGGGCAGGCCTCTGCGCCGTCGGAGCACCTCGTGCAGCAGTGCGGACCGCAGGTGCTGGTAGTCGCCGGGCCTGCCCTTGAAGCCGTAGCGCGCGCCGAGCAGGTCGGCGAGCGCGAGTGCCCAGGGCCGGGGGCCGCCGGCCCTGCCGGGCAGCCGCTCGGCCAGTTGGTCGGCCAGCTGGTCGGCGAGACGGTCGAGGACGCGCCGCGCCGCGCGCATGCCCGCGTCGTCGAGATCCGGGTCCGCCTCCGCGCCGATCAGCAGGCACAGCAGCGCGAGATCGGGCCGCGCCGCCCGTGCCTGATCGGCGAAGAGGCGTCGCCGTTCGGGGGATTGGGGGTGCATAGGTGCTTCGTGCCCTGCCGGGCCGATCGATAGCGCTCCGATCTCACCCCTTGGCCCCGGCCCCGTCGGTCAAGGGTGCATCCGGGCCCCTTTGAGGACCTTGTCGACCGCGTTGCGCGGACCGTGCACGAGGAGCCCCACCAGGTCGAGCTGATCCGTCGGCACGGCGCGCACCGCGGCCCGGTTGTCCCGGTCGTTGCCGGTGGTGAACAGGTCGGACGTGAACACCGCCCTCGGCAGCGAACGCGAGAGGGCGCGCTTGTGAGCGGCGCCCATGGTCTCCTTCGTCCCCTCGAAGACCAGGACGGGCTGGCGGATCATCGACAGGTAGGGGGTGCCGTCGGCGTCCTCGTACGGCTCGCCGATGACCTCGGGAGCCGCCGTGCCGAGCCCGCTGACCAGGAACGCGGTCACGTTGAGGCGCTGCCAGGGCTCCAGGTCGTCACGGAGCAGGACGGCGATCTTCGTGTCGAAGCGGACGGGGGCCTCGTCCGCCGTCGCGGCGGCGGTTTCTGTCTCAGCGGTGGTTCTCATGCACTGAGACTGCCGAGTGGACCGCCGCCACGTCTTGTACGTTCTTTGCATGGTGGTCCGGCAGGAAATATCCGCATGGCGCCCGCCGGTCGCGGGTGTCGTGGAGGTCTTCCACGCCCACTTCACGGAGCACGCGTACCCGATGCACGTCCACGACGCGTGGACCCTGCTGATCGTCGACGACGGAGCCGTCCGCTACGACCTCGACCGTCACGAGCACGGCACTCCCGGTGACACCGTCTCCCTGCTGCCGCCCCAGGTCCCGCACAACGGCTCGCCCGCCACCCCCGGCGGTTTCCGCAAACGCGTGCTCTACCTGGACATGACGCAGCTGGACGCCGGCCTCATCGGCCCCGCGGTGGACGGCCCCGACCTGGTCGACCCCGTCCTGCGCACCCGCGTGGGCCAGCTGCACACGGCCCTGGCGTGCCGGGGCGACGAACTGGAGGCCGAGAGCCGCCTGGCCCTGATCAGCGAGCGCCTGCGCGACCACCTGCGCCCCAGGGCCGCCACGGACGCTTTTGGCGACACCGGGCGAGGCGTAGCCCAGAACACCGGGCGAGGCGTCGCCCGGAACCTCCGCGAACTCCTCGACGAGCGGCTCCTCGACGGCGTGACCCTGGACGAGGCGGCACGCCTGGTCCACGCCCACCCCACGCACCTCGTGCGCGCCTTCAGCGGGGCCTACGGCATCGCGCCGCACCAGTACGTGATGTCCCGCCGCGTCGACCGCGCCCGCCGCCTCCTCCTCGCCGGTCAGCCGCCGGGAGAGGTGGCGACCGCCGCCGGTTTCTACGACCAGTCGCACCTCACCCGGCACTTCAAGCGGATGGTGGGCATCGCTCCGGGGCGCTACGCCCGCACGGCCAGAGCCCTCAGTTGAGCATCGCCCTGGCGGCCCGCGCCTGGTCCCGCACGCGGTCCGCGGTGGTCGGCTCCACCGCCGTCACCACGTCGGCGTACTCCTCCAGCTCGGCGGCGCCCGCGAGGAAGTCCCCTCGCTGCACCAGGAGTTGAGCCCGCTCGTAACGCAACCGTGCCGGGTGGGCGGGAAGCAGCAGGGAGAGCTCCACGGCCCAGAGCGCCACGTCCGAGCGCTCGGGGCGGGCCGCCGCCCAGGCGCGGATGTTGTTCAGGATGCGCAGCACGATGTTCAGCGGATCGGCGGGCGTCAGCATCGACGCGGACACCGTGCCGCCCGACGACCCGGCGACGAGCAGCTCCGCGTCCGCGCCCGTGAGCAGCCGCCCGCCGGCGAACGGGTCGGTGAGCACCTGCTCCTCGCGGGTGCCGAAGCCGACGACGAAATGACCGGGAAGCGCGACGCCGTACACGGGTGCTCCCGCCCGGCGGGCCACCTCGATCCACACCACCGAGAGCAGGATCGGAAGGCCGCGGCGGCGCCGGAGCACCTCGTGCAGCAGGGAGGACTCCAGGCGCTGGTAGTCGGCGGGCGTGCCCATGAACCCGCACCGCGAGCCGAGGAGTTCGGCGAGGGCGGCCGCCCACTCCCGGGCCCCGCCGGGGCGGTAGGGCAGCTGCCCGGCGAGCCGGTCGAGCTCGATCTGCGCCGCGTCGATGCCGTCGTCGTCGAGCCCGGGGTCCGCCTCCGCGCTCAGCAGGAGGCACAGCAGGGAAAGGTCGGGCCGCTCGGACCTGGCCTCCTCGGCGAACCGCCGCCGGGACGCGGCCGTCCTTGACTCCTCGTGCATGCGTGCCTCGTGCCTTACTTACCGAGCCGACCGGTAGGAGCTACCGAGCCGACGGGTATCGATAGTGGTGGTACGTGTGGTGCGCGGCGAAGCTAAGACCGCCGTACAGCGCCCGCGCACCTTCGTTGTCGTCCTCGACCTGCAGCCAGGCCGCCGAGGCGCCTTCGGCGAGCGCCTGCCGGGAGAGCGCGGCCATCACCGCCGTCGCCAGTCCCTGCCTGCGGTGCGCCGGATCCACCTCGACCGCCATGAATCCCGCCCAGCGTCCGTCCACGACGCACCGGCCGATCGCGGCGGGCCCCGCGTCAGGAGAGGCCCCGGGCACGGAAGCGAACCACACCGAGGGGCCGCCCGCCAGCACCTTG
This sequence comes from Streptomyces sp. NPDC051214, assembly GCF_040682375.1. Taxonomy (NCBI): domain Bacteria; kingdom Bacillati; phylum Actinomycetota; class Actinomycetes; order Kitasatosporales; family Streptomycetaceae; genus Streptomyces; species Streptomyces sp. NPDC051214. The sequence goes on from NZ_JBFBAT010000005.1 coordinate 247,060, forward strand.
CGCACATGCGCCCCCGGCACCTTGAACCGCTTGTACCGGCGCAGCCACGCCTCGTCGAAGGAGCGCGCGAGGAGCACCTGCTCCGCCCCTGCTCCGGGCACGTCCGCCTCGCCGAGGGGCGCGAGAGCGCCGACGTGGATCGCGGAGCTCACCTCGCGCTCCCACCCCCGGTCCTCGAGCTCGGCGCAGAGCAGCTCCTGGGTGTCGTCGGCCCCGGTCGCGGTCTGGATGTACGCGGGCAGCTCCCGCTCCGCGTACCACTGACGTACCCGAGCGAGGGCCTCGTCCAGCGGCCGTCCCGGATCGCCGAGCGGCAGCACCGAGTTGGCCCGCCGGGTGAATCCGGCCGCCGCGCGCAGCTCCCACTCGCCGAGCGGCTCGCTCTCCACGGGGGGCCAGGCGCGCGCCGCCACCCGGGCCAGCTCACGGTAGGACGCCGCCGGGCCGCGCCTGCGGGCCGGGGCGGAGGGGACCACCTTGCCCGCCACCAGGGAACTTTCCGCGATGTGGACACGCTCGCCGTCGCGGCGTGTGATCAGTACCACACCGTCGTTCCACGATGTGAGAACACCCACCGTGTCAGTGAACTTCCCGCCCGCCTCAGGCCCTTCGTTCAGGCGGCGTACCGACACCCGTTTGCCCACGTCAGCAGGGCTGATGCGCACCTCAAGCCGTCCGCCCGCAGTGAATTCCACAGCTCTGTACGCCCCTCCTGTTCGGATCATGCCCGGGAACGGAGATACTAGAGGCGGGCATCGACGACGCCGCGCTCCCGCGCGCCAGGCGAGCGGAGCCTGAGGACGGCCCGCCAGCGCCCGTATCGAGGAGGAACGACAGCGTGACCTACGTCATCGCGCAGCCTTGTGTCGACGTCAAGGACAAGGCGTGCATCGAGGAGTGCCCGGTCGACTGCATTTACGAGGGCTCCCGGTCCTTGTACATCCACCCGGACGAATGCGTCGACTGCGGAGCCTGCGAACCGGTCTGCCCGGTCGAGGCGATCTTCTACGAGGACGACACTCCTGAAGAGTGGAAGGACTACTACAAGGCGAACGTCGAGTTCTTCGACGAGCTCGGATCGCCCGGTGGTGCCAGCAAGCTCGGCCTGATCGAGCGCGACCACGCCTTCATCGCCGCATTGCCGCCGCAGAACCAGTAACGGCAGCTTGAAGCGCCGCCCCGGTCCCGTACGGCACATGTCGCCGTGCGGGACCGAGGCATTTCCCCATACACGCAGGACGTACACGCAGTACGGGAGTCAGCACGTGTCCGTAGTCTCCGGTCTCTCCGGCCGCCTTCCCGCCTTCCCCTGGGACAAGCTCGAGCCGTACAAGGCCACGGCGGCCGCCCACCCCGGCGGCATCGTCGACCTGTCGGTGGGCACCCCGGTCGACCCGGTCCCCGAGCTGATCCAGAAAGCGCTGGTCGCGGCGGCGGACTCGCCGGGCTATCCGACGGTGTGGGGCACGCCCGAGCTGCGCGACGCGATCACCGGCTGGTGCGAGCGGCGCCTCGGCGCACGCGAGGTCACGCACCGGAACGTCCTGCCGGTCGTGGGCTCCAAGGAACTGGTGGCCTGGCTCCCGACCCAGCTGGGCCTCGGCCCGGGTGACGTCGTCGCCTACCCGCGCCTCGCCTACCCGACGTACGAGGTGGGCGCGCGTCTGGCCCGCGCAGAGTACGTCTCGTACGACGACCCGACGGACCTCGACCCGACGAACCTCAAGCTCCTGTGGCTCAACTCGCCCTCCAACCCCACCGGTCGCGTCCTGTCCAAGGACGAGCTGACCCGCACCGTGGCCTGGGCGCGCGAGCACGGGGTGCTGCTCGTGAGCGACGAGTGCTACCTGGAGCTCGGCTGGGAGGCGGAGCCGGTCTCGGTCCTGCACCCGGACGTGTGCGGTGGTTCGTTCGAGGGGATCGTCGCCGTCCACTCGCTCTCCAAGCGGTCGAACCTCGCGGGCTACCGCGCCGCGTTCATCGCCGGTGACGCGGGCGTCCTCGGCGAGTTGCTCCAGATCCGCAAGCACGGCGGCATGATGACGTCCGCTCCGACGCAGGCGGCCGTCGTCGCGGCGCTCGGCGACGACCAGCACGTCCATGAGCAGCGCGAGCGGTACGCGGCCCGGCGCACCGCCCTGCGCGACGCCCTCCTGAAGCACGGCTTCCGCATCGAGCACAGCGAGGCCAGCCTCTACCTCTGGGCGACCCGCGACGAGTCCTGCTGGGACACCGTCGGGCACCTCGCGGACCTGGGCATCCTGGTGGCACCCGGCGACTTCTACGGCCCGGCGGGCGACCGCTTCGTCCGTGTGGCGCTCACGGCGTCGGACGAGCGGGTGGCCGCGGCGGTCGAGCGGCTCGCCTGAGCCACTGACCGCTCGGTTCGGTGGGCGACGCGTGAGGAGGGCCCGGAGCCAGTGGCTCCGGGCCCTCCTCTCAGATGCGCGGCGGTCAGCCGAGCGGCAGGCTCTTGACCGGCAGCTGGTCGGTGGGCAGGCCGCCCTTGGTGACCGCGTCCGTCGGCAGGCCCTCGCCCACGGTGTCGGTCGGCAGGCCGCCCTTGGTGGCGGTGCCCGCGGTGTCGCCGACCACGTCACCGGCGCTGCCCGCGAGGTCGCCCGCGGCCTTCTGCGCGGCGGGAGTCGCGGTCTTGGCGCCCGACCCGACGACCTTGCCCGCGGTCGGCACGCCCTTCTTCACTGCCTTGCTGCCGGTCTCACCCGCGAGACCGGTGGTGTTCTGAGCTGCGCCGTCGACGGTGTTGCCCAGACCGGCGGTGTCCAGGGCGGAGACACCGCCCAGGTCGGGGGCGGCCGGAAGCTGGGCGGCGCTTGCGGAGCCGGCCGCACCGACCACGGGAGCCGCCCCCGCTGCGATGAGCAGCGCGGCGCGGGCGATCCGGCGGGTCAGGGGGAGGGACATGATGCTCCTTCAGACGGGGGAGAACGTTGGTGTGTCCGGCCGGATGGGGCCCGGCGTTCGGACGCAGTGACTACCGCTCGAAGCCCTCGAAGGTTGCGGTGGGCCAACGCAAAGAATTGGCAATGCATCGCATAATCGGCTGTGGATAAAAACGGGCAAAACGATCAGCTCACGCGAGGTTGCTGAAACGTCAATCCCCTGTGTTCGCAAGGGGTCCGGTGGATGCCGACAGGTGTGCGCGAACCTCTGGGCGGCACTTGGTCCATGAGTGATCGGCGTGACTCGATCGGGTGATCCGCCGTACTACTGCCCAAGGACGATTCGGACGTCGCCCGTGCCCGTTCCGCCGTCCGTGGGCCGCCCGTCCGCGCCCGTCGCGCCCGCCTTGCCCGGCTTGCGCCATTCCTTCCCTGAGCCCTCGGCGCTCCACTCCCGGCCGCCGTACGAGACGCGCTCGATGCCGAGCGCGGACGCCTGGGCCACCGCCCAGTGCGCGAGCTCCCAGCCCCGCTGCTCGCCGCCCCCCGCGCCCGACGCCGTGGAGCCGACCGGCACGGTGACGGTGTCGCCGCCGGCCCCGCTGCCGCCCTTTGGCGCCACCTCGCGGCCGAAGTCGCGGACCAGGGCGGCCCGTACCTTCGCCGGATCGCCCGGCTCGTCGGCCGTGCGGCCCTCGCAGGTGAGGGTGGCGGGGGCGCGGCCGGTCAGCGCGGCGGCGAGGAGCACGGCGTCCGGCTCGTGCTTCGCGTACGCCTGGGGGTAGCCGCTGCGCTGTACGCGCTGCGCGGCGACGGTCAGGGGGAGCCGTGAATAGCCCGGGACGTCCTTGAGGTGGTCGTAGAAACGCGCCGCCGAGTAAGCGGGGTCCATGATCTGTTGCTCGTTGCCCCAGCCCTGTGAGGGCCGCTGCTGGAAGAGACCGAGCGAGTCCCGGTCGCCATGGCTGATGTTGCGCAGGCCCGACTCCTGCAGGGCCGTCGCCAGGGCGATGGTGACCGCCCGCTCCGGCATGCCGCGGGAGGTGCCCACGGCGGCGACCGTCGCCGCGTTCTCCGCCTGCTCGGCGCCGAACTCGTACGACGCGCCGTCGCCGTTGCCCGAGACGACCTGGCAGCGTGGCGCGGCCTTGCCCCCGAAGACGTACTGGACGACCACATAGCCCACGAGCGCGAGCAGGACCGCGACCGCGGCCCCGATACGGAGGAGGCGGCCGCGCCGGACGAGGGTGGGGGGCTCAGGCACGCGACCAAGGTACTGGAGGCCACCGACAGGGCGGCGCGCCGAGGGGCGTTAGGGTCGAAAGCATGGCTCAGACCTCACACGACGCGTCGCTCGACCTCACGCTCGACGCTGCCGCGCTCACCGCCCAGCTGGTCGACTTCCCCTCGCCGAGCGGCCAGGAGAAGGCCCTCGCGGACGCGATCGAGACGGCCCTGCGCGGCCTGCCGCACCTCACGGTCGACCGGCACGGCAACAACGTGGTGGCGCGCACGAACCTGGGCCGGGCCGAGCGCGTGATCCTCGCCGGGCACATCGACACGGTCCCGATCGCGGACAACGTGCCCTCGCGCCTGGACGAGGACGGCATCCTGTGGGGCTGCGGCACCTGCGACATGAAGTCGGGCGTCGCCGTCCAGCTGCGCATCGCGCAGACCGTGACCGAGCCGAACCGCGACCTCACCTTCGTCTTCTACGACAACGAAGAGGTCGCCGCCCACCTGAACGGCCTCGGCCACGTCGCCGAGGCCCACCCCGACTGGCTCGCGGGCGACTTCGCGGTCCTCCTGGAGCCGACGGACAACCAGGTCGAGGGCGGCTGCCAGGGCACCCTGCGGGTCTTCCTGAAGACGAAGGGCACGCGCGCGCACTCCGCGCGCGCGTGGATGGGCTCGAACGCCATCCACAAGGCCGCGCCGATCCTCGCGAAGCTCGCCGCCTACGAGCCGCGCAAGCCGGTCGTCGACTGCCTTCAGTACCACGAGGGCCTCAACGCCGTACGCGTCGAAGGCGGCGTCGCGACCAACGTCATCCCCGACGAGTGCACCGTCGTCGTCAACTTCCGCTACGCGCCGGACCGCTCCGAGGACGAGGCGCTCGCCTTCGTGCGCGACTACTTCGCCGACTGCGAGATCGACGAGTTCGTCGTCGACGACCACACGGGCGCCGCGCGCCCCGGCCTCGACCACCCGGCCGCCGCGGCCTTCATGGCGGCGGTCGGCGGCACGGCCCAGCCCAAGTTCGGCTGGACGGACGTCTCCCGCTTCAGCGCGCTCGGCGTGCCCGCCGTGAACTACAGCCCGGGTAACCCGCTGCTCGCCCACAAGATCGACGAGAGGGTCGATGCCTCTCTCATCCCGGAGGCGGAGAAGCGGCTCAGCGCCTGGTTGACATCCTGAGTTCTGTTGAGGATGCGACGCCTGTAACGCCCGTAGACCTACGCTGAAGTGGCACGTCGAGCAAGAGTGTCAGCGGAAGGGGATGTTCATGGGTAGTCCAGAAGGGCAGGGCCCGCGGGACGAGCAGCACTTGGGGCCCGTGGTGCGGCGGCGTGAGCAGATCACCCCGGGCACCACCGACCAGCGTCTCCTCGACACCGACGCCGAGGGCCAGTCGGAGTGGGTGCACACCGACCCCTGGCGGGTCATGCGCATCCAGTCGGAGTTCGTCGAGGGCTTCGGCGCGCTCGCCGAACTCCCCAGCGCCATCAGCGTCTTCGGCTCGGCGCGCACGCCGGTCGGATCTCTGGAGTACGAGGCGGGTGTCCGCATCGGCAAGGCGCTCGTCGACGCGGGCTTCGCCGTGATCACCGGGGGCGGCCCCGGCGCCATGGAGGCCGCCAACAGGGGCGCGCGGGAGGCCAAGGGCGTCTCCGTCGGCCTCGGCATCGAGCTGCCCTTCGAACAGGGCCTCAACGAACACGTCGACATCGGCGTGAACTTCCGCTACTTCTTCGTGCGGAAGACCATGTTCGTGAAGTACGCCCAGGGCTTCGTGGTCCTGCCCGGCGGCCTCGGCACCCTGGACGAGCTCTTCGAGGCCCTCACCCTCGTCCAGACCCGCAAGGTGACCCGCTTCCCGATCGTCCTCTTCGGCTCGCAGTACTGGGGCGGACTCGTCGACTGGCTGCGCGACACCGTGGTGGCGGGCGGCAAGGCCTCCGAGCACGACCTGCACCTCTTCCACGTCACGGACGACGTGGACGAGGCGGTCGCCCTGGTCACCAAGGAAGTCGGCCGCTAAGGCCCTTCTGCCGGGCGGGCCCACACCTGGCCCGCCCGGTGGCCGTGCGCCTCGCTACGCCAGTCCCCGGCGGGCCACGGCCGGGTCCCGGTGCCCGGCGATGGTGGCGACCATGTCAAGGACCTGCCGCGTCTCGGCGACCTCGTGCACCCGGTACACCTGCGCCCCCAGCCAGGCCGACACCGCGGTCGTGGCCAGCGTCCCGAGCACCCGCTCCTTGACCGGCTTGTCGAGCGTCTCGCCCACGAAGTCCTTGTTGGACAGGGACACCAGGACGGGCCACCCGGTGTCGACCATCTCCCCGAGCCGCCGCGTCGCCTCCAGCGAATGCCGCGTGTTCTTCCCGAAGTCGTGCCCGGGATCGATCATCACGGACTCACGCGGCACCCCCAGCGCGACCGCGCGCTCGGCGAGGCCCAGGGTGACCGAGAGGATGTCGGCCATGACGTCGTCGTACGCAAGGCGGTGCGGGCGGGTACGCGGCTCGGCGCCGCCCGCGTGCGTGCACACCAGGCCCACGCCGTACCGCGCGGCCACCTCCGCGAGCCGGGGGTCGACCCCGCCCCACGCGTCGTTCAGGAGGTCCGCGCCCGCCTCGCAGACGGCCTCGCCGACCTCGTGCCTCCACGTGTCGACGCTGATGACGACATCGGGGAACCGCTTGCGCACGTCGGCGACGAAACCGACCGTACGGCGCGCCTCCTCCTCGGCCGTCACCTCCTCGCCCGGACCGGCCTTGACCCCGCCGATGTCGATGATGGCGGCGCCCTCCGACACCGCCTGCTCCACGCGGGCGAGCGCGGGCTCGTCACGGAACGTGGCGCCCTGGTCGTAGAAGGAGTCAGGGGTCCGGTTCACGATCGCCATGATCACCGGCTCGTGCGCGTCGAATTCACGCCTGCCAAGCCTGAGCATCCCCGGTGAGCCTCCTTCGTCGGTGCCGTGGTCCGGCCGCCTGCGACCTTAACTGTCACAGGGGCATGGCACGATCAGAGCCTGACAGTTTCAGCACGGCAGTCGAGCGTGGGGGCCTGAAGAGATGGTCTTGTTCTTGTTCCTGGTCATCGCCCTCGTCGTGGTGGTCGGCGCGGTGACCCTGGCCGTGCTGGGCGGCGGGGAGCGCGCCGTGCTGCCCGACGTGCCGGCCGAGCGGTTCACCGACCCGCTGCCGCCGGACCGTGCCCTGCGCCGCGCGGACGTGGAGGCGCTGCGCTTCCCGCTGACCGTGCGGGGCTACCGGATGGCGGACGTGGACGACGCGCTCGGCCGTGTCGCCGCCGAACTCGCCGAGCGCGACGCCCACATCGCGGAGCTGGAGGCGGCCCTCGCGGGCGCCCAGGCCACCGCGGTCGGCGGCCCCGGCCTCCTCAAGACGCACGCCCCGGCGATGCCGGAGGACCAGACGGGCCCGAAGGCACCGAATCTGTTGAAGGACGCGGCCGAAGAGGAGGACGGACGATGAGCGGCGATGCTGTGGCGGGCCCGGACGGCAGACTCCGCTGCCCCTGGGGCCTGTCGACCGAGGACTACGTGGCGTACCACGACGAGGAGTGGGGCCGCCCGGTCCGCGGGGACGACGCGCTGTACGAGCGGCTCTGCCTGGAGGCCTTCCAGTCGGGCCTCTCCTGGATCACGATCCTGCGCCGCCGCGAGGGCTTCCGCGCCGCCTTCGCGAACTTCGAGATCGCCGAGGTCGCGCGGTTCACGGACGCCGACCGGGAGCGGCTCCTCGCCGACCCCGGCATCATCCGCAACCGCGCCAAGGTCGACGCGACCCTCGCCAACGCGCGCGTGCTCGCCGACTGGTCCGAGGGAGAGCTCGACGAGCTCATCTGGTCGCACGCGCCGGACCCGGCATCCCGCAAGGCGCCGGGCGCGCTGGCCGACGTACCGGCGATCACGCCCGAGTCCACGGCCCTGTCCAAGGCCCTGAAGAAGCGCGGCATCCGATTCGTCGGCCCCACCACGGCGTACGCCCTGATGCAGGCCTGCGGCCTGGTGAACGACCACCTGGAGGACTGCGTGATCCGCGTCCCCGAGGGCGGCTAGCGCGGCCTAGCGGCCCAGGTACTTGGGCTTCGCCTTGTCCAGGAACGCCTGGACGGCGATCGCGTGGTCCTCGGACGCGCCCGCCTTGGCCTGGAGCTCGTCCTCCTTCTCCAGGGCCTCCTCCAGGGTGTGGCCCGCCGCGTAGGCGAGCGACTCCTTGAGGGCCCCGTAGGCGAGGGTGGGGCCCTCGGCCAGGGTGCGGGCCAGCTTCTCCGCCTCGGCCGCCAACTCGGCCTCGGGGACGACCCTGTTGGCGATGCCCAGGTCGTACGCCTCCTGCGCGCCGATGTTGCGCGGGAACAGCAGCAGGTCGCTCGCGCGGCCGGGACCGATCACGCGCTGCAGCGTCCAGGAGACGCCCGAGTCGGCGGTCAGCGCGACCCCGGCGAAAGACGTGTTGAAACGCGCGGTGTCCGCGACGATCCGGTAGTCGGCGGCGAGGGCGAAGCCGAGGCCGGCGCCCGCCGCGACGCCGTTGACCCCGGCGACGACCGGCTTGGCCATCCCGGTCAGCGCGCGCAGGACGGGGTTGTAGTGCTCCCGCACCGTGCTCATCGTCTGTCCGGTGCCCGCGGCGCGGTCCGCCATGAGGGAACCGACGTGTTCTTTCAGGTCCTGCCCCACACAGAAGGCGCGCCCGGTCGCGGTGAGCAGCACGGCACGGACCGCGGGGTCCGACCCGGCCGACTCCACCGCCTCCCGCAGGGCGACCTTGGCCTCGACGTTCATCGCGTTCATCGCCTCGGGGCGGTTGAGCGTGATGGTCGCGAGCCCGTCGCTCACCTCGTAGAGCACGGTGTCGGCCATGGTGAATCCCCTCCAGTGGTCCTGCGCCGGTCATCTTTGTCCGAGCCCAGCATGACGGAGATCATCGGGCTCCGACATGAGGGGAGATATGTGACCTGCGTCAAAGAATTCCTGGCCATGGAGGCGTAAGGGGCGGCGAAGTATCGCAGCCACATCGCCGAATTGAGTGGTTTTGCGGGCGCGCGTTGCGCAAGCGATGCAGACCGATGTTGGTCATCGGGTCCTGCCATGCGGGATAATGGCCTGGAAGCAATGTGTTCGATGCCGGTGACACCTGGGTTGTCGGCTGCGATGAGCTGGTTTCAGGAAGGGGAACGAGCATGGCGGCCATGAAGCCGCGAACGGGCGACGGCCCGCTCGAGGTGACCAAGGAGGGGCGGGGCATCGTCATGCGCGTTCCGCTCGAAGGCGGCGGGCGACTTGTCGTCGAACTGACTCCGGACGAGGCCGATGCACTCGGCGACGCCCTGAAGAAGGTCGTCGGCTGACGCGGAAGCGCCCACACTTTTCACTGCCCCGGCATCGTCAAGACATGCCGGGGCAGTGCTATGTCCGGGGTGAGAGCTCCGGGGTGAGAGCGCCCCGAAGGGGCGCGGGGGCGTGGGGGCTAGCGCTTGACGGCGCAAAGCAAACCGTCGCCCACCGGGAGCAGCGCCGGCATCAGGTCCTGGCTCTCGCGCACGGTGCGCAGGAGCTCGCGGATGCGCAGCACCTCGACGGGCTGCGGGCCGGAGTCCACCGTCCGGCCGTCGGAGAAGGCACCCTCGAAGCAGACGAGCCCGCCGGGGCGCAGCAGGCGCAACGATTCAGCGAGGTAGTCCAGGTACTCCGTGCGGTCGCCGTCACAGAACACGAGGTCGTAGCCGCCGTCCGCCAGGCGCGGGAGTACGTCGAGTGCGCGGCCGGGGATGAAACGCGCGCGGTTGCCGGCGAACCCGGCGGCGCGGAAGGCCTCCCGGGCGAACTGCTGGCGCTCGGGCTCGGGGTCGACGGTGGTCAGCACGCCGTCGGGCCGCATCCCGTGCAGCAGGTGGAGCCCGGACACGCCCGTGCCCGTGCCGATCTCGGCGACGGCCTTGGCGTCCGCCGTGGCGGCCAGCAGGCGCAGCGCGGCGCCGGTACCCGGAGACACCGAGGGCAGGCCCGCGTCCTGGGCCCGGTCACGGGCCCAGCGTGTGGCCTCGTCCTCGGCGACAAAGGCGTCGGCGAACGCCCAGCTCGTCTGCCGGTTGCCGGTAATGGCCCTCTCCTGTCCCCGTGGGTGCCTGGCCGTGACTGTATCCGTTGGGGGTGGGAACCCGCAGATGGGACCGGGCGTTTAGTAGGGGTAGGCGGACGCCGGGGGTAACGAATGGATCAAGACTGGCTGCGGGCCCTGCGACCAGGCAGGACACCTGGCAGGAAGCCCGTACCAAATTCCAGTAAAAACGCTTATCCGGAGCTAACGGGCGAGGTGGTTATGGTAGGGGCTCCACTGGACACCACCAGAGCCGACAGGGGAGGTGCGGCTGCGTCCGCGGATCGGGGAGGAGCGCTGAGGCGCTTTCTCGGGTTGGCGGGTGAGCCGAAATCCGTGACCGACACCGCTGACCGATTCCACACCGCCAACTCCGCTCAGACCGCGACCTTTGCCGCTGATGCGGAATCGCAGGCGTGGACTCCGCCCACCTGGGAGGAGATCGTCAGCACGCACAGCGGACGCGTCTATCGCCTCGCATACCGCCTGACCGGCAATCAGCACGACGCCGAGGACCTCACGCAAGAGGTCTTCGTCCGTGTCTTCCGGTCCCTGTCGACCTACACGCCCGGCACGTTCGAGGGCTGGCTGCACCGCATCACCACGAACCTCTTCCTGGACATGGTGCGCCGCAAGCAGCGCATCCGTTTCGACGCCCTCGGGGACGACGCGGCCGAGCGCCTCCCGAGCCGTGAGCCGTCGCCGCAGCAGGTCTTCAACGACACGCACTTCGACGCGGACGTCCAGCAGGCCCTCGACACCCTCGCACCCGAGTTCCGTGCGGCAGTAGTCCTGTGCGACATCGAAGGTCTCTCGTACGAGGAGATCGCCGCGACGCTCGGCGTCAAGCTGGGCACGGTCCGCAGCCGTATCCACCGTGGCCGTTCGCAGCTGCGCAAGGCCCTTCAGCACCGGTCGCCCGAAGCCCGCGCCGAGCGCCGCTCGCTCGCAGGAGCCGTGGCGCTGGGAGGAGGGGGCGCGACCGCGTGAGTGGATCACGGTCGAATCCTGCCGAGCGGCATCTGGCCGAGCAGCATCTGGGGGACCGACTCGCCGCCCTGGTGGACGGTGAGTTGGGCCATGACGCGCGTGAGCGGGTTCTCGCTCATCTCGCGACCTGTCCGAAGTGCAAGACCGAGGCCGACGCGCAGCGCCGGCTCAAGAGTGTCTTCGCCGAGGCGGCGCCGCCGCCTCCCTCCGAGAGTTTCCTCGCCCGGCTGCAAGGCCTTCCCGGCGGTGGCAGCGAGCCTCCTTCGGGCCCCAGGGCCCCGGGAAGCGGCGGCTTCGCCACCGCGGACAGCGAGTCAGGGCTGCCGCCGAGCGGCGTCTTCGGCGTGCGGACCGAGACCTTCGGCTATGCGCCGTCGGGCAGCCATGCCGCGGTGCTGCCGGGTTCGGGGCGCGGTTTCCGCATCCATGACGTCGACCGCCGTGACGTCGGCCGTGATGTCGGTCGTGCCGAGGCCGAGCGGTCGCTGTGGCGCGGGCGGCGGTTCGCCTTCGCCGCCGCGGGTGCGGTGTCGCTGGCCGCGATAGCCCTTGGCGGTGTCACGACGGGCATTCCCGCCGACCCGGGTGACCCGCGCGCGGGCTCCGGCACGAGCAACAGCTCGAACAGCAACACCTCGGGCAACGCCAAGAGCAACGCGTCGCCGATGCGTTCGCCGGGCTCGGGGGTCACCGCGGCCCCCGATTCGGTGCGCCGCCGTGGCAGCGGGCCGCTGTCGGTGCAGGGCCAGCGTCCCGGGGTCCTCGCGGCGCCGGTCGCGCCCACGCAGGCGACCGGGCCGCTGCTGCCCGGAGTGCCCGCGCGAGGTCCTCGTGTCCAGCAGCCCGAGCCGGTGTACGCGGGGCAGCAGGTCGCGGCGCCGATGCTGACCGGTGCGGCGATCATGTCCCCGCTGATCCGTCCGGTCCCTCCCGTCGTACAGGACAGCGGGTCCTCCACCGGCAGCGTGCCGACGGTGGGCGCGGCGTCCTCGCCCGTCGAGGGCACGCTGCAGGGCACTTCGCAGATACGCTGACGTGCTCTGCGCTTCGGCGCGGGAACCTGGTTGAATCCTCGGTGGGCCGTGCCTGCCCGAGGTTGGTGGCGGGCGCGGAGATGAGCACGTCATCGGCGTCCGCCGTAGGCCAGGTGTGGGGAGAGCATGGACGAGGGCAAGCCCACGAAGGCGAAATGGTGGAGCCGCCCCAGGTCGGCCTCCGCGGCTGACGGCGGGGGCCAGGGCGGCCCCGACGCGGGAACAGCCGCCACCGGCCGAGCGGAGGACGCCTCAGGCGACTTCACCCTGGCCGCGGCAACACCACCCGCCCCGACCACCTCAGCCCCCGGCACCGCGCCCCCGGCCGCCATGACCTCCGGCGCGCCGGCGGGCACCGCTCCGGGTGACCCGGCTGCGGGCTACTCGGCCGACGCTGCAGGCCCGCTGCCCGATGCCGCCGGGGCTGCGCCTACGGAACCCGGCTCCGAGACTCAGGCTGCCCCGGGGGTTCCCGCCCAGGCTTCCGGTGCGTCGGCAAGCACCGCTCCGGGTGACCCGGCTGCGGGCTACCCCGCCGACGCTGCGGGCACCCCGTCCGACGCCGCCCCAACTCCGCCTGCCGAGCCCAGCTCCGGCACCGCGACTCCGCCCGACTCGGCCACCGCCCCCGGCAGCTCCGCCGAGCGCCCCCGTCCGCTGCACGACCCCGATCCGTACAGCACCCCGCCCTACGGTGAGCCCGGCCCCTGGGCCCCCGCCCCGCCCGTACAGCACCCCGCGGCGACCCCGGCGCACGGCACGCAGCTCCCGGCGGCGCAGCACGGCGGGACTCCGCCCCACGGCACCCCGGGCCCGGCTCCGACCCCCGCCCACGGAATCACCCCGCAGCCCCAGCCTCACCAGGCCCCGCAGCAGTCCCAGCCCCACTCAGCCCCCCAACAGCCCCAACCCGTCGCCGCCCCGCCCCGGCAGCCCTACGACCCCTGGAATGCGCCCCTTCAGCAGAGTGGGGCCGTTCCTGTTGATGCGGGGAAGCAGAAGAAGCGGGGGCGGCGGGCCGTTCTGGTCGGGATTGCCGTCATCGCTCTTGTGGCCGGTGGGATCGGCGGGGCCGTCGGGGCCTATGTCGAGCGGAACGCGGGGGTCTCGGACATCGAGTTGCCGCAGGCGGACGCGCAGGACAAGGCCCGGGCCAAGGACAGCGTCGCCGGGATCGCGGCGAGCTCGCTGCCCGGCGTCGTGACGCTGCACGTCAGCGGCGACGAGGCGCAAGGCACCGGCACCGGCTTCGTGCTGGACGGCAAGGGCCACATCCTCACCAACAACCACGTCGTCGAACCCGCCGGGACGGGCGGCGAGATATCGGTGACGTTCAGCGGCGGAGAGATCGCCAAGGCAGAGGTCATCGGCCGCGACGCCGGTTACGACCTCGCCGTGGTCAAGGTCTCCGGCGTACGCGGACTCAAGCCCCTGCCCCTCGGCAACTCCGAGAACGTGCAGGTGGGCGACCCCGTGGTGGCCATAGGAGCCCCCTTCGACCTGGCCAACACCGTCACCTCCGGCATCATCAGCGCCAAGGAGCGCCCCATCACCGCCGGCGGCGAGAAGGGCGACGGCAGCGACGTCAGCTACGTCGACGCGCTCCAGACCGACGCACCCATCAACCCCGGAAACTCCGGCGGCCCGCTGGTCGACTCCCAGGCCCGCGTCATCGGTATCAACAGCGCCATCCGCTCCGCCGACGACAGCTCGGCCCCCGGCGGCGGCCAGGCGGGATCCATCGGCCTCGGCTTCGCCATCCCCATCAACCAGGGCAAGCGCGTCGCCGAGGAGCTGATCAACACCGGCAAGGCCACGCACCCTGTGATCGGTGTCACGCTCGACATGGAGTACACGGGTGACGGCGCCCGCGTCGGCGAGAAGGGCAAGGACGGCGGCCCCGCCGTGAACAAGGGTGGTCCGGGCGACCGCGCCGGGATCGAGCCCGGCGACGTCATCACCGAAGTGGACGGCCGGCGCATCCACTCCGGCGACGAACTCATCGTCAAGATCCGGGCCCACCGTCCCAAGGACCGCCTCGAACTGACCGTCAAGCGCGCGGGAAAGGACCGGAAAGTGACGCTGGTGCTCGGCGCCTCGGACGGGAACTGATCCACGTCTGTCGCCCAGCGGCTACCGGACGGACAGGAACGCCAGGTACCGTGGACGCGGTCCGGATGGCAAGGAGCTCAAGGTGTTCTCAGACATTGGCCCGCTCGAGGTAGTGGCGCTGATCATCCTCGCCGTGCTCGTTTTCGGCCCGGACAAGCTGCCCAAGCTCATTCAGGACGCCTCGCGGACCATTCGTAAGATCCGGGAATTCTCGGACAGCGCCAAGGCGGACATCCGCAGTGAACTCGGCCCGGAATTCAAGGACTTCGAGTTCGAGGACCTGAATCCGAAGACCTTCATCCGCAAGCAGCTCGACAACGACGAGCTCGGTCTGAAGGAAATCCGGAACGGCTTCGACCTGAAGAAGGAGATGGCCGAGGTCACCGACGCCGTGCACGGGCGGGAGAGTGAATCCTCCGATGCCGCGTCCGACGGGGGCGGCGACCGTGTCGACATGGCCAAGAAGGACGGCCGTATCGACATGGACAAGAAGCCCGAGAAGGCCGCGCCCGGCGACCATCCGCCGTTCGACGCGGACGCCACCTGACCTCCTCCGAGGCACCCCCGCCGCGCCCCTGAGCACGCCCGTCGGCGCACCTTTCGAGTCACCCGACCGCCGACCGGTGTCCCGGCTTCCGGAACGGGTGTGGCTATCCTGCCTTGTTGTCCGGCTGAGGACGCCCGAGGGGGGCGGGCCCTGCGGACCTATGAGAACGAGGAGGCGGCCGGGTACATGGAGACGACAAGTCGCGTAGGCGCACAGGCGCCGGCCGCGGACGGCACCGCACAGGCGATGCCCTCCGCCCGGCGCACGGTCGACAGTTATCTGCTGGCGCCCTTCCCCTGGTACGGCCTCGACGAGGCCTTCACGGGCGAGCGCTGGCTGATGCAGGTCGGCACCGCCGCGGACGGCACGGTGGAGCACGGCTCCATCGGGCACGGCGATGAGCCGTCGGTACGGAGTGACGGGCCTTTCGGCAACAACGACAAGGAGCGCTTCGCGGCCGTGGTGACCGTCGCGGCCAACCCGGTGCGGCGCAGCCCGGACGGCACGGGCCTGCTCGAGGCGACGTCGGTGTCGTCCGCGGCCTGGCTCGCCGGAGTGGGGCTGCTGTCCTTCACCTGGCCCAGCCAGATGGACCACAGCCTGCGTGACGACTGGCTGGACCAGCAGACCGAGACGGCCTGGGTCCTCGCGGACGATCTGCAGGGCGAGGACTGGTCGACGCTCTCGCTCCCGGTGGACGGGGTGCCGACCTCGTTCCACTACCGCGAGTCGGAGTTCGGCTGGGTGCTCGCCGGCTCCACGGAGGAAGGCGTCCACCTGGGTGCCTACGGTCGCGGGATGAGCGCGTACGGCCTGGGCTTCTCCGTGGTCAAGGACATCCACGACTACGCGGCCGGCTAGGGCCCGTACGGCCGCCGCACACACATACGCCGATGGGGGCGCCGCTCATGACGAGCGGCGCCCCCATCGGCGTACGGCAGAAGCCCGGGAGGGCCTCAGAACTTGTTGCGCGGGGTGATTCCCAGGGTCATGCCCGCGAGGCCGCGCTGGCGGCCGCCCAGCTTGCCCGCGATCGTGCGCAGTGCCGAGCCCGCCGGGGACTCCGGGTCCGTCAGGACGACCGGCTTGCCCTCGTCGCCGCCCTCGCGCAGGCGGACGTCGATCGGGATGGAGCCGAGGACCGGGACCGTGGCGCCCGTCGTCTTCGTGAGGCCCTCGGCGACGCGCTGGCCGCCGCCCGTGCCGAAGACGTCGACCATCTCGCCGCAGTGCGGGCAGGGCAGCCCCGCCATGTTCTCGACGACGCCGACGATCTTCTGGTGGGTCTGTACGGCGATGGAGCCCGCGCGCTCGGCGACCTCGGCCGCCGCCTGCTGGGGCGTCGTCACGACCAGGATCTCGGCGTTCGGCACGAGCTGCGCCACGGAGATCGCGATGTCGCCGGTGCCCGGCGGCAGGTCGAGCAGGAGCACGTCCAGGTCGCCCCAGAAAACGTCCGCGAGGAACTGCTGGAGGGCACGGTGGAGCATCGGGCCGCGCCACACCACCGGGGCGTTGCCCGGCGTGAACATGCCGATCGAGATGACCTTCACGCCGTTCGCCGACGGCGGCATGATCATGTCCTCGACCTGGGTGGGCTTGCCGTCCGCGCCCAGCATCCTGGGCACCGAGTGGCCGTAGATGTCCGCGTCCACGACGCCGACCTTCAGGCCGTCCGCCGCCATCGCGGCCGCCAGGTTCACCGTCACCGAGGACTTGCCGACGCCGCCCTTGCCGGACGCGACGGCGTAGACACGGGTCAGGGAGCCGGGCTTGGCGAAGGGGACCTCGCGCTCGGCGGTGCCGCCGCGCAGCGCGCTCGCCAGCTCCTTGCGCTGCTCGTCGCTCATCACGTCGAGCGTGACGTCGACGCGCGTGACGCCCTCGACGGCGGCGACCGCGTCGGTCACGTTCTTCGTGATGGTCTCGCGCATCGGGCACCCGGAGACCGTGAGGTACACGGTGACCGCCACCACCCCGTCAGGGGAGATGTCGACCGATTTGACCATCCCCAACTCGGTGATGGGTCGATGGATCTCGGGGTCGTTCACCGTCGCCAGTGCTTCACGCACCGCGTCTTCCGTAGCCATAAGACCGATAGTACGGCGCGGTAACCCCGCCCCGGAAAGAGCCGTCAACGGTCGCCTACGTCACGCCCGCCGCTCTCCTCCGCCGGGAATACGACGCGATGGCCCCTGCGCTGCTCCTCCAGCTCCTTGACCAGGTCCTGGAGTTCGCTGCGGATCCAGTCGCGGGTGGCCACCTCGCCCAGGCCCATGCGCAGCGAGGCGATCTCACGGCTCAGATATTCGGTGTCCGCGATGGACCGCTCGTTCTGTTTGCGGTCCTGTTCGAGGTTGACCCGGTCCCGGTCGTCCTGCCGGTTCTGCGCGAGCAGGATCAGGGGCGCCGCGTACGACGCCTGGAGCGAGAGCGCGAGGGTCAGGAACAGGAAGGGGAACGGGTCGAAGCGCAGCACCTCGGGCGCCCAGACGTTCCAGGCCACCCAGACGATGATCGTGACCGTCATCCAGACGATGAAGCGCCCGGTGCCAAGGAACCGCGCGATCCGCTCCGAGAGCCGCCCGAACGCCTCGGGGTCGTACTCCGGCAGGAACTTGCGGCGCGGCGGCCGCGGCTGGTCGAGCCGGAAGCGGGGAGCGGTCCGCGGCTCGGCGCGGTTGTCCCGCTCGCGGTCAGCCGGTGGCACGCGGCACCTCTTCCTGGTGGAACTCGGTCTCGCGCCAGTCGTCCGGCAGCATGTGGTCGAGCACGTCGTCGACGGTGACGGCGCCGAGCAGCGAGCCGCCCTCGTCGACGACGGGGGCCGCCACCATGTCGTAGGTGGCGAAGAACCCGGCGACCTGGGGCAGCGTGGTTTCCGGCGCGAGGGTCTGCAGGTCGTCGTCCAGGATCGAGCTGACCAGCGTGTACGGGGGATCGCGCAGGAGCCGCTGGAAGTGCACGGTGCCCAGGTACTTGCCGGTCGGGGTCTCGTCCGGCGGGCGGCACACGTAGACCTGCGCGGCGAGGGCGGGGGACAGGTCCTGCTGGCGCACCCGCGCGAGGGCGTCGGCGACCGTGGCGTCGGGCCTGAGCACGATCGGCTCGGTCGTCATCAGGCCGCCCGCGGTGCGCTCCTCGTAGGCCATCAGACGCCGTACGTCGGCGGCGTCGTCCGGCTGCATCAGCGTGAGAAGCCGTTCCTTGTCCTCTTCGGGGAGCTCGGCGAGCAGGTCGGCGGCGTCGTCCGGGTCCATCGCCTCCAGGACGTCGGCGGCGCGCTCCTCCTTGAGCTTGCCGAGGATCTCGATCTGGTCGTCCTCGGGGAGCTCTTCGAGGACGTCGGCGAGCCGGTCGTCGTCGAGGGCCGTCGCGACCTCCGCACGCCGCTTCGGCGTCAGATGGTGCAGGACGTTGGCGAGGTCGGCGGGGCGCAGCTGTTCGAAGGTGGCGAGCAGGCTCTCGGCGCCCTGGCCGTGTTCCTCCAGCGAGAAGCCGTCGACGGCCGACCACTCGACGGTCAGCGTCTCGCCCTTGCGCCGGAAGGTGCCGCCCTTCCCCTTGCGCACGAAGACCCGGTCGATCTCCCAGTCACGGCGGGCCGGCAACTGCTGCACCGCCACGTCGAGGACGGTGACCTCCTCGCCCGACTCGACGAGCTTGACCCGCCGGTCGAGCATCTCGCCGAGCACGAGCCGCTCGGTGGGCCGCTGCTCGAAGCGCCGTACGTTCAGTACGCCGGTCGTGATGACCTGGCCCGACTCGATGCCCGTCACCCGGGTCATGGGCAGGAAGATGCGGCGCCGCGTGGACAGCTCGACGACGAGCCCGAGCAGCCGGGGCGGCCTGCGGTTCACCCGGAGCATCGCGACCAGATCGCGCACCCGGCCCACCTGGTCGCCGTTCGGGTCGAAGACGGCGGTACCGGCGAGATGGGACACGAAGACCCGGGAGGCGCTTGCCGCCATTGCACGCCCCCTCCTCTTGCTCGCGACCTTTTCATGCCGTTCTGTCAGGCAATGCGGGCTTCAGGCTAGCCCGTCCCGGTCGGATACGCCCCGGCGGAGCGTCCGGCCGCACTGGCGACAATCTACCTAGTCAGCACGGGTACGCTGCCGTACTGCCGTAGCCGTAGCCGTCGTCCCCACGAGAGGCAGCGCCCCCTGTGTCAGCGATTCCCCCGGTCCGCCGTATCCGCAAGACGGCACTCGTGAGCGCGATGTGCGCGGGTCTCGTCCTGGGGGTCACCGGTCTGACCGGGTGCAGCAGCGAAGAGGATCCGGACGCGGGCACGAACGGCATCGGCAAACTCTCCGCCGCGAAGATCCAGAGCAAGTCCCGTGCGGCGGCCGACGCGGCGCCCGCGGTGCGGCTCTCGGGCACCCTGGTCAGCAAGGGGCACACGTACAAGCTCGACATGCGGCTCAAGGACGAGGGCGGCAGCGGCTCGGTGACCTCCAAGGGCGAGACCTTCCAGCTGCTGCGCATCGGAAAGCAGCTCTTCCTGATGGCCGACTCCTCCTTCTGGACCCACGAGGACGCCAAGGGCGGCGAGAAGCCCGGCAAGGCGGACGAGGGCGCCGCGGCGAAGCTCGACGGCAAGTACGTGAAGGTCCCCGAGGAAGACGCGTCCTACGAGCAGCTGAGCGGCTTCACCGACAAGGACCTCCTCCTGGAGGGCATGCTCACCCTGCACGGCGCACTCGCCACCGGGGAGCGCGGCACGACCTCCGGCAACCCCAGCATCAAGATCACCGGCGACAAGGGCGCGGGCGGCACCCTGGACGTCTCCCTCAAGGGCAAGCCCTACCCGCTGCGCCTGCAGCGCGCGGGCGACGCGGGCACGCTCCGGCTCAGCGACTGGGGCAGGGACTTCACCCTGCAGGAGCCGGCCAAGGACGAGATGGTGGACTACGGCGAGCAGCTGCCCGACTCGTAGAGGCCACGGTTCGCGGCCCGGTCAGCCCCGCCGCTTCTTCCGCTTGAACAGCAGCCGGGGCAGCGCCTCTGGCACCGGCTCGCGGGTGGTCGCCCCGGTCGGCAGGGGCGGGGCCGCGAGTGAGCCGTCGGGCAGGTCGGTGATCGTCTCCCGCGGGGTGAGCCGCACGACCCGGCACTCGTCCGCCCAGCGCTGCGGCATCCGCTCGCCGTCGGGCGCGTTCAGCCGCTTCCCCTTGAGCTCGGCGACGGCCGCCTCCCACGCCTCGGAACGCGGCGCGAGCTCGGTCACCTGCGCCGTCCACGCGATGAGCCGGCCGCCCTTGTCCTTGCTGCGTACGGTCACTTCGGCGGTGCCGCCGTCGACGAGACCCGGCAGCGGCTGCTCGCCGGGACCGTCGCCGACGAGGTACGCCGCACCCTCGTGCCACACGTGCCACAGGGCGCGGGCAGGGCCTTCGCCGCGCACCCAGATGAGGCCGGACTTCTTGGTGGCCTCCTCGACGAGGGCCTGGGCGAGCAGCGTGTCTGTCATGCGCGCAGCCTATCGAGCCGCCCGCGCCCGGGGTTAGAGCCAGCCGTTGCGCTTCAGGGTCCGGTGGATCGTGTAGCAGGCTCCGGCGATGAGGCCGAGCACCATCGGGTAGCCGAACCGCCAGTGCAGCTCGGGCATGTGGTCGAAGTTCATGCCGTAGACCCCGCAGACCGCCGTCGGCACGGCGATGATCGCCGCCCAGGAGGTGATCTTGCGCATGTCCTCGTTCTGCGCGACCGCGGCCTGCGCGAGGTTGGCCTGCAGGATCGAGTTGAGCAGTTCGTCGAAGCCGACGACCTGCTCCTGGACGCGGGCCAGGTGGTCGGCGACGTCGCGGAAGTACTTCTGGATGTCCGGGTCGACGAGCCGCATCGGCCGCTCGCTCAGCAGCAGCATGGGCCGGAGCAGCGGCGAGACCGCCCGCTTGAACTCCAGGACCTCCCGCTTGAGCTGGTAGATCCGCCCGGCGTCGACACCGCGCGCGGAGCCCTTGCCCTTGCTCGGGGCGGAGAACACCTCGGTCTCGACCTCGTCGATGTCGTCCTGCATGGCGTCGGCCACCGCGAGATAGCCGTCGACGACGTGGTCGGCGATGGTGTGCAGGACGGCGGAGGGGCCCTTGGCGAGGAGTTCGGGCTCCTCCTGGAGCCGGCGCCGCAGGCCGCGCAGCGAGCCGTGGCCGCCGTGCCGGACCGTGATGAAGAAGTCCCGCCCGGTGAAGCACATCACCTCGCCGGTCTCCACGATCTCGCTGGTGGCGGTGAGTTCGGCGTGCTCCACGTAGTGGATGGTCTTGAAGACGGTGAAGAGCGTGTCGTCGTAACGCTCCAGCTTGGGCCGCTGGTGTGCGTGCACCGCGTCCTCGACGGCCAGCGGGTGGAGCCCGAACTCGGCGGCGATACCGGCGAATTCGGCCTCCGTCGGCTCGTGCAGGCCGATCCAGGCGAAGCCGCCGTCGCGACGCACCTGGAGCATCGCCTCGTGCGGCGTGAGCGTGTCGTCGCAGGCCGCGCGGCGGCCGTCGCGGTAGACGGCGCAGTCGACGACGGCGGAGGCGGCGGTGGGGTCGCGCGTGGTGTCGTACGAGCTGTAGGCGCTGCCGTCCTTGCGGAGCGAGGGACGGACGGCGGCGCGCAGGTCACGGATCATCGACATGGGCAGGCTCCTTCGACGGAGGCGGCCTGCGACGGTTGGAACTACCCGGAATGGGGACGTCCTGCTGAAGATGTTTGGCACGTCCACAAAGCGGGGAGCACCGCACCATCGCGGTGGCAGCTTCGCTACTGACTCAGATCAGGGAACACAGAGAGATCAGGTGGAAACGAAGTGCTCTTCCGTCGCACGCGAGCACGGGGAGTACTGGCGCACAGTGGCAGCTACAGGGCTGCGTGAGATGTCAGACGGAAGAACGGGTGGTACTGCACGGTCGACTTCGATCCATGGCAGCCCCACCTCCTCCGGCCGGTCCCCCGTAGGGGAAGTCCCAGGCGCGTAGCGCGCCAAGTCATCTGCCCGGGCTTGAAAGCGCGCTCTGCGTGCTGCCCGGAACCAGCGGCCAACACTATCAGCCGACTGAAGTGTCAAGCCCCGTCTTTACCCGCCACTGACGAGTTCTATGCTCGCGTCATGGCTGATGTTCTTGCTCTGGTCGAGGCCCGTCTCCGCACCGGCCTCGGTGAACCGGACGCCCGCGCCGCGGTGACCTTCCTCGGCACCGACCGCGTCGAAGTGCTGCGTTTCACGGACGGGGACCTGGTCAGATACGCCACCCTCGGCATGTCGGCCCAGCCGATGGCCGATCCCACCGCCGCGCTGGCCGACCCGGTCAAGGGCCCGCGCGCGGAGCTGATCCTCACGGTGCGAGGCGGGGTCGCCGACACGGACAAGGTGCTGCGCCCGCTCGCCGTACTGGCCGCGTCGCCGCAGGTCGAGGGCCTGATCGTGGCCCCCGGCGCCTCGCTCGACGTGGGTGAACCGCTGTGGCCCGGCGCGCAGTTCACGTCGGTGCTCGTCGCGGAGCCCGGCGGCCTGGTGGAGGACCTGGAACTGGATGCGCCCATGGATCCCGTACGGTTCCTGCCGCTGCTGCCCATGACGCCGAACGAGGGTGCGTGGAAGCGCGTGCACGGCGCGGGCGCCCTTCAGGAGCGCTGGCTGAGCAGCGGGACGGACCTGCGCGATCCGCTGCGCAAGTCCGTGTCCCTGGACTGAAGTCCGCTGCTGATAGCCCTAGTTGGCGAAGACGGTGACGCCGTCCTCCGTCGCGTGCTGCGGT
The DNA here is from genome assembly GCF_040682375.1 of Streptomyces sp. NPDC051214. NCBI lineage: Bacteria > Bacillati > Actinomycetota > Actinomycetes > Kitasatosporales > Streptomycetaceae > Streptomyces > Streptomyces sp. NPDC051214. The sequence goes on from NZ_JBFBAT010000005.1 coordinate 269,752, forward strand.
TCGAGCTCCTCGGCTTCGTGCGTGAGGGAGTCCTTGCGGACCCAGACCACGACCGCGCCGAGCACCGCCGTGACGGCCGCGACCACGAAGGGGATGTGGATGTTGCTCCACTCCTCGATCTTCGGCGCGAAGAACGGGGCGGCGGCTGCCGCGAACCACCGGACGAAGTTGTAGCCGGCGCTTGCCACCGGGCGCGGCGCGTCCGAGACGCCGAGCGCGAGCTCGGTGTAGACGGTGTTGTTCACGCCGATGAAGGCACCGGACAGGATCGTGCAGACGATGGCCGTGGCGTGGTTGCCGTACCCGAGCACCAGCACGTCCGCCGCGAGCAGCACGAGCGAACCCCCGAGCACCTTCAGCGAGCCGAACCTCGCCTGCAGCCGCGGCGCCACGAGCACCGAGAAGACCGCGAGCAGCAGGCCCCAGGCGAAGAAGATCGCACCCGACTTGTACGGGGTCATGTTCAGGACGAACGGCGTGAAGGCCAGGACCGTGAAGAACGTGTAGTTGTAGAAGAACGCGGAGGCGGCGGCCGACGCGAGCCCACCGTGACCGAGGGCCTTGATCGGCGCGAGCAGCGAGGTCTTCTGCGCCGGCTTCGGCTGCTCCTTCAGGAACGCCGTGATGCACAGGAAGCCGACCGCCATCAGGACGGCCGTGCCGAAGAACGGGTAGCGCCAGCTCGCGTTGCCGAGCACCGCGCCGAGCAGCGGTCCGCACGCCATGCCGAGACCGAGCGCCGACTCGTAGAGCAGGATCGCGGCGGCGCTGCCACCGGCCGCCGCGCCGACGATGACCGCGAGCGCGGTCGACACGAAGAGCGCGTTGCCGAGCCCCCATCCGGCGCGGAACCCGACCAGCTCACCGACCGATCCCGAGGTGCCGGCGAGCCCCGCGAAGACCACGACGAGCGCGAGGCCGAGCAGCAGGGTCTTCTTGCCGCCGATCCGGCTGGAGACGAACCCGGTCACCAGCATCGCGACGGCGGTGATCAGGAAGTACGAGGTGAAGAGCAGGGACACCTGACTCGCGGACGCGTCAAGGCCCTTGGCGATGGAGGGGAGGATCGGGTCGACGAGCCCGATGCCCATGAAGGCGACGACGGACGCGCCGGCGGTGGCCCAGACAGCCTTCGGCTGCCGCAGGAGGCTGGTCGCTCCCTCGTCGAACGGGTCCGCTCCGGCGGGGCCTCCGATGGGACCTCCGACGGGACCTTCACCGGGGTCTCCGGCTGGACCTCCTGTGCTGGTGTTCATGCCTGCTCCTTAGCGGCTGCGTAAGCGGCTTCCGTCGAGATCGTTGACGTATACACATATTAGTTAGCCAAGCTAAAAGATGCAAGCTACATCTAGTTTCGCCTGGTGGCAGGGCCACCGGACGGGTGATCGTCCTTGACGGGGCGACGACCGGGGAGGACCGTTGGTCGCTATGAGGGGCGAACCCAGTTGCCCGAAGTGTGGTGGCCGGGTCAGGGCTCCCGGCCTCTTTGCCGACTCCTGGCAGTGCGATGTGCACGGGACGGTGCATCCGCTGCAACCTGTGATCCCGCCGAGCGTCGAGGCGCTCCAGGTCGTGGTGCATCGCGCGCAGGTGCCGGTCTGGATGCCGTGGCCGCTGCCGGTCGGCTGGCTGTTCACGGGCGTGGCCTGCGCGGGCGACGACCGCAGCGGCGGCCGAGCCACCGCCGTGGCCTGCTCGGGGCCCGCGCCGCTCGGCGGCATGGGCGAGCTGGTCCTGGTCGCCGAGGAGCTCGGCGTCGGTCTCGGCGCGCGGTATGCCGGGGTCGACGGCCCGGACCCCGGCCCGTATCTGAACGTCGAGAAGCCCCCGCAGGCCAAGCTGCTCGCGGCGGGCAGGCCGACCCCCATGTGGCATGTGGCGGGCACGCCGGACGACCGGGCGGTCTTCGCGGGCGAGGCGCGGGGCCTGTGGCTGTGGGCGATCGCGTGGCCGGAGCAGTCGGGGCTTTTGATGTACGACGAGCTGGTCCTCACTGATTTGCGGGACGCGGGCGCAGAGGTGGACCTGTTGCCCTGCGGGGCGCTTTCGCCGCGGATCTTGATGCCTTGAGGTGGGTGGGGTCGGGGTCGGGGCTTTGTGCCGTGAGGTGTGTGGCGGGGCAGGAGCTTCAGCTGGCCGGTGGTGCGGCAGTGACGTGCCTGTGGTGCATCGGTGGCGCGCGGCGGTGGAGTGAGGGGTGTCTCCCTTGCGGCGGGCGGCGGAACGTGTCGGTCCCGTTATCCTTGAGCGTCCCCTTTGCGGCCCTCCCTCGTGGACCGGTCCGCCCCCGCCCCGTCAGAGCCTGGAGTCCGCGTCGTGCGCATCGACCTGCACACCCACTCCACCGCCTCCGACGGCACGGACACCCCGGCGCAGTTGGTGCGCAACGCGGCCGCCGCCGGACTTGATGTCGTCGCCCTCACGGACCACGACACCACCCGCGGGTACGCGGAGGCCGTCGCGGCCCTGGAAGGACTCGACCGGGGTCTCACCCTCGTCACCGGCGCCGAACTCTCCTGCCGCCTCGACGGCGTGGGCCTGCACATGCTGGCCTATCTCTTCGACCCCGACGAGCCGGAGCTCGCCCGTGAGCGCGAGCTCGTGCGCGACGACCGGGTGCCCCGCGCGAAGGCGATGATCGACAAGCTCCGGGCACTCGACGTCCCGGTCACCTGGGAGCAGGTCGCGCGCATCGCGGGTGACGGCTCGGTGGGCCGCCCGCACATCGCCGAGGCCCTGGTGGAGCTGGGCGTCGTACCCACCGTCTCGGACGCCTTCACGCAGGACTGGCTCGCCGACGGCGGCCGGGCGTACGCCGAGAAGCACGAACTGGACCCCTTCGACGCGATCCGCCTGGTCAAGGCCGCGGGCGGTGTCACCGTCTTCGCGCACCCGGCGGCCGTCAAGCGCGGCCAGGTGGTGCCGGAGGCCGCGATGGCGGCGCTGGCCGCAGCCGGGCTCGACGGCATCGAGGCCGACCACATGGACCACGACCCGGCCACTCGCACCCGGCTGCACGGCATCGCCGCGGACCTCGGTCTGCTCGCCACCGGGTCGAGCGACTACCACGGCAGCCGCAAGACCTGCGTGCTCGGGGAGTTCACCACCGACCCCGAGATCTACGGGGAGATCACGCGGCGCGCGACCGGGGCGTTCCCGGTGCCGGGCGCGGGCGGACGCGCCGGCGCGTAGCTGGCGCGGAGTCGGTGCGTGGCCGGCGCGGGGCCGTCGCCTTAGGGCTCACTTCCCCCGCCCGCCCACTCCTCGGGCCCTCCCGGGTCCCACTTCCTCCCACTTGTCCGCCGCGCCCGCGCGGCATTTCCGTACGCTCACTTCACCTCACTTCACTGCAAGGCCATCACTGTGTTCGACGTCGCCGTCTTCGGCTCCCTCTTCCTCACCCTTTTTGTGATCATGGATCCCCCCGGGATCACGCCGATCTTCCTCGGACTCACCTCCGGCCGTCCGGCCAAGGTGCAGAAGAAGATGGCCTTCCAGGCCGTCTGCGTCGCCTTCGGCGTCATCGCGGTCTTCGGTGTCCTGGGCCACCAGATCCTCGACTACCTGCATGTCTCCGTCCCTGCGCTGATGATCGCGGGCGGTCTGCTGCTCCTGCTGATCGCGCTCGACCTGCTCACCGGCAAGACGGACGAGCCCCAGCAGACCAAGGACGTGAACGTCGCCCTTGTGCCGCTCGGCATGCCGCTGCTCGCGGGGCCCGGCGCGATCGTCTCCGTCATTCTGGCCGTCCAGGACGCCGACAGCGTCGGCACGCAGATCTCCGTATGGGCGGCGATCGTGGCGATGCACGTGGTGCTGTGGCTGGTGATGCGCTACTCGCTGCTGATCATCCGGGTCATCAAGGACGGCGGCGTGGTCCTGGTGACGCGGCTCGCGGGCATGATGCTGTCCGCGATCGCGGTGCAGCAGATCATCAACGGCGTGACTCAGGTGATCAACGGGGCCTAGCTGTCCCGGCAGTCCCAGCAGTCCCGACAGTCCCGGCAGTTCCAGTAGTCCCGACAGTCCCAGCAGTCTCAGCGGGCTCGGCCCCGGTGATCGGGTATGCCAAGGGCCCCCGTACCAAAGGTGTACGGGGGCCCTTCAACCTGCGCGCAATCGGTGCGCGCCAACTTATGCGTGCAACCTGGCGTTACGAGGCCGGGGATTCGGCCGGTCGGATATAGATGCGCTGGCCGATCGCTGCGGCCTGCTGCACGATCCGATTGACGGAGGCGGCGTCTACGACGGTCCGGTCCACGGCGGCGCCGTCGACGTCGTCGAGTCGCATGATTTCGAAGCGCATAAGGCTTCTCCCTTCGTCTGGTCATCCTCCTGAAGGAGAACTACTGGTGTGGTGGCCACCGGGACAGCTGTGTCCGGCGTTCCATACGGGTACAACGAGTTGCCCCCAGCAAACATTCCCTACGCTAAGGAAATTTTTCGACAGACTAATTACTCGCGAGTAGCGGAACCGGTTGTGTTCGCTGCGTGACCAACGGGACAATGGCACCGATGAACGACGAGATCGAGATCGACTCCCAGATCGACTCACCGGCCGGCACTCAGATCAGCACCCAGATCAGTGCCCAGCTGGAGCGCGCCACCAGCCTCCTCGAGCGCATGCTCGCCGAGGTGGCGAAGACGCCGTCCACGCACGCGATCTTCGTCGACGCCGGATACGTGTACGCCGCGGCGGGGCGGCTCGCGGTCGGCACCGAGGACCGGCGCGCCTTCGACCTGGACGCGGAGGGGCTGATCGAGGCGTTCATCGACAAGGCCCGCACGATCTTCGCGGACAGCCGTCTGCTGCGCGTCTACTGGTACGACGGTGCGCGGCGCCGTATCCACACGGTCGAGCAGCAGTCGATCGCGGAGCTCCCCGACGTCAAGGTCCGCCTGGGAAACCTGAACGCGAACAATCAGCAGAAGGGCGTGGATTCCCTCATCCGGACGGATCTGGAGTCACTCGCCAGGCACCGCGCCATCAGCGACGCGGCCCTGATCGGCGGCGACGAGGACCTGGTCTCGGCGGTGGAGGCGGCGCAGGGGTACGGCGCGCGGGTGCATCTGTGGGGCATCGAGGCCGCCGAGGGTCGCAATCAGGCGGAGCCGCTGCTGTGGGAGGTCGACAGCCAGCGCACGTTCGACCTCGACTTCTTCAAGCCGTACGTGTCCCGGCGCTCGGTCACGACGTACGCGACGTACGAGGGTGCGGGCACGCCGCGGCCCGCGCGCGAGGACGTGCGTTTCGTGGGCGCGCAGATCGCCGCCAAGTGGCTGGCGGCGCGCGGGCGTGCGGCGCTGGTGGATCTGCTGCCGGGGCATCCGTACCTGCCCGGGTCCGTGGACCAGGAGCTCCTGGTGGAAGCCGAGAAGCTGCTCGCCTACTCGCTGCGGGGGCAGTCGGACCTGCGGCGGGCGTTGCGGGACGGGTTCTGGGAGCACTTGCAGACGCAGTACTAGCGGTACTCGTTGCTTCCTTCGCTGGTGGTGACGCGGTCCCAGAAGGCGATGAGGGCGGCGGCGGTCTCCGCGGGGCGGTCGGTGTTGGGGGAGTGCTCGGCGCCGGCGATGACCGTGCGGTGGGCGTGCAGCCGGGCCGCCATGTCGTCCAGCCAGGGGATGGGCCAGGTGTCGTCGCGCTCGCCGGAGATGACGTGCTTGGGCAGGGGGAGCGCGGCGAGCTCCGCGACGCGGTCGGGCTCGACGCAGAGCTGCTTGCCGGTGGCGATGAGCTGGGCGGGACTGTGCCGCAGCCAGCGGGTGCGCAGGGCGTCGCCGTCGAGGTCCGCCTCCTCCGGCGGATCCATCGCCTGGATGGCCGCCCACGCCTCGTCCATCGACAGAACGCCGAGCGCGTCCGTCAGCATCTTGGCGCGCGCCTGCTGCGAGGGGGCGATCTGGGCCGGGCCTGACGCCATCAGGGTGAGGGAGGCGAAGGTGGGGGCTTGGTGGGTGCCGGTGCGGAGGACTGCGGCGCGGGCGATGAGGCCTCCGAGGGAGTGGCCCAGGAGGTGCGGGGTGGCTTCGGCGCCGAGTTGCGTGAGGGCGGTGGCTTGGGCGAGGACGTCCTGGGCCAACTCGTCCTGGGCGTAGGGGAGTTCGTCGTCGGTGGGACCCTCGGACTCGTACTGGCCGCGTCCGTCGACGGAGACGGCTCGGTAACCGGCGTCTGCGAGGGGCTTGAGCAGCGCGATGAAGTCCTCCTTGCTCCCGGTGAAGCCGGGGAGCAGCAGGACGGTGCCCTTGGCCTTGCCGGCCGGGCGGGCGTCCAGGGCGGCGAAGTCGCCGCGCGCCGTTCGCAGGCGCAGGGCGTCGACGCCGGGGGGCGGGGTGAAGGTCGGGGGCCTGCTCATGCCTTGAGGCTAGCTGGCGGGCGGGGCGGGGGTTGTGCGGGTACGGGGCCCATGCGGGGCTCCTGCTGGTGCGAGGTGCCTTTGCCGGGGGCGGCGGCCCGCTTCCCGGCCCGCCGGAGGGGGCCTGTTCGGCTGCCGCGCCGATGACGCCATGCCCGCGCTCCGCGCGGATCTTCCCCACCCGCCCACCCGAGCACCCTGCAGTTGCAGAGGGGACGGGGCTGGTCGTCTGCCGCACCGTGCCTGTCATGCCCGCGCTTCGCGCGGATCTTCCCCACCCACCCACCCGAGCGCCCCGCAGTTGCTGGGGAGGCGGGGCTGTGTGTCTGCTGCGCCGTGCTTGTCGTGCCCGCACTTCGTGCGGTCTTCCCCGCCGCCGGAGCACCCTGCAGTCGCAGGCGGGCCTGTTCGGCTGACGCGCCGATGATCCCGTGCCCGCGCTTCGCGCGAATGTCCCCCCCGCCCACCCGAGCGCCCCGCAGTTGCAGGGGGAGGCGTGGCTGTGCGTCTGCTGCGCCGCGCCTGTCGTGCCCGCGCTCGCGCGGATTCTCCCCGCCAGCCCCGCAGTTGCAGGGGGGGCGGGGCTGGTCTGGCACGCCGCGGGTGGCATGCCCGCGCGAACCTTTTTCGCGCGCCCGAGCACCGTGCAGCCGTAGGGGGACTGTGCGGCTGACGCGCCGTGAGCGTTCTGCCCGCGCTTCGCGCGGATCTCCCGCCCACCCGCCCGATTGCCCCGCAGTTGCAAGGGGCGCCGGACTGTTCGGCTGGTGCGTTGCAGGTGTCTTGCCCGTGCGTCGCGTGAATCCTTCGCTCCCGCCCACCCGAACGCCCTGCCGTCACGGGGCGGGACTTGTCGGCGGGGGCGCCGTGGGTGTCATGCGCGCGCTTCGCGCGCCCTCCCTACCGCCCTCGGCCCGGTCGCCCCGGGGGCGGCGAAGCGCGGTGGGTGGGGCTGCTTGCTGGTGCGTTGCGCGTGTCTTGCCCGGCCTCAGGCGGTTCCTGCCCGCCTGCCCGCCTGCCCGCCTGCCCGCCTGCCCGCCTGCCCGCCTGCCCGCCTGCCCGCCTGCCCGCCTGCCCGCCTGCCCGCCTGCCCGCCCGCCGATGGCCCCGCAGTCGTACGGGCGGGGTTGTTCGGCTGGTGCGTTGCGGGTGTCAGGGGCGACCCGGTGCGCGGGTTGCGCTGCTCAGCCGAGCGCCCGCAGTTGCGCGGGGCTGGGCTTTGCGGCTGGTGTGCTGTGGGCGTCTTGCTCGTGCTTCGTGCAGATTTCTCCCACCCTTCCAGCCGGTTTCCCGTGGTCAGAGCGATGTGGGTGGGATTTTTTTGCGGTCGTGTGGATGCGGGGTGATCGGGTGCGTGGGTGGGCGGGTAGGTAGGTAGGGCGAAGGCCCGGTCCCCCTTTGGGGGCCGGGCCTTCGGGTGTTGCTTGCTGCTTGGTGGAGTGCGTCAGCTTTCCTCGGCCGGTGCGGCCACCGCCTTGCGGGTCCTGCGGCGCGGCTTCGTGACCGTGGCCTCCTCGGAGGCGGCGGCCGGAGCCTCCGCTGCCTTGCGCGTACGGCGACGCGGCTTGGTCTCCTCCGTCGGCTGAGCGGGGATCCCGGCCTCGGCCACCTCCGCCACCGGCTCCGCTGCCTTGCGGGTCCTGCGGCGCGGCTTCTCCGCCGGGGTGTCGGTCTCCGCCGTGGCGACCGCAGCCTTGCGGGTGCGGCGCGGCTTCTCTGCCGGGGTGTCGGTTTCCGCCGTGGCGACCGCTGCCTTGCGGGTGCGGCGCGGCTTGGTGGCGGGTGCCTCGGGCTCGGTGGCCTCTGCCGGCTCTGCTGCCTTGCGGGTCCTGCGGCGGGGCTTCTCCGTCGGCGCCGGGGTCTCGGTTGCCTCGGCTGTGTCCACCGCTGCTTCCGCCGCAGTCTTGCGGGTGCGGCGGCGCGGCTTCTCTGCCTCGGGCTCGGTGGCCTCTGCCGTCTTCGTCACCGGCTCCGCTGCCTTGCGGGTCCTGCGGCGGGGCTTCTCCGTCGGCGCGGGGGCCTCGGTTGCCTCGGCCGTGTCCACCGCTGCTTCCGCCGTAGTCTTGCGGGTGCGGCGCGGCTTTGTGGGCGGGGCCTCGGTTTCCACCGGGGCGACCGTCTCGATCGCTGCTTCCGCAGCCTCCGCACCGCTTCGCGTCCGGCGGCGGCGACGCGGCGTGCGCGGCTCCGTCGGCTCGGCCTCGGGGGCGGCTACCGCTGCGGGTGCCGCGGCCTCGGCGACTGCCACCGCCGGCGCATCCAGCGGCGTACCGGAACGGGTGCGGCGGCGGCGACGCGGCGTACGCGCCTCACGCGGCTCGCGCTCCTGCTCGGGGGCGCGCCCGCGGTCACGGTCACGGCCGCCGTCACGGCCGCCGTCACGCCCGCGGTCGCGGCCACGCGCGCCGCCCTTGCCGCCGGTCTCGCCGAGGTCCTCGATCTCCTCGGCGCGCAGCCCGGCACGGGTCCGCTCGGCGCGCGGCAGCACACCCTTGGTGCCCGCCGGGATGTTCAGCTCCTCGTACAGGTGAGGAGAGCTGGAGTACGTCTCGACCGGGTCGTTGAAGCCGAGGTTCAGCGCCTTGTTGATCAGCTGCCAGCGCGGGATGTCGTCCCAGTCGACCAGCGTGATCGCGATGCCCTTGGCACCCGCGCGGCCGGTGCGGCCGATGCGGTGGAGGTACGTCTTCTCGTCCTCGGGGGACTGGTAGTTGATGACGTGCGTGACGCCACCGACGTCGATGCCGCGCGCGGCGACGTCCGTGCAGACGAGCACGTCCACCTTGCCGTTGCGGAACGCGCGCAGCGCCTGCTCACGGGCGCCCTGCCCGAGGTCGCCGTGTACGGCGCCCGAGGCGAAGCCGCGCTTCTCGAGCTGCTCGGCGATGTCGGCGGCGGTCCGCTTCGTACGGCAGAAGATCATCGCGAGTCCGCGGCCCTCGGCCTGCAGGATGCGCGAGACCATCTCGGGCTTGTCCATGTTGTGCGCGCGGAACACGTGCTGCTTCGTGTTCGCGACCGTCTGGCCCTCGTCGTCCGGCGCGGTGGCGCGGATGTGCGTGGGCTGCGACATGTAGCGACGGGCCAGGCCGATGACCGCGCCCGGCATGGTGGCCGAGAACAGCATCGTCTGACGCTTGGCCGGAAGCATGTTGATGATCCGCTCGACGTCGGGCAGGAAGCCCAGGTCGAGCATCTCGTCGGCCTCGTCGAGGACCAGGCACTTGATGTGCTTGAGGTTGAGCTTCTTCTGGCCCGCGAGGTCGAGCAGACGACCCGGCGTGCCGACGACGATGTCGATGCCCTTCTTGAGGGCCTCGACCTGCGGCTCGTAGGCACGGCCGCCGTATATGGCGAGGACGCGTACGTTCCGTGCCTTGCCGGCGGTCAGGAGGTCGTTCGTGACCTGCTGGCAGAGCTCACGCGTGGGGACGACGATGAGCGCCTGCGGGGCGTCGGTCAGCTGCTCGGGCTTGGCCCGGCCGGCCTCGACGTCCGCGGGGACGGTGACGCGCTCCAGGAGCGGGAGTCCGAAGCCGAGCGTCTTGCCGGTGCCGGTCTTGGCCTGGCCGATGACGTCGCTGCCCGAGAGCGCGACGGGGAGCGTCATCTCTTGGATGGGGAAAGGGCTGATGATGCCGACGGCCTCTAGGGCCTCGGCCGTCTCGGAGAGAATTCCGAGATCGCGGAAAGTCGTAGTCAGGGCATTGCCTCTTCTGTGAGACGCGGCCCGAGGCGAACGCTGGGGGGTCGTGACCGTGCCACTACCGCCGGCTGCTTGGGGGGCGGGGCCGGGGGCGCGGGACCACTGCCTGCGCTCGAGCGCTCGTACCGCTGAGGTTCCCTCATCGTGCCGTCCGCACTGTGCGGGCCGCCTGGAGGGCTGTCGGGTCGGAGCCGATCGGGCCTCCGACCGGGCATCCTCATTCGTACGGCCCGTCGAATATTCGGCGGGCGCATTACCACTGTACCCCGGAATCTCGCAGCCGTGTCTGGCGAATTCGTCACGTCACTGTCGTCACAGTCACTGACCAGGCCCTTACACGTTGCTGCGCGCGGGCTATTGTGCGGTTTATGGAGACGCCTGACACCGCCGCTGACACACCTGCCGAACCCACGGGAATCGCTGCCCAGGACTGGACGACCGCTTCCGCCGACCCGAACTACCGCGCCGCGGTCGTGGACCTGCTCGGAGCGCTTGCCTACGGAGAGCTCGCGGCGTTCGAGCGGCTCGCGGAGGACGCGAAGCTGGCGCCGACGCTCGGCGACAAGGCGGAGCTGGCGAAGATGGCGTCGGCTGAATTCCACCACTTCGAGCAGTTGCGGGACCGGCTCTCGGCGATCGGCGCGGACGCGACCGAGGCGATGGAGCCGTTCGTGGCGGCGCTCGACGGCTTCCACCGGCAGACGGCGCCGTCCGACTGGCTCGAGGGCCTGGTCAAGGCGTACGTGGGTGACTCGATCGCCAGTGACTTCTACCGCGAGGTCGCGGCGCGGCTCGACGGGGACACCCGGCGTCTCGTCCTCGGTGTGCTCGATGACACGGGGCATGCGAGCTTCGCGGTGGAGAAGGTGCGGGCCGCGATCGACGCGGATCCGCGGGTGGGTGGGCGGCTTGCGCTGTGGGCGCGGCGGCTCATGGGGGAGGCGCTTTCGCAGTCGCAGCGGGTGGTCGCTGATCGTGACGCGTTGTCGACCATGCTGGTCGGGGGCGTGGCCGATGGGTTCGACCTTGCCGAGGTCGGGCGGATGTTCTCGCGGATCACTGAGGCGCACACTAAGCGGATGGCTGCGTTGGGGTTGGCGGCGTAGTCGCTGGGGCTCCGGGGGTGGGGTCTTGGCTGCGGGTGGGTTGGGGTTTCCCGCGCCGTTCCCCGCGGCACCCTGCGGGGCTGGAGCGGTTGTCGGCTGCGGGGGCGTTGTGGCTTGTCGCGCAGTTCCCCGCGCCCCTTGCGGGGCCCGGTCGCCGTTGTCGGCTGGGGGGTGCGCTGTGGTTTCTCGCGCCGTTCCCCGCGCCCCTTACCGGGCCTGTCCGCCGTGGTCGGCTGCGGGTGGGTGGGGGTCTCTTGCGCAGTTCCCCGCGCCCCTTACCGGGCCTGTCCGCCGTGGTCGGCTGCGGGGTGCGTGGGGGCTTGTCGCGCCGTTCCCCGCGCCCCTTGCGGGGCCCGTTCGCCGTCGTTGCCTGCGGGGTGCGTTGTGGTTTGTCGCGCCTCCGCCGGTGGAGCCCCCAGCTTCGCTCCCTACGCCGTCGCTGAGCGACGGCGTAGGTGGCCGCGGGTGGGGCGGAGGAGTAGTGAGAGCAGGGCTGTTGCTACGGCTACCGCGCCGGTGAGTGTGCCGAGGGCGTGGCCTGCGCCCAGGGCCATGTGTGTGACGAATGCGCCGATCACGGCGCCGGCCGCGCCGGTCGACAGGACCAGCTTGCGCGCGGGGAGCCGCGCGGACAGTCGGTGGGCCGCCGCCCATGCCAGGGCGAAACCGAGCAGTGCGGAGCCGAGTGCTTCCAGAATCACAGGGTCTTCCCTCCCTCGCGGCCAGGTGCAAAACGGTCGTAGCCGGTCTTACCCCTGGCGGCCGGAATGCAATCCTCCAAAGCCTTCCCCCGCGGGTCACCTCAACGCATCGCGACGCACGAGAACGGCCCGGTGGTCGACAACCACCGGGCCGTTCTCGTGTGTTGCGATGCGTGCAGCGCCTTGAACTACAGGGCGCTGAAGCCCACCTTGCGTGCGGTCGGCTCACCGAGCTCGACGTACGCGAGGCGGTCGGCCGGAACCAGGACCTTGCGGCCGTGGTCGTCCACGAGGCTCAGCAGCGGCGACTTGCCGGTCAGCGCCTCGGACACCGCGTGCTCGACTTCCTCGGCACTCTGGCCGCTCTCCAGCACGATCTCGCGGGGCGCGTACTGCACGCCGATCTTGACCTCCACGGCTTTGTCCCTCCGACGGTCAGTGATGTGCGCGGCCTGCCGCGCCGTACTCAGCACACATTAGCCCGGTGAGGCGACGTGCATGCTGGTGCCGCTGCACGCCGGTAGCGAACAGAGATCGGGAACAAAGGCGGGAAGCCTCCAGGGGTACGTCAGTGGCCTTCCAGGCCGTGCAGCGGGAAGCCCGCGATACCGCGCCAGGCCAGCGACGTCAGCAGTTCCACCGCCTTGTCGCGCGGAACCGTGCTGCCGCTGGCGAGCCAGTACCGGGCGACCACCTGGGAGTAGCCGCCGAGGCCCACCGCGAGCAGCATCGCCTCGTCACGGGGCAGGCCCGTGTCCTCCGCGATGACCTCGCAGATCGCTTCCGCGCACTGCAGGGTGACCCGGTCCACGCGCTCGCGGACCGCCGCCTCGTTCGTCAGGTCGGACTCGAAGACCAGGCGGAAAGCGCCGCCTTCGTCCTCCACGTACGCGAAGTAGGCGTCCATCGTGGCCGCCACCCGCAGCTTGTTGTCCGACGTGGACGCGAGCGCCGTACGCACGGACTGCAGCAGTGACTCGCAGTGCTGGTCGAGCAGGGCGAGATACAGGTCGAGCTTGCCGGGGAAGTGCTGGTAGAGCACCGGCTTGCTGACTCCGGCCCGCTCGGCGATGTCGTCCATCGCCGCCGCGTGATAGCCCTGCGCGACGAAGACCTCCTGCGCCGCGCCCAGCAACTGATTGCGTCGGGCACGACGCGGCAGGCGTGTGCCCCGCGGGCGCGCTGCCTCTGTCTGCTCGATGGCTGTCACGCCGCCTCCCATGATCGTGAACGTGCGGTGTGCGCCGCGCGGCCATCGTACTTTTCAGTAACCGCGATGTGCGCGGTACGAGCGGAGAATTTCACGGACCGGACGACCGTGAAAGCCGTGCGTAGCAGGGCAAACACGGGCAGCTCAGCGATAGTCGTCTTCGTCGAGGTCGACGACGCGGGCCTGTTCGGCCAGGTCGGCCTCGTTGGCCGCGTCCGTGTCCACACCCTGCAAGGAGTCGTCCCCGCGCGGTGCGAGGTCGGTCTGCTGCTCCGCGGCGTCGGCCTCGGGCGCTTCGGTGCTGGTGTCGGTGGGTGCCTCGGCCTCGAAGGTCTCGGGGTCGGTCGGGTCGACGGTCATCGTGGCTCTCTTCCGTAGAGGACTAGTGGTGCGAGTGCCCTGTCCGTCCTCTCCTATGAGCGTATGCGCCCTCTTCTATGAGCGTAGGAGACTGCCGAACCGGGCGCTACGCGATCTCCGGGCGAGATCGGCCGGATCTGTGACGGCGAACACATGAACCACCGTGTGATCGTCTCGTAACATTGCCGCATGTCTTCGACCGAGCTGCCGAACGTGATCGCCGCCACCGTCGCCCCCAAACCGGGCGTCGTGGCGGTCGCGGCGGGCGAGCGGCTCGACTCGGTCACCCTCCCGGGGCTCACGCTTTCGGTGCGCTCCAGGCCGTCGGTGCGCGAGGGGCTGCCCTCCGCGCTGTTCGTGCACGGGCTCGGCGGTTCCTCGCAGAACTGGTCGGCCCTGATGCCGCTCCTCGAGGACGTCGTCGACTGCGCGGCCCTCGACCTGCCGGGCTTCGGCGACTCGCCGCCGCCGGACGACGGTGACTACTCGGTCACCGGGCACGCGCGCGCGGTCATCCGCTATCTGGACTCGCGCGAAGACGGGCCCGTGCACCTGATCGCGAACTCGCTGGGCGGCGCGGTGGCGACCCGTGTCGCCGCCGTCCGCCCCGACCTGGTCCGTACGCTCACGCTGATCTCGCCGGCGCTTCCCGAGCTCCGGGTGCAGCGCACGGCGGTGCCCACCGGGCTTCTGGCGGTGCCCGGCGTCGCGTCCCTGTTCACCAGGCTCACCAAGGACTGGACGGCCGAGCAGCGGGTCAGCGGTGTCATGGGGCTCTGTTACGGCGACCCGGCCCGGGTCTCGCCCGAGGGGTACAGCGCGGCGGTACGGGAGATGGAGCGCAGGCTCGCCCTTCCGTACATGTGGGACGCGATGACCCGGTCGGCCCGCGGCATCGTGAACGCGTACACGCTGGGCGGGCAGCACGGCCTGTGGCGGCAGGCGGAGCGGGTGCTCGCGCCTACGCTGTTGGTGTACGGCGGCAAGGATCTGCTCGTGTCGTACCGTATGGCGCGCAAGGCCGCTGCCGCGTTCCGTGACTCGCGGCTTCTCACCCTGCCGGACGCAGGGCATGTGGCGATGATGGAGTATCCGGATACGGTGGCCACGGCGATCCGCGAACTCCTCGCGGACACGGGCGAGTTGCATGCATCCGGTCAATCGGGCGCGGGGAGCTGAGGCGGCGAGTGGGACGTCATAGCCGCCGGGGTTCAACCGACCTCGCAGACAACACGGGCACCACGGGCCGTACGAGCAACACGGATACCGACGATCTGCCGCCACCGCAGGGCGCACGCCCGCCGGGGCCGGGCACGGGACGCCGCAGGCGCGCCCCGGGGGACCCCGGCACGCCCGCGCACGGCGTCCCGCAGGCCACACCGCCGCACGGTTTCCCGCAGGCCACACCGCCGCACGGCACGCCCCAGGCCACCCCCTCGCACGGCACGCCGCACGTCCGTGGCGGGCACCCCGAGCAGCGTGAGCCGGGTGGGGTGTGGGGAGCCGGGCCGCGGATGGGCGCCGCCTATGGGACGCCGGGAGCGCGGACCGCGCCGCCTCGCATGCCGGGGCCGCGCCGCGACTACCTGGACGCGTTCGGCGAGGAGTTCGCCGACGAGGATCTCTTCGGGAGCGGTGCGACCGGCGCCACGCGCGCGCCGACCGGGCCGCCGCCTCCGCGGACCCCCCAGCCCCGCGACCCGTACGCCTCGGTCACGGACTGGGACCGCTCGGTCGACGAGGACGAGGAAGCACGGGGAGAGCTCTGGGCCGATGGTGCGGAGGGAGCCGATGGTGCCGGTGGTGCTGACGGAGCCGACGGCCCCGGCGCCTTCGCGGACGACGACGCCCAGGACGGCAAGGGAGGCAAGGGCCGCGCCTTCACCGGCATCGCCGCCGCCGCTGTCACGACCGTCCTCGCGGTCGTGGTGGCCGGCCAGGTGGCCGACGGGGCAAAGGATTCTGCGCCCGAGGCCGCCACGCGGGCCGCGAAGGGCCAGGAAAGCCGTGCCGCCGGCGAGGACGCGTCCCGCTCGGACGACCGGCCCACGCCTCCCGAGTCCGCTCCGGCGACGTACGAGACGAAGATGGCCAAGAAGTACCCGCTGGACGCCAAACTCGCGGCGTCCGGCGAGTTCGAGGCGATGGCCGGGTTCGACAAGGCGCCCGGCAAGGGGCAGAAGTTCCGCTACCGCGTCGACGTCGAGAAGGGGATGGGCCTGGACGGCGAGCTGTTCGCCTCGGCCGTGCAGAAGACCCTGAACGACGACCGGAGCTGGGCGCACGGCGGCGGCCGGACCTTCGAGCGGATCTCCTCGGGGCATCCCGACTTCGTCATCACGCTCGCCAGTCCGGTGACGACCGGGAAGTGGTGCGCGAAATCCGGGCTCGACACCCTGCAGCAGAACGTCTCCTGTGACTCCGCGGCCACCGACCGCGTCATGATCAACGCCTACCGATGGGCGCAGGGCGCCAAGACCTACGGCGACCGCATCCACCCCTACCGGCAGATGCTGATCAATCACGAGGTCGGCCACCGGCTGGGCTTCAATCACACGGACTGCACGAAGGACGGCCAGCTCGCGCCGGTCATGCAGCAGCAGACGAAGTTCCTCGACCACGACGGAATCAAGTGCAAGGCCAACCCCTGGGCTTTTCCCAAGAGTTGAGACAGACGCGCTCGGCATGTGGTCGTTTTGCGATCGACAGCTTTGACATCCGCCGAAAGTTCGTTCATATTTCTCCGCATGTCGCCTCGTCACGCCTCTTCGCGCGCCGCCCTTGAGCTGGCGCTCTTTGGCGTGACCGCGCTCTGCGTGTCCGACGTCCACTGTTGCTGACGCCCGCCCCTGGCGCGTGCGTCGCTTTCTCTCGGGATCTTCCGCAGTCTCTGCGCTCTTTTTACCTGTGCGTCTTCTGCGGTCCTGACTGACCTTCTTCGGCGACCCCGGGGCGAGCTCTGCTCATTTCCCCTGCTTGTTTCTCCGAGAGGTCCTTTCCCATGCGTCAATCGTCCGCCATCGCCCGCCGTGTGGCAGCGGCATCCGTCAGCCTCGTCCTGGCAGCGGGCGCCGCCGCCTGCGCGGGCCCCGAGGACAACGGCGCCGGGAGCGGCGGCGCCGACGGCAAGCCCGCGAAGGGCGGCACGCTCACCGTCCTCAACAGCGATCCGCAGGTCGACTTCGACCCGGCGCGGCTCTACACCTCCGGCGGAGGCAACGTCCCCTCGCTCGTCTTCCGCACCCTGACCACCCGCAACCGCGAGGACGGCGCCAAGGGTTCGGAGGTCGTGCCGGACCTCGCCACCGACCTCGGCAAGTCGAGCAAGAACGCCACGGTGTGGACGTACACCCTGAAGAAGGGGCTCAAGTACGAGGACGGTTCGCCGATCACGTCCGCCGACATCAAGTACGGCATCGAGCGTTCCTTCGCCGGTGAACTCTCCGGCGGGGCGCCCTACTTGAGGGACTGGCTGATAGGCGGCGACAAGTACGCCGGGCCCTACAAGGACAAGGGCGGGCTCGACTCCATCGAGACCCCGGACGAGCGGACGATCGTCTTCCGGCTCAACAAGCCCGAGGGCGAGTTCCCCTACCTGGCCACGCAGACGCAGTTCACGCCCGTCCCCAAGAGCAAGGACAAGGGCACGAAGTACGAGGAGCACCCGGTCTCCTCGGGCCCGTACAAGGTCGTCAAGAACGAGAACGACGGCGAGCGGCTCACCCTGGAGCGCAACCCGCACTGGTCGGCGAAGACCGACTCCGAGCGCAAGGCCTACCCGGACAAGATCGACGTGCGGTCCGGCCTCAACTCCTCCGTCATCAACCAGCGCCTCTCGGCGGGCCAGGGCGCGGACGCCGCCGCCGTGACCACCGACACGAACCTCGGCCCCGCCGAACTCGCCAAGGTCACCGGCGACAAGGAACTCGCGTCGCGCGTCGGCACCGGACACTTCGGCTACACGAACTACCTCGCCTTCAACCCGAAGGTGAAGCCCTTCGACGACCCGAAGGTGCGCCAGGCCATCTCGTACGCCGTCGACCGGTCGTCCGTCGTCAACGCCGCCGGCGGTTCGTCCCTCGCCGAGCCCGCGACGACGTACCTGCCGAACCAGAAGTCCTTCGGATACACGAAGTACGACCACTTCCCCGCGGGCGCGAACGGCAACCCGAAGAAGGCCAAAGAGCTCCTGAAGGAGGCCGGGCACAAGGACGGGCTCACCCTCACGCTCACCCACTCCAACGCCAAGGACTTCGAGACGAGCCCGGAGATCGCCACCGCGATCCAGGACGCACTGAAGAAGGCCGGGATAACCGTCAAGCTCCAGGGCCTCGAGGACAACGACTACTCCGACAAGATCCACAGCGCCAAGGACGAGCCGGGCCTCTTCCTCGCCCACTGGGGCGCCGACTGGCCCTCCGGCGGTCCCTTCCTCGCACCGATCTTCGACGGGCGGCAGATCGTGAAGGACGGCGCCAACTTCAACACCGGGTTCCTGGACGACAAGTCCGTCAACGACGAGATCGACGCGATCAACAAGCTCACCGATCTGGACGCGGCAGCCAAGCGCTGGGGCGCCCTCGACCAGAAGATCGGCGAGCAGGCCCTGACCGTGCCGCTCTTCCACCCCGTCTACAAGCGGCTCTACGGCAAGGACGTCAAGAACATCGTGATCAGCGACTGGACGGGCGTCCTCGACGTCTCCCAGGTCGCGGTCAAGTAAGGGCTACCGGTCACATCACCATGAGCGAGGCCCTGTTGGCCTCGGGAGCGGGGACGGGCGCCACGGCGCCCGCCCCGACTTCCGGAGCCCGTCAGTTCTGGCGGCGGCTGCGTGCGCAGCGTGCCGCCCTCGTCGCGGCGGCCGTCGTCGCGCTGCTCGTCCTGGTGGCGCTCGCCGCGCCGCTGCTCACCGCGGTCGAGGGCCAGGACCCGAGTACGTACCACCCCGACCTCATCGACTCCGGCCGTGGCGGCGTGCCGATCGGCCCCTTCGGCGGGATCAGCGCCGAGCACTGGCTGGGCGTCGAACCGCAGACCGGACGCGACCTGTTCGCGCGCCTCGTGTACGGGGCGCGGGTCTCCCTCGGCGTCGCGCTCGCCGCGACCGTCGTGCAGGTGCTGCTCGGCGTCGCCGTCGGCATCGCGGCCGGGCTCGGCAACCGCCTGGTCGACCAGGTGCTCAGCCGCGCCACCGACGTCATCGTCGCCATGCCGCTGATGGTGCTCTCGCTTGCCCTGATGGCGATCGTGCCCAGCGGCTTCCCGCGCCCCGTCCTGGTCGCCCTGGTCATCGGGCTCGTCGCCTGGGGCAGTACGGCCAAGATCGTGCGCGCGCAGACCATCACCCTCAAGGAGCTCGATCACGTGGCCGCCGCCCGGCTCAGCGGCTGGAGCACCTGGCGCATCGCGCGCCGCGAACTCCTGCCGGGGCTCGCCGCCCCCGTCATCACCTACGCCGCGCTGCTCGTCCCGATGAACATCACCGTGGAGGCCGCGCTCTCCTTCCTCGGCGTCGGCGTCAAACCGCCGACCGCGTCGTGGGGGCAGATGCTCACCTCGGCCGACATCTGGTACCAGGCGGCGCCGCAGTACCTCCTGCTGCCCGCGGGGGCCCTGTTCGTGACGGTGCTCGCGCTGACCGTCCTCGGGGACGGCGTGCGGACCGCGCTCGATCCACGGGCCGCCTCGCGGCTGCGGATCGGCACCGGGCACAGGGGGGAGGGCAAGGCATGACCGGCTTCCTACTGAGGCGCTCGGCGGGCGCCCTCGTCACCCTGCTCGCCATCTCCGTGATCATCTACGCGGTCTTCTACGTCGCTCCCGGCGACGTCGCCCAGATCACCTGCGGGCCGCGCTGCTCACCGGCTCAAGTGGCCCAGGTGAGCGACCAGTTGCGGCTCGACGATCCGGTCTACGTCCGGTACGGGGACTTCCTGCAGGGCATCTTCACCGGCCAGGACTACTCGACGGGCACGGGCGTGGAGCACTGCGACGCCCCCTGCCTCGGACTCTCCTACCAGAGCGACCAGCAGGTCACCCAGCTGATCCTGGCGAAGCTGCCGGTCACCGGGTCGCTCGCGCTCGGCGCCATGGTGATGTGGCTGATCCTCGGCGTCGGCACCGGCGTCCTGTCCGCCTGGCGGCGCGGGCGCGTCACCGAGCGCGTCCTGACCGCCGTCACGCTCGCCGGCACGGCCACGCCCGTCTTCGTCATCGGCCTGCTGCTGATGATCGTGGTCTGCGGGCAGCTGAACTGGCTGCCCTTCCCGCAGTACGTGCCGTTCACCGACGACCCCCAGCAGTGGGCGTGGAACCTGCTGCTTCCCTGGCTGTCGCTCGCCCTGATCGAGGCCGCCAAGTACGCGCGCCTCACCCGCTCCTCGATGCTGGAGACCCTCGCCGACGACCACGTACGGACGTTTCGCGCCTACGGCGTCGGGGAGCGCTCGATCATCGGCAGGAACGCCCTGCGGGGCGCGTACGCGCCGGTCATCGCGCTGAGCGCCAATGACTTCGGGTCGATGTTCGGCGGCGCCGTGCTCAGCGAGACGCTCTTCGGGCTGCCCGGCATGGGGCGCGAACTCGTGCACGCGGTCAAGGTCGTCGATCTGCCGGTCGTGGTCGGCATGGTCCTGGTGACCGGCTTCTTCGTGGTGCTCGCCAACGCCGTCGCGGACGTGCTGTACGCGGTGGCCGACCGAAGGGTGGTCCTGTCATGAGCCTGGTCCAGAGCCTCGTCCAAGTGGATGACCTGGTGGTCGACTTCGGGGAGACCCGTGCCGTCGACCGGCTCTCCTTCACCCTTCAGAAGGGCGCCGCCCTCGGCCTCGTCGGCGAGTCGGGCTCCGGCAAGAGCACGGTGGCGTCCGCGCTGCTCGGGCTGCACCGGGGCACGGGAGCGAACGTCGGCGGCGCGGTGCGGGTCGGCGGCATCGACGTACAGGAGGCGTCCGGTGCGGAGCTGCGGCGGCTGCGGGGCGGGACGGCGGCCATGGTCTTCCAGGACCCGCTGTCGTCCCTCGACCCGTACTACGCGGTGGGCGACCAGATCGCCGAGGTGTACCGCGTGCACACCGGAGCCTCGCGCCGGGCGGCACGCGCGCGTGCCGTCGACGTACTCGACCGGGTTGGCATCCCGGACGCCGTGCGCAGGGCGCGCTCCAGGCCGCACGAGTTCAGCGGCGGCATGCGGCAGCGCGCGCTCATCGCCATGGCCCTTGCCTGCGAGCCCGAGCTGTTGATCGCCGACGAGCCGACGACCGCCCTGGACGTCACCGTGCAGGCCCAGATCCTCGACCTGCTGCACGCGCTGCGGGCCGAGACCGGGATGGCGCTGCTCCTGGTCACCCATGACGTGGGCGTCGCGGCGGAGAGCGTCGACGACGTCCTGGTCATGCGGTACGGGCGGGCCGTCGAGCGGGGGCCCGTGCGCGAGGTCCTCGGGGCGCCCGCGGACGCGTACACGAAAGAGCTGCTCGGGGCGGTGCCCCGGGTGGACTCGCCGCGGCAGGCGCCCACGGCCCATGCGCAAGGTGACGTCGTCCTCGAAGCGGTGGACCTGCGCAAGGAGTTCGGCCGCGGCAAGCGCGCCTTCGCCGCGGTGGACGGGGTCTCGCTCACGGTCCGCCGGGGCGAGACGCTCGGGGTCGTGGGGGAGAGCGGCAGCGGCAAGACGACCCTCGGCCGGATGCTGGTGGGGCTGCTTGAGCCCTCGGCGGGGGATGTCCGGCACGGGGGCGCGCGGGAGCCGGGCGAGAAGGCGACGGGCGGTGGCAGACGCGGCGGCGTGCAGATGGTGTTCCAGGACCCGGTCTCCTCGCTCAATCCGCGCCGCTCCATCGGTGAGTCCATCGCCGATCCGTTGCGTGCGCGGGGCGAGCGCGACGCGGTCGTGCGCGCTCGCGTGAGCGACCTCATGGAGCGCGTCGGGCTCGATCCGGCGTACTACGGGCGCTACCCGCACGAGTTCAGCGGCGGCCAGCGGCAGCGCGTCGGGATCGCGCGGGCCCTCGCCGCCGAGCCGCGGGTCATCGTGTGCGACGAACCGGTCTCGGCGCTCGACGTGACGACGCAGGCGCAAGTGACCGCGCTGCTCGCCGAACTGCAGCGGGAACACGGGCTGGCGCTCGTCTTCATCGCCCATGACCTCGCGGTGGTACGCCAGGTCAGCGACCGGGTCGCGGTGATGCGGCAAGGGCGGATCGTCGAGCACGGCTCCGTCGACGAGGTGTACGGGGCGCCCCGACAGGCGTACACCAGACAGCTGTTGGCGGCCGTGCCCGCGCTCGACCCGGAGGCCGCGGCGCGACGCCGTGCGGCCCGCAGGGAGCTGGCCGCAGCTTAACTCCGCGTAGCGAAAGAGCGCTCTCCCGGCTTCATAGCGCGACAGAACGCTACCGGGGCGAGAAAGTTACTGCCGTTCACCCCTTTTGGTGGCGCGATGGACAACCGTCCGTCGCGCCACCGGCATGTCCGCATACGTTCTTCCCGCTGCGAGCCGCCGGTCCAACGGCGGCTCCCCACATGGGAGATCGGGGGTGTACGCGTGCGCATCGGATTGCTTACGGAGGGTGGTTATCCGTATGTGAGCGGTGAGGCCAGGCTCTGGTGCGACCGGCTCGTGCGCGGGCTCGGGCAGCATGAATTCGACATCTACGCACTCAGCCGCAGCGAGCGGCAGGAGGAGCAGGGGTGGATCGAGCTGCCGCCCCAGGTGAACCGGGTGCGGACGGCGCCCCTGTGGACCGCCGACTGGACCGACGACGGAGTGTCTTTCGGAGCCGGGTACGGACGCCGGGCGCGGCGGCGCTTCGCGGAGATCTTCGGCGAACTGGCCGCAGCGGTGTGCGACTCCGGAACGGGGGCCGCCGGCAACAGCTCCGGCGACTCCGCAGCGTTGGCGGACCGTTTCGGCAGTGCCCTCTACGGCCTCGCCGAACTTGCCGGCGACCACGGCGGAATCGTCGGAGCGCTGCGCTCCGAAACCGCCGTGCGCGCCCTGGAGGGCGCGTGCCGCGCGCCCGGCGCACTCCGCGCGGCGCGCACCGCTCGCGTACCCGACCTGCTCGCCGTCGCGGGTCTCCTGGAGCGCGCGCTGCGACCGCTCTCCCTCGACTGGTACGGGGCCGACGGCCTCGGCGCGGTCGACCTGTGCCACGCCACGTCCGGCGGCCCGGCGGCACTCCCCGGCCTCCTCGCCCAGCACTTCTCCGGAGTGCCCCTCCTCGTCACCGAATATGGCGTGCAACTGCGGGCGCACTACCTCGCGACCGGCGACGAGGCCCTCAGCGCGCCGGCGCGGGCGCTGCTCACCTCCTTCCACGGCAAGCTCGCCGCCGAGGTGTACCGCAGGGCCACGGTCATCACCCCCGGCAACACGCACGCCCGCCGCTGGCAGGAGCGGTGCGGGGCCGAGCGGTCGAAGCTGCGCACGGTCTACCCGGGCATGGAGGCGTCCCGCTTCGCGGAGGTCGGCGAGCGCGAGGACCCGGGCGACCCCGACACCCTTCTCTGGGTCGGGCGGATCGAGCCCGCCAAGGACCTGATCTCCCTGCTGCACGCCTTCGCGGAGATCCGCAAGGAGGAGCCCAAGGCCCGGCTGCGGATCGTCGGTGCGCCCGCCGAAGGCCCCGACGCGGCCGCGTACCTCGCCCACTGCAAGGCGCTCGCGGCGCAGCTCTTCCCCGACGAGGCGGACGGCGCGCACGCCGTCGGAGACAACCCCGTGTCCTTCGAGGAGATCGGCGCGCCCGAGGCGCCCGAGCTCGCCGACGCGTACGCCGCCGGGAGCGTCGTCGTCCTCTCGAGCGTCGTCGAGGGCTTCCCGATCAGCCTGGTCGAGGCCATGTTCTGCGGGCGCGCCACGGTCTCCACGGATGTCGGCGCGGTCGTCGAGGTCATCGGCGGCACCGGACTCGTGGTCCCGCCGCGCAATCCGCGGGCGCTCGCGGAGGCGTGCGTGGCGCTGCTGCGCGACGCCGGACGGCGCGAACGGCTCGGGGCGGCGGCGCGTGCGCGGGCGCTCGAACTGTTCACCGTGGAGCAGAACACCGAAGCCTTCCGCGGCATCTACCTGGAGATCGTCTCGCACTGCCCGGTGCGCAGGGAGGCCCTCGACGACGCGGGCGAGCCGGTGCCCTTCGGCAACCCGGCGGAGGCGTACATGCCGGGCCGATGGGCGGTGGCCTCCGGTGGCGGGGACGCGGGCACCGGCGCGGGCGGCGCGCCCCGCTGGGCCCACGAGGCGGACGGACCTGAGCGGTTGAAGGAGGCGGGCGTATGACCAAGGGACAACGGATCGACGCGCCACGGGCTCCGGGGAGCCCCGGCGGGTGGGACGCGCGGTCGGAGGAACTGGTGGCCGACGCCGCCCTGGTGCGGGAGCCCGCGGCCTGGCGGGGCGCGGGGGGTGGTGCCGGGACGGACGCCAGGCCCGCGCGGCGCGGTGGCGTCGACCCCGTCAAGGCACTGATGCACCGGCACCGCGAGCTGTGCGAACGCGCCGTCGACCCGCTGGAGATCGCCGCGGGCCTCGAGGCGCACGGAGTGACCGACCGCACCGCCGCACGCTTCAGGCACCGGGACGTGTTCGCGCTCGCCGAGGAGATGTACGCGCGCGTGCCGCGCGACGAGGAGGAGCACGCCACCTCCCTGCCGGCCCCCGCACGCCTGGGCCCCGAAGTGCCCGCCGGATGGGCGCTGTTCGCCCTGCTGCCGGGCGTGGCCTGCGCGCTCACCGCCGTCGGGATCGAGCTGAGCGAGGGGCGTGCGCGGTACGCGGTGGGGCTCGGCGGAGCACTCGCCGTGGCCTTGGCGCTCCGGGTGGCCCTTCGGCGCGGACCGCTGCGTTCCGCGCACCACGTCGTGCCGGCCACGCGCGCGTGGACGTGCTTTCTTCTCGCGTACGCCCTCTTCGGCGACGGGCTCACACGGGCCGCCGTGTCGGGCGGGCCCGACAGCCCCTGGGCGCCGTCGATCGCCGCGGCCCTGGGGCTCTCGCTCGCCGTGGCCCCCGCCCTGTGGTGCGTGCGGCTCTTCGCCGTGGGGGCACGGCGACGGCTCGCGCTCAGCCGTGGTCTCGCTGATTTCACCGCCTCCGTACGGCCGTTGCTGCTGGGCGCCGTCGCGCTGTACCTGTGCGCCCTGGGGGCCCTGCTGGTGGGGGCCGCCGCCGTCCATGGCGTACCGGTCTCCGCGGGGGCCGCTGCGCTGGGCGCGCTGCTGCTCCTCGCCCGGCTGCTCACCTCGTACGGCTTCACGCGGGCGCCCCTGCTGATGCTGGGGGCGGCCGGCGCGGTGGAGGCGGTCTCGCTCGCCTCCGTGTTCGCGGGGCGCCTGCCCGGGTGCGCGTGGCTCGCGGCGCCGGTGGAGGGCGCGGTCCGGGCCGGGGGGCCCGGCGTCGTCCCCCTCGTCGCGTGCGGCGCCGCCGCGTGCGTGCTGTTGCTCCACTGCCTGCGCGTGCTCAGCCGGGCCTCCGCGCACGGCGACGGAGCGCCCTGAGGATGCGCACCGCCAGTTCCACCTGGCCCCATTCGACCACTCACGCTCCCGCGGGGCCGACACCGCGGGCCTTACCCCGTGCATTACGGCAACCCCCTGAAGGAGAACGCCAGATGAGGACCCCCAGCATCCGAGAATCCGATCCGGGAGCCGCCCGATGAGGGTGCTGCTGATCGGAGCCAACGGATATCTCGGCCGGTTCGTCGCCGACCGGCTGCTCGCCGACCCGGCGGTGCAGCTCACCGCGCTCGGCCGCGGCGACGACTCGGACGTACGGTTCGACCTCGCGAGCGGCAGCCCCGGCGCGCTCACCCGCTTCCTTGACGCCGTGCACCCGGGCGTCGTGATCAACTGCGCGGGCGCCACCCGCGGCGGCGCCCGCGAGCTGACCCGGCACAACACCGTCGCCGTCGCCACGATCTGCGAGGCCCTGCGCCGCAGCGGATGCGGGGCGCGGCTCGTGCAGCTGGGCTGCGGCGCCGAGTACGGGCCGAGCCAGCCGGGGTCCTCCACCGCCGAGGACGCCGTGCCCAGGCCCGGCGGACCGTACGGCGTCAGCAAGCTCGCGGCCACCGAACTGGTCCTCGGGTCCGGTCTCGACGCGGTCGTCCTGCGGGTGTTCTCGCCCGCCGGGCCCGGCACTCCCGCCGGATCACCGCTCGGGCGGCTCGCCGAGGCCATGCGGCGGGCCATGCAGGCCGGTGACGGCGAGCTCAAGCTCGGGGGGCTCGGCGTCCAGCGGGACTTCATCGACGTACGCGACGTGGCGCGCGCCGTGCACGCCGCCTCGCTCTCCGCGGCCCAGGGCATCGTGAACATCGGCGCCGGTCGCGCCGTACGGCTGCGTGACGCGGCGGCCGTCCTGGCGCGCGTCGCCGGCTACGGCGGAGCCCTGCACGAGCTGGATCAGGGGGCCCTGCGGCAATCCATCGGGCACCCCCGCGCCGAATCCGACCACGGGAGCCCGGCCGCCTATCCCTATCCCGACGGGTGCGGCAGCTGGCAGCAGGCCGATGTGCGCACCGCGCGCGACCGGCTCGGCTGGCGCCCCCGCATCAACCTCGAGGAATCACTCGCCGACATCTGGATGGAGGCGGCATGCCGCATCTGACCAGCACAGCCACAGGCACCGCGCACACCGACATACGTCTCGGATTCGGCATCCCCGGATTCGCGCACCCCTTGGTCGCGCCCACCGAATGGTCCGAACTCACCCGCCCTGGTGCCCCTTTGCACTGGGTCGTCCTAAATGTGAGCAGGGGCCCGGGGGACCGGCCCGACCCGCACTGCCTGGAGGCCGCGGGGCGGCTGCGGAACGCGGGCGTACGTGTTCTCGGTCACCTCGACGTGACGTACGGCGCCCGCGGCTTCGGGGAGCTCGTCTCCGACGCGCACCGCTACCTCGACTGGTACCAGGTCGACGGCTTCTCCCTGGACCGCTGCCCCACGGAGCGTGCCGCGCTCCCGGAGGTGCGCAGGACGGTCACGACGCTGCGCGCGCTCTGTGACGACGCGCACATCGTCCTGGGGCACGGCACCCATCCGTATCCCGGATACGCCGAATCCGCCGACCAGTTGGTGACCTTCTCCGGACCCTGGAGCGACTACCGCTGGTCACAGGTGGCCGAGTGGACCGCCGACTATCCGCCCGAGCGTTTCTGCCACTTCGTGCACGGCATGCCCCGCGGCCATCTCGACGAGGCGCTGCGCATCGCACGCTGGCAGGGCGCGTCGACGATCTACTTCACCGACCGGGTGGTCGGCGGGGGAGGGGACGAGCCCTGGGAGTCGATGCCCGGGTACTGGGACGAAATCGTCTCGCGCATCGGAACGGGTGTCTCGGAATGAAGAGGGGCGTGGCAGTGTTACGGACAGAACAACCGTTTCCACATACCGACCAACGGAGTCTCCGTGTCGCTGCCACCCCTGGTCGAGCCAGCATCTGAGCTCACCGTCGACGAGGTCCGCAGGTACTCCCGCCACCTGATCATCCCCGACGTCGGGATGGACGGGCAGAAGCGGCTGAAGAACGCCAAGGTGCTGTGTGTCGGCGCCGGCGGCCTCGGGTCACCGGCGCTGATGTACCTCGCCGCGGCGGGCGTCGGCACGCTCGGCATCGTGGAGTTCGACGAGGTCGACGAGTCGAACCTGCAGCGCCAGATCATCCACAGCCAGGCCGACATCGGCCGCTCGAAGGCGGCGTCGGCGAAGGACTCCGTCCTCGGCATCAACCCGTACGTGAACGTGATCCTCCACGAAGAGCGGCTCGAGGCCGAGAACGTGATGGACATCTTCAGCCAGTACGACCTGATCGTCGACGGCACGGACAACTTCGCCACGCGTTACCTGGTCAACGACGCCTGCGTGCTGCTGAACAAGCCGTACGTATGGGGTTCGATCTACCGCTTCGACGGCCAGGCGTCCGTCTTCTGGAGCGAGCACGGCCCGTGCTACCGCTGCCTCTACCCGGAGCCCCCGCCCCCCGGCATGGTCCCCTCCTGCGCCGAGGGCGGCGTGCTCGGCGTGCTCTGCGCGTCGATCGGCTCCATCCAGGTCACCGAGGCGATCAAGGTCCTGGCCGGCGTGGGTGACCCGCTGGTCGGCCGCCTGATGATCTACGACGCCCTGGAGATGCAGTACCGCCAGGTCAAGGTCCGCAAGGACCCCGACTGCGCGGTCTGCGGTCCGAACGCCACCGTCACGGAGCTCATCGACTACGAGGCCTTCTGCGGCGTCGTGTCGGACGAGGCCCAGGAGGCGGCCCTCGGCGCGACGATCACCCCCAAGCAGCTCAAGGAGTGGATCGACGCGGACGAGAAGATCGAGATCATCGACGTTCGCGAGCAGAACGAGTACGAGATCGTCTCGATCCCCGGCGCCAAGCTGATCCCCAAGAACGAGTTCCTCATGGGCACCGCCCTGGAGAGCCTGCCGCAGGACAAGAAGATCGTCTTGCACTGCAAGACGGGTGTCCGGTCCGCGGAGGTCCTCGCCGTGCTGAAGTCCGCGGGCTTCAGTGACGCGGTGCACGTGGGCGGCGGCGTGATCGGCTGGGTCAACCAGATCGAGCCCGAGAAGCCGGTCTACTAGGCGTAGCGCCTGAACGGACTGCGAGGGGGCCCGCACCTTTTGGTGCGGGCCCCCTCTGCTTGAACCGCTCGCTCAGTTCTCGCAGACCTTGCCGTTCTTCGGGGCCTTTCCGTTCAGCAGGTAGGCGTTCACCGTGGTGTCCACGCAGTCGCTGCCCATGCCGTACGCGCCGTGGCCCTCGCCCTTCCAGGTCAGCTCGACGCCTACTCCCTTGCCGAGCTCGTCGGCCATCTTCCGCGCGCCTTCGTAGGGCGTCGCCGGGTCTCCGGTGTTGCCGACGACCAGGATCGGCGCCGCGCCGGGGGCGCTCACGTCGGGAGAGTCGTGCAGCCCGGCCACCGGCCACTTGTGGCACCAGCCGGCCGTGTCCCAGCCCATGAACTCGCCGAAGACGGGCGATATCTCGCGGAAGTCGGCCAGCTGCGCCTTCGCCTGCGCGGGCGTCGTCCGCGCCTTGGCGTCACGGCAGGCGATCGAGCGCTGCGAGTGGCTCTGTGTGCTGTAACGCCCGGAGCCGTCCCGTTCGTTGTAGGCGTCGGCCAGCTGCAGCAGGGCCGAGCCGTCGCCCTTCTCGGCCTGCTCGAGGCCGCGGGTCAGGGCGGGCCAGCTCTGCTGGCTGTAGAGGGTGACCGTGATGCCGGTGAGGGCCAGGGACTGGGTCAGCTTGCGGTCACCGGAGCCGGGCAGCGGCTCGGCGTCCAGGCGCTCGAGGAGGCGCACTATCTTCTGCGAGCCGTCCTCGGGGTCCTGACCCGAGGACTTCAGGTAGTTCTCCAGGGCGCGCTGGAAGCCCCGTGCCTGGTTCTTGGCGTGGCCCACGGAGTCCGCGGTCGGGTCGACGACCGCGTCCAGGGTGAGCCGCCCCACCTTCTCGGGGAACAAGTGGGCGTACGTGCCGCCCAGTTCGGTGCCGTACGAGATGCCCATGTAGTGCAGCTTCTCGTCGCCGAGGACCTGGCGCATCACGTCCATGTCCTTTGCCGCCTCGACCGTCGAGACATGGCCGAGGAGCTTGTCCGAGTCGGCGGCGCAGCCCGCGCCGAAGTCGGCCGCGTCCTTGAAGTACGCCGCTTCCTCGGCCGGGGTGTCCGGGGTGAGGTCGACGGCCTCCGCGGCCTCCGTCTCCTTGTCGTTGCGGCAGCGGATGCCCTCGCTGCCCGCGACCCCGCGCGGGTCGAAGCTCACCAGGTCGTAGCGCTCGCGGAGCGTGTCGTACATGTCCGCGAACGACGGCAGCATGGAGACACCGGAGCCGCCGGGTCCGCCGAAGTTGAACAGGAGCGATCCGATGCGCTTGCCCTCGCCGGTGGACCTGGCGCGGATCAGCGCCACGTCGATCGTCTCGCCGTCCGGCTTCGCGTAGTCCAGGGGGACCTCGAGGGTCGCGCACTGCCACTCGGAGCCGGGGGCGGGGTCGCCGCCGGTCGCCTTGCAGCCGCTCCAGGCGAGCTTCTGGGTGGTGAGCGAGGCGGGCAGGGTGGAGGAGGGGTCGGGCTTCGGCGACTGCTCGGGTCCGGTCGGGGCGGGCTTGGCGTCGTCCTTGCCTCCGTCCCCGTCGGAACCACCGCAGCCGACGGCGAGCCCCGCCACCAGAACCCCTGCGGCGGCCATGGCTGCTGACCGTACGAAACGCGGCATGGAGCGCTTCCCCCCTCGGAAGACAGTCAATCCATAGTAGGCGGGGCCAACGACAGTCCCCTGGGCGGGTTGATCACCCCGTCACGAGCAGACCGTGCCCTCCTTCGGCACGGTGCCGTCCAGCAGATAGCCGTTCACCGCGTCGCGCACACACATGTTCTTGCTGTCGTACGCCCCATGCCCCTGGCCCTTGTACGTCAGCTCGACGCCGACGCCCTCGCCCAGCGCGTCCGCCATCTTCTTCGCGCCCTCGTACGGCGTGGCCGGGTCGCCCGTGTTGCCGATGACGACGATGGGCGGCGCCTGTGCCGCGCTGACGTCCGGGTGTTCGGCGGCGCCGTCCACGGCCCAGTCGGTGCAGCCGACCATGCCCCACGCCAGATAGTCGCCGAACAGCGGTGACGCCTTTCGGAATCCGGGGAGCTTCTGCTCGACGTACTCCGGGGTGTAGCGCTCCTTGTCGTCCGCGCAGTTGATGGCGATGTTGGCGGCCTGGATGTTGCTGTACGTGCCGTCCTGGTTGCGGCCGTTCATGGAGTCGGAGAGCGCCATGAGGATCTTGCCGTCGCCGTCGTACGCCTCTTCGAGGCCCTCGGTGAGATAGGGCCAGAAGTCCTTGGAGTACAGCGCCTGCGCGATGCCGTTCGTGGCGGCTGTCTGGGTCAGTTCGCGCGGCGCGATGGCGGGCAGCGGCTTGGCGTCCAGGTCCTTGAGAAGCCCCGCGATCTTGTCCTTGACGTCCTGCTCGGTGTCGCCGACGGGGCAGTCCGCGACCTTCGACGTGCAGTCCTCGGCGTAGTTGTCGAGCGCGAGCTGGAAGCCCTCGGCCTGGCCGAGTGAGCCCTGTTCGGCGGTCTCGGTGGGGTCGACGACCGCGTCGAAGACGGCACGGCCCACCCTCTTGGGGAACAAGTGCGCGTAGACGCCGCCGAGTTCGGTGCCGTACGAGATGCCGAAGTAGTGCAGCTTGTCGTCGCCGAGCACCTGGCGCATCAGGTCCATGTCGCGGGCCGCGTCGGTGGTGCGTACGTGCGGGAGCACCTCGCCGGAGTTCTTCTCGCAGGCTCCGTTGAAGCCCTTCACGTTGGCGACGAGCTTCTTCTGCTCGGCGTCGTCGTCGGGCGTGGAGTCCTGCTGGAAGTACGTGTCGAGCTGTTCGTCGTCCTCGCACCGCACGCCCGCGCTGCGGCCGACGCCGCGCGGGTCGAAGCTGACCAGGTCGTAGCGGGTGCGCAGTTTGGCGTAGTCCTCGCCGAAGGCGGGCAGCGTGGTGATGCCCGAGCCGCCGGGGCCACCGAAGTTGAAGACGAGCGAGCCGATCCGCCGGTCCTTCTCGCCGCTCGCCGCGGCGCGGATCAGGGCGATGTCGAGGGTGTCCCCCTCGGGCTTGTCCCAGTCGAGGGGGGCCTTCATGGTGGCGCACTGCCATGCGGCGCCGCCGGGCAGCGGGGACGGTGCCTCGCCGCCGCCCTCGGACGCGGCGGGCGCGGGGCAGTCCTTCCAGCTGAGCTCCTGGGCCGACAGATTCTCGTCCTCGGAGTCCTTGGAGTCGTCTGAGCCACAGGCCGCGAGGGTCGCGGACAGCAGGACGACGGTGGCGGCGGCACGCGCCTTGAGGTTGGGCATGCTTCCCATCCTGCGGGGGGCGCGAACGGGGCGCACGGCTGGCTCGGCCTTCCGTGAACCGGCCTCCTTCCTTTAAAGAAGGCCCTTCCTCGTCAGGTGGTTGAAGAACAGCCACCCGGGCAGCACCGGCAGCCACAGGGTGAGGAGGCGGAACAGGAGCACGGCGGGCGCCGCGACGTCCTTGGGCACGCCCACCGCGATCAGACCGAAGGTGAGCGTCGCCTCGACCGCTCCGACACCGCCTGGCGTGGGCGCCGCGGAGCCGAGCGCGTTTCCGGCGAGGAAGACCACGGCGACGCTGGCCAGGGTCAGCGGCTTCATCTCCGTGGTGCTGAAGGCGCGTACCGAGGCGTCGAGGCAGAGCACGAACATCAGCGTCAGGAGGAGCATGCCGCCGATGCCGGTGAGCAGCTTCTGCGGGCGCTGCAGCACGTCGAGCATGCGCGGCACGACGCCCGCGAAGAGCGAGCGCACGCGCGTGACGACGAACTTCCGCAGGAACGGGATCGCGGTCACCACGAGCACGAGCACCGCGACCGACAGGAGACCGGCGATGACGGTCCGGGACGGCGACAGGGACGGCGTCTTCTCCGTGCCCGTCACATAACCGAAGATCATCAGCAGCATGATGTGCGAGCCGAGCCCGAAGAGCTGCGAGGCGCCGACGCTCGCCACCGCCAGGCCGGAGCGCACCCCGGAGCGCTGCAGGAAGCGGGTGTTGAGCGCGACGCCGCCCACCGCGGCGGGCGCCACGATCTTCACGAACGACCCGGCGACCTGCGCCTGCACGGCCCGCAGGAACGGCACACGCTCCGGCACGAAGCCGAGCAGGCTCATCGCCGCCGCGAAGTAGCTCAGCGCCGAGCACGCCACGGCCACGGCGACCCAGCCCCACTCGGCCTCGCTGACGATCGTGTTGAAGTCGACGTGGGTGAGCTGCGAGAGCAGGAAGTACGCGCCGATGGCTCCGGCGATGAAGCTGATGAGGGTGCGCGGCCTGATCCGCTCGAGCTGGGCCGGCTCGACGGGCGCCTGCGGCCGGATGAGCAGCACCTGGTGGCGGATCTGGGTGAGCAGGTCCTCCTCGCGGGCCTGGTCGAGCGCGACGTCTATGGCCTGCTTCTCGGCCTGCTTCTCCGCGCGCACGGTCTTGCGGTCGGGGCCCTTGGCGGCCCCCTCGGTGGTCTCGAGGGCCTCGGCCGCCGTGTCGGCGTTCGCCTCCGCCGCGCGGGCCAGCTTGTCCTGGCGGGAGGCCTCGAGGACCGCCTCGCGCTCGCGCTGGGACCTCTCCCTGGCCAGCTTGCGCAGGGTTCCGCGGGTCGAGCGGGTCAGCGCGATGGGCTGGAGCAGCGGCAGGCAGTCGGCGACCGAGTCGGGGCCGAGCACGTCGACCGCGGTCGCGACCGCGCGTTCGGCGCCCACGCGCAGGCCGAAGGCGGTCAGGAGCTGGGCGATGTCCATCCGCAGGACGAGGTCGCCCGCGGCGATCTCACCGCCCCTGAGGTCGGTCAGGATCACCGTGCCGGAACGATCCACCAAAATCGCGTCGCCGGCGAGCCTGCGGTGCGCGATCCGCCGCGACTGGAGCGCCTGCACCTGCCGCCAGGTGTCGCACAGCAGTTCATCGGTGATGACGTCGTCCGGCAGGGAGTCCAGGGTGCGGCCGCCCGTGTGCTCGTAGACGAGGATCACCGCGTCGGGGCCGAGCTCGGAGGTGGCGATCAGCTTGGGCGCGTTGGCCCCGGCCGCGATCGCGGCGTACGCGAGGAGGGCCTCCTGCTCCAGGGCCTGGCGCAGCGACTGGAGGCTGCGGCGCTGGGTGATGCCGCGCAGCGTGAGTCTGCGCCAGGCGCGGTAGAAGAAGCCCTGGGCCTGCTGTTCGCGGTCGATGACCGTGACGTCCAGGGGCGGGCCGTCCTCGAGGGTGACGAAATAGCGGCGGCCCCGGTCGCCGTGCTCGCTGTCGGGGGAGTCCTCGCGGGCCGCGCTCACCGGGTGGAAGCCGACGTGCCGCAGGCCGGCGAGCAGCGTCTGGCCGGTGGGCCGCACGTTCGGTGAGCCGACCGCGTACAGCGTGCCGTAGGCCACGCTCCAGCCGAGGAGGACGGTCAGGATGATCGAGAACGGCGTCGTGTAGCCGGTGACCAGCATGGTGAAGGCGTCCAGCAGCAGCACCACCCACAGGACGACGCGCCAGCGCGGTCTGCGGGACATCCCCACGGCTGTCATGTACGCGATGACCGGGGCCAGATAGCCGTGCACGGGGTCGGTGAGCGCGTGCAGATCACCAGGGGACGGCCGGGTCAGCGCCTCCTGGATGGAGCCCGGTGCGGCCTTGGCGACCCAGAGGTCGGTGGCGAGCGTGACGCCGTGCGCGAGGACGGCCGCGAGGACGCCGTCGGCGATCCGCAGGCCGTCCCGTTTGACCAGCCGCTCGATGGCGAACGCGACCGGCACGAGCAGGACACCGATGCTCGCGGTGAGACCCGCGAACTTGATCAGCAGGTCGGGCGCCTGGTCCGTGCCCTTGTCGATGTCCTGGGCGAGACCCGACGTCGTGCCGTGCGCGAACGCGGCGATGGCGAGGACGACGGCGATCCCGAGGATGCCGACGAGCAGCCGCATCAGGTCGGAGGGACGGTGCACGCGCGCGGCGAGCAGCGGTTCGTCACCGGCCACGCGGTCGGTGTGGGCTTCCTCTTCGTCGGCGCAGTCATCGGGCACGAAGGCGTCGTGGATGTTCTGCCCGGCTCCGGACAGGCCGGCTCCGGAGAGCCCGGCCCCGGAGAGCCCGGCCCCGTCCTCGTCGGGCCCGCCCGACTTCTCGAACTTCTCGTGCTTCTTCAGGGAGTGCCCACCGGTGTCCGGGTGCGCCTCGGCCGCAGGGGTGCCCGCCGTCTCATCGGGGTGCACATCCTGCTGCTCCGTCGCCTCTTCTTGATCTCGTATCACCAGTCACCGCCCGCACGATGGTGGCATGTCCCACCGACAGAGGGGGGCATCAGGGTGCAATGCGGGGGCGCAAAGTGTTCACCGAGCTCCAGTTTGTCTCGTACCGCACACTCTGTCGCGGGCCGCTCACGGTGTCGGTGGGGTACGGC
This sequence comes from Streptomyces sp. NPDC051214, assembly GCF_040682375.1. NCBI lineage: Bacteria > Bacillati > Actinomycetota > Actinomycetes > Kitasatosporales > Streptomycetaceae > Streptomyces > Streptomyces sp. NPDC051214. The sequence goes on from NZ_JBFBAT010000005.1 coordinate 304,151, forward strand.
AGGATGGACCGGATGAGCGAGGAGAGCGGACCGGAGCAAGGGCTTCCGGAGTACCCGGAGTACGCGGAGCGGGTCCTCGAGGTCGCGGAGCTGATCCCTCCGGGGCGGGTGATGACCTACGGGGACGTCGCCGAGTGGCTGGAGGAGGGCGGTCCCCGGCAGGTCGGCCGGGTGATGGCCCTCTACGGAGGCGCGGTTCCGTGGTGGCGGGTGGTGCGCTCGGACGGCGTGCTCCTGCCCGGCCACGAACTGCGTGCGATCGGTCACTACCGCGCGGAGGGCACGCCGCTGCGTGAGGCGAGCCGCGCGGCCCAGGGCCATGTCCCGCGCCTCGACATGCGGCGGGCGCGCTGGGACGGCGCGGGTCCGCACGAGGCCGGCGCCGGTCCGCGCGGGGGCGGCAGGGCGGCGGGCGACGACGCGGCGGGAAGCGGCGAGGACGCTCACCCGCGGGCTCCGGAGGCTCACACCTGACAGCTTCGGCCATCCCGCGGCGTCGCGGGGGGCCGGTGGCCCGTACGGGGGAAGCCACGCGTCCCGCACGCCAGCTGGCGTAGCGTCGACCGCACGCATGTCCCTCACCCCGCTCTCTCGTCCCGCAGCCACCGCGCAGCCGCTTTTCCCCCGTACACCCACCAGGACCGGCGACCCACGTGAGCTCCACTTCTTCCGCCCGGCACACCCGGAACCCGTCGCACCTCCAGGCGCGACAGGGGAGCCAGGGTGCCTATCGGCTGGTGCGTACCCCGCCGGTGCGCGTGGATCCCCCTCGTCTTGACGCACGTCAGCGTGCGGTGGTTGACCACCCCGGAGGGCCGCTGCTCGTCCTGGCGGGGCCCGGCACGGGCAAGACGACGACGCTCGTGGAGTCCGTCGCCGCGCGGGTCGCCAAGGGCACGGAGCCGGAGCGGGTCCTGGTCCTCACCTTCAGCCGCAAGGCCGCGGTGGAACTGCGCGACCGCATGGCGCTGCGCATAGGAGCGGCCAACGCCCCGCAGGCGACGACCTTCCACTCCTTCTGTTACGCCCTCATCCGCGCCCACCAGGACGCCGACCTGTTCGTCGAGCCGCTCCGGCTGCTCTCGGGCCCCGAACAGGACGTGGCCGTACGCGAGCTCCTCGCGGGCCAGATCGACCTGGCGGGGGAGGGGCGCTCCCGTGTCCGCTGGCCGGATGAGCTGCGCGCCTGCCTGACCACACGTGGCTTCGCCGACGAGGTGCGCGCGGTGCTCGCCCGGAGCCGTGAACTGGGCCTCGGGCCCGATGCCCTGGACGCCTTCGCCCGCCGCGCGGGGCGCCCGGACTGGGGCGCGGCCGCCGCGTTCCTCGCGGAGTACCTGGACGTACTCGACATGCAAGGAGTGCTCGACTACGCGGAACTGGTGCACCGCGCGGTGCTGCTCGCGCGCCGCCCCGAGGTCGCACGGGCGCTCGGCGCTCAGTACGACGCGGTGTTCGTGGACGAGTACCAGGACACGGACCCGGCGCAGGTGCGGCTGCTGCACGCCCTTGCCGGGGGCGGACGGTCCCTCGTCGCGTTCGGCGACCCGGACCAGTCGATCTACACCTTCCGGGGCGCCGACGTAAACGGCATCCTGGAGTTCCCCGACCGCTTCCCGCGCGCGGACGGCACTCCGGCGCCCGTGGAGGTCCTGACGACCTCGCGCAGGTCGGGCGCCGGCCTCCTGGAGGCCACCCGTCTGCTCACCCGCCGCATGCCGCTCACCAGGCTGCCCGCGGACAAGGTGCGGGCCCACCGGGAGCTGGCCGCGGTCAGGGAGGGCGGCCGCGTGGAGACGTACACCTACCCGACGGCGGGCGCCGAGCTCGACAACATCGCGGACATCCTGCGCCGCGCGCACCTGGAGGACGGTGTCCCGTGGGGTGAGATGGCGGTCCTCGTCCGCGCCGGAGCCCACACGATCCCCGCGGTCCGCCGCAGCCTCACCGCCGCCGGCGTCCCCCTGGACATCGACGGCGACGACATCGCGCTGCCCCACGAACCGGCGGTCACGCCCCTTCTGACGGCGCTGCGGGCGGTGGCGACGGCGGTGGTGTCGGAGGTGCCGCCTGCTGCTGAAGGCGAGGAGGAGGGTGAGGCCGCCCCCGGAGCCACGGCCTCCGCCTGGCTCGACACCGAGACCGCCCTGACCCTCCTCGCGTCCCCCCTCGCCGGCATGGACGCCGCCGATCTCCGCCGTCTGGGGCGTGCCCTGCGCGCGGAGGAGCGTGCCGCCGGGAACCACCTTCCGCCGCCCTCCGACGACCTCCTCGCGCGTGCGCTGGCCGAACCGGAGCGGCTCGTCGCGCACGACCCCGCGTACGCGCGTGGCGCCCAGCGGCTCGGCGCGCTGCTCCGCAAGGCCCGTGAGCGCCTCGCGGGCGGTGGCACCGCCGAGGAGGCGCTCTGGGAGCTGTGGGACGGCACGCCGTGGCCGCGCCGCCTGGAGCGGACCGCGCGACGCGGAGGCGCCGCGGGGCGCAACGCGGACCGCGATCTCGACGCGGTCTGCGCCCTGTTCGCGTACGCATCCCGCGCGGAGGAGCGCACCGGGGGGCGTGGCGCCCTCAACTTCCTGGAGGAGACCGAGGCGCAGGACATCGCGGCGGACACCCTCATGCGCAGGGCGGTACGGCCCGACGCCGTGCGCCTGATGACCGCGCACCGTTCCAAGGGCCTCGAGTGGCGGCTCGTGGTGGTCGCCGGTGTCCAGGAAGGCCTCTGGCCCGACCTGCGCCGCCGCGGCTCCCTCCTGGAGGCCGACCGCATCGGAAGCGACGGCCTCGCCGAGCCCCTCACTCCCGGAGCGCTCCTCTCCGAAGAGCGCCGGTTGTTCTACGTGGCCGCCACGCGCGCGCGTGAACGCCTCGTCGTCACCGCCGTCAAGGCGCCCGCGGACGACGGCGACCAGCCGTCCCGCTTCCTCACCGAACTCGGCGTCGAACCCAAGGACATAACGGGCCGCCCGCGCCGCCCCCTCTCCGTCTCCGCGCTCGTCGCCGAGCTGCGCTCCACCACCGTCGACCCCCGGGTCTCGGAGCCGCTGCGCGAGGCCGCCGCGCACCGCCTGGCCCGGCTCGCGGCGCTGAGCGACGCCGACGGGCGCCCCCTCGTGCCGTCCGCTCACCCGTACCGCTGGTGGGGCATGTACGAGCCGACGGCCAGCGAAGTCCCCCTGCGGGACCGCGACAAGCCCGTCGTGCTCTCCGGAAGCGCCCTCGACCAGCTCGCCAACACCTGCTCCCTGCAGTGGTTCCTGGGCCGCGAGGTGAAGGCGGACGCCCCCGCGACCGCCGCCCAGGGCTTCGGGAACGTGGTGCACGTCCTGGCCGACGAGGTCGCCTCCGGCCGGACGCCCGCCGACCTCGCCGTCCTCATGGAGCGCCTCGACTCGGTCTGGGACGCGCTGGCCTTCGACGCCCCCTGGAAGTCGGCGCAGGAGAAGGAGCACGCGCGCGTGGCGCTCGAACGCTTCCTGCAGTGGCATGTGATGGACCGCGCGACCCGCACGCCCGTCAGCAGCGAGCACGACTTCGACGTGACCCTCGAAGCGGGGCCCTACGAAGTACGCGTGCGCGGCTCCATGGACCGCGTCGAACAGGACGCGCAAGGGCGTGCCTACGTAGTGGACTTCAAGACCGGCAAGCAGACCCCCACCGCCGCCGAGGTGGCCCGCCACCCGCAGCTCGCCGTCTACCAGCTCGCCCTGCGCGAGGGCGCGGTCGACGACGCCTTCGAAGGCGTACGTCCGGAGGCGGGCGGTGCGGAACTGGTGCAGTTGCGCCAGGGCGCCGCCAAGAAGGACGGCGGCGAGACCCTCCCCAAGGTGCAGGCCCAGGAGCCGCTCGCCGGGGAGTGGGTGGGCGACCTCCTCGCCACGGCGGCCGGCAAGGTCCTCGACGAACGCTTCTCGCCCACCACGGGCCAGCACTGCACGCACTGCGCCTTCCGCGCCTCGTGCAGCGCGAGGCCGGAGGGCCGGCAGGTCGTGGAGTGACACCCCGGGGTGCCAGTGGCCAACGTCACCCTTCGCCGTACGCGCTCATAGCAGCCGCACAGGCCATCTAAAGTCGCCGCAAAGCTCAACGTCTCATGAGGAGAAACACACATGGCAGCCAACCGGAAGATCCTGGCCGCGGCAGTCGTCTGCGCCGCCGCGTTCGTGGGCATCACGGGCTGCTCCAGCGAGGAGAAGGACCCCTTCGAGGGGATGAGCGCCGACAAGATCGCCAAGAAGGCGTCCAACGCGTCCAAGGACGCGGGCTCCTTCCGGGTGGCCGGCGAGGGCAAGCAGGACTCCAAGACGGTCGAGGTCGACTTCTCGGTCGCCAAGTCGGGGGACTGCAAGGGCAAGATGGACGGCGGCACGGGTGGCACCGCCGAGCTGCTCGTGTCCGGCAACAGCCAGTACATGAAGGGCGACGAGGCGTTCTGGAAGGACGCCATGGGGGGCAGCGGCCAGGCCTCGACCCTCAAGGACAAGTGGGTGAAGACGCCGAACCCGAAGGGCAAGGGTGTCTGCAATGCCGACGCCATGTTCCAGTCCAAGGACCTGAAGAAGCTCAAGCGCGAGGACGACTCCGAGGTCGACGGCAAGAAGGCGGCCGTCCTCACGAAGGAGAAGTCGGGCAAGAAGACGACCTTCTACGTGGCCGCGGAAGGCAAGCCCTACTTCCTGAAGGTCGTCACCACGGGCAAGGAAGACCCGGGCACGATGAACTTCTCGGACTACGGCAAGCCCGTCGCCGTCAAGGCCCCGGCGCCGGGTGACGTCATGGACATGGAAGAGCTCATGAAGTCCTGACGTCTCGACGTCATGCGTGACGGCAGCCACTGACGACCGGGAAGCCCCGATTGTCAGTGGCCGCCGCTAGCCTCTCTGACGTGTCATCTCGTATCACCGACCCCGAGCAGCTCAAAGAGCTCCTCGGCATCCCGTTCACCCCGGAGCAGACGGCCTGCATCATCGCGCCGCCCGCCCCGCAGGTGATCGTGGCCGGAGCCGGGTCGGGCAAGACGACGGTGATGGCGGCCCGCGTGGTGTGGCTGGTCGGCACCGGGCAGGTCGCCCCCGAGCAGGTCCTCGGCCTGACGTTCACGAACAAGGCGGCCGGTGAACTCGCCGAGCGGGTGCGCCAGGCGCTGATCAAGGCCGGGGTCACCGACCCCGAGGCCCTAGACCCGGACCACCCTCCGGGCGAGCCGGTCATCTCCACGTACCACGCCTTCGCGGGCCGCCTCCTGACCGACCACGGGCTGCGCATCGGGCTCGAACCCGCCGCCCGGCTGCTCGCCGACGCCACCCGCTTCCAGCTCGCCGCGCGCGTGCTGCGCGAGGCACCGGGCCCGTATCCCGCGCTGACCCGTTCCTTCCCCGACCTCGTCAGCGACCTCCTCGCGCTCGACGGAGAGCTCGCCGAGCACCTCGTACGGCCCGAGAAGCTCCGCGCGTACGACACCGAGCTGTTGCACGCCCTGGAGGGCGCCAAGCTCTCCAACGCCGACCTGCGCAAGGTGCCGGAGACGGCGGCCGCCCGGCTCGAACTTGCCGAACTCGTCGGCCGCTACAGGGAGGCGAAGAGCGCCCGCGACCTCCTCGACTTCGGCGACCAGATCGCCCTCTCCGCGACGCTGGCCCGCACTCGCGCGGAGGTCGGCGAAATCCTGCGGGACGAGTTCAAGGTCGTCCTGCTGGACGAGTATCAAGACACCTCGGTGGCGCAGCGCATCCTCCTGGCGGGCCTCTTCGGAGGAGGCACGGGCCACCCCGTGACGGCGGTCGGCGACCCCTGCCAGGCGATCTACGGCTGGCGGGGCGCGTCCGTGGCGAACCTGGACGACTTCCCCGAGCACTTCGCGCACGCCGACGGGCGCCCCGCGGCCCGGCACTCCCTCAGCGAGAACCGCCGCAGCGGCGGCCGCCTCCTTGACCTCGCGAACGGCCTCGCGGAGCCCCTGCGCGCCATGCACGCGGGCGTGGAGGCGCTGCGGCCGGCCCCCGGCGCCGAGCGCGACGGCATGGTGCGCTGCGCCCTGCTGCGCACGCACGCCGAAGAGGTCGACTGGATGGCCGACTCCATCGCGCACCTCGTGCGCACCGGTAAGGCCCCCGGCGAGATCGCGGTCCTGTGCCGCACGGCCACCGACTTCGCGCAGATCCAGGGAGCCCTGGTGGCCCGCGACGTCCCCGTGGAGGTCGTCGGCCTCTCCGGGCTTCTGCACCTCCCGGAGGTCGCCGACCTGGTCGCCGTCTGCGAGGTGCTCCAGGACCCGGGCGCCAACGCCTCCCTGGTGCGCCTGCTGACCGGCCCGCGTTGGCGCATCGGTCCGCGCGACCTCGCTCTCCTCGGCCGCCGCGCACGCCTTCTCGTACGCCATGGGCACGCGGCCCCGGACGACGACCCGGACCGGAGGCTCGCGGAAGCGGTCGAGGGGGTCGATCCCGCCGAGGTGATATCGCTCGCGGACGCGCTCGACACCTTCCTGGAGACGCCGCTTGAGGAGGACTCGGAGGACGACGGGCTGCCCTTCTCGCCGGAGGCGAGGGTGCGGTTCGCCCGTCTCGCCGCCGAACTCCGCGATCTGCGCCGCTCGCTGGCCGACCCGCTGATGGACGTGCTGCACCGGGTGCTCGCCGTCACGGGCCTGGAGGTCGAACTCTCCGCGTCGCCGCACGCCCTCGCGGCCCGCCGCCGCGAGACCCTCTCGAACTTTTTGGACGTCGCCGCGTCCTTCGCCGCCAACGACAGCGGGGCGAGCCTGCTCGCCTTCCTCGCCTTCCTGCGGACCGCCGCGCAGTACGAGAAGGGCCTGGACAACGCCCTGCCCGGCGGCGAGAACACCGTCAAGGTGCTCACCGCCCACAAGTCCAAGGGTCTGGAGTGGGACGTCGTGGCCGTCCCCGGCCTGGTCACCGGGACGTTCCCGAGCACGCAGGGCCGCGAGAAGTGGACGGCCCAGGGCAAGGTCGTCCCGCACGCGCTGCGCGGCGACGCGGCGACCCTGCCCGACATAGAGGCGTGGGACTCCCGGTCCATGAAGGCGTTCCACGAGGACATGAAGGAGCACCAGCGCACCGAGGAGCTCCGCCTCGGCTATGTGACGTTCACCCGGCCCCGCTCGCTGCTCCTGGGCTCCGGCCACTGGTGGGGCCCCTCGCAGAAGAAGCCGCGCGGCCCCTCGGACTTCCTCCGGGCGCTGTACGACCACTGCGCGGTGGGCCACGGCGAGATCGAGGCCTGGGCGGACGAGCCGGAGGAGGACGAGGAGAACCCCGCCCTGGCGGAAGGCGCGGCCGAGCACGCCTGGCCGCTCCCGCTGGACGACACGTCCCTCGCCCGCCGCAGGGCCGCCGCGCAGACGGTCCTCACGCACCTGGACGGCCTGACGGGGGAGGGGGCACCCGACTCCCCGGACGACGCCCGCTCGCACGAGGAGCCCCACCCGTCGGCGTACGAGGACGTGCCCCCGTCCGAAGACCCGGACTGGCCACCGCCCCCGGAGGACGAAGAGCCGCCCTACGAGGACGCAGGAACGCCCGAGGCCGACCCCGAGGACTGGGACTCCTGGACATCGGCCCGCCCGGCGATTCCGCACCAGACCGCCGCCCCGCCCTCCGAGTCGGACGCCCGCCCACACCCTGTGACCACCCACCCGGACGAGGCCCGCCTCACCCCCGAGGAGGCCCGCACGCTCGCCTCCTGGGACCGTGACCTGGACGCCCTCACCGGCGAACTCCTGCGCGCCCGGGAAGCGGTCAGGGACATCCCCGTACCGGCATCGCTCACCGCGTCCGAGGTGCTGCGCCTCGCCGCCGACCCCGAGGGCTTCGCGCAGGAGCTCGCGCGCCCGATGCCACGCCCGCCGCAGCCGGCGGCCCGGCGCGGCACCCGCTTCCACGCCTGGATCGAGACCCGCTTCGAAGAGCTGCGCCTCCCGCTGCTCGGCCCCGAGGACCTGCCGGGCGGCGGCCCAGGAGAGGCCGAGATCGCCGACGAACGCGACCTGGACGCGCTCAAGGAGGCCTTCGAGCGCACCGAGTACGCCCACCGCACCCCGCACCGCGTCGAGGTGCCCTTCCAGCTGACGCTCGCCGGCCGTGTGGTCCGCGGCCGGATCGACGCGGTCTACAAGGAGGTCGACGGCGACGACGTGACGTACGAGATCGTCGACTGGAAGACCAGCCGCACCCGCACCGCCGACCCCCTCCAGCTCGCCGTCTACCGCCTGGCCTGGGCCGAGCTGCACGACGTGCCCCCGGAGTCCGTGAAGGCGTCGTTCCTGTACGTGCGCAGCGGCGAGACATCGCGCCCCGCGCACCTGCCCGGCCGGGCCGAGCTGGAGCGGATCCTGCTCGCGGAACCGGGCGGGCAGCCGGGTGACGAACCACCGGACGATCCGGCTCCCGGGGGCGGCTAGGCTCGTGACCATGAGCCAGTCCGTTGACAGTGACGTCAGTGGCGTCAGCGCCGTTCGTACGTACATTCAGACCCACCGTGCCACCTTCCTCGACGACCTCGCCGAGTGGCTGCGCATCCCCTCGGTGTCGGCACAGCCCGACCACGCGCAGGACGTGCGGCGCAGCGCGGACTGGCTCGCCGCGCAGCTGAAGGAGACCGGCTTCCCGACCGCGGAGGTCTGGCAGACGGCCGGCGCTCCCGCCGTCTTCGCCGAGTGGCCCTCGGGCGACCCGCAGGCCCCCACGATCCTGGTCTACGGCCACCACGACGTGCAGCCCGCGGCCCGCGAGGACGGCTGGCACACGGACCCCTTCGAGCCCGTCGTCCAGAGCAACCGCCTCTACGCGCGCGGGGTCGCCGACGACAAGGGCCAGGTGTTCTTCCACACACTCGGCGTCCGCGCCCACCTCGCCGCCACCGGCCGTACCGCCCCCGCCGTGAACCTGAAGCTCCTCATCGAGGGCGAGGAGGAGTCGGGCTCCCCGCACTTCCGCGCGCTGATCGAGGAGCACAAGGAGCGCATAGCGGCCGACGCGGTGATCGTCTCGGACACCGGCATGTGGGCGGAGGACACCCCCACGGTGTGCACCGGGATGCGCGGCCTCGCCGACTGCGAGATCGAGCTGCGCGGCCCCGACCAGGACATCCACTCGGGTTCGTTCGGCGGTGCCGTCCCGAACCCGGCGACCGCCGCCGCCCGCCTCGTCGCGGCGCTGCACGACGAGCACGCGCGCGTGGCCGTACCCGGCTTCTACGAAGGCATCACCGAACTCACCGACCGCGAGCGCGAACTCTTCGCCGAGCTGCCCTTCGACGAGGAGCGCTGGCTGCGGACGGCCAAGTCCCACGCGACACACGGAGAAGCGGGCCACACCACCCTGGAGCGCATCTGGGCCCGCCCCACCGCCGAGGTGAACGGCATCGGCGGCGGCTACCAAGGACCGGGCGGTAAGACGATCGTCCCGTCGTCCGCCTTCCTGAAGCTCTCCTTCCGCCTCGTCGCCAGCCAGGACCCGGACCGCGTCGAAGAGGCCGTACGCACCTGGGTCGCCGACCAGCTGCCGAACGGAATCAGCCACGCGATCACCTTCGGCGCCGCCACGCGCCCGTGCCTGACGCCGCTCGACCACCCCGCCCTGCAGTCCGTCGTACGGGCGATGGGTCAGGCCTTCGAACAGCCGATCCGCTTCACCCGGGAGGGCGGTTCGGGACCGGCGGCCGATCTCCAGGACGTACTCGCCGCCCCCGTGCTCTTCCTGGGCATCTCCGTGCCGTCCGACGGCTGGCACGCACCGAACGAGAAGGTCGAACTCGATCTGCTCCTCAAGGGAGTCGAGACGACGGCCTACCTGTGGGGCGATCTCGCCGAGCACTGGCGCGATGCACACTGAAAACCGCCCTGCCGCACCACCCATTCCATCGGGGGAGTTGGAAGCACCTGTGACCACCTGGACCGACCGCACCGCTGACCGTCCCGTCTCGCTCACCGCACCGAGCGGCATCGATCGCGCAGCCCACCACCGCCTCGACGAGGCCTGGCTCGCCGCCGCCTGGAGCCACCCCACGACACGGGTCTTCGTGGTCTCCGGCGGCCAGGTACTCATCGACGAGACACCGGACGGCACCACCGAACTGGTGATGACCCCGTCCTTCGAGGCGCCCCTCACCGAGGCCCACCGCTACTTCCTGGGCACGGACGACGACGGCGTCAGCTACTTCGCGCTGCAGAAGGACTCCCTGCCGGGCCGCATGGACCAGCAGGCACGCCCCGCGGGCCTGCGCGAGGCCGGGCTCCTCCTGTCGCCCCGCGACGCGGGCCTGATGGTGCACGCCGTCGCCCTGGAGAACTGGCAGCGCCTGCACCGCTTCTGCTCGCGCTGCGGCGAGCGCACGGTCATCGCGGCGGCCGGCCACATCCGCCGCTGCCAGGCGTGCGGGGCCGAGCACTACCCGCGTACGGACCCGGCCGTGATCATGCTCGTGACGGACGACCAGGACCGCGCGCTCCTCGGCCGCCAGGTGCACTGGCCCGAGGGCCGCTTCTCGACGCTCGCGGGCTTCGTGGAGCCGGGCGAGTCCATCGAGACGTCGGTGCGGCGCGAGGTCTTCGAGGAGGCCGGTGTCACGGTCGGCGACGTCGAGTACGTCGCGAGCCAGCCCTGGCCGTTCCCCTCCAGCCTGATGCTGGGCTTCATGGCCGACGCCACGTCCTCGGAGATCAACGTGGACGGCGAGGAGATCTCCGAGGCGCGCTGGTTCTCCCGGGAAGACCTGCGGGCCGCATTCGAGTCCGGGGAGGTCCTGCCTCCCTACGGGATCTCGATTGCGGCCCGACTGATCGAGCTCTGGTACGGAAAGCCCCTGCCGAAGCCGGGCACCGTCGGCTAGGCCAGCTTCTGCTTCACCTGGGCCAGCGACGGGTTCGTCAGCGTCGAGCCGTCCGGGAAGAGAACGGTGGGAACCGTCTGGTTTCCGCCGTTCGCCTTCTCGACGAAGGTCGCGGAATCCGGGTCGTGCTCAATGTTGATCTCGTTGTACGTGATGCCCTCGCGGTCCATCTGGCCCTTGAGCCGGCGGCAGTAGCCGCACCACGTGGTGCTGTACATCGTCACAGTGCCCGGCATGTGTCTCGCGCTCCTTTGTTGCTCGGGGTGCGTCATCGCAATGACCTGAACGTACGTGACCCGGCCACCATTCCCGCATTAGTACGACCGCACCCGCCTCCCTGTGGACAACCGGCTCACGCGCCTCCGGCGACCTGGCAGCATGGCGGGGTGACAGCAGCAACGCACTCCACCCTCTTCCCGCAGGTCCCGGACTCTGCCGACGCGGTGCTCGCCGGGCTCGACCCCGAGCAGCGCGAGGTGGCGACCGCCCTGCACGGGCCGGTGTGTGTCCTGGCGGGCGCCGGGACCGGCAAGACCCGCGCGATCACGCACCGCATCGCCTACGGCGTGCGGGCCGGAATCCTCCAGCCGGCCAGCGTGCTCGCCGTCACGTTCACCAACCGCGCGGCGGGCGAGATGCGCGGGCGCCTGCGCCAGCTCGGCGCCTCCGGGGTCCAGGCGCGCACGTTCCACTCCGCCGCCCTGCGCCAGCTCCAGTTCTTCTGGCCGAAAGCAGTCGGTGGCCAGCTGCCCCGGATCGTCGACCGCAAGATCAAGCTCGTCGCGGACGCGGCGGCCGCGTCCCGCATCCGCCTCGACCGCAACGAACTGCGCGACGTGACGAGCGAGATCGAGTGGTCCAAGGTCACCCAGACGGTCCCCGCCGACTACGCCGCCGCCGCCGCGAAATCGGGCCGCCTCATCCCCCGGGACGCGGCCGAGATCGCCCAGATCTACGGCGCGTACGAGGACCTCAAGCGCGACCGCTCCGTCATCGACTTCGAGGACGTCCTGCTCCTGGCCGTCGGCATCCTCCAGGACCGCCACGACATCGCCGACCAGGTCCGCGCCCAGTACCAGCACTTCGTGGTCGACGAGTATCAGGACGTCAGCCCGCTCCAGCAGCGACTCCTGGAGCTGTGGCTCGGCGACCGCGACAGCCTCTGCGTCGTCGGCGACGCCAGCCAGACGATCTACTCCTTCACCGGCGCGACCCCCGACCATCTGCTGAACTTCCGCACCCGCCACCCCGGGGCGACGGTCGTCAAGCTCGTCAGGGACTACCGCTCCACGCCCCAGGTCGTCCACCTCGCCAACGGCCTGCTCTCCCAGGCCCGCGGCCGCGCCGCGGACCACCGCCTGGAACTGATCTCGCAGCGCGACGCCGGGGCCGAGCCCTTCTACACGGAGTACGCGGACGAGCCCGCCGAGGCCGAGGGTGCCGCCCGCCGCATCCGTGCCCTCATCGCCGACGGCGTCCCGGCGAGCGAGATCGCCGTCCTGTTCCGCACGAACTCCCAGTCCGAGATCTACGAACAAGCGCTCGCCGACGCCGGTGTGCCCTATCAGCTGCGGGGCGCCGAGCGGTTCTTCGAGCGCACCGAGGTCAGGGAGGCGGGCGCCGCGCTGCGCGGCGCGGCCCGCTTCGGGGGCAACGACTCCCTCCTCGACGACGTCGTCGACCTGCCCTCGCAGGTGCGGGCCGTCCTCTCCACGAAGGGCTGGACGACACAGCCCCCGGCGGGCTCCGGCGCGGCCCGCGACCGCTGGGAGTCCCTGGCGGCCCTGGTGCGCCTCGCCGAGGACTTCGCGCGGGCCAAGCCCGACGCGACGCTCTCCGACCTCGTGGGGGAGCTCGACGAGCGGGCGAACGCCCAGCACGCGCCGACCGTGGAGGGCGTCACCCTCGCCTCGCTGCACGCCGCCAAGGGCCTGGAGTGGGACGCCGTCTTCCTGGTCGGTCTCGCCGAGGGCATGATGCCGATCACGTACGCCAAGACCGACGAGCAGGTGGAGGAGGAGCGCCGCCTCCTGTACGTGGGTGTCACCCGGGCGCGCGTCCACCTCTCCCTCTCCTGGGCGCTGTCGCGTTCGCCGGGAGGCCGCGGGGGACGCCGCCCCAGCCGTTTCCTGGACGGGCTGCGACCGGGCTCGGGGGCGGGCTCCGGGGCCCGCGCGGCGGGCGGCGGGCCCGGGGGCGTCGAGCGCGGCACCGGCAGCGGTGGCGAGGAGAGCGGCCCCGGCGCCAGGAGCCGCCGGCGGACGAGCAGGTCCCCGGCCCGGTGCCGGGTCTGCGGGCGGTCCCTGACCGACGCGGGTGAGATGAAGCTGATGCGCTGTGAGGACTGCCCGTCCGACATGGACGAAGGGCTCTACGAACGCCTGCGGGAGTGGCGCTCGGGCCAGGCGGAGCTCCTCGGACAGCCCGCCTACTGCGTGTTCACGGACAAGACCTTGATCGCCATCGCGGAGGCCTCACCCGACGAGGAGGGCGAGCTTGCCCGGATCCCGGGTGTCGGCGTGCGCAAGCTCAACCGCTTCGGATCTGATGTCCTCGCCATTTGTGCAGGTGAGGAGCGTGTAAGGGGCGCCGATGGCAACTGATTCAAACTCGTCGAAAAAATAGTTTGCGCATGCGCAAGGAAGACCCATAGGTTCTTAAGCACGGGAACGGCGGCTTCTCCGAAGCCCTGGCTCCGTGCTGTACTTAATAGTCCGCCCGCAGGATCGGTTTCGGTCGATCCCATAGACGCCGAGAGGAGGCGATTCCAGTGATCAGCATCAACGAGAGCTTCATCAGCACCGTGAAAATGACCGATCGCTCGGTCGTCGCTTCCTGCCTGCTCGGCTTCTCGAACCTGGGCACCGGTCTGTCCGGTGGCATCGCTGCCGCCGCCGTCCGTCCGGAGTCCTCTGTCCTGCCTCTGTCCCTCCCGCGCACCGGTCTCAACGTTTCCCCGATGCGTGAGGTCAATGAAGGCAGCGAGCGAGCGACCAAGGCACCGGAAGCAGTAGTGACGGCACAGGCGCAGGCCTATGCCTTTGCCGCAGCCGGTGCCGGATTCAAGAAGCAGACGACGCAGCACCACACGATGTGGGCCTTCCGTGGGCTCGAACCCTGGAGTGATCCAGTCTGATCCTCGATCAGACCGGCGCCTTCAGGGCCGCGGAACCCCACCCGGGATCCGCGGCCCTTCTGTTTTCCCCAAAACGGGATGACGGAGCGAAGGGGCCGAGCAAGACCCGGTACCAGCCGCCAACCGGCCGACCCAGGCCGGCACGACCAGACGAGGAAAACACCACCGTGCAACTCGAAGCGCACGCCCCGTCCGTACCGCCTTCAGAGACTCTCCCCCCGCCCGTTCCCACGGAGGACCCGACCTTGACTCCCCTGACCGCGCTCACCGCGCTCGACGACGCCATCGAGAACCTCGGCGTACCCGTTCCCTGCCGTGCCTACGACCCCGAGGTCTTCTTCGCCGAGTCGCCCGCCGACGTCGAGTACGCCAAGTCCCTCTGCCGTACCTGCCCGCTGATGGAGGCCTGCCTGGCCGGCGCCAAGGAGCGGCGTGAGCCGTGGGGCGTCTGGGGCGGCGAGCTCTTCGTCCAGGGTGTCGTCGTCGCCCGCAAGCGGCCGCGTGGCCGTCCGCGCAAGAACCCGGTCGTTGCCGCATGAACGCCCTCGGAACGATCGATCGCCCCCTGACGCACGACCCCAAGAAGCAGGCCCCGATGAAGGCAGCCACCGCCGAGCCCGCAGGCTCCGCCACCCCGGACTTCACCACCACCGGCGCGAACGACTCGCGTCAGAACAGGACCCGCGAGATGCAACTCATCCCAGAAGCCATGGCTCGTGCGCATATGCACGAACGCATGCGTGAGGCCGAGGCCCAGCGCCCGGCCGCTCGGCTGATGGCCGCCCGCCGGATGCAGCGCCGCGCCGAGCGCGCGTCGCTGCGCGCCAGGCGCGCGCTCGCCATCGCCGTCATGCAGTGACGAGTCGGCCACGCGCTGACTGAGCCACACCACGATGCCCGCGGGGGCCGGTCCGAACGGACCGGCCCCCGCGGTGCGTTGTGCCGGGCGAACCTCTGGGCGCGGCGATAGGGTCGCCGGGTGGACCAGCAGACTCCCCGGCCCTCGGGCAGCGAGAATGCCGAGAATCTCGTGTGTTCCCGCTGCGGCACGGTTGCCGAAGGCACGCCGCCCACCTGGACCTGCTCCGTGGAGAACGGCGTCAGACGTTACTTCTGCGACTCCTGCGCCCGCGAGAACCTCAGGGCCATCGAGGGCCGGCTCGACTCCCCGTGGTGGTGAACTCCGGTGGTGAGGCCTACCCGGTGGTGCGGTCCGCCTCGATCTCCGCTTCGATCTCCGCCTCGGTCTCCGGCTCCTCCTCCGGCTCGTCCTCCAGGAAGCCCGGCAGCCACTCCTCGAGTTCGTCCCGCATCCGCACCGTCGCCCCCAGCTGACACAGCACCCCGATCGTGCTCAACGTCACCCGGTGGATCAGCAGATACGACGGTGGGAGATTCAGCCGCTTGCCCAACTGGTAGGCGGGGGAGCGGGGATCGGCCACCCGCGCCGCCTGTCCGCGCATCCAGCCGCGGGTGAAGGTGAACTCCTCCACCAGCATCGGTTCGATGATCGGCAGCAGATAGTCGAGGACCGCGTCCGGTTCGAGCTCGACGGACTCCTGGACGAAGTCCTCCTCGCGCAGCATCGCGTAGACCGCGTCGGCCTCGCCGTCGAGCGTCATCCGCAGGGAGCGGCCGATGGTCGGGGGGAGCCCGCCGGGCAGCCGGTCCACCGTGCCGAAGTCCAGGACTCCGAGCCGCCAGCCGTCCTTCTCGTCCGGCAGCAGCCGGAAGTTGCCCGGGTGCGGGTCGGCGTGCAGCAGGCCCGTGCGCGCGGGTCCGGAGAAGAGGAAACGGGCAAGGAGCTGTCCCGCCCGGTCCCGCTGCTCCTGGGTGCCGTCCGCGATCACATCGGAAAGGGGTATCCCGTCGATCCACTCGGTCACCAGGACCTGCTCGCACTGGTGCACCACGCCGGGGACCACGACATCCGGGTCGTCCGCGAACTCCTCGGCGTGCGCTCCCTGCGCCTGGGCCTCCAGGCTGTAGTCGAGCTCCTCGGAGACCCGGTCGCGCAGCTCCGCGATGAGCGGCTTGATGTCCATGCCCGGGATCAGCGGCCCCAGAAGCTTGGCGAACCTGCTGAGTTGGTTCAGGTCGGAGAGCAGTGCCTCGCCCGCCCCGGGGTACTGCACCTTGACCGCGACCTCGCGCCCGTCCTCCCACACCGCCCGGTGGACCTGGCCGATCGAGGCGGCGGCGGCCGGTTTGTCATCGAACTCCAGGAACAGCTCGCGCCAGTCCTCGCCGAGCCGCTCGGCGAGCACGGCGTGCACGGTGCGCGTCGGCATCGGCGGAGCCGCTTCCTGCAGCTTCGTCAGCGCGGCGCGATAGGGCCCCGCGACCTCCTCCGGCAGCGCCGACTCGAAGACCGACAGCGCCTGGCCGAACTTCATGGCCCCGCCCTTGAGCTCGCCGAGCACCTTGAACAGTTGCTCCGCCGTGCGCTGCTGCAGCTCACGGCCGACGATCTCCGCCGACTTGCCCCCGATCCGCTTGCCGAGCCCCCAGGTCGCCCGCCCGGCGAAGCCGAGTGGCAGCGCGGCCAGTTTGGCGGTACGGGTTACCGCCTTCCGGGGAAGATCAGACATGCGCCCCTCCAAGTCCCAGACAGCCACGCCCTCGCAGGCGGTTACCCGGCCATTGTGTCGTGCGGCTTCTTGTCCCCGACGGGGTGTTCCCCCTTATCCACCACACCCGCCCCGCACGGGCACGTGAGCTGCGGTGGCACCGGCCGTGCGTGCCAGTCGAATCCGGGCACGGACGCCTCCCAGCGAACCCCCGCGCTCGCCGGTGCCGCCCCGTCCAGAAAGGCCAGGGCATGCGCCGCGGCAAGGCCGGCGACCGTGGTCGACAGCGCCAGATCGCATGCGTGCACATGACGTGCCCGTCCCGAACGCCACTGCGCCAGCAAGCGCGGCCAGGTCGGATCCCGGTCGGCGCGATCCAGTGCGAGACAGTTCGCGCATGCTGTCGCCCCCGGCAGGACGAGCGGCCCGACCATTCCGGTTCCCTCGATCACCCCCGCGTAGAGATGAGGTGTTCCCGAGGCGACGAGTGGCTCGGCGGTACGCGGGTCGGGAGCGTGGACGTCGAGTCCGTCCCGCGGGGCGATGATCACGAGGCCGAGCCCCGGATCCCCTTCGCCCGGCTCGCGCGGCGCACCCGCTTCCTTCCTGCCGCGCCGTGGCGGGTGGTCCGGAGTCGACTGGCGCACGATCCGCCGCGCCGCCGTGTCCCTGCGGTCGCCGACCGCCTCGGCGGGCAGGCCGCCCGGCGCCACGTCCCAGGGTTCGACGACTCCTCCCTCCATCACGTCGACCTGCCCCACGCCCGCCCCGGAGAGGACCGCGGCCACCACCGCCCCCACCCGGCCCGCTCCCCGCACCTGCACCCGCATCGCGCGGCGCGCCGCCAGCCTCCGCATCCCGTCGCCCGGCCCGGGAGTCACGACCGACAGGGAGGCCAGATCCGGACGCAGCCGGTCCATGGCCGCTGTCCTTGTGCGCAGGGCGTCGGCCGCCGCGCCGCCGCCCGTCGCGTCGTCGAGGAGCCCGGCCGCGGACAGCCGCCGCACGAGCTTGTCCACGTGCTCGTCGGGCAGCCCCATCCGCCTGCCCTCGTCGCGCAGGAGCGGCAGCCCGCGTGTCCCGTCCAGGAGCTGGAGAAAGCTGCCCGTCGCCGTGTCCACGGGACCGAGCACCAGGGCATGAGCGGGCGCCACGCCGAACTGGATCGTGTTCAGATCGCGCCAGCCGCGCCGCAGCGCGGGCTTCAAGATCGGATGCATGGCCTTCGTCCCCCGTCATTTCCCGGCGCTGTCCCCGTCCGCATCACCGGTCGACAGCCAGAATGCCCGCCCCTGCGGACAGCCGCGCGGCGTTGTCCACAGGCAGGGGGTATTCGTCGTACTAATCGATCGCACGGGGAGCGATACCCCGCCGAACCGTCCCGGAGGCGGGACTTCCCCCACACCCAGCGGGTAACGTCGTGGCGTGCCCGCCGACCCACTGCACCGCGCCGGAAACCCACAGCGCAGCATGACCAGCCCGCCGTCACCCGGCTCGGTGGCGAGCGCGGTCGAGGTCAGACGGAGCGCCCGCCGCCGCAGAACGGTCTCCGCGTACCGAGAGGGCGATCGCACCGTCGTGCTCATCCCCGCCCGGATGTCCGAGGCCGAGGAACAGCGCTGGGTCAACGTCATGCTCGACAAGCTCGCGGCCCAGGAGAGCAAGCGGGTCCTGGGCGACGCGGAACTCGCCGAGCGCGCCGAGCGGCTCTCCGAGCAGTACTTCGACGGCCGGGCCAGGCCCACTTCCGTTCGCTGGGTCACGAACCAGAACACCCGCTGGGGCTCGTGCACCCCGTCGGAGGGCAGCATCCGCCTTTCGCACCGGCTGCAGGGAATGCCCGAGTACGTCGTCGACTACGTCCTCGTCCACGAGCTCGCGCATCTCCTCGTCCCCGGGCACGGCCCCAACTTCTGGCAGCTCCTCGAGGCGTACCCCCGGACGGAACGGGCCCGCGGGTACCTCGAAGGTGTGGTCGCGGCCGACCGTCTGCCCCACCTGCCGGCCGCCCGCGACGAGTGACGTTCCGCCGCGCGCGGTGGTTGTGTACCGGGTCTGTACCGGCTTGGTCCGTCGTCGCGGATTGCGGTTAGCCTGGCGCGACGCATTTACATTCGGGATGGGGGACGGTCGTTACGTATGGCCAGGGAATTCCAACGCGGCCACAAGGCCAAGATCAGTGACCTCACCGCGGGTACCGATCTGTACGTAGGTGTGCAGATCTCCGCCCCCGGACTGAGCTTCGACATCAGCTGCTTCGGCCTGGACGCGGACGAGCGCCTGTCGGACGACAGTTACTTCATCTTCTTCAACCAGCCGAAGTCGCCCGAGGAATCCATCCAGCTCCTCGGCGCGCAGGCCGGTGACACGGAGTCCTTCCGGGTCACGCTCGACCGGATCCCGCCGCAGATCAAGAAGCTGTCGTTCACCGCGACGATCGACGGCGCAGGACAGATGTCGCAGGTCGCCCCCGGGTACATCCGGATCGTCGCGGGTGGCGAGGAAGTGGCCCGCTACTCCTTCAACGGCGCGGAGTTCTCCACGGAGCGTGCCGTGATGCTGGGCGACTTCTACATGAAGGACGTCTGGCGGTTCGCCGCGATCGGCCAGGGCTTCGACGGTGGTCTCGACGCGCTCCTGAAGAACTTCGGCGGCGAGGTCGCCGAGGAGGAGCCCGAGCCGCAGGCACCGCAGGCCACCGGCGCCCCGGCCTTCGCCCCGCCCGGTCAGGCCGCCGCACCGCCCGCGTTCGGCGCCCCCGCCGGACCCGCGCAGACCCCGGCCCCCGCATCGCCCCCCGCGCCTGCCCCGGCCCCGGCCCAGAACTTCGCGCCGCCGCCCCCGGCCCCCGCGGACCCCTCCGTGCACGCCGCGCAGACCATCGTGGCCCCGATGACCCCGCCGCAGGGCGGCACCGTCCCGCCCCCGCCGGCCCCCGCCCCGTACGGGCAGCCCGGCCAGCAGCCGCCGCAGCAGCCGCAGTTCGGCCAGGTCCCCGGCCAGTCGGCGCCCCTGCCGCCCGGTTACGGGCAGCAGCCGAGCGCCCCGATGCCCCCCGGCTACGGCCAGCAGCCCCCCGGCCAGTTCCCCGGCCAGCCCGCGGCCCCGTCCCCGTACGGAGCAGGCGCCCCCCAGGGTGCCCCGCAGGCCGGCGGCGTGGCGGCGGCTCTCGCCGCGTACCGCGAGGCCCCCACCGGGCAGCGCTGGACGCAGCAGAACGAGAAGATGATCCGCGTCGACCTCGGCGTCAGCGAGCAGGCCGTGCTCGCACGGCAGGGCAGCATGGTTCTCTACCAGGGCAAGGTCGAGTTCAGCTACAAGGGCGCGGGCTTCGCGGGCCGCGTCGTGGGCAATTCGACCGGCCAGGAGATGCAGCTGATGCGCTGCTCCGGCCGCGGCCAGGTCTTCCTCGCCGAGGAAGCCACGCATCTGCATCCCATCGAACTCCAGGGCGACGCGATCTGTGTCTCCGCGGAGAACGTCCTCGCGTTCGACGAGTCCCTCCAGCACGAGGTCCGCAGGATCGAGGGCCACGGCATCCCCGGTGGCGCGCTCTTCGTGATGCAGTTCCAGGGCACCGGCACGGTCATCGTCAAGACGCACGGTGTGCCCGTCGTCCTGCCCGTCACCCCGACGACCTTCGCCGACTGCCACGCCGTGGTCGCCTGGTCGGCCGCGTCCCAGGCGATCGTCTCCAGCCAGGTCCGGCTGCGCGCCAACGCGTCCGCGGGCTCCACGGGGGAGAGCGTGAACCTCCAGTTCCGGGGCGCTCCCGGCAACTTCATCATCGTCCAGCCGTTCGAGGTCTGAGGGAGCCCGTCATGAATCAGCAACTCGCGGGCTTCGCCCCCGCGCCCGTCGCAGCCCGTATGGAGAACCACGGCCACCACATGGTCAAGGTGGCGATGCAGACCGGAAACGACCTCCTCGCGCGCGTGGGCTCGATGGTCGCCTACGAAGGGTTCGTGCAGTACGAGCCCAATCCGCCCGCCGTGCGGCAGATCGCGCGGGAGTGGATGACCGGCGAAGGCGCGCCCCTGATGAAGTGCTCCGGAGACGGCCTGCTCTATCTCGCCGACTACGGAGCCGACGTCGTCGTCATCAATCTGGCGGGCGACTCGCTCTCGGTGAACGGCACGAACCTGCTGGCCTTCGACGCGAACCTCCAGTGGGGCGTCGAGCGGGTCAAGGGCCTCGCCAAGTTCGCGGGCCAGGGCCTGTGGAACATCAAGATCTCCGGCCAGGGCTGGGTCGCGCTGACCTCCCGCGGCACCCCGATCGTCGTCGACTGCGGCCGCGGCGACGACGAGACGTACGTCGACCCGGACGCCCTGATCGCCTGGTCCCCGAACCTCAAGGTGAAGGGCAAGCGCAGCTTCAAGGCCGGTTCGCTCATCGGGCGCGGCAGCGGCGAGGCCTACCAGATGGGCTTCTCCGGAGAGGGCATCGTCGTCGTACAGCCCAGCGAGGACAGCACCGACCGTCTCCGAGCCCGGGGCTGAGGGGGAGCAACACACCATGCAGAGCCCACTTTTCGCGCACACCGAGCAGCAGACTCAGGAGCGCTACACCGTCCAGAACCCGCAGCTGCTGCGGGTCGCCCTCGAGGGCCACGACGACATCCTGGCCCGCAAGGGCGCCATGGTCGCCTATCAGGGCCTGATCGAGTTCGACGCCGAGTACCAGAGCCAGGGCAACCAGCGGGCCCGCGCGCACACCGGCGAGGGCCTGGACCTGATGCGCTGCCACGGCCAGGGCACGGTCTATCTCGCCAACCTCGCCCAGTACATCCACGTGGTGGACGTGGACCAGGACGGGCTGACCGTGGACAGCAGCTATGTCCTCGCGCTCGACTCGTCGCTGACCCACCAGGTCATCGCCGTGGACAGCCAGTACGGCATCTCCGGGTCCGGCAAGTACCAGCTCAACATCACGGGCCGCGGCAAGGTCGCCCTCATGACCTCGGGGCAGCCGCTGATGCTGCGGGTCACGCCCGACCAGTATGTGAACGCCGACGCCGACGCGATCGTCGCCTGGTCCAACGGGCTGCGCGTGCAGATGCAGGCCCAGACGCACTCCTCCGGGGTGTGGCGCCGCCGCGGCAACACCGGTGAGGGCTGGGAGCTCAGCTTCATGGGCCAGGGGTACGCCCTCGTCCAGCCGAGCGAGCTGCTGCCGCCCCAGAACGCGGTCATCGGGCAGGGCGCCAGGGCTCAGTACGGCATGGGCCAGCAGGGTGCGCGGGGGCAGAACCAGGGCAACGTCTGGAGCTGAACCCCCTCCGGGCGGGACAGAGCGAGAAGGGGCGCGGGGAATCTGCGGGCCGGTTGTGGCTGGTCGCGCAGTTCCCCGCGCCCCTTTCAAGGGCCCGTACTACAGCCGCGCCCTCGTCGCCTCCATCAAGCGCACCACCGACGCGTCGGCCACCCCCGCCACCTCGTCGTACGCGAACCAGCGCAGGTCCAGTGACTCGTCGCTGATCGCCTCGACGGCGTCCTGTGGGGCCAGTGCCGCGTACTGCACGTCCAGGTGCTGGGTGCAGGGGCCCGGGATCGGGTGGCGGTCCAGACGGACCGGGCCTCCCGGGAGGAGCGTCAGGCCCGGGACCCCCGACTCCTCCGTCGCCTCACGCAGCGCGGCGGCGGCCAGCGTCGCGTCGCCCGGCTCGCAGTGGCCGCCCATCTGCAGCCACATCCGCAGCTTCTTGTGCAGGGTCAGCAGCACGCGCCCGCGCTCCGGGTCGATCACCAGGGCGCTGGCCGTCACATGGCCGTCCGTGCACGCCTTCCACAGGCCGTCCCCGGGGTGGGCGGCCAGGTGGTCCAGGTAGTACTGACGCAGGTCTTCCTGGTCCTCGTAACCCTTCAGGACGAGGACCGCGTCGTCGTACAGGCTCACTTCTCGTCGTCGCCCTTGTCGTCCGTCTCCTCGGTGGCATCGGCCGCCCCGGTGTCCTTCTTCAGGTCCGGCTTCGCGGTGCCGCCGCCCGCTGCCTCGCCGAGCATCTTGTCCAGCTCGGAGAAGTCCAGCTGCTCGTGGTGCACGAAGCCGTCCGGGTCGTCCAGGTCCGAGGCCGTCGGCAGCATGTCCGGGTGGGCCCACAGTCCGTCGCGGCCGTCCACGCCGCGCGCGTCCGTGAGCGAGGCCCACAGGCGCGAGGCGTCCCGCAGCCGGCGCGGACGCAGCTCGAGGCCGATGAGCGTGGCGAAGGTCTGCTCCGCGGGGCCGCCGGTCGCGCGGCGCCGGCGCAGCGTCTCGCGCAGGGCGTCGGCGGACGACAGGCGGGGTTTGGCCGCCGCGTGCACGACCGCGTCCACCCAGCCCTCGACGAGCGCGAGAGCCGTCTCCAGGCGGGCCAGGGCCGCCTTCTGCGCCGGGGTGTCCTCCGGCTGGAACATGCCCTGCTGGAGCGCCTCCTGCAGCTGCTCGGGGTTCTGCGGGTCGAGCTGTCCGACCACGTCCTCCAGCTTGGCGGTGTCGACCTTGATGCCGCGGGCGTACCCCTCGACCGCGCCGAACAGATGCGAGCGCAGCCACGGCACGTGCGCGAAGAGCCGCTGGTGGGCGGCCTCGCGCAGCGCCAGGTAGAGCCTGACCTCTTCCTGGGGGACGCCCAGGTCCTTGCCGAAGGCCTCGACGTTCACCGGAAGCAGGGCGGCCTTGCCGGCCGGGCCGAGCGGAAGTCCGATGTCCGTGGAGCCGACGACCTCGCCCGCGAGCACGCCCACGGCCTGGCCGATCTGCTGGCCGAACATGGCGCCGCCCATGGAGCGCATCATCCCGATCAGCGGGCCCGCCATGGCCTGCATCTCCTCGGGGAGCACGTCACCCATGGCGAGGCCGACGCGCTCGGCGACCGGGTCGACCAGTTCCTTCCACACCGGGAGGGTCGCCTCGACCCACTCGGCGCGGCTCCAGGCCACGGCCAGGCCGGAGCCGGACGGCAGGGACGTCGCGTCGTCGAGCCACAGGTCGGCGAGGCGGATGGCCTCCTCGACCGCGCCGCGCTCGGTGGGACCGACGCTCGCGTCCTTGGTGCCGTCGGGCGTCCCCTGGGAGACGGTCTGGCGGGCGATGTCCTTGGCCATGTCCCAGTTCACCGGACCGCCCTCGTACGAGAGCATCTGGCCGAGCTGCTGGAACGCGGCGCCCAGGTCGTTCGGGTTCATCGAACCGAACATCGCGGCGAACGGATTGTCACCGCCGGGGCCGCCCGCGCCGGGCAGGCCGCCGAAGCCGAAGGGGTTCCCGGGGCCACCGGAGTCTTGCCCTCCGCCCTGTCCCCCTCCGGGGGTGTCCTTCTTCTTGCCCTCGTCGCCGTTCTCCGGCTCCTCCGGCGGAAGGCCGAATCCGAATGGGGTGTCACTCACGGGATTCCTCGGCTCGTCAGGCCGCCGGTACGGGTCCGGCGGCGGCTGCCCTACAACACCACCCAGCGTAGACACCGTGACGGGATCGGGCCTCAGTGCTCCGCCGACTCATGGCCTGCGGCAGGATGGATGCCACCTGGTACGTACGCGTCATTCGCGTATCTACTGAAGACAACCGCTGGAGACGCCTGGTGAGTTCCCCAGATCCACAGGTTCGCGCAGCGCGAAACCTTTCTACACCGGCCCCCGTCCGAGGGCCCGTGGTCGCCGTCACCGGCGCCGCCTCCGGCGTGGGCGCGCTGCTGACCGAGCGCCTTGCCGCGTCCGAGGAGATCAAGCAGGTCGTTGCCATCGACGAGCGGCGGGGCGAGTGCGCCCAGGCCCAGTGGCACATCCTGGACGTCAGGGACCCGGCCATCGCCGAGAAGCTGCGGGGCGCGGACGTCGTGGTCCACCTCGCGCTCGATCTCGACCTGGAGACGGACCCCGCGGCCCGTACGGCGTACAACGTGCGCGGCACGCAGACCGTGCTGACGGCCGCCGCCGCGGCCGGCGTCCACCGCGTCGTGCTCTGCACCTCGGCGATGGTCTACGGAGCGCTGGACGACAACGAACTGCCCCTCTCCGAAGACGCCGAACTGCGTGCCACCGCGGAGGCCACCGGTGTCGGCGACCTCCTGGAGGTCGAGCGCCTCGCCCGGCGCGCCCCCCGGGCCCACCCCGGCCTGAACGTCACCGTGGTGCGGCCCGCGATCCTGGTGGGCGGCACGGACACCGCGCTCACGCGGTACTTCGAGTCGCCCCGGCTGCTCGTGGTGGCGGGCTCGCGCCCCGCCTGGCAGTTCTGCCACGTCGAGGACCTGTGCAGCGCCCTGGAGTACGCCGTCCTGGAGAAGGTCGACGGGGAACTGGCCGTCGGCTGCGACGGCTGGCTCGAACAGGAAGAGGTCGAGGAGCTCAGCGAGATCCGGCGCATGGAGCTGCCCTCCACGGTCGCCCTGGGCGCGGCCGCGCGGCTGCACCGCATCGGTCTCACGCCGTCCCCGGCCGGTGACCTCGCGTACACGATGTACCCGTGGGTGGTCAGCGTCAGCAGGCTGCACGACGCGGGCTGGCGTCCGCAGTGGACCAACGAGGAGGTCCTCGGGGAGCTCCTGGAGGAGGTCGCGGGGCGCCGTACGGTGGCCGGCCGCAGGCTCGGCCGCAAGGACGCGACGGCGGCGGGTGCCGCGGGTGCGACGGTCGCTCTGCTGGGTGCCGCGGCGGTGGTGCGGCGCGCCCGGAAGGCGCGGCGCCGGATCTGAGCCGTACCCCTAGCCCGGCCGTGGGCCTGTAGAGAGCTCCAACGCGGCACGCGCGCGTGCCGGGCGAAAGCGCTATTCCGTGATGTCCGTGCCGTGCGGCACCATGGCCGCATGGCACGCACCACGAACGACCACCCCGGCGAGCAGGCCGCACAGGACCCCATCCGGCTTCTCGCGATCCGTGACGCACCGCTCTCCCTGGACGAGGTCTTCCGGGCGGTGGGCGACGACGCCGCGGGCGGCACGGCGCTCTTCGTGGGGACCGTGCGCAATCACGACGGCGGCGCGGACGTCGACGAGCTCGGCTATTCGACCCATCCGACGGCCGAGGCCGAGATGCGCCGGGTGGCCGAGAAGGTCGTCGCCGAATTCCCGGTGCGCGCCCTGGCGGCCGTCCACCGCGTGGGCGACCTGGCGGTGGGCGACCTGGCGGTGGTCGTGGCGGTCTCCTGCCCGCACCGCGCGGAGGCCTTCGCCGCCTGCCGCAAGCTGATCGACGACCTCAAGCACGAGGTGCCGATCTGGAAGCACCAACGATTCTCCGACGGCCAGGAGGAGTGGGTCGGCGCCTGTTGATCGGCGGCCGTTCCGACGAATGATCGGCGGCCGTTCTGACGAACCGGTTGGCCCAAGCGGTCTCCGGTTGCGTAACCCGACCCCTGGCGTGAGCGTTGACGCAGCGGATGGTTAATCTGCTGATCAGTCAGTTGTTGTCGCTCAAGGGGTCGGGAGGTCGACATGGCATCACTTGCCTGGTTGCTGATTCCGTTCGCGGCAGCCGTCGGTGCGGGGTTGTGGGCCGCCTTGGCCGCGCGCAACCGCAAGTCCGGCAAGACCGGGGACAACACCGAGCTGAACGGCTACGCGGCCTTCCGCGAGGCGATGGAGAAGTCCCACTCGGGCACGTGAGGCCGTGGGGCCCCGTACGGACTGGCCCCAGGGGTGCACTGACAGACAGGTCCCGTACTGTCGTTCCATGCCACGCCGCACCGCGACGATGCTCGCCTCCACCCTGATGCTGATCGCGCTGCTCTGCGCCGGAGTCCTCATCAAAGTGCCGTACTCGGAGATGTCCCCGGGTCCGACGGTGAACACCCTCGGCGACCACGGCGGCGAGCCGGTGCTGCAGATCTCCGGCCACAAGACCTATCCGACGACCGGTCACCTCAACATGACGACGGTCCGGGTCACCAGTGCCGACTACAACATGAACATCGCGGAGGCCGTGTACGGCTGGATGGCCCACGACAACATCGTGGTGCCGCACGACACCCTCTACCCGGACGGCAAGACCGAGCAGCAGTCGAGCCAGGAGAACGCCGAGGAGTTCAGCCAGTCCCAGGAGAGCGCCAAGGTCGCCGCGCTCAGGGAGCTGGACCTCCCGGTGAAGTCGCAGGTGGTCGTCTCCACCGTCTTCAAGAACAGCCCCGCCGAGGGCAAGCTGCACGCGGGCGACGTCATCAAGAAGGTCGACGGCAAGCCCGTGAAGGAGATGACGGACGTCGCCGAGCTGGTCACGCAGCACAAGCCGGGCCAGGACGTCGTCTTCAGCCTCGTCCCCGTGAAGGAGGCGGCCGCCGCCGAGAAGGCAGGCAAGGAGCCGACCCGCACGGAGGACGTCAAGATCACCACCGAGAAGGCGAAGGACGGCCGCGCGATCGTCGGCATCCAGGCCGGCACCGATCACACGTTCCCCTTCACGATCGACATCAAGCTCGCCGATGTCGGCGGCCCCAGCGCCGGACTGATGTTCGCGCTCGGCATCGTCGACAAGCTGACCCCGAAGGACCTCACCGGCGGCAACTTCGTGGCCGGCACCGGCACGATCGAGGACAACGGCAAGGTCGGCCCGATCGGCGGCATCGGCATGAAGACGGTCGGCGCGCGCGCCAAGGGCGCCGAGTACTTCCTGACGCCCAAGGAGAACTGCGCCACGGCCGCCAAGGACGTCCCGGACGGCCTCACGCTGGTCAAGGTGGACACCATCGACGACGCGGTCGACTCGCTCGACGCCATCCGCAAGGGCGACACCGCGGACCTGCCGCAGTGCACGGTGAAGAAGTAGCGGGTCGTACGCGGGCGGGGGCGACCCCACCCGCGTACGAGAACGGCGCGGTCTCAGGCGAACGTGGCCGCCAGCGCCTCCGCGAGGCCCGGCACCAGGTCGGACCCCGTGAGGACCTCGGTGGCCGAGTCCTTCTCGCGCAGCCGCAGGGCCGACTCGCGCGCACCGTCACGCAGCACCGCGACCGTCATGCGGACCTCCTGGCGGTCCGGGTGCTCGGCCACCCACTTCGCGAGCTGACCCTCGCTGAGCCCTTCGGGGACGGACGTCTCCGCTGACGGCGGCAGCATCAGGCGCTCCACCGTGAGCGCGCAGCCTGCCACGGCGTCCGGCCAGGCGATGGTGCCGAGGAACTCGTCCAGCGGCTTGCCCTCCGGGATCTCCTCCTGCTCGATGGGTGTGAGGCCGGTCTCCTCGGGGGAGTTGTCGAGGCCGAGCTGGTTGGCGAGGCCGGGTTCTTGGGAGCGCAGTCGCGCCGTGTCGACGAGCGCGAAGAGGCGTGCGGGCCGGTCCCAGCCGAGGCCGGACGCGTACTCGTCGATCTCGAGAACGGCACGGGTGAGGGGGCTCGCTGCCATGGGAGTGTTGGACATGGTCACAATCCTGCCTCGTTAGTCCCGAGAAACGGGAACCGAGTAAAGCGTAGGTAAGTTGCATAGGTGTGGGTCCACGATCACAGGGCCCTGACGGATCAACAGAATCAACATCGAACTTCGAGGTGCGCACCTTGGCTTTCCAGATGCCGGACCGCGGCGGAGGCCCGACGGGGCCACGGATCAGAGTGGGCCGACCGTCCCGTCGCGTCCGGACCCTGCTCATGACACTGGGCATCCTGGCGGTACTCGCCATGGTGTTCGTCATGTTCGCGGGGTTCTGGACGGACTGGCTCTGGTACCGCTCGGTGAACTATTCGTCGGTCTTCACGACGACACTGTGGACCAAGATCGGCTTGTTCTTCGTCTTCGGCCTCCTGATGGCGGCCGCGGTCGGACTGAACATCTGGCTGGCGCACCGGCTGCGCCCGCCGCTGAGCGCCATGTCGATGGAGCAGCAGAGCCTCGACCGGTACCGCATGAGCATCGCGCCGTACAAGAAGTGGCTGCTGCTCGGCATCGCCACGCTCGTCGGCCTGATCGCGGGCGCGTCCGCGGCGGGCCAGTGGCGCACATGGCTGCTGTGGGTGAACGGCGTCTCCTTCGGTCAGAAGGACCCGCAGTTCCACCTGGACGTGTCGTTCTTCGCGTTCGACCTGCCCTGGTACCGCTTCCTGCTCGGCTTCGGCTTCGCGGCCACGGTGCTCTCCCTGATCGCCGCAGCCCTGACGCACTACCTGTACGGCGGGCTGCGGGTCACCAGCCCCGGCGCGCGCGCCACGGCGGCGTCCACCGGGCACCTGTCGGTGCTGCTCGGCGTCTTCGTGACGCTCAAGGCGGTGGCGTACTGGCTCGACCGGTACGGCCTCGCGGTGAAGTCCAGTGACTTCAAGGCGACGGGCGACTGGACGGGCCTTCGCTATGTCGACGCGAACGCGTACCTGCCGGCCAAGACCATCCTGTTCTGCATCGCCGTCATCTGCGCCCTGCTCTTCTTCGGGACGCTGTGGCGGCGCACGTGGCAGCTGCCGGTCATCGGCTTCGGCCTGATGGTCCTCTCCGCCATCCTCATCGGCGGTCTGTACCCGGCCATCGTGCAGAAGTTCCAGGTCCAGCCGAACGAGCAGGCCAAGGAAGCGCCGTACATCAAGAAGAACATCGCGGCGACGCGTGACGCGTACGGCATCAGCGGCGTGAAGCCCGAGGACTACAAGGGCGCCGGCAAGGCCGACGAGGACCCCGAGAAGAAGCGCGACGACGCGGACTCGGCCGCCAACTACCGGCTGAACGACCCGAACATCGTCTCGCCGACGTTCCAGCAGCTGGAGCAGGAGCGCGAGTACTACCGCTTCCCGACGACCCTGGACGTGGACCGCTACAACGGCCAGGACACCATCGTCGGTCTGCGTGAGCTCAGCCTCGACAAGCTCGACAAGCGCAACTGGATCAACGACCACTTCGCCTACACCCACGGGTACGGCATGGTCACGGCCAAGGGCACGGAGACCAAGAAGGGCTCCAAGGGAGCCCCGGACTTCACGAACTACGGTCTGCCGACCAGCGGCAACCTCGGCGAGTACGAGCAGCGGATCTACTACGGCGAGAAGACCACCCAGTACTCGATCGTCGGCGGGCCCCAGAAGGAGCTCGACTACGAAGAGGACGGCGGCGGCCAGAAGACCTACAGCTACAAGGGCGACAGCGGGGTCAATCTCTCCAACCCGATCAACCGTGCGGCCTACGCGGTGTCCTTCGGCGAACCGCAGATGCTGTACTCGGGCGCGATCGGTGAGGGGTCGCGGATTCTGTACAACCGCACCCCCAAGGAGCGCGTCGAGTCGGTGGCCCCCTGGCTGACCATCGACGGCGACACGTATCCGACGGTCGTCAACGGCAGGATCCAGTGGGTCGTCGACGCCTACACGACCAGCAACGGCTATCCGTACGCCTCGCGGACCACGCTCGGCGACACCACGGCCGACTCGCTGTCGGAGTCCGACGACGCGCGCGCGGTGGTGGCCCAGCAGAACCAGGTCAACTACATCCGCAACTCGGTGAAGGCGACCGTCGACGCGTACACCGGAGAGGTCAAGCTCTACACCTGGGACGACAAGGACCCGGTCCTCAAGACCTGGAAGAAGGCGTTCCCGGACACCGTCAAGGACAAGGGGGAGATCCCCAAGGCCCTGATGGACCACCTGCGCTACCCCCAGGACATGTTCAAGGTGCAGCGCGAGCTCCTGACGCTCTACCACGTCACGGACCCGGGCCAGTTCTACAACGCGAGTGACGCCTGGCAGGTGCCGAACGACCCGACGAAGAAGGACAACAGCGCGGTTCCGCCGTACTACCTGTCCATGAAGACGCCGGGCCAGACGCAGCAGCAGTTCGCGCTGACGACGACGTTCACCCCCAGCGGGCGCCCGAATCTGCGCGCCTTCATGACGGTCGACGCCGACGCCAGAAGCAAGGACTTCGGCAAGATGCAACTGCTGAGAGTCACGGGCGACGTGGACGGCCCGGAACAGGTCCAGAACAAGCTGAACTCGATGACCGAGGTCGGTAACTTCGTCCGGGACATGAAGGGCGCCGACTCCGACGTCCTCTACGGAAACCTGCTGACGGTGCCACTGGACGACGGGTTCCTGTATGTCGAGCCGGTGTACGTACAGGGACGCAAGTCGGCGTATCCGCTCCTGAAGAAGGTCGCGGTGTCCTACGGCACGGAGACCGCGTTCGCGGACTCCCTGAGCGACGGCCTCAACCAGGTCTTCGGCGCCGAGGGGACCACCAAGCCACCGGCCGACGAGGGCGACACGGACGAGCCGACCAAGCCGCCCAAGTCGAGCGACCCGACGGTGCAGGCTGCCCTCGACGACGCCCAGAAGGCGTTCGAGGACGGGCAGACGGCCCTGAAGGACGGCGACTGGGAGGCGTACGGCAAGGCGCAGGACGACCTGCAGGAAGCCCTGGAGCGCGCCGAGGACGCCCAGTCCAAGGCGGGCGACGACAACAAGGGCGGCGACAAGAACAGCGACGACAAGGGCGACAAGAAGGGCGGCTGACCAGCTGCAAAACACCCCCTCCGCGCCGTGGTACGGTTACAGCACAACGGCGCGGGGTGGAGCAGCTCGGTAGCTCGCTGGGCTCATAACCCAGAGGTCGCAGGTTCAAATCCTGTCCCCGCTACTCAAGACAAAGGCCCGGATCCTTATCGGATCCGGGCCTTCGTCGTGTGTGCGTGGGGTCCGTGGCGTCATGCGCTGGTCTGTGCGAACCGTGCGCCGCCCGGGGGGAGTTGAGGATTCTGTGTTTGACTTGTCTCTCTGTGGGCATGTCGACAAAACGCTGAAGTGACCTCACTGGCTGCGGTATTTCAGGTATACCCAGGGTTGCAGGTGGTGCGACGATGGACGTTATGGGGGACAAGGCAACTCTGTTGGATACAGGGCGGTTTGTGCAGGCGGCCGACCGGGAGGATCCCGGGACGGCCGCCGAAGAGTTGCGCCATCGGTTGGCCGCCGAGGCCGGGGATGTCGACGCGATGAGCGTTCTCGGCAGCCTTCTGCTGCGCCGCGGTGATCTCGACGGGGCCGAATCCCTGCTGCGCGCCGCGACCGCCGAGGGCGACCGTGCCGCGGCCAACAACCTCGGGGTCCTCCTCCACCAGCGTGGGTACGCCGACGAGGCGGCCGGCTGGTGGCGGGTCGCCGCCGTGGCCGGTTCCGCGGCCGCCGCGCACGCGCTCGGGCGCCACCACCGTGAGCGCGGCGACGAGCCCGCCGCGGAGTACTGGCTGCGGCAGTCCGCCGAGCAGGGCCACGCCCTGGGTGCGTACGCCCTCGCCGATCTTCTGGAGCACCGCGGTGACGTGGGCGCCGAGCGCTGGATGCGGGCTTCGGCCGAGCGCGGTCACCGCGAGGCCGCGTACCGGATCGCCCGCGCCCTCGACCGGCGGGCCACCGCCGAGCGCACCGACGGCAAGGCCACCGCGAAGGCCGACGTCAAAGGGGCACGTTCCGCCGCCGCCGAGGCCGAGCAGTGGTACCGCCAGGCCGCCGCGCGCGGACACCGGCGGGCCGCGCTGCACCTCGGCGCGATCCTGGAGCAGCGCGGCGAGCTGAAGGAGGCCGGGCGTTGGTACCTGAACTCCGCGAAGGGCGGGGAGGCGCGCGCCGCCTGCGCCCTCGGCTTCCTGCTGCGGGACGCGGGCGACGAGGAGAGCGCCGCCGTCTGGTGGCTGAGAGCAGCCCAGGACGGCGACGGGAACGCCGCGAACGCCCTGGGCGCGCTGCACGCCGAGCGCGGCGAGACCCAGACCGCCGAGCGCTGGTACAGGGCCGCCATGGACGCGGGTGACGTGAACGGCGCGTACAACCTCGGTCTGCTCTGCGCCGAGCAGGGGCGGACCGTGCAGGCCGACCAGTGGTACCGGCGCGCCGCGTACGCCGGTCACCGAGAGGCCGCCAACGCGCTTGCCGTGCTGCTGCTCCAGGGCGGCGACGCGGCGGGCGCCGAGCCGTGGTTCTCCAAGGCGGCCGAGGCGGGCAGCGTGGACGCGGCCTTCAACCTCGGGATCCTGTACGCCTCCCGGGACGACGATGACTCCGCCCTGCCCTGGTACGAGCGTGCGGCGGCCGCCGGGCACACCGAGGCCGCGCTCCAGGTCGGCACCGCGCGGCTGCGTGAGGGCGACGAGCAGGAGGCCGAGCGGCATCTGCGGTGCGCGGCCGGTGGCGGCAGCGCGGAGGCGGCGTACCGCCTCGGCACCGTGCTCGACGCGCGGCGGTCCGCCGCGGGCCCGCCCGCGCTCGGGGAGCCCGCCGCCGAGAAGACCGAGTGCGAGGAGTGGTACGAGCGGGCTGCCCAGCAGGGGCACCGGCGTGCGCAGGTGCGGGTCGGGATGCTGGCCGCGGGGCGCGGGGATGTCGTCGAGGCGGCGCGGTGGTACCGCCTCGCGGCGGACGCGGGGAGCCGGAACGGCGCGTTCAATCTGGGGCTTCTCCTTGCCCGCGAGGGCAGTGAGCCCGAGGCCGCGCTCTGGTGGACGCGGGCCGCTGACGCGGGGCATGGGCGGGCCGCGCTTCGGCTTGCGCTGCTTTACGCTCGGCGCGGGCAGTTGGTCGAGGGGCAGCGGTGGGCGTCCCGTGCCGTGGAGCTTGGGCCGGCTGAGGTTTCCGAGCGGGCGGCTCGGTTGCGCGAGGCCTTGCAGCAGGAGCTGACTGCTTAGCCCTCTGCCTCTCGTGACGTGCGGCTGTGGGGTGGGCACAGCCCACAGCGCGGCGCGGAACGGATTTGCGCTGGTCGTCGACCCTGACGTACGGTTGCAACACAACGGCGCGGGGTGGAGCAGCTCGGTAGCTCGCTGGGCTCATAACCCAGAGGTCGCAGGTTCAAATCCTGTCCCCGCTACTCAAGGCCAGAGGCCGGGAAGCATCAGCTTCCCGGCCTCTGGTGTGTTCAGGGCGGCGCTTGATCAAGACCCCTTGTGGCCCACCGCCTCCTCGTACAGCCTGCGGTCCACCGCCTTCGCCTCCGGGACCTTCTCGCCCTCGGCGACGCCCGCGGCCTCGTACGCCGCCTGGAGCCGGTCCGTCGTGCCGGCCCGGATCTCCCAGTCCATGCGCAGTGACGGAGTCGACCTCAGGACCGCCTCGTCGATCTTCAGGAGCTTCGCGAGATCGGCCACGAAGGTCTTGTCCGCCTTGTAGTCACCGGCGAAGTACGTGTTCACGGTCCGGATGTACGCGCGCAGCAGCGCGACGCCCGCGTCCGGGTCCTCGGTCAGGAGGTTGGGGCCGAACAGGAGGCCGCCGAGCGGTTCGCCCTGGGGCTGGCCGCCGAGGAAGGCGTACTCCCTGTCGCCGTCGACCTTGCGCCAGACCGGGTCGAGGAGCCAGGCGGAGTCCGTGCCGCCGTTCTGGAGTGCGGTCAGGACGTCCGCCGAACCCAGCTGCTGGAACTGGATCTTGTCGAGGCCGCCGCCGTGCTTCTTCAGGGCCTTGCCCATGGGGTACGAGATGACCGACCCCTTGCCGATCATGGTGCCGAGCTTGCGGCCGGCCATCGGGACGTGGTCCGCGCTCTCGCCCTTCTTCAGCTTCACCCAGAGCCCGCTCTTGGACTTCGGGTCGGGGGAGAAGTTTCCGGCCGCCCATTTGATGGTGAAGCCGCCCGTGATGCCGTTCATGACGGCGGCCTCGGGGGCGGCCCACTGGGCGTCGATGTCGCCCTTGGCGAGGAGGGGGAGGGCGTCGGGGGTCGGCAGAACCTTGAGCTGGACGTTCAGGCCCTCCTTCTTGAACTCGCCCTTCTGCACGGCCATTTGGAGGGGCGCGACGTACTCGGCGCTGAGCGTGCCCGTGGCGATGGTGAGGTCGCGTTCCTTCGGCAGCGGGCGCGGTGCCGGGGCGCCCTTGTCG
Source organism: Streptomyces sp. NPDC051214 (assembly GCF_040682375.1). NCBI lineage: Bacteria > Bacillati > Actinomycetota > Actinomycetes > Kitasatosporales > Streptomycetaceae > Streptomyces > Streptomyces sp. NPDC051214. The sequence goes on from NZ_JBFBAT010000005.1 coordinate 338,459, forward strand.
CAGCGCGCGGGCGCGCGGTCCTCGGCGAGGTCGGACGGGTCCGTCCAGCTGCCCTTGCCGCAGCCGGCGACCGCCTTGACGGCGCGGGGCTTCGCGGGCGCGGCCGAGTCCGGGGCGTCGTCCTCCTTCGCGCAGCCCGCGGAGGCGAGCAGCGAGCCCGCCACGAGGAGGGTGAGGGCGGTGAACCGGGTGCGGGTGTGCATGGAGCCTCCGTACGCGTACGAATGGTTCATGACTGACTTCTGCCGCGGTCGCGTGGGGCCCAGGGAGTGAGCAACCGGCCCGCGATCCGCACCAGTTCGGAGAAGACGACGCCGAGCACGGCGACGCAGACGATGCCGACGAACATCACGTCGTTCTGGAAAAGGGCACGGGAGTCGAAGATCAGGTGGCCGAGGCCGTTCGACGCCGCGATCTGCTCGGATGCGACGATCACCAGGACCGCGACGCCTGCCGCGATGCGTGCGCCGACGAGCACGGCGGGCAGCGAGGCGGGCAGCAGGACGTGGCGGAACATCTGCCACGGCGACGCACCGAAGACCTGGCCCGCGTCGCGGTGTCCCGAGGGCACGGCGAGCACCGCCGCCATCGTCGAGATCCAGACGAAGAAGAAGACGGTGGCCGCCACGAGCGCGATCTGCGGGCCCTCCCCGAGGCCGAACATGTTCAGGAAGACGGGCAGCAGGGCCAGCTTCGGCACGACGTACAGCGCGTCCAGGAGTGGTTCGAGCGCCGCGCGTACGAGGGAGAGCGAGCCCATGAGGAGGCCGAGCGCGTAGCCGGTGACCGTGCCGATCGCGTAGCCGGCGAGCACGCGCTTGAGCGTGGCCCAGACGTCGGGCCACAGGTCGCCGTCCGCCGCGCGCTGCCAGCCGTCCTCCAGGATGGTCTGGGGAGCGGGGTAGACGCGGTCGTCGATCCAGGCCTGGGTGGCGGCGAGTTGCCACAGGAGGAGCAGGGCGAGGGGGACGGCCACGGCGAGACCGATCTCCAGGGTGCGTCGCCTGCGGTGGGTGCGGGCGGGGTGCAGTTCCTGGGGGCCCGGCTCGCGGACGAGTACGCCGTCCTCGGGGTGGGACGTCTTGCGCGGGGTGGCCGTCGTCATGCCGGGACCACCTCGCCGCGCAGCAGGTCCCACAACTCGCCCTTGAGGGCGGTGAATTCGGGCGTCGTGCGTACGTCACCGCTGCGGGGCCTCGGGAACGGCGGGCGGTGTTCGGCGATGATGCGGCCCGGCCGGGCGGACATGACCAGGACGCGGTCGCCGAGGACGATCGCCTCTTCGAGGCTGTGGGTGATGAAGAGGGTGGTGGTGCGGGTGGTCTGCGTGAGGTCGAGGAGCTCGTCCTGGAGGATCGTGCGGAGCTGGGCGTCCAGGGCCGCGAACGGCTCGTCCATCAGGAGGATCTCGGGCTCCACGGCCAGGGCGCGGGCGATGGCCACACGCTGGCGCATGCCGCCGGAGAGGGCGGCGGGGTAGGCGTCGGCGAAGTCGGCGAGGCCGAGGCGGGTGAGCCAGTCGGTGGCGCGGGCGTTCGCCTCGCGGCGAGGGGTCTTCTGGATGTCCAGGCCGAAGCGGACGTTGGCCTGGACGGTCTTCCAGTCGTAGATGCCGTAGTCCTGGAAGATCATCGCGGCGGGGCGCGGGTCCGCGGTGCGGATCGTCAGCCGGCCTTGGCTCGGCCGCAGTAAGCCCGCGGCTATGCGGAGCAGGGTCGACTTTCCGCAGCCTGAGGGGCCGACGATGCAGGTGAATTCGCCTGGGGCGACGGTGAGGTCCACTGGGCCCAGGGCTTCTACCGCCCTGGGGCCGCGGCCGAACGTTCTCGTTACTGCGTGGGCTTCTAGTTTCGGGTGCGGGTCTCCCACGGGGTCTCCTTGCGGAGGGCAGGCGGATATGGGCGCCGCCGACCATATGACGCACCGTCAGATTCCGGAAGAGGCCTGTCGTGGCTGAGATTCGCTGCCCACGAACAGAGCAGACCTTGAGTCCTACGCCCCCGCGCAGTTCGGGCACGTGCCCCTGTACGTGACGTCCGCGCCCTCGATCGTGAAGCCGAAGCGCTCCGAGTCGGGGAGGCTGCTCAGCGGGTTGCCCGTGGGGTGGACGTCGCGGATCGTGCCGCACTGCGCGCACACCAGGTGCTGGTGGGGGCGGTGGGCGTTCGGGTCGTACCGCTTGGCCCTGCGGTCCGTCGAGACCTCGATGACCTCGCCGAGGGTCACCAGCTCGCCCAGGGTGTTGTAGACGGTCGCGCGGGAGATCTCCGGCAGCTTGCCGACGGCGCGGGCGTGCACCTCGTCCGCCGTCAGGTGTACGTGGTCCCCGTCGAGGACCTCGGCCACGACGCGCCGCTGCGCGGTCATGCGCCAGCCGCGTCCGCGCAGTCGTTCCAAGAGGTCGCTCATGAGAACCAGCCTAGCAGGCAGGGAGCCTAAGTCCCGACGAGGTGTGACTTTGGATGTCTGCTTGACTTAGACAATGTCTATCGTAGGATCGGGTTCAGCAAACACCTAGGGACAGGACCCGCAGGGAAATGACGCAGGAGGCGCACGTGACGCAGGGACCGCTCACCACGGAGGCCGGAGCGCCGGTCGCCGACAACCAGCAGAGCGAGACCGCGGGTCTCGGCGGACCGGTGCTAGTGCAGGACCAGCTCCTGCTCGAGAAGCTCGCCCACTTCAACCGCGAGCGCATCCCGGAGCGCGTCGTGCACGCCCGTGGCGCGGGCGCCTACGGCACCTTCACGCTCACCCGTGACGTCTCGCAGTGGACGCGCGCCAAGTTCCTCTCCGAGGTCGGCAAGCAGACCGAGACGTTCCTGCGCTTCTCCACCGTGGCCGGCAACCTCGGCGCGGCCGACGCGGTGCGCGACCCGCGCGGCTGGGCGCTGAAGTTCTACACCGAAGAGGGCAACTACGACCTCGTCGGCAACAACACCCCGGTCTTCTTCATCCGGGACGCCATCAAGTTCCCCGACTTCATCCACACCCAGAAGCGCGACCCGTACACGGGCTCGCAGGAGGCGGACAACGTCTGGGACTTCTGGGGCCTCAGCCCGGAGAGCACCCACCAGGTGACCTGGCTCTTCGGCGACCGCGGCATCCCCGCCTCGTACCGCCACATGGACGGCTTCGGCTCGCACACGTACCAGTGGAACAACGAGGCCGGCGAGGTCTTCTGGGTCAAGTACCACTTCAAGACCGACCAGGGCATCAAGAACCTCACGCAGGACGAGGCCAACAAGCTCGCCGGTGAGGACCCCGACTCCCACCAGCGCGACCTGCGCGAGTCCATCGAGCGCGGCGACTTCCCGTCCTGGTCCGTGCAGGTGCAGATCATGCCCGCGGCGGACGCGGCGACGTACCGCTTCAACCCGTTCGACCTCACCAAGGTGTGGCCGCACGCGGACTACCCGCCGATCGAGATCGGCAAGCTGGAGCTCAACCGCAACCCGGAGAACGTCTTCGCAGAGGTCGAGCAGTCCATCTTCAGCCCCGCCCACTTCGTGCCGGGCATCGGTCCGTCCCCGGACAAGATGCTCCAGGGCCGTCTCTTCGCGTACGGCGACGCCCACCGCTACCGCGTCGGCATCAACGCCGACCACCTGCCGGTGAACCGCCCGCACGCCACCGAGGCGCGCACCCACTCGCGTGACGGCTTCCTGTACGACGGCCGCCACAAGGGCGCGAAGAACTACGAGCCGAACAGCTTCGGCGGCCCGTTCCAGACGGACCGTGCGCTGTGGCAGCCCGTGCCCGTCACCGGCGTCACCGGCAACCACGAGACGCCGCGGCACGCCGAGGACAACGACTTCGTGCAGGCGGGCAACCTCTACCGCCTGATGTCCGAGGACGAGAAGGGCCGCCTGATCGACAACCTGTCGGGCTTCCTCGCCAAGGTCTCGCGCGAGGACATCGTCGACCGCGCGGTCAACAACTTCCGTCAGGCCGACGGAGACTTCGGCAAGCGGCTGGAGGCCGCGGTCCAGGCCCTGCGCGGCTGAGATCGCTTGTCGTAGGAAGACGGCGGGCCGGATCCCCTCGGGGGTCCGGCCCGCCGTCGTGTCCGGGGAGCGCTCAGACCGTGATCGTGGGGGCGGGCTGCCTGCTCGGGGCCCAGCAGCGGATGATGTCGCGGACCGAGACGATGCCGGTCGGTTCGTTGCCGTCCATCACGATCAGGTGCCGGAAGCCGCCGTGCGACATGGCGTCGGCCGCCTCCTCCAGGGTCCAGGACGGTGCGGCGAAGACGACGTCGGTCGTGGTGTGGGTGCCTGCGGTCTCGGTGTCGGGGTTCTGGCCGAGGCCCAGCGAGACGAGGACGTCGCGCTCGGTCAGAATGCCTAGGCTGGTGTCGGCGTCGAGGACGACGGCCGCGCCGACGCGGCGCGCCGACATCAGCCGGGCCGCCTGGCGCAGTGTGTGGGCGGGACCGATGGTGAGGACCATCGTGCTCATGGCGTCGCGGACGAGCATGGGCTTGAGCCACCTCCTGAGTGGACCGCACGAGAAGCGATTCACAAGTTCACAAGTGGGGGGACTCTCAGAGTCGCAGCCATGCGGGGAGTCAACAAGGGGGCGCGTGCTGCCGGTTCAGGGCGTACGCACCAAGGGCGCGCGCCTCGGACGTGTGGGGCGTATGCCTCAGTAGCGCTGGTTGAGGTAGCCCAGCAGCTCTTCGTGGAGCAGACCGTTCGACGCCGCCGCGTTGCCGCTGTGCGGGCCCGGAGTGCCGTCGAGGCCGGTGAAGGTGCCGCCCGCCTCGGTCACGATGATCGCGGTCGCCGCCATGTCCCAGAGCGAGAGCTCGGGCTCCGCGCAGATGTCGACCGAGCCCTCGGCGACCATCATGTACGGCCAGAAGTCGCCGTACCCCCGGGTGCGCCAGACCGCGCGCGTGAGGTCCATGAACCCGTCGAGGCGGCCCTGCTCCTCCCAGCCCGTGAGCGAGGAGTACGCGAACGAGGCGTCCTGGAGCCGCGAGACCTTGGAGGCGTGCAACCGCGTCGCGGAGGTCAGGCTGCGCCCGGTGTAGGCCCCTGCGCCCTTCGCGGCCCACCAGCGGCGGCCGAGCGCGGGCGCCGACACGACGCCCACCACCGGCTGGAAGCCGCCCTCGCCCGCCTCCATCAGGGAGATCAGCGTGGCCCAGACCGGCACCCCGCGCACGTAGTTCTTGGTGCCGTCGATCGGGTCGATCACCCAGCGGCGCGGGCCCGTGCCCTCGACGCCGAACTCCTCGCCGAGGATCGCGTCGCGCGGCCGTCCCCGCTTCAGGTTCGACCGGATCAGCTCCTCGGCCGTTTTGTCCGCCTCGCTCACCGGCGTCATGTCCGGCTTGGTCTCGACCTTGAGGTCGAGAGCCTTGAACCGGTCCATCGTCGCGGCGTCGGCGGCGTCCGCGAGGACATGGGCAAGACGCAGATCATCGTGGTAGTCGGGCATGAGTGAACAGTATCGATCTCGTTGTGCCTGAGCCACAGCGCCGTATGTCCGGGCCATTCCAGGACATGACGCATACCGTGCCAGGTCGCGCCGGGAGTATTGACACCGCTTCCGAGCACGTCAACTCTGGCCGCAGAGCCGCTTCGGCCCCGGGAGGCGACGATGCCTGCGGCACGGGAATCCTTACTGGACGCGGCCCACACGGCGCTCGCCCGCCGCCCCTGGCCGGGCGTCCGCATGGTCGACGTCGCGGCCACCGCCGGGGTGTCCCGGCAGACCCTCTACAACGAGTTCGGCAGCAAGGACGGCCTCGCGCGCGCCCTGCTCCGGCGCGAGACCGACGCGTATCTGCACGGCGTGGAGCGCGCGTTGGCCGTGGAGGGCGGCCCGGTCGACCGGCTCGCGGCCGTGAGCGCGTGGACCATCACCGCCGCCCGCGGGAACGAACTCGCCCGCGCCATGCTCACCGGCTGCTGGAGCGAACGGCTGCCCGCGCCGACCAGGCCCGGCATCTCCTCGTCCCCCGTACCGGCGCAGCGGCGTGCGGACGCGGGAGTCCCCTCGCCCGCCGAACTGCTCGCCCTCGTGCGGGACAAGGCGGTGAACGCGCTGGACGGCCCGGCGCGGAAGGACACGGAGGAGCTGGCCATGGCCTGCGAGAGCGCCGTGCGGATGGCGCTGTCGTACGTCGTCGCGCCCTCGCCTGCGGGGGAGGATCCCGTGGAACTCGTGCGCGGGACCCTCGGGCGCTGGATCAGCGCCTGAACCCCCGCAGCGACGTTTTAGTGCGCGGAGCCCGAGAGCTGCAGGCCGATGACGCCCGCGATCACCAGCGAGATGGAGACGATCTTGAGCGTGGAGACCACGTCACCGAGGAAGATCATTCCGTAGATCGCGGTGCCCGCGGCGCCGATCCCCGTCCAGACCGCGTACGCCGGACCCACGTCGAGCTTGCGCAGCGCGAGCGTGAGCAGACCGAAGCTGCCGAGGGCGAACGCCGCGAAGGTGATCGTCGGCCAGAGCCGGGTGAAGCCGTGCGAGAGCTTGAGGCAGACCGCGAAACCGGTCTCCAGGAACCCCGCGACGATGACCAGCAGCCACGCCATGTCTGTGCCTCCGCAACCCTGCGTTCGGTGACCGCTTCGCCTGCCTTGGATCAGGCTTGGTGCGATTATGCCTTTGCCGCTGGGCCCCGGGCGCAAACAACGGCGAGGTCAGTCGTCGTCGCGTCGCTCACGGGTGGCGAGGAGCCTGCGCAGCGAGTAGAGCCGCGCGGGATCCGCGTGGCCCCCTTCCACCCACGCGTCCAGCGCGCAGTCCGGCTCGTCGTGGCTGCACGCGCGCGGGCACTCCTCCGTCCCCGGCACCAGGTCGGGGAAGGCGAGGATGACGCGGGACGGGTCGACGTGATGCAGGCCGAAGGACCGCACGCCGGGCGTGTCGATCACCCAACCGCCGGACGAGTCGGCCAACGGCAGGGCGAGCGCCGACGTGGTGGTGTGGCGGCCGCGGCCCGTGACGGCGTTGACGTGCCCGGTGCTGCGCCTGCGCTCCTCCGGGACCAGGGCGTTGACCAGCGTCGTCTTGCCCACTCCGGAGTGGCCGACGAACGCGGTGACCTTGCCGTCGAGCACGTCGTGCACCCGGGCGAGCTCCGCGCTGTCGGTGAACTCCTCGCGGCTGGTGACGACGTAGGGCATGTCGAGCGTGGAGTAGGTCTCCAGGATCTTGTCGGCGGACGCCAGATCGGACTTGGTCAGGACGAGGAGCGGCGTGAGACCGCCGTCGTACGCCGCCACGATGCAGCGGTCGATCAGGCGTGTGCGCGGCTCCGGGTCGGCGAGGGCGGTGACGATGGCCAGCTGGTCGGCGTTGGCGACGACCACCCTCTCGTAGGGGTCGTCGTCGTCGGCCGTGCGCCGCAGGACCGACGTACGCGGCGCGATGCGCACGATGCGCGCGAGGGTGTCCTTCTTGCCGGAGAGATCACCGACGAGCGACACCCGGTCGCCCACCACGGCGGCCTTGCGGCCCAGTTCGCGGGCCTTCATCGCCATGACGATCCGGTCGTCGACCAGGACGGTGAGGCGGCCCCGGTCGACGGTGAGGACCATGCCCTCGGACGCGTCCTCGTGCTTGGGCCTGATGTGCGTGCGCGGGCGGTTGCCCTTGCGGTTGGGGCGGACGCGGATGTCGTCCTCGTCGGGGTTCTTTCCGTAGCGGCGCATGTTCTGGTTCCGCCCGTCAGTTCCCGAGCATTCCGGTCCAGAGGCCGGGGAAGTCGGGCAGCGTCTTCGCCGTCGTCGCGACGTTCTCGATCTGTACGCCCTCCACCGCCAGGCCGATGATCGCGCCCGCGGTGGCCATGCGGTGGTCGTCGTACGTGTGGAAGATCCCGCCGTGCAGGCGGCGCGGACGGATGTGCAGGCCGTCGGCGGTCTCGGTGACGTCACCGCCGAGTTCGTTGATCTCCTTGGTGAGGGCCGCCAGGCGGTCCGTCTCGTGCAGCCGCAGGTGGGCGACGCCGCGCAGGGTCGAGGGGGAGTCGGCGAGAGCCGCGACGGCCGCGATGCCGGGGGTGAGTTCGCCGACCTCGCTCAGGTCCACGTCGAGGCCGTGGATCGAGCCGGAGCCGGTGAACACGAGCCCCTGCTCGGTCAGTTCGCAGGAACCGCCCATCTCCGTGAAGATCTCCCGCAGCTTGTCGCCGGGCTGCGTGGTGTGCGCGGGCCAGTCGGGGACGGTCACCCGGCCGCCGGTGACCAGGGCCGCCGCCAGGAACGGCTGGGCGTTGGAGAGGTCGGGCTCGACGGTCAGATCGCGGCCGAGCAGGGCGCCGGGGGTGACCCGCCACACGTTCGGCTCGCCGCCCGACTCCGGGGTGTCCACCTGGGCGCCGACCGCGCGGAGCATGTCGACGGTCATCCGGATGTGCGGCATGGAGGGCAGCGCGGAGCCGGTGTGGCGTACCTCGACGCCCTGGTTGAAGCGCGGGCCCGAGAGGAGCAGGGCGCTCACGAACTGGGAGGACGAGGAGGCGTCGATCTCGACCGGACCGCCGTCCAGGGCGCCCGCGCCGTGCACGGTCAGCGGCAGCGCGCCGCGGCTGTCGTCGTCGATACGGGCGCCGAGCGCGCGCAGGGCGTCGATCACGCCGTGCAGCGGCCGCTCGTACGAACGGGGGTCGCCGTCGAAGCGGATCGCGCCGTCGGCGAGGGCGGCGACCGGCGGCAGGAAGCGCATGACCGTGCCCGCGTTGCCGACGTCGACCGTGGCGGGGCCGTGCAGGCCGGAGGGGATGATCCGCCAGGCCTCACCGGAGCCGTCCGGGCCCACGCCTTCCTCGATCCCGACGCCGAGCGCGCGCAGGGCGCCCGCCATCAGGAGGGTGTCGCGGGAGCGCAGCGGCCGGCGCAGCCAGCCGGGCTCGGCGGCGAGGGCGGCCAGGACAAGGCCGCGGTTGGTGACCGATTTGGACCCGGGCACATGGACCGTCGCGGCGACGGCTCCGCTCGCGTGCGGGGCTGGCCAGAGGGTGCTGTGCGCTGGGTTCACGGTCATGCCCCCACTTTAGTGGCAGAGAGGTGAGGGGTCGTGGCTGCTCAGAGGCCGAGCAGCCAGCGCCCGCCGCCTATCAGCGAGCACAGTGAGACGGCGTGGAAGAGGAAGAGCCACATGCCCGCGGGGACGTGCGTGAGCCGGGACAGCTGGTCCGCGTCCGAGTCGCCGGCGCCGCCGCGCCTGCGCTTGGACTGCAGCTCGAAGGCGGGACGTACGCCGCCCAGGAGCAGGAACCACACCACCGCGTACGCGAACGCCGCCTGCACCTGCGAGCTGGTCAGCCAGGAGACGAGCAGGAAGGTGCCGCCGGTGAGGATCACCGTGAGGGCGCCGTACGCGTTCCGGATCATGACGAGCATCACGATGAGCAGGGCCGTCGCGATCCACAGGAACGCCGTGATGTGGCCGGCGGCGAGCAGCGCGGCGCCCGCGAGGCCGAGCAGGGGCGGCGCGGTGTAGCCCGACGCCGCGGTGAGGATCATGCCGATGCCGGTGGGCTTGCCGCGGGAGACGGTGAGGCCGCTGGTGTCGGAGTGCAGCCGGATACCGTCGAGGCGGCGCCCGGTCAGCAGGGCGACCAGGCCGTGGCCGCCCTCGTGCGCGATGGTGATGGCGTTGCGGGCGACCCGCCAGATCCCGTGCGGGAGGACGACGGCGAGGGCGACGAGGCCGGTGGCGATCACCAGCCACTCGTCGGGGGCGGCCTGTGTGCCGAAGACCCGGTCCCAGAGCTCGGTCAGGCCGGCGTTCGCGGTGCTCTGCATTGCGTGGGCCATTGTCGGGACCGGCTCCTCTGGTCGTACGGGGTCTGGCAGTCTGGCACGTATGTGCGGACGGTATGCATCGAGTCGTAGGCCCGAGGATCTCGCAGGAATCTTTGAGATCGAGAAGTGGGAGCCGGAAGAGGCGCTCGCCCCTGATTTCAACGTGGCTCCGACCAAGGAGGTCTACGCGGTACTGGACCGTCCGGTGAAAGACGCGGAAGACCCCCGGCCGGTTCGCCAGCTCCGTACGCTCAAGTGGGGCCTCGTCCCGTCCTGGTCCAAGACGCCCGAGGGCGGCGCCCGGATGATCAACGCCCGCGCGGAGACCGTGCACGAGAAGCCCTCGTACCGCCGGGCCTTCGCCTCCCGCCGCTGCGTGATCCCGGCCGACGGCTACTACGAGTGGGTCACCGGGACCGGCGAGCGGGATCTCGAGGTCGAGGGCAAGAAGAAGCGCCCCCGCAAGCAGCCCTACTTCGTGACGCCCGCCGACGGCTCGGTCTTCGCGATGGCGGGGCTCTATGAGTTCTGGCGCGACAAGACGCTCCCCGACGAGCACCCCCTCGCCTGGTGGGTGACGTGCACGGTGATCACCACCGAGGCGGAGACCGCGCCCCTGGCGGTGGCGCCGGAGGAAGGCCCGCGCTCGCTGCACGACATCCACCCGCGGATGCCCCTGATGCTCACGCCGGACCGCTGGGACGCCTGGCTGGACCCCTCGCGCACGGACGTGGAGGACCTGCGGCCGCTCCTGGAGCCGCCGCCGCACGGCCTGATGCGGGCCTTCCCGGTGTCGACGGCGGTCAGCAACGTACGCAACAACGGCCCGGAGCTCCTGAAGGAGCTGGAGGGGCCCGAGGAAGGCACACTCTTCTGATGTGACCAAGAGCGCTGTGACCAAGAGTGAGATCGCACCGACCGACGCGGGTGACGCACGCATCACCTGGCATCCCGCGCCGAAGAGCAAGGCCCGCCTGGTCCTCGCCCTGAGCCACGGAGCAGGCGGCGGCATCGAGGCCCGTGACCTGCGGGCCATCGCCGCCGCCCTGCCCGCGCACGGCGTCACCGTCGCCCTCGTGGAGCAGCCCTGGCGCGTCGCGGGCAAGAAGCTGGCGCCCGCGCCGAAGACCCTGGACGTCGGATGGCGTGGCCTGTGGCCCGCCCTCGCGAAGCCGGGCCTCCCGGTGATCGCGGGCGGACGCAGCGCGGGGGCGCGGGTGGCGTGCCGTACGGCCACCGAGCTCGGCGCCGTCGCCGTGCTCGCCCTGAGCTTTCCGCTGCACCCGCCGGGCAAGCCGGAGAAGTCGCGCGCGCAGGAACTGCTCGGCGCCGGGGTGCCGACCCTCGTCGTGCAGGGCGGCAACGACCCCTTCGGGAAGCCCGCGGAATTCCCCGAGGGGACGCACGAGATCGTGGAGGTCCCGTACGGCGATCATGGCTTCGCGATCCCGAAACGCGCGGACATCAGCGAGGCCGAGGCCATGACGATCGTCACGGATGGCGTCATCCGGTGGGCGGGAATGTTGGGTGCGTGACCTCTGTTGTGCCGAACAGAAGCTAAACGCTGTTGGTACGAGAGGAAGTCAGCCGCATGGGTTCGACCATCTGCCCGGCCCGCTCCAGCGCCTCTGACCTGGAATGGACGGTGCTGAGCGCGCCCAAGACCGCTCCTATTCGGGCGGCGGCGGGACCGGATCGTCGTCTATCCTCCGATTCGAGTGGGACTGCTTTTGGTCTCGCCACGTCTTTGGAGGAGGTGGGTCCGGTCACTGGGACCGACGCAGGGGCCGAGAACGGCCAGGCGGAGCGACCCGACGGAAGCGCTGAGACGTCGGCGGAGCGCACGGCCCGCTTCGAGCGGGACGCCCTGGGCTTCCTCGACCAGATGTACTCGGCGGCGCTGCGCATGACGCGCAACCCGGCGGACGCGGAGGACCTGGTGCAGGAGACCTACGCCAAGGCGTACGCGTCGTTCCACCAGTTCCGTGAGGGCACCAACCTCAAGGCGTGGCTGTACCGCATCCTCACCAACACGTTCATCAACTCGTACCGCAAGAAGCAGCGCGAGCCCCAGCGCAGCGCCGCCGAGGAGATCGAGGACTGGCAGCTCGCGCGTGCCGAGTCGCACATGTCCACCGGTCTGCGCTCCGCCGAGTCGCAGGCGCTCGATCACCTGCCGGATTCGGACGTGAAGTCCGCACTGCAGGCGATCCCCGAGGAATTCCGCATCGCCGTCTATCTGGCCGACGTAGAGGGCTTTGCGTACAAGGAGATCGCGGACATTATGGGGACACCCATCGGTACGGTGATGTCCCGGTTGCACCGCGGCCGTCGCCAACTGCGCGGCATGCTCGAGGACTACGCCCGTGACCGCGGCCTCGTCCCCGCCGGCGCCGCGTCAGAGTCGTCGAACGAAGCGAAAGGCTCAGGCTCATGAGCTGCGGAGAGCCGCACGAGACGGATTGCAGTGAAGTCCTGGACCATCTGTACGAGTTCCTGGACCACGAGATGCCGGACAGCGACTGCACCAAGTTCGAGACGCACTTCGAGGAGTGCTCCCCGTGCCTGGAGAAGTACGGCCTCGAGCAGGCCGTCAAGAAGCTGGTGAAGCGCTGCTGCGGCCAGGACGACGTGCCGGTCGACCTGCGCGCCAAGGTCATGGGACGCATCGATCTGATCCGCTCGGGCGAGGCGGTGCCCGAGCACGACGTGACGGTGGAGACGGTGACCGCCGAAGGCGGCGTCTCCGCCAAGAGCCTGCGGGCCAAGGAAGCCTGAGCCGCAGGTAGTTGAGCGCGAGCAGGCCGTGACGGGATTCCGTCACGGCCTGCTTTTTTCTGTTCACCGTCACTCGTACGTGCCAATTTCCGCGTGCGGGGCTCGGAGCGGGCGGCAGTCGTTCTAGTCTCCGGACCTTGGAACGTGGTCCCTGGGGACGGTCGCGGGGGACCGAGGACGGACGGTCGCGGGGGAGGAGGCAGCGCCATGCGGTCCATCGCTCCATGGGCGCGCGCCTACATCCTGTGCGTCGCCCTGGCCGGCGCGGCCTGTGCCGTGCCCGCGCCGGGCGCGCACACGCCGTGGGCCGCGCTCGCGCTGCTCGCCGCGCTCTACGCCGGGTGCGAGCAGATCACCCGCTGCCGGGCCATCGGCCGCCGTGCCGGTGCGCCGGCGGGCGGCCTCGGCACCTTCTTCCCCGTGCTGCTCGCCGCCGTCTTCCTGCTGCCGCCCGCGGCCGCCGCGCTCGTCGCGGTGCCGGGTGCGCTGCTCGCCCGCGTCGAGCGGCGCCCCCGGTGGGTGCGCAGGCTCTGGCGCGCGTCACAGCTCGCCCTGGCCGCCTGGGCCGCCGCGTGGACGCACGGCGCGCTGGGCGGGCGCGATGCCGTGGCCGCGCCCGACTTCCCGTACGCCCTCGTGCCCGCGGGAGCGGCCGTCCTCGCCTTCTCCGTCGTACTGACGGCCCTGGACGGCGGCATCCTCGCCACGGCGGAACGGGTGCCCGTGCGCAGCGCGTGGCGCGGGCTCTTCCTGCGGTCGTTCGCGCCGGTCGCCGTGCACGGCCTGGCCGGTCTGATGATGGCGGTGCTCTGGCGCAGTCCGTACGGGCCGCTCGCCGCGCTCCTGGTGCTGCTGCCGATGGGGGTCTCCTGCTGGGTCTTCGCGCAGTACCACCGCGAGCGCGCCGCCCACCAGGCCACCATCCGGGCGCTCGTGCAGGCCGTCGACATCAAGGACCGCTACACCCGCGGGCACAGCGAGCGCGTGGGGCGGGCCTCCGTGATGATCGCGCGGGAGCTGGGGATGGCGGACGAGCGGGTGGAGAGCCTGCGCTTCGCCGGGATCCTGCACGACGTCGGCAAGCTTGGCGTACCGACCCGTCTCCTGCGCAAGGACGGGCCGCTGACCCCCGAGGAACGGCGGGTCATCGAGCTGCATCCCGAGTACGGCCACGAGATGGTGCGCGGGATCGGCTTCCTCGGGGAAGCGCGCGCGGCGATCCTCCACCACCACGAGCGGATCGACGGCAGCGGGTACCCCTACGGGCTCGTCGGACGGCAGATCCCGGAGTTCGCCCGGGTGGTGGCCGTCGCGGACGCCTTCGACGCCATGACGTCCACCAGGTCCTATCGGCGGGGGCGGCCCGTCGCGGCCGCCGTGGCCGAACTGTCGCGGTGCGCGGGGGCGCAGTTCGACCCCGTGATGGTCGCCGCCCTGCGGCGGGCGCTCGACCGGCATGGATGGCACCCGGCGGTCACCTCGGACACCGGCGAGGTGCCGGGGCCCCGCGAGGAGGCGCCCGGTGTCCCCGCGGCCCCGGGAACGGCGCCACGGTGAGGGCCGTCCACGGCTGTGCCGGAGCCCTGACCCTCGTCGCCCTCGGCTGGACCCTGTGGCACGGCGTCGCCGAAGGGGGCATCGCGCTCGCCTTCGGGGGGCTCGTCGCCGTGGGGGAGCTGGCCCGGTGGGGCGCGGGCGGCAGCGACCGGGAGCCCGCGCCGCTCGGGGCCGCTGGGGCGCTGGCGTACGCGCTGCTCGGAGAGGTCGGCGGGCGGCCCACGCACCACGGGGTGTTCCAGGTGATCGCCGTGGTCGTGGCCGCCGCGCTCGTCGGGGCCGTGCCGCATGTGGCGCTCGGCAAGGGGCCCGCCCTGGACCACGTGTCCCGGCGCGTGCTCACCGTGGGGTTCGCCGCCGCCTGCTTCCAACCGCTCTACAACGCGGGCAAGTTGGAGGAGTGGGTCGGGCAGGGGCCAGGATTCGCCGCCGTCATCGCCGCGCTGCTCGTCCTGACCGCCCTCTGCGACGCCGTGCTCGCCGCCGCCATGGCGCACGCCCGCACCAGGTGGCCCTTCGGACCGCTCCTGCGCGACGAGCTGCGGGCCATGCTCGGCATCGGGTCCGCCGTCTGCGCCACGGGGGCCGTCATGGCGCTCGCGGTGGCCGTGGCGGGGCTCTGGGCGCTGCCGGTGTTCAGCCTGCCGCTGCTCCTGACCCAGCTGTCCTTCGGGCGGTACGCGGCGGTGCGGACCACCTACCGGCAGACCATCACCTCGCTCGCCCGGTCCACGGAGATCGCCGGGTACACCCCGCAGGGCCACGCCCGCCGCGTGGCCGCCCTCAGCCGGGCCGTCGGGCGTGAGCTGGGGCTCTCCGAGCCGGACCTGGCCGTCCTCGAGCACGCGGCCCTGATGCACGACATCGGGCAGCTCTCCCTCGTCGACCCCGTGCCGGCGGGCGCCACCGCCGCCCTGCCGGACGCGGAACAGCGGCGGATCGCCCTGCTCGGGGGCGCCGTCGTGCGTCAGACGGGGGTGAACGGCGACGTCGCCGTGGTCGTGGAGCGGCAGGCCGACCCGTACCGCGACCAGCCGCTCACCGCCCGTATCGTGCGGGCCGCCAACGCGTACGACGAGATGGCCAGGGGAGAAGGTCCCGGAGGCCCTCTGAACGCGCTGGAGCGGCTGCGCCTGGGCACCGGCCGCGACTACCAGCCCGAAGTGGTGGAAGCCATGGCCCGGGTGCTTTCACGGGGCGGTCATAGCTTGCCGCCGGTTGGGTAACCCATGGGTAATGAGCGGCCGTCCGACCGTACGTGGTTGGATGCGAAGAGGGCCCTCGGGCACGGCGGAACACAGGAACTTATGCATCGGCAGGCGGGAATCGTGAGGATCTTCGGCAAGGGACGGCACCGGCCCTCCGCCTCATGGCGGCAGGCCACCGACCGCGCCTTCACGCTGATCGGCGACGGGCGGTACGAGGACGCGGGCGCACTGCTGACCCGCGCGGCGGATCTCGAGCCGTGGCTCTCGGAGTCCTGGTTCAACCTCGCGCTGCTCCACAAGTTCCGGCACGACTGGGAGCAGGCGCGGGCCGCGGGCCTGCGGGCCGTCGCGCTGCTCGACCGGTCGGCGGGCGCCCCCGACTGGTGGAACGTGGGGATCGCCGCCACCGCCCTGCAGGACTGGCCGCTCGCCCGGCGGGCCTGGCAGGCGTACGGCCTGAAGGTGCCGGGCGGTGTGGCCGCCTCCGGGGAGCCCACCGGCATGGACCTGGGCAGCGCCGCCGTGCGGCTCTCGCCCGAGGGTGAGGCCGAGGTCGTGTGGGGGCGCAGGCTGGACCCCGCCCGGATCGAGGTGCTCTCCATCCCGCTGCCCTCCTCCGGGCGCCGCTGGGGCGAGGTCGTGCTGCACGACGGCGTCCCGCACGGCGAGCGGACGACGGGGGCGGGGGACTCCTATCCCGTCTTCGACGAGATCGAGCTGTGGGCTCCCTCACCCGTCCCCACCTGGGTGGTCCTCCTGGAGGCCGCCACCGAGGACGACCGGGACGCCCTGGAGAAGCTCGCCGCTGACGCGGGCTTCGCCGCCGAGGACTGGTCCTCGTCCGTGCGGCTGCTCTGCCGGATGTGCTCCGAGAGCCGCATGCCGAGCGACGAGGGCGACGGCGAGCACCTGGACCCGCACGACCACAGCGAGCCGGGTCACCCCGGGCCGCTCGGCCACCGCAGCCCCGGCGCCCTGTGGGTGCCCGAGCGGGAGTGCGGCATCGCGGCGCCCGCCGCCCTGGTGCGCGGGCTGCTCGACGGCTGGGTCGCGGACAGCCCGGACTCCCGCGACTGGCGGGATCTGGAAGAGGTCTGCTGACTCCTGGCCGTAGGCTGTACCGGCACTATCTCTCGTGGGTTCCCAGGAAGGCGTACGTCGGACAATGGCGCAGGACACTGAGCAGCAGGCCTCGGGCGGGGTCCTCCCCGTCGACGACGAGGGCTTCGTCATCGACACGGAGGACTGCGAGGAGCGGGAGACGGCCTGGCGCGAGCGCGGCACGTCCCGGCCCATCACGGTCGTCGGCAACCCCGTGCTGCACAAGGAGTGCAAGGACGTCACCGCCTTCGACGCCGAGCTCGAGCAGCTCGTCGCCGACATGTTCGCCAGCCAGCGGACCGCCGAGGGCGTGGGCCTGGCCGCCAACCAGATCGGCGTCGACCTGAAGGTCTTCGTCTACGACTGCATGGACGACGAGGGCAAGCGGCACGTCGGCGTGGTCTGCAACCCCGTCGTGCGCGAGCTCCCCGCGGAGCGCCGCCGCCTTGACGACTCGAACGAGGGCTGCCTCTCCGTGCCCACGGCCTACGCCGAGCTGGCCCGCCCGGACTTCGCCGAGGTGACCGGGCAGGACGAGAAGGGCAACCCCATCAAGGTGCGGGGCACCGGCTACTTCTCGCGCTGCCTCCAGCACGAGACGGACCACCTGTACGGCTACCTGTACATCGACCGCCTGTCCAAGCGTGACCGCAAGGACGCGCTGCGGCAGATGGAAGAGGGCACCCCGCGCTACCCCGTGGTGCCGAACGCCTAGTCGACTCCGGACTCGCGCGCCCCGCGCGCCACCTGCGGCCCTTGGCCGGGAACTCCCTCCCGGCCAGGGGCCGTTCGCATGGACCGACCCGGACCGGTCAGCTGTGCGATCGAATCAGGCTCTTGGTGATCCATAATCAGTCACGTACGGGGATTTTCTCGGCACTGGGGGGTAGTGAATGGCGCAAATCTGTTCCCTGAACGGTCAGTTGTGGTGCTGAATGGAAAGCGCGGGGATACACGACGGCGCGCGCCCGGTACGGCGGGAGGGGCGCACGTCCTCACGTGGCTGAGAGGGGTTTGTCCGTGCCTGCATATTCACATGGCATTTCACCGACACAGACACACGCACGGGTGGTATCCGTGCCACCGGCGCTGGCGCTTCCGGTGATCGAGTCAGGGTTTCCTCGCCAACTGCACCCGTATTGGCCACAGCTCCAGGAGAAGTCCCGGACGTGGCTGCGCGAAATGCGTCTCATGCCCGCGGACAAGGTCGAGCGGTACGCGGACAGTCTCTGCTACACGGATCTGGTGGCCGGCTACTACATTGGCGCACCGGATGAGTTGCTCAGCGCGATAGCCGACCTCAGCAGTTGGTTCTTCGCGTGGGACGACCGGCACGACCGCGACTCGGTGCACGGCAGGGCGGCGCAGTGGCGCCGGCTGTGCCGCGGGCTCCACGAGACACTCCGGTCCCCCCGGCAGCAACTGCACCACCGCGACCCCCTGGTGGCGGGGTTCGCGGACTGCGTCCTGCGGCTGTACTCGCACCTCGGCGCGGGCTGGAACGCCCGGTTCGCCCGGCATTTCCACAGCGTGATCGAGGCGTACGACCTGGAGTTCAGGAACCGCAGAACCGGAACCGTCCCGACGGTCGAGGCCTACATCGAGCTGCGCAGGCTGACGTTCGCGCACTGGACGTGGATCGACCTGCTCGAACCGACGGCACGGCAGGAGCTGCCGCCGTCCGTGCGGAAGCATCCCGCATATCGGCGGGCGGCGCTCGCCACGCAGGATTTCTCCGCCTGGTACAACGACCTGTGCTCACTCCCCAAAGAACTCGCGGGAGATGAATTGCACAATCTCGGGATCAGTCTGATCCAGCACGAGGGACTTTCCCTCGAAGAGGCAGTGACGGAAGTCCACCGCCGGGTCACCCGATGCATCTCGGATTTCCTGGTGGCAGAAAAAGAAGTGCTCCGGCTCGCCGGGCAATTGGCCGACGGGAGCGTACAGGGCCGGGCGCTCTCGGACGCGGTGGAATCGTGCATCGGCAACATGCGGAACTGGTTCTCCTCCGTGTATTGGTTCCATCACGAATCCGGCCGCTATCGGGTGGACAGCTGGGACGACAGGTCCATTCCCCCGTACGTGAGCGACGCCATAATGGCCGACTTGGCCGAAACTGAATTGGTGGGTGAGGAATGAGCGTCGAATCCGCGATGTCCGCGACCGTGACGCCGCCGCTCGTCAGCGGCGGCGCCCCGCTCATCGGCCACGCCTGGAACCTGGTGCGCGACCCGCTCGGCTTCCTCGCCGCGCTACGGGATCACGGTGATCTCGTACGCATCAGGCTGGGACCCAAGACGGCGTACGCGGTCTGCGATCCGGAACTCGTCGGGCAGCTGCTGCGGAGCCCCGACTACGTCGTCGGAGGGCCCCTCTGGGACACCCTGGAGGTGCTCCTCGGCAAGGGGGTGGCGACCAGCAACGGCAAGCTGCACCGGCGTCAACGGCGCATGATGCAGCCCGCGTTCAGGCGCGAGCGGATCGCCGACTACGCCAAGGTGATGGAGGAGGAGGCCCGGACGACCGCCGCGCGCTGGCGATCGGGCGAGACGATCGACATCAACGCGGAGATGTTCCGCACCGCCGTGCGTGTCGTCTCGCGCTCGCTCCTGGAGGTCGACGCGATCAGTGAGAAGGCGGACCGCATCGCCGAATCGCTGCACACCGTCTTCGAGGGGCTCTACCGCAGGATGGTGCTCTCGGTCGGGCCGCTGTACCGCGTGCCGACCCAGGGCAACCGCCGCTTCCAGAGCGCGCTCGCCGATCTGCACGCACTGGTCGACGAGATCATCGCCGAAGGCAGGGCGGCGGGCGGAGACCAGGACGACCTCTTGGCCGAAATGCTGCGGGCGCGCGATGAATCAGGCCAACCGCTCAGCGATCAGGAGGTTCACGACCATGTGATCTCCCTTGTCGTGGCGGGCGCCGAGAATATCGCGGCGACCCTGGCGTGGACCTTCCATCTGCTGGCCGAACACCCCGAGCAGGAAAGGCGATTGGTTGAAGAAGTAAATGCCGTCGCGCCGGACCGGGAGATCACATTCGCCGACCTCGGGGACCTTCCGCACACCCGGAATGTCGTCACGGAGGCCATGCGTATACAACCGGCCGCCTGGATATTCACCCGCAGGTCGGTGGGAGAAACCAGCCTGGGTGGCTACCGCATTCCGGCCGGTGCCGACATCGTCTACAGCGTGTACGCGATGCAGCGCGATCCGCGTTCCTTCGAGCAGCATCTGCGGTTCGACCCGGACCGCTGGAATCCGGAACGAGCGCAGGATGTACCGGAGTTCGCGATGATGCCGTTCGGCACCGGCAACCGCAAGTGCCCTGGCGACCATTTCAGCCTGGCCGAACTCGCCATCATCCTGGCCACGGTGGCGCCCAAGTGGCGTCTGACGCCGGTCGAGGAGACCGACGCCGACACGAAGATCGGCATCACGCTACAGCCGAAGCATCTGGTCCTGCGGGCCGAGCGACGCTGACGGCGGGGCCGCGGAAGGTACGGCGGTAGGCGTTCGGCGTGGTGCCGAGCGCCCGCAGGAACTGGTGGCGCATCGCCGCCGCGTTGCCGAAACCGGCACGCCCGGCGATGGCGTCCACCGTCTCGTCCGAGCCTTCGAGCAACTCCTGCGCCAGGAGCACGCGCTGGCGCAGGAGCCAGCGGTAGGGCGTGGTGCCGGTCTCCTGCTGGAAGCGGCGCGCGAAGGTGCGCGGCGACATGTGCGCACGCTCGGCGAGCCGCTCGACGGTGATGTCGTCCGCGTCCAGATGGCGCTCCATCCAGGCAAGGACCCCGCCCACGGTGTCGCACTGCGTGCGCGGCAGGGGGCGCTCCACGAACTGGGCCTGCCCGCCGTCGCGATGGGGCGGTACGACCATGCGCCGGGCGATGGCGTTGGCGACCTCGGTGCCATGTGCCTGGCGCACGATGTGCAGGCAGGCGTCGATCCCGGCGGCGGTGCCGGCCGAGGTGACGACCGGGCCCTCGTCCACGTACAGGACGTCGGGCTCGACCCGGGCGCGCGGATAGCGCACCGCGAGTTCCGTGGCGTGCCGCCAGTGCACGGCGCAGCGGCGCCCGTCCAGGAGCCCCGCGGCGCCGAGCACGAAGACGCCGGAGCAGACGGACAGGACGCGGGCCCCGCGGTCCACCGCGCGGCGCAGGGCGTCGAGCAGGTCCTCGGGGTAGTCGCGGTCCACGAACTCCTGGCCCGCGGGAACGGTGATGAGGTCGGCCTCCTCGAGCCGGTCGAGGCCGTACGGAGTGGTGATCGAGAACCCGGCGTGATTGCTCAGGGGCCCGCTCTCCGCGGCGACCACCGCGAAGTCGTACGCGGGCAGGCCCGCGTCGCTCCGGTCGAGCCCGAACACCTCGCAGACCACGCCGAGTTCGAAGGGATTGACGCCGTCGAGCAGCACGGCGGCCACGTTCTTCAGAGTCCCGGCCTTCAGCATGAGGCCAGTGTGCCGCGTCAGTGGCAGTAAGTCGATGGTGTGTGGCAGTCCTGCCACTGCCGCATCCGTCCGGCGCGCAGGACAGTAAGGGACATGAACGCATTCAGCGCATACGCGACCGTCCTGACCGTCTTCCTCCTCCTCGCCGCACCCTCGCTCGTCGGGTACCTCCACGACCGCCGGATCGACCGCGAGCTGCGCGAGGCGGAAACCGCCCCGCGCAGCCCGGACACTCCGGCCGGACTAGAACTCGTCGTCGAAGGAGACCGAACCCTCGACCGCGACCTGGTAGGCCGAAGGACGCCGCTCGAAGAAGTTGGTCAGCTCCTGGACACCCTGGAGTTCCATGAACGAGAACGGGTTTGAGGAGCCGTAGACCGGCGCGAAGCCGAGCCGCTGGAGCCGCTGGTCGGCGACGCACTGCAGGTACTCGCGCATGGAGTCGGTGTTCATGCCGGGCAGGCCCTCACCGCACAGGTCGCGCGCGAACTGCAGCTCGGCCTCGACGGCCTCCTTGAGCATGTCGGTGACCTGCGTCTGCAGCGCGTCGTCGAAGAGCTCGGGCTCCTCCTTGCGGACGGTGTCGACGACGTCGAAGGCGAAGCTCATGTGCATCGTCTCGTCACGGAACACCCAGTTGGTGCCGGTCGCGAGGCCGTGCAGCAGACCGCGCGAGCGGAACCAGTAGACGTAGGCGAAGGCACCGTAGAAGAAGAGCCCCTCGATGCACGCGGCGAAGCAGATCAGGTTCAGCAGGAAGCGACGCCGGTCGGCCTTGGACTCCAGGCGGTCCATCTTCTCGACGGAGTCCATCCACTTGAAGCAGAACTCGGCCTTCTCGCGGATGGAGGGGATCTCCTCGACCGCGTCGAAGGCCGCGGCGCGGTCCTCCGGGTCGGGCAGATAGGTGTCGAGCAGCGTCAGATAGAACTGGACGTGCACGGCCTCCTCGAAGAGCTGGCGGCTCAGGTAGAGCCGCGCCTCGGGGGAGTTGATGTGCTTGTAGAGCGTGAGCACCAGGTTGTTGGAGACGATCGAGTCGCCGGTCGCGAAGAACGCGACCAGACGGCCGATCATGTGCTGCTCGCCGGGCGAGAGCTTGGCGAGGTCGGCGACGTCCGAGTGGAGGTCGACCTCCTCGACGGTCCAGGTGTTCTTGATCGCGTCCCGGTAGCGCTCGTAGAAGTCGGGGTAGCGCATGGGACGCAGGGTCAGCTCGAAGCCCGGGTCCAGGAGGTTCTTCTCGGCGTTGGTGGTGGAGCTCATTACTGGCAGGCCTCGCAGGACTCGGGGTTTTCCAGGGAGCAGGCGACGGCTTCTTCGGCCGTGGCCTGGGCGGGGACGGGGGCGGGCTCGGCGGCGGTCTGGCCGGCCGCCGCGCGGGCGATGCGGGTCGCCGGGCGCGAGCGCAGGTAGTACGTGGTCTTCAGGCCCTGCTGCCAGGCGTAGGCGTACATCGAGGAGAGCTTGCCGATGGTCGGCGTCTCCAGGAACAGGTTCAGGGACTGCGCCTGGTCCAGGAACGGCGTGCGCGCGGCGGCCATGTCGATCAGGCCGCGCTGCGGGATCTCCCACGCGGTGCGGTACAGCTCGCGCACCTCGGCGGGGATCCAGCTGAAGCCCTGCACGGAGCCGTTGGCCTCGCGCAGCGCCTCGCGGGTCTGCGCGTCCCACACGCCGAGCCGTTTCAGCTCCTGCACCAGGTAGGCGTTGACCTGGAGGAACTCGCCGCTCAGCGTCTCGCGCTTGAAGAGGTTGGAGACCTGCGGCTCGATGCACTCGTACACGCCCGCGATGGACGCGATGGTGGCGGTCGGCGCGATGGCCAGGAGCAGCGAGTTGCGCATC
Source organism: Streptomyces sp. NPDC051214 (assembly GCF_040682375.1). Taxonomy (NCBI): domain Bacteria; kingdom Bacillati; phylum Actinomycetota; class Actinomycetes; order Kitasatosporales; family Streptomycetaceae; genus Streptomyces; species Streptomyces sp. NPDC051214. Next base: position 361,185 of record NZ_JBFBAT010000005.1, read on the forward strand.
CCGGTAACGGCGATACGTTCCCGCAGCGCGGCCCAGCGCTCCGGCCAGGTCAGCTCGACGCCGTAGTGGTCGGGGTGCAGGACGCCGCGCGCGGTGCGGGTCTTCTCCCAGGCGGGCAGCGGGCCGTTGCGTTCGGCGAGGTCGGCGGAGGCCTCGTACGCGGCGAGCATGATCCGCTCGGCGATGCGCGTCGAGAGGGCGCGCGCCTCGGGGGAGTCGAAGGGCAGCTTCAGCTGGAAGAAGACGTCCTGCAGGCCCATCGCGCCCAGGCCCACCGGGCGCCAGCGGGCGTTCGACTTCCCGGCCTGCTCGGTCGGGTAGAAGTTGATGTCGACGACGCGGTCGAGGAACGTGACGGCGGTACGGACGGTCTCGTCGAGCCGCTGCCAGTCGATGTCACCGGCGGCCGTGTCCACGAACGCGCCGAGGTTCACCGAGCCCAGGTTGCAGACGGCCGTCTCGCCGTCGTCCGTGACCTCCAGGATCTCCGTGCAGAGGTTGGAGGAGTGGACGGTGTGGCCGGGCTCCGCCGTCTGGTTGGCGGTGCGGTTGGCGGCGTCCTTGAAGGTCATCCAGCCGTTGCCGGTCTGCGCAAGGGTGCGCATCATGCGGCCGTACAGCTCGCGGGCCGGGATGGTCTTGCGGGCGAGCCCTGCGGCCTCGGCCTTGCGGTAGGCCGCGTCGAACGCGTCGCCCCACAGGTCGACGAGCTCGGGCACATCGGCCGGGGAGAACAGCGACCAGTCCTGGTCGGCGGCGACCCGGCGCATGAACTCGTCCGGGATCCAGTGCGCGAGGTTGAGGTTGTGCGTGCGGCGCGCGTCCTCACCCGTGTTGTCGCGCAGCTCGAGGAACTCCTCGATGTCGGAGTGCCACGTCTCCAGGTACACCGCGGCGGCGCCCTTGCGACGGCCGCCCTGGTTCACGGCGGCGACGGAGGCGTCCAGGGTCTTGAGGAACGGCACGATGCCGTTGGAGTGCCCGTTCGTGCCGCGGATCAGCGAACCGCGGGCGCGGATGCGGGAGTACGAGAGGCCGATGCCGCCCGCGTGCTTGGAGAGGCGCGCGACCTGGTGGTAGCGGTCGTAGATGGAGTCCAGCTCGTCCAGCGGGGAGTCGAGGAGGTAGCAGGAGGACATCTGCGGGTGCCGGGTGCCGGAGTTGAAGAGCGTCGGCGAGGACGGCAGGTAGTCCAGGCGGCTCATCAGGCGGTACAGGGCGGCGACTTCGTCCACCGAGCGCGCGGAGCCGTCCTCGGCGAGGCCGCTCGCGACGCGCAGCATGAAGTGCTGCGGGGTCTCGATGACGTGCCGGGTGATGGGGTGGCGGAGGAGATAGCGGCTGTGCAGGGTGCGCAGGCCGAAGTAGCCGAAGCGGAAGTCCGCGCCGTCCTCGAGGGCGGCCTCCACGAGACCGTCGAGGTGCTCCGCGTGGTCGGTGACGAACGCGGCGGTGCGGTCCGCGATCAGGCCCTCGCGGTGCCCGACGGCGACCGACTCGGTGAAGGAGCGCACGCCCTGCGACGCGGCCTCGTCACGGATGCTGAGGCTGAGCAGCCTGGCCGCGAGCTGCGAGTACGTCGGGTCCTCGGAGATGAGGCCGGCCGCGGCCTCGGTCGCCAGCTCCCGCAGCTCCGCCAGATCCGCCCTGGCCGAGCGGCCCCGCAGCGCGGCGGCGGCGACCCGGCCGGGGTCGGCGTCGGGGAGGTCGGCGGTGAGGTCGGTCAGGGTACGCAGCAGCGCGGTTCCTGGGCCGTCGGCGGTCTGCTGACCGTCGGTGGTCTGCGCTGACGCAGGTTCGGCTGGCGCGATGGTCACGTGGAGCACTCCCTCGCTCGGCTCTGGGCCTTGGGGAGGGGTCAGTGACACACGGGGGCCGGCCCCGGGCAGGGCTGGGCTCCGCGTCCACCAGCCCATTCCACGAGGCCCGGACGTCGTCGGCACCCGGACCGGTCGGAACGGGTGCGCTGTCGACAGGTCTTCGGACTCGCGAGCACGACAAATGCGTACTCATACACCGTTGCGGGACAGTTCCGGACTTGCACCGGATTCCCCTGCGGCGACAGCGAGCACGAGCATACATCTTGTGCTGGCTCTGGGAGTCAGCCCCATATCTTGTGTCGGAACGACAGCGGGCCGCCGGATCACTCCGACGGCCCGCCTCACGTACTGCCTACAAGAAGAACTCAGTGCCCGCCCGGCGCTCCCACCGTGGCCGGCGGCAGCTCCTCCACGACGCCGGGGTCGCCCGCGTCCGCCGTGTAGTCGCCGGGAGACGTCTCGTCGATGCCGTCAGGGGCCTTCAAGGCGCGCAGGACGAAGGTCATGACCACGGTGACCACCACGTTCAGGACGAACGCCGTGAGGCCGATGTAGCCGATCTCGCCGATGCCGGGGATCTCGTCGGACGAGCCACCGAAGTGCTTCTGCGTCGGCGAGGCGACGCCGTACGCGGCAGCCGTTCCGTAGACCATGCCGACCGCCCAGCCCGCGAGCAGCGCCCAGCGGTGGAACCACCGCGTGAACAGGCCGCCGACGAGCGCGGGCATGGTCTGCAGGATCCAGATGCCGCCCAGGAGCTGGAAGTTGATCGCGACCGTCTTGTCCATGGTGAGGACGAAGGCGAGCGCGCCGACCTTCACCAGGAGCGAGACCAGCTTGGAGACCTTGGTCTCCTGCGCGGGTGTCGCGTCCGGCTTGAGGAAGTCCTTGTAGATGTTCCTGGTGAAGAGGTTCGCGGCCGCGATGGACATGATGGCGGCCGGGACGAGCGCGCCGATGCCGATCGCCGCGAACGCGACGCCGGTGAACCAGTCGGGGAACATGTTCTCGAACAGCTGCGGGATCGCCAGCTGGCCGTTCTCCACCTTCACGCCGGCCGCGATCGCCATGAAGCCGAGCAGCGCGAGCAGCCCCAGCATCAGCGAGTACAGCGGCAGGATCGTGGTGTTGCGGCGGATCACGTCGCGGCTCTTGGAGGAGAGCGTCGCCGTGATCGAGTGCGGGTACATGAACAGCGCGAGCGCGGAGCCGAGCGCGAGCGTGGCGTAGGTCCACTGCCCGGCGTGCCCCGGCGCGAGACCGGCGACGGGCTTGCCCGCCGCCTCGTTCGCCGACGAGAACTTGTCGTTGGCCGCCTGGAAGATCTCGTCGAAGCCGCCGAGCTTGATCGGGATGTAGATGATCGCGACGGCGATGACCAGGTAGATCAGGCCGTCCTTCACGAACGCGATCAGCGCGGGCGCGCGCAGACCGGACGAGTAGGTGTACGCGGCGAGCACCGCGAACGCGATCAGGAGCGGCAGGTCCTTGATGAACCAGTTCGTGTCAGGACCGCCGCCGACGCCCATGACGTCGAGCACGGCCTGGATGCCGACCAGCTGCAGCGCGATGTACGGCATCGTGGCGAGGATGCCGGTGACCGCGACGGCCAGCGAGAGCCCCTTGGAGCCGAAGCGTCCGCGCACGAAGTCGGAGGTGGTCACGTATCCGTGCTTGTGCGAGACGGACCACAGACGCGGCAGGAAGGTGAAGATCAGCGGGTAGACGAGGATCGTGTACGGCACCGCGAAGAAGCCGGCCGCGCCCGCCGCGTAGATCGCCGCCGGGACGGCCACGAAGGTGTACGCCGTGTAGAGGTCGCCGCCGAGCAGGAACCACGTGACCCAGGTGCCGAACGACCGGCCGCCCAGGCCCCATTCGTCCAGGCTCTCGGTCTCGGCCTTGCGCCAGCGCGCGGCCAGGAAGCCCATCGCCGTGACGGCCGCGAAGAAGAAGATGAAGACGGCGAGGGCGATGCCGTTGACGCCGCCCGTGTCCGCTGCGAGCACGTTCATCGGGTCGCACCCCCCTGGGCCTGCTCGGCCTTGCGGGCGCGCTGGTCACGCTGCCACAGCTTGTAGGCGATCATGGTGAGAGCGGTGGAGATGAGCACCCACAGCATCTGGTACCAGTAGAAGAACGGGATGCCTATGAAGGTCGGTTCGACCTTCGCGTAGGAGCTCACCCAGAGCATCGCCACGAACGGCGCGACGAGACAGAGGGCAACGACCACGCGGACCGGCGTGACCACCGGTCTGCTCACTTCAGGCGCATCTGACACTTCGCGGCTCCGCTCCCTCGCTTATCCCACCTTTAACGTGCGGGAAATCTAAGCGAGAGGATTGATCTATGGAACCCCCGTCCGGATACCGGACGGCGTGCCATGCCTGTTCAGCAGCAGCGGAACCCCTGCCGCGGGTCTGACTCCTGTCGATCCGTCCGCATTCGCTCGAACTCCCTGCGGGAGGGGGCGGATGCCCCGGGATGTGTCTTCCGCGCGTGCTCCACATAACGGTCGTAGGCGGACTCATCGGTCAGCTCGCGCGCATACCACCGCACCCAGCGCAGGCCACGCAGCACCCACGTCATGACGGGACCTGAGCGTCGTCGGAAGACCTCGCCTTCGCCGCCGCCAGCTCGGCCTTCTCCTCCGGTGTCGCGATGAGCCCGGCCGGCGCGATCAGCTTCGACTCCACGTACGCGGCCTCGCTCAGCCTCGACGCCTGCGGGTCGCGGACGTGCTTCACGCAGATGCGGGCCGCGTCCGCGATCACGATGACGATGAGCAGGGCGAGCGCGGCCGTCAGGACGCCGTCGACCGTGGAGTTGGTGACGACGGTGTGCATGTCGTCCATGGTCTTGGCGGGCGGCAGGATCTTCCCTTCGTCGATCGTGTCCTGGTAGTTCGAGCGCTGCTGGAAGAAGCCGACGCGCGGATCGCTGGAGAACACCTTCTGCCAGCTCGCGGTGAGGGTCACGGTGGCGTCCCAGACGAGCGGGACGCCGGTGATCCAGGCCCACTTGAGGCGCCCGGACTTCACCAGGAGCACGGTGCAGACGGCGAGCGCGACCGCGGCGAGGAGCTGGTTGGAGATGCCGAAGATCGGGAAGAGCTGGTTGATCCCGCCGAGCGGCTCGTGCACGCCCACCCACAGGAAGTAGCCCCACAGGCCGGTGACGACCGCGCTCGTGATGACGAGCCCGGGTTTCCAGCTGACGTTCTTGAAGGGCTTGTAGACGTTCCCGAGCATGTCCTGCAGCATGAACCGGCCCACGCGCGTGCCCGCGTCGAGCGCCGTGAGGATGAACAGCGCCTCAAACATGATCGCGAAGTGGTACCAGAACGCCTTCATGGAGCCGCCGGTGACCTTCGAGAAGATCTCGGAGACACCGACCGCGAGCGTGGGCGCGCCGCCGGTGCGCGAGAGCAGCGAGGACTCCTCGACGTTCTTGGCGGCCTGCGCGAGATCCGCGGGGGAGATGGAGTACCCGAAGCTCGCGACCGCCTGGCTCGCGGCCTGGACGTTGTCCCCGATGACGCCCGCGGGCGCGTTCATCGCGAAGTAGAGGCCCGGGTCGATGATGCTCGCCGCGACGAGCGCCATGACCGCGACCGACGACTCCATCAGCATGGAGCCGTAGCCGATCATCCGGATCTGCGTCTCCTTCTGGACCATCTTGGGCGTGGTGCCCGAGGAGATCAGCGCGTGGAAGCCGGACAGGGCGCCGCAGGCGATGGTGATGAAGACGAACGGGAAGAGCGACCCGGCGAAGACGGGCCCGTCGCCGCGGGAGGCGAAGTCGGTCACCGGGTCCATCTTCATCGTCGGCAGCGTGATGACGACGCCGAGCGCGAGCAGCAGGATCGTGCCGATCTTCATGAACGTGGAGAGGTAGTCGCGCGGCGCGAGCAGCATCCACACGGGCAGGATCGAGGCGATGAATCCGTACGCCACCAGCCAGATGACCAGCGTCGACGGCGCCAGCGTGAACGTGTCCGCGAGCGACGACTCGGCGACCCAGCGCCCGGCGACGAGCGCGAGGAGCAGCAGGCCGATCCCGATGAGGGAGACCTCGCTGACCCGCCCCGGCCGCAGGATGCGCAGGTAGAAGCCCATGAACAGCGCGATCGGAATGGTCATCGCGATGGAGAAGGTGCCCCACGGCGAGTCCGCGAGCGCGTTGACGACGACGAGCGCGAGCACCCCGAGCAGGACGATCATGATGGCGAACGCGGCGAGCAGCGCGGCGGCCCCGCCGAAGGGGCCGATCTCCTCGCGCGCCATCTGGCCGAGCGACTTGCCGTCGCGCCGGGTGGAGAAGAAGAGGACGACCATGTCCTGCACGGCGCCCGCGAAGATCACCCCGACGATGATCCAGATGGTGCCGGGCAAGTAGCCCATCTGCGCGGCCAGTACGGGCCCCACCAGCGGGCCCGCTCCCGCGATCGCCGCGAAGTGGTGGCCCAGCAGGACGCGGCGGTCGGTCGGGTGGAAGTCGATGCCGTTGTCCAGGCGCTCGGCCGGGGTGGCCCGCTTCTTGTCGACCCTCAGGACGCGGTCGACGATGAACTTGGAGTAGAAGCGATACGCGATGGCGTACGAGCCGAGGGCCGCCGCCACCATCCAGGCGGCCGACACCTCCTCGTCCCGCGAGAGGGCGAGCACGGTCCAGCCCGCGGCGCCCACCAGGGCCACGAGGGACCAGATGACGATGGTGCGGGGATTCGCTGTGCGCACAGACTCGTCCTCCCGTTCATCATGCGATGACGGGAGGAACGTAGAGCAGCACGGTGATCTGCGCCAGACCCCGGAAGAGTCCTTTGCAGGGGAGTGGGTCAGTCCGTGGGGCGTTTGAGGCGGGCCACGAACTTGTAGCGGTCGCCGCGGTAGACCGAGCGGACCCACTCCACCGGCTGGCCGCCGCCGTCCAGGGAGTGCCGGGAGAGGAGCAGCATCGGCAGGCCCACGTCCGTGCCGAGCAGGCCGGCCTCGCGCGGGGTCGCCAGGGAGGTCTCGATGGTCTCCTCGGCCTCCGCGAGGTGGACGTCGTACACCTCGGCGAGTGCGGTGTAGAGCGAGGTGTACTTCACCAGGGAGCGGCGCAGGGCCGGGAAGCGCTTGGCGGAGAGATGCGTCGTCTCGATGGCCATCGCCTCGCCGTTGGCGAGACGCAGGCGCTCGATCCTGAGCACCCGGCCGCCCGTGCTGATGTCGAGCAGACCGGCGAGGGTGTCGTCGGCGGTGATGTACCCGATGTCCAGGAGCTGCGAGGTGGGTTCGAGGCCCTGGGCCCGCATGTCCTCGGTGTACGAGGTGAGTTGCAGCGCCTGGGAGACCTTCGGCTTGGCCACGAAGGTGCCCTTGCCCTGGATCCGCTCCAGGCGGCCCTCGACGACCAGTTCCTGCAGGGCCTGGCGCACCGTCGTGCGCGAGGTGTCGAACTCGGCGGCCAGGGTGCGCTCCGGGGGGACCGGGGTGCCGGGCGGCAGGGTCTCCGTCATGTCGAGCAAGTGCCGCTTCAGGCGGTAGTACTTGGGCACGCGTGCGGTGCGGCCGACTGCCGCGGCCGCGCCGGTCTCCGGGGCCGGGGACGCGCCCGCCTCGGTTTCCGTACTCCCCGCCTCGGTGCCCATGGCCCGCCTTCCTGCTGCCGTCACCGGCTCCTCCGTCTGTCGCGGCTCACATCGTGGCACGTACCGGGCCGGGCTACCTGTGCCCGCTCAGGTGTCGGTCCGATAACGGACCTGACAGCCCTTCTTATACACCCTTGACACCCCTAAAGGTCTAGGCCAAGCTCCCCGTACTGGTCTACACCATTAAAGACCAGGTTCCAGTCCCACGGGCAGATCTCGGTCCATTTGGTCGCTGCGGGTGGGGGGTTGACTGGCATCCCTTGAGGAGGGTGACGTGAAGCGCAAGCTCATAGCGGCCATCGGTGTCGCGGGCATGTTGTTCTCGATCGCGGCCTGTGGCGGCGACGACGGCGACGACAAGAAGGCCGGGGCGGACGGCTTCAAGGGGGAGACCCTGACGCTCTGGGCGATGGACGGCTCCACGCCCGACGGCTGGACCAAGGACGTCAAGGCCGCCTTCGAGAAGAAGACCGGCGCCAAGCTGAATCTCGAGATCCAGCAGTGGAACGGCATCCAGCAGAAGCTGACCACGGCCCTCTCCGAGGAGAACCCGCCGGACGTCTTCGAGATCGGCAACACGCAGACCGCCGCGTACGCGAAGACCGGTGGCCTCGCCGACCTCAGCGACCTCAAGGAAGGCGTCGGCGCCGACTGGACCGAGTCGATCAACAAGTCCTCGGTCGTGGACGGCAAGCAGTACGCCGCCCCGTGGTTCGTCCTGAACCGTGTCGTCATCTACAACAAGAAGGTCTGGGCCGACGCGGGCATCAAGGAGACGCCCAAGACCCGCGCGGAGTTCCTCAAGAACCTCAAGACGATCGAGTCCAAGACGGACGCCGAGCCGATCTACCTGCCGGGCCAGAACTGGTACCACTTCGTCGGCCTGACGATCGGTGAGGGCGCCGAGCTGGTCAAGAAGGACGGCGACAAGTACGTCTCCAACCTGACCGACCCCAAGGTCGCCAAGGCCATGAAGACGTACAAGGACTTCGCGGACCTCTCCAAGGCCCCCAAGAACAAGGACGAGGCCACCCCGCAGCAGGCCGAGGTCTTCGCCAAGGGCAAGACCGGCGCCTTCATCGGCATGAGCTGGGAGGCCGCGACCGCGATCAAGGCCAACAAGAAGATCGAGAAGGACATCGGTTACTTCACGATCCCCGGCGCCACCGCCGACAAGCCCGAGGGCGTCTTCCTCGGCGGCTCGAACCTCGCCGTGGCCGCGACCAGCAAGAAGCAGGAGCTCGCCAAGGAGTTCCTGAAGATCGCGCTGAACGACAAGTTCGAGGGTGCGCTCGCCAAGGAAGGCGGCGTCATCCCGAACAAGCAGGCCCTGGAGGCCCAGCTCAAGGGCAACCCGGCCGCGGAGGCCATGGCCCCCGCGACCGCCGGCGGCGGCACCACCCCGCTCATCCCGGAGTGGGCCGCGGTGGAGAACCCGCCGAACCCGATCAAGAACTACATGACCGCGGTGCTGAACGGTAAGTCCAACGACGAGGCCGCCAAGCAGGTCGAGGGCGAGCTCAACAAGCGCCTGTCGCAGAAGCAGTAAGGACGCGCTTTCGCCGGGGCCCCCGGGCCCGGGGTGTCTTCACCCCCGGGCCTGGTGCCCCGGTTCAGCGCTGCGTTCCGCGATGCCCACGAAAGAGATGGCGAAGCATGACCGTGCAGACCGAACGGCCGCCCTCCGGCCCGACGGAGGATCTGAAATCGGACAGTCGGCCGGCGGATCCGGGTAAGCCCCGCACGGGGGCCCGCTCGCTCGCTCCCTACCTGCTGCTGCTCCCCGCGCTCGTGGCCACCCTGCTGTTCCTCGGCTGGCCGCTGGTCAACAACGGGGTCCTGTCGTTCCAGAACCTCAACATGAGGCAGTTCATCCTCCACCTCACGGAGTGGAACGGGATCGACAACTACAAGGAGGTCCTCAGCGGCGAGGACTTCTGGCGGGTCACAGGACGCTCGATCGCGTTCACCGCGGTCAACGTCGTGCTGATCATGCTGATCGGCACCCTGGTGGGTCTGCTGCTCGCCCGGCTCGGCAAGCGGATGCGGACGTTCCTGCTGATCGGACTCGTGCTCGCCTGGGCGATGCCGATCATCGCGTCGACGACCGTCTACCAGTGGCTGTTCGCGACCCGCTTCGGCGTCGTCAACTGGGTCCTCGACAAGGCCGGCTGGCACTCGATGGCCGACTACGACTGGATGGGCAGCCAGTACTCCACGTTCTTCGTGGTCATCACCCTGATCGTCTGGCAGTCGATCCCCTTCGTGGCGATCAACCTGTACGCCGCGACGACGACCATCCCCAAGGAACTCTACGAAGCCGCGTCGCTGGACGGAGCCGGCGCCTGGAAGCGCTTCACGAACGTCACGCTGCCGTACCTGAAGCCCTTCCTCTACGCGACGACGTTCCTGGAGATCATCTGGGTCTTCAAGGCGTTCGCGCAGGTCTTCGCCCTCAACGAGGGCGGCCCGGACCGGCTCACCGAGATCCTGCCCGTCTACGCCTACATCGAGGGCATGGGCAACCAGCACTTCGGCATGGGTGCGGCGATCGCGCTGCTCACCATCGTCATCCTGCTGGCCCTGACCGCCTTCTACCTGCGGATCGTGCTCAAGCAAGAGGAGGACGAGCTGTGACGCGCACTGCTTCTGGTTCCGCTGCGAAGAGGTTCGGCCGCATCTGGCCCAACGCCGTGGCCGTCGTACTCTTCGTCGGCTTCGTCTTCCCGGTCTACTGGATGTTCGCCACGGCCTTCAAGCCGACCGGCGACATCATCAGCGAGGACCCGGTGTGGTTCCCGACCGACGCGACGTTCGAGCACTTCAAGACGGCCGTGAACGCCGAGCACTTCTGGACGATGGTCGGCAACAGCCTCACCGTCACCGTCCTCGCCGTGGTGTTCTCGCTGATCATCGGCCTCGCGTCGGCGTTCGCGCTCGCCCGGATGCGCTTCAAGGGCCGCAAGGGCTTCATCATCGGCTTCATGCTGGCCCAGATGGCTCCGTGGGAAGTCATGGTCATCGCGATCTACATCATCGTGCGCGACGCCGACATGCTGAACAGCCTCGTACCGCTCACCCTCTTCTACATGGTGATGATCCTGCCCTTCACGCTCCTGACGCTGCGCGGCTTCGTCGCCGCGGTGCCGCGCGAGCTGGAGGAGTCGGCGATGGTCGACGGCTGTTCACGGATGCAGGCGTTCCGCCGGGTGATCCTGCCGCTGCTCGCACCCGGCCTGATGTCGACCTCGCTCTTCGGCTTCATCACCGCCTGGAACGAATTCCCGCTCGTCCTTGTCCTCAACAAGGAGGCGGAGGCCAAGACGCTCCCGGTGTGGCTGTCCGGCTTCCAGACCGCCTTCGGCGACGACTGGGGCGCCACCATGGCCGCCGCCTCGCTCTTCGCCGTCCCGATCCTCGTCCTCTTCGTCTTCCTGCAGCGCAGGGCCGTCAGCGGTCTGACCGACGGTGCCGTGAAGGGATAACACGCCACATGACGACACTCACCCGCCCTACCGACACTCTGACCCGCGACGCCCTGACCGTCCTGCAGCCCGGTTTCGTCGGGACCAGCGCGCCGGACTGGCTGCTGCGCCGGATCGGTGAGGGCCTCGCCTCGGTCGGCCTGTTCGGCCGCAACATCGCCTCGCCCGAACAACTGGCCGCCCTGACCGCCCAGTTGCGGGCCGAGCGCGACGACGTCCTGGTCGCCATCGACGAGGAGGGCGGTGACGTCACCCGCCTGGAGGTCCGCTCCGGCTCCTCCTTCCCCGGCAACCACGCGCTCGGCGCGGTCGACGACACGGGCCTCACCCGTGACGTGGCCGCCGAGCTGGGCCGCCGGCTCGCCGCGTGCGGCGTCAACCTCAACTGGGCGCCGTCCGCCGACGTCAACTCCAACCCGGACAACCCCGTCATCGGCGTACGGTCCTTCGGCTCCGACCCGCTCCTGGTGGCCCGGCACACCGCCGCGTACGTCGAGGGGCTGCAGTCCGCGGGCGTTGCCGCCTGCACCAAGCACTTCCCCGGGCACGGCGACACCGCGGTCGACTCGCACCACGACGTGCCGCGCATCGGGGTGGACCCCGAGGTGCTCCGGGCGCGTGACCTGGCGCCGTTCCGGGCCGCGATCGCCGCGGGCTCGCGTGCGGTGATGAGCGCGCACATCCTGGTCCCGTCCCTGGACGCGGAGTACCCGGCGACGCTCTCGCGCCGCATCCTGACGGGCGTCCTGCGCGAGGAACTCGGCTTCGACGGCCTGATCGTCACGGACGGCATGGAGATGCAGGCCATCTCCGCCACCTACGGCATCGAGCGCGGCAGCGTCCTCGCCATCGCCGCGGGCGCCGACGCGATCTGCGTGGGCGGCGGCCTCGCGGACGACGACACGGTCCTGCGCCTGCGTGACGCGCTGGTCGGGGCCGTCCGCTCGGGCGAGCTCTCCGAGGAGCGCCTCGCCGACGCGGCCACGCGCGTGCGGGCCCTCGCCCACTGGACTTCGGTGTCGGGCGTGGCCGAGCGTTCGGGGGGCGCGCCCGGCACCGAGATCGGCCTGGTCGCGGCCCGCCGCGCCCTGACGGTCACCCGGGGCGAGTCTTACGCGGCCCCGCTCACCGAGGCCCCGTTCGTCGCCGCCTTCACCCCGATGGCCAACATCGCGGTGGGCGACGAGACCCCGTGGGGCGTGGCCGCGGAGCTGCGACGCCTGCTCCCGGGCACGGAGACCGGCAGCTTCACCGGCCCCGACGCGGGTGCGCTCGCGCTGAACGAGGCGGGGGAGCGGAGCATCGTCGCCGTGGTCCGCGACGCCCACCGCCACCCGTGGATGGCGGAGGCCCTGGACACCCTGCTCTCCGCCCGCCCTGACACGATCGTGGTCGAGATGGGCGTCCCCAAGTCCACCCCGACCGGCTCCCTCCACATCGCCACCCACGGCGCGGCAAGGGTCTGCGGCCTCGCAGCAGCAGAGGTGATCACGGGCGCCACGTAGGTACCGTCTGTGCCCACCCGTTCCGCACACGAGCAGCAAACAGCAAGGTGCCGGGTGCCCCCAGCAAGGGGGCACCCGGCACCTTGCTGCAACTTACAGACCCTGCCAATCAGGCTTAGCCGCATACGTGGCCCGGAAGTACTCCCCGAGCTTCAACTTGGAGGCCGCGGCCTCGTCCACGACGACCGTCGCATGCGGATGCAACTGCAGGGCCGAGGCCGGAACCACCGCGGCCACGGGACCCTCCACCGTCGCGGCCACCGCGTCCGCCTTGCCCTCACCGGTGGCGAGCAGCACCAGATGCCGCGCCTCCAGGATCGTCCCGATCCCCTGCGTGATCACGTGGTGGGGCACCTGCTCGATGTCCCCGTCGAAGAAGCGCGCGTTGTCCACCCGCGTCTGCTCCGTCAGCGTCTTGATCCGGGTGCGCGAGGCGAGCGAGGAGCACGGTTCGTTGAACCCGATGTGCCCGTCCGTGCCGATCCCGAGCAGCTGGAGGTCCACCCCGCCGGCGTCCGCGAGCGCCTGGTCGTACGCCTCGCAGGCCGCCTGCACGTCCTGCGCGCTGCCGTCGGGCCCCATGAAGGACTTCTCGCTGAGCCCGAGCGGCTCGACGACCTCACGCAGCACCACGGAGCGGTAGGACTCGGGATGCCCGGCGGGCAGCCCCACGTACTCGTCGAGCTGGCAGATCCGCACCCGCGAGGCATCCACGGCACCGGAGCCGACCTTGGCGGCCAGGGCTTCGTAGATGGGCAGCGGGGTGGATCCGGTGGCGACACCGAGCAGGGCGTCAGGCTTACGGCGCACCAGGGCGGCCATGGCCTCCGCGATGAGCTCGCCGCCTGCCTTGGCGTCCGGGACGATGACAACTTCCACGCTGGGCCTGCCGATCTGGAGGGGGGACTCGCGGGCCCGGAGAGAGAGCCCACGGGGAACTGTTGGTCTATGTGGTATAGACCAATCTAGCAGAGCCGCCCCGCCGTGGCCCAGGTTCTGGACCCCGGCAGCACGAACTCCCCGCGTCCCATGCTCAGCTCTGCACCCGCCCCCCGCCTGTCGAGCGAACCGTCCTCGCCCGTCGAGCAACCGACCCCGCCTGCCGAGCCACTGCCGCACCGGCCACTGCCCCCACCGTCCAGCGACCGCCCCCTACGCCAGCGACCCTCCCGTCACGTCCAGCCACTGCCCCGTGACCCAGCGCCCGTCGTCCGACGCGAGGAACGCGACGGCGTCGGCTATGTCCGCCGGGGTGCCGACCCGGCCCAGCGCCGACATCGCCGCCGCGCCCGCCCACGCCTCCTTGTTCTCGTCGCCCCGCAGCCAGGCGGCGTTGACGTCCGTGTCCACGATGCCCGGCGCCACCGAGTTGACCGTGATGCCCCGGGGGCCGAGGACCTTGGAGAGGTTCCGCGTGAACACGTCCAGGGCGCCCTTGGTCATGGCGTACGTCAAGATCTCCGGCATGACCGCGGCGCGCGAGAGGCCCGACGAGATGTTGATGACCCGACCGCCGTCCCGCAGGCGCCGCTCGCCGAGCTGCGTGATGAAGAACGGGGCCTTCGCGTTGACCGCGAACAGCCGGTCGTACTCCGCGTCGCTCGCCTCGGAGAAGGGGCGGGACGTGCCGATCCCCGCGTTGTTCACCAGGATGTCCACGCCGTCGGCATGCCGGTCGAACTCCGTCCACAAGGCCTCGGCGTCGCCGGGGACGCCCAGTTCCACGCCGAGGACGAAGGCGGAGCCCCCCGCCTCCTCGATCGCCGCGACCGTCTCCTTCGCGGCCACCTCATTGCTGCCGTAGTGCACGGCCACCCGAGCGCCGTCCCGGCCCAGCCGCTCGGCGATGCCCCGTCCGATGCCACGGCTGCCGCCCGTGACCAGCGCCGTCCTGCCCGCGAGCTTCCCTGCAAGCGCACCCATGAGAGCCGCCCCCAATTTCTCTAGTGGTCGTTACAGAAAGAACCGTAGCGGACCCGCGGCGGTTTTTCTAGCGGCCGCTATATAATTCACTCCATGGCGACGAAACAGCGCGGCCGCCCCCGCTCCTTCGACCGCGAGACGGCCCTGGAGCAGGCCCTGCGCACCTTCTGGGATCAGGGGTACGAGGCGACGTCGGTCGCGGACCTCACCCGGGCCATGGGCATCGGCGCCCCCAGCATGTACGCGGCCTTCGGCGACAAGCAGTCACTGTTCGAGGAGGTCGTCCTGCTGTACGGGCAGACGCACGGCTCCTTCGGCGAGCGCGCCTTCGCGGAGGAGCCGACGGTCCGCGGCGGAGTTGCGCGGATGCTGCACGAGGCCGCCGACAAGTACACGGAGACCGGACACCCGCACGGCTGCCTGATCATCTGCGCCGCGACGAACTGCACGACGCCCGAGATCGAGGCCGGCCTGCGCGAGCGGCGCAACGCGAACATCAGCTCCATCGAGTCCCGCGTAAAGGCCGCCGTCGCCACCGGCGAGCTCCCGCCGGAGACCGACGCCCCCGCCCTGGCCCGCTATACGGGCGCGGTGCTGCAGGGCATGTCCCAGCAGTCCCGCGACGGCGCCAGCCGACAGGAGCTGGAAGCGGTCGCCGAGCTGGCCATGAGGGTGTGGCCCGGAGTACAACAAACATCTGCCGACGCGTAGACACAGGCGAATGGTCTAGTCCACAATGCGTTGGTAAAGCATCCGCCCTTCCCGCACAGGAGGGTGGACCGAGGAACCGGCACTCTCTGCCCTGACCGTGTCGGCTCCTCCGACCGGCCGTCCGGTACCGCACATTCCGGTGGTCGGTGTTCCTGAAGGGCTGCGGTGCCGTGGGTGGGTTGAGGGTCCCGCCCTGGCGCCGCGGCTCGTCGGGGAAGACGCCGCGCCTGGTCAAGAAGACGCCGCGGCTCGTCGCGAATCTCCCGGAGCGGGCCCGCCGTACGTGCCAGGTACGCTCGCACACGTGCCCTCCATGAACGACCTCGTACGCCAGCACACCGCTCTCGGTGACTCCGATCTCGAGTGGCTGCATCTGCTGGTCTCGGAGTGGCAGCTGCTCTCCGACCTCTCCTTCGCCGACCTCGTGCTGTGGGTCCCCACGCGCGACGGCACCCGCTATGTCTCCGTGGCGCAGATGCGGCCGAACACCGGCCCCACCTCCTACCAGGACGACATGGTCGGCCACCTCGTCCCGCGCGGCCGCCGCCCGCTGCTCGACGCCGCCCTGGACGAGGGCCGCATCGTGCGCGAGGGCGACCCCGAGTGGCGCGAAGAGGTACCGGTGCGGGTCGAGTCCATCCCCGTACGCAGGGAAGGACGCGTCCTCGGCGTCATCGCCCGCAACACGAACCTCCTCACGGTGCGCACCCCTTCGCGCCTCGAACTCACCTACCTCCAGTCGGCGTCCGACCTGGCCCAGATGATCGCGGCGGGGTCCTTCCCGTTCCCCGGCCAGCAGGTCGACATGGACGCGTCCCCGCGCGTGGGCGACGGTCTGCTCCGACTGGACGCCGACGGCATCGTCCAGTACGCGTCGCCGAACGCACTGTCCGCCTATCACCGCCTGGGTCTCGCCGCCGACCTGGTCGGTCACCACCTCGGCACGGCGACCGCCGAACTCGCCCCGTCCCGCGGCCCGGTCGACGAGGCGCTCGCCAAGGTCGCGAGCGGCTGGGCGCCCCGCGAGTTCGAGATCGAGGGCGGCGACGGCGTGATCCAGCTCCGCGCGATCCCGCTCAAGCCCAAGGGCCCGCGCATCGGTTCGCTCGTACTGCTCCGCGACGTCACCGAACTGCGCCGACGCGAGCGGGAGTTGATCACGAAGGACGCGACCATCCGGGAGATCCACCACCGGGTGAAGAACAACCTCCAGACGGTCGCGGCACTTCTGCGCCTCCAGGCGCGGCGGATCGACTCCGCCACCGGGCGCGAGGCGCTCGAAGAAGCCGTACGGCGCGTGGGCTCCATCGCCATCGTGCACGAGACGCTGTCCCAGAACCTGGACGAGCGCGTGGAGTTCGACGAGATCGCCGACCGTGTCCTCGCGATGGTGGCCGAGATCTCACCCGGCAAGGTCACCGGCCGGCGCACCGGACGCTTCGGCATCCTGGACGCCGAGGTCGCGACGCCGCTGTCGATGGTCCTGACGGAGGTTTTGCAGAACGCCCTGGAGCACGGCTTCCAGGAGGGCGACACCGGAACGGTCGAGGTCTCCGCCGTGCGCGGCGGCACCAGCAAGGACGGCCAGCTCCTCATCACCGTCCAGGACGACGGCGTCGGTCTGCCCGAGGGATTCGACCCGCACCGCTCGGGCAATCTCGGCCTGCAGATCGTCCGCACCCTGGTCGAGGGTGAGATGGGCGGCACCTTCGACATGGTGCGCGCCCCGGAGCGCGGTACCCAGGTCGTCCTCGACATCCCGGTGCGCGCCGACAAGTAGCGCGACGGCGCGCGGAAGAGCGCAGACGCAAAGCAGTGAGCCCCGGACCGAAGTGGTCCGGGGCTCACTGCTCACGTTGCGTTGCGCATCGGGGGGTACTGCGCGGCTGCGGCTCGGGGGCGGGAGATGCGTACTCGCTGTACGCGCCGCCGGGCTAAGGCTCGTTAGGGGGCGTGAGCGTCAGGCGCTTGCCTGGCGAGCACGGTTGCGAGCGGCGCGGCGCTTCATTGCGCGGCGCTCGTCCTCGCTGAGGCCACCCCAGACGCCGGAGTCCTGGCCGGACTCGAGCGCCCACTGCAGGCACTGCTCCATGACGGGGCAGCGGCGGCAGACGGCCTTGGCTTCCTCGATCTGCAGCAGCGCAGGACCGGTGTTGCCGATGGGGAAGAAGAGCTCGGGGTCTTCCTCGCGGCAAACGGCGTTGTGACGCCAGTCCATGGCTGCTACCTCTCCTTGGTATTACATGCAGGTTGCTTGTGAATGTGAACGCTTTCACGAATCCCTCGACGACGGAAGGGACTTTCGTCACATACGCGACGATGTCCTATGCGTTGAGGAGGGGGTTCTGGCGGTCTGTGGGGCCGATGTTGCGGGCCGTCCCGATCGCCATGTAGAGATTCGCAAACCTCGGCGGCGGATACAACCCCTTCCGGAAAGTTTTTTTTGATTCCTCAGTGTCGACTGGGTCACAGCCGTACTTCCATGGGGTGGACCCTGGCCTAAACGTTCGAGTGAAAGGACTTTGGGCCCTTCTACTCACACAATCACACGCAGTGCACGGCGAACGCCTGTGAACGTCACGCTCGTGCGCAGCCCCAGGTGGTCACCGTCCATCTGAAGGGGGAGCGGCACCTTCGAATGCAAGGTGAAGTTGGTGAGGTCATGGAGCGTAACCGCGTGCTTGCCGTGAGGTCCGCGTTCCGGCGTCGAGGTCAAAAGCTGGGTCCCGTACCGGGCCACCGCCGTGGTGGAGAGTTTGCTCAGACCGAGCACGTCCAGGCCCGTGTCGAAGGAGGCCTGCGGGGACGCGTACATCGGGCGATTGCCCAGGTAGGTGTACGGAGAGGTGTTGCAGACTATGGAGAGGACAAGATCGGTGACCGGGTCCATGCCGGGCCGTTCCAGCGTGATCATCCCGTGTCTGCGGTGCGGCTCGTCGAGGAACTGACGGACCACCTGGCGCAAATACAGCGCATGGGTGGACCGCTTGCCGCGTTCCCTCTGTTGTTCGACCCGTCCCACGACCCCGGCGTCGAAGCCGAAGCCGGCGGCGAAGGTGAACCAGTGTGCGGGGATCGTTTCGTCCTCGGTCCCGGGGGTCCCGGCCAGCCGCCCGAGGCTCACTGTCCGTTCGCTTCCCTCACGCAGCGCGTCCAGGAGTGCGCCGGTCGCCTCCACGGCGTCGTTGGGCAGACCGAGGGCGCGCGCGAAGACGTTGGTGGAACCGCCGGGGACGACGGCCAGGCGCGGCAGCCGCTCCGGATCGGGGCCGTTGTGCAGCAGGCCGTTGGCGACCTCGTTGACCGTGCCGTCCCCGCCGAGGGCGACGACCAGCTCGATGTCCTTGCTCTCCGCGGCCTGTCTGCCGAGGTCCCGGGCATGGCCGCGGTACTCCGTCGTGACCGCCTCGAGCTTCATCTCGCTCGCCAGCGCATGGATCAGTACGTCACGCGTGCGCGCGCTGGTGGTGGTTGCCGCCGGGTTGACCACAAGGAGTGCACGCATGCGAAGCAGAGTACCCAGCCCTCTCGGCCCGACACAGACCGAGGGGTCGGACCGGAGGCCGGAGCGCGGACACGCACAGCTACCCTGCAAGGGTGAGCACTGAGCGGAACCCCACCCCCGAAGCACCGGAGCCCGGCCCGCGTCCCGGACGTCTGACGGCCGCCGCGGCCCTTGCCGCGCTGGAGGGCGTCGCCCTCATCGCCGCCGGCGTCTACATGCTCGTGATGGGCCTCGCGGGTGACCCCGACAACCCGGAACAGGCCACGACGGGCGGCGTCACTCTGATCGTCCTCGCGCTCCTGCCCCTGCTCGCCGCACGCGGTCTGCTGCTCCGCCGGAGCTGGAGCCGGGGGCCCGCGATCATCACGCAGATCATGGCGCTGCCGGTGGCCTGGCAGCTGCTGCAGGCCGACAGCATGGCCATCCCGGCGGGCATCGCGCTCGCCGCCGTCGCGGTCACCGCGCTCGTCCTGCTGGTCAATCCCGCCACGACCGAGGCCCTCGGCATCAAGGGCCCGGGGAACGTACAGGACGACGTGAAGTAGCCGTCCCGCACGGGGACCGGCCGGCTGACTCGCCGAAGGAGCAGACCAGGAGGGGCGGCCTGCTCCTCCGCGTCACTCCTCGACGAGGAGCTTCTCGCGCAGCTGCGCGAGTGTGCGGGCGAGAAGCCGGGAGACGTGCATCTGGGAGATGCCGACTTCCTGGGCGATCTGCGACTGCGTCATGTTGCCGAAGAACCGCAGCAGCAGAATGCGCTTCTCGCGTGGTGGAAGGTCTTCCAGGAGCGGTTTGAGGGACTCCCTGTACTCGACGCCCTCCAGGGCCTCGTCCTCAGCGCCCAGGGTGTCCGCGACCGCCGGGGACTCGTCGTCCGTGTCCGGGACGTCCAGGGACAGCGTGGAGTACGCGTTGGCCGACTCCAGGCCCTCCAGGACCTCCTCTTCGGAGATGCCCAGCTTCTCGGCGAGCTCGTGCACCGTGGGCGAGCGGCCGTGCAGCTGGGACAGCTCGGCGGTCGCCGTGGTCAGCGCGAGCCGCAGCTCCTGAAGGCGCCGCGGGACCCGGACCGCCCAGCCCTTGTCGCGGAAGTGCCGCTTGATCTCGCCGACGACCGTGGGGGTCGCGTACGTGGAGAACTCCACGCCGCGCTCCGGGTCGAAGCGGTCCACGGACTTGATCAGGCCGATGGTGGCGACCTGCGTCAGGTCGTCGAGGGGCTCGCCGCGGTTGCGGAACCGGCGGGCCAGGTGCTCGACGAGCGGCAGGTGCATGCGGACCAGCTTGTTGCGCAGATCCGCGTACTCAGGGCTGCCGTCCGTCAGCTCGCGCAGCTCGATGAACATCGCGCGTGCACCGCTGCGGTCCTGCGGATGGTGCCGGGTGTGCTGCTGCTCGCTCATGTATCCCGCCCGTTGCGCGCCGCCCCGGACGGAGGGCGTCGCGCGCTCCTCCTGGGCGGTCGGCTCTGCCTGCTCCGACGCGTCAGCCACAGTCGACGGACCCGGCTGCTCCGGGTCCTCCGGGTGCGGCCTGGCCTGCTGCTCGGGGATGCCCGTGAGCGCCGGCTCCACCGGAGCCCCACGCCGCGTGGGCGTCCCTCCCCGGCCACCGGACAGACCCCGTGTGCCGCGCTCTTCGTCCCGCACCGGCCCCTCCCCGCCCCTCACGCCGGCCCGGGTCCCGCGCCGCGCTTCTTGTAGAGACTGATCGAGACGGTGTTGTCCTCGGCCACGGAGGAGTCGACCTGACCCGCGAGGGCGGACAGCACTGTCCAGGCGAAGGTGTCCCGTTCAGGGGCCCGGCCGTCGGTGGTCGGCGCCGAGACGGTCACCTCCAGGGAGTCGTCGACGAGCCGGAAGACGCAGCTGAGCACCGAACCGGGCACGGCCTGCTGGAGCAGGATCGCGCACGCCTCGTCGACCGCGATGCGCAGGTCCTCGATCTCGTCGAGAGTGAAGTCCAAACGCGCCGCGAGACCGGCCGTGGCCGTACGCAGCACCGACAGGTAGGCACCCGCAGCCGGAAGGCGGACCTCGACGAAGTCCTGATTCCCGGGCTCGCCTGCGATCTGGGACACCCTCACCTCCAAGGTGGTACAAGCACTTTCGGGGCTCCAGGTCCGCCGTCGAGCGGCGGGCCGGACTGCGTCACACGGGTAACGCCCCACGTAGTTATGCGGTGACGCTACCGCGCTCCCCAGTTCCGTGTCCCGGGGACCCCGCTCCGTTGCTGTCACTCATAGTAAGCCTAAGGGTACGGAGAGTGGCTAGGGGTCTCGCGGTCCCAATTGGAGAGTACGGGCGTCGGGTTGACGTACCCAGGCGTCAGACGATCGAACCGTCGACGAAGCACCAACGCCAGCTCTCGCCCGGCTCGAACGTCCTCATCACCGGATGTCCGGTGTCCTTGTGGTGTTCCGTCGCGTGCCGGAAGGGTGAGGAGTCGCAGCAGCCCACATGGCCGCAGTCCAGACAGAGCCGTAGTTGCACGGGGTGACTGCCGGCCGCGAGGCACTCGAGACAGGTCTCGCTCAGCGGCGCGGGCTCAGGGTGCGGCAGCGCTGCGACATGCGGGCACTCGTTCATGATTGCCAGATTACGACGGGAACGCGTATCGCGGAGGGCCTGACCGATGGACGTACTGCCCCTGGTGGCACTGATCGCGGCGAGTGCCGCGGTGGCCGGAGCCGCGCGCCGGACACCGGTGCCCGCGCCGCTGCTGCTCGTCGCGGCGGGCCTCGTCGCCGCGTACGTGCCCGGGGTGCCGGACTACCACCTGGACCCGCACATCGTGCTGCCGCTGATCCTGCCGCCGCTGCTGCACACCGCGGCCCTGGAGAGTTCGTACCTCGACCTGCGCGCCAACATCAGGCCCGTGGCGTTGCTCTCGGTCGGTTACACGCTGTTCGCGACCCTCGCCGTCGGGTACCTCGCGTACCTGCTGATCCCTGATCTGCCGCTGACCGCCGCGCTGGTCCTCGGTGCGGTGATCGCGCCGCCGGACGCGGTGGCGGCCACGGCCATCGCGCGGAAGGTGGGACTGCCGTCACGGATCACCACGATCCTGCAGGGCGAGTCACTGGTGAACGACGCGACCGCGATCACCGCCTACAAGGTCGCCCTGGCGGCGGCGGTCGGCGAGGGCGCGAGCTGGGCCGGCGGAATCCAGGAGTTCCTGGTGGCGGCGGTCGGCGGTGTCGGTGTCGGCCTTGTCCTCATGGTGCCGATCCACTGGCTGCGACGGCACATGAAGGAGGCGATGCTGCAGAACACCCTCTCCTTGCTGATCCCCTTCGTCGCGTACGCGGCAGCCGAGCAGGTGGGCGCCTCCGGAGTGCTCGCCGTGGTCGTCGTCGCCCTCTTCCTCGGTCACCGCTCCTGGGAGGTCGACTTCGAGACGCGACTCCAGGAGGCCGCCGTGTGGAAGGTGGTCGCCTTCATCCTGGAGTCCGCGGTGTTCGCGCTCATCGGCCTGCAACTGCCGCTCGTGCTCAAGGGGCTCGGCGAGTACAGCGGCCTGGAGGCGGCCTGGTACGCCCTGGGGGTCTTCTTCCTGGTCGTCCTCGTGCGCTTCGTGTGGTCGTATCCGGCGACCTACCTGCCGCGGATGCTGTCGAAGCGCATCAAGGAACGCGAGAGCGACATGGACTGGCGGCGGCCGCTGATCGTCAGCTGGGCCGGCATGCGCGGGGTGGTGTCGCTGGCGATCGCCTTCTCGATCCCGCTCGTCATGGACGACGGGGAGCCGTTCCCCGCACGCAACCTCGTCCTGTTCCTCACCTTCACCACGGTGATCGGCACGTTGGTCGTCCAGGGGCTCTCGCTGCCGTGGCTGATCCGGGTGCTGCGGCTGCCGGGGCGCGACACGCAGGCGGAGACGCTCGCGGAGGCGCAGGCGCAGAACGCCGCCTCGCAGGCCGCGGAGCGCCGGGTGGACGAACTCATGCGGGACGAGCGCAATCGGCTCCCAGAGCCCCTCCAGGACCGTCTGCGCACGGTTCTGGAGCGGCGCCGCAACTCCGTGTGGGAGCGCCTTGGCCAGTCCAACCCGGTGACGGGGGAGTCCGCCGACGACACCTACCGCAGGCTCACCCGGGAGGCGATCGCCGCGGAGCGCGAGGTGTTCGTGACGATGCGGGACGAACGGCGCATCGACGACGAGATGATGCGGACGCTGCTGCGCAAGCTGGACCTGGAGGAGGCCGCGGCCTACCGGGAGGTCGAGGACTGAGCCGTGGGGGCCGTTGGGGCCGCGGGTTCCGTCGCGGTGATCACCGCTGTCACGTCGGTGCCGGGGGCGAACGCGCCCTCTTCGGAGAGCGCCGTCAGCGCGTGGAGGAGCTTGGCGACGTAAACGCGCTCCACGGGGAGGCCGTGCCGGTCCTCGAAGTCGTCGGCGAACGCGGTGAGTTCGGGGGACGTGCGGGCGTAGCCGCCGAAATGAAAGCGCTCGTCCAGGTGCCAGTTGCCGGTGGGGGCGCCGAAGGCCCGCTGTTGCAGCGCCCGTATCTCGGGGCCGAGGAAACCGCCCTTGAGCACCGGTATGCCGAGCGCGTGCTGGTCCGGGGCGAGGCCGGCGGCCAGGCCGGCCAGGGTGCCGCCGGTGCCGCAGGCCACGGCCGCCGTGTGGGTGCGCCCGCGCAGCTCCTCGCCCAGGGCCGTGCAGCCCCGCACGGCCAGGGAGTTGCTGCCCCCTTCGGGGATGACGTAGGGGTTCTCGGCGCCCGTCTCGCGCAGGAGGGCGGCCAGGACCTCCGGGTCCGTCTTCCTGCGGTACGTCGCCCGGTCGATGAAGTGCAGGCGCATTCCGTCGGCCGCGCACCGCGTGAGTGACGGGTTCAGGGGGCGGTCGGCGAGTTCGTCGCCGCGGACCACGCCGATGGTGCCCATGCCGAGGAGGCGGCCCGCCGCCGCGGTCGCCCTGAGGTGGTTGGAGTAGGCGCCGCCGAAGGTCAGCAGGGCTTCGTGCCCGGCCTCGACGGCGGCGTCCAGGTTCAGGAAGAGCTTGCGGTACTTGTTGCCCGGGAGGTCCGGGTGGATGAGGTCGTCCCGCTTGAGCGTGAGAGTGACGCCGCGCCGCGCGAAACGCTCGTCCCGGAGCTCTTGGAGCGGGGACGGGAGCCGGGGGCGCGGGGTGGTCGGCGGGGTGGTGCTCACCCCGCCATTCTGCCCGCCGCCGTGCCGCCGGGCACGGCCACGGGTATGCCCGCCCGCCTGGAACGTTCTCCTGTCCGGGGCGTTCCTCGCCTACTTGAGGCGTTCCTCGATGCGCTCCCGCATCGCGTTCATGGTGAAGCCCTTGGGGTCGATCTTGCCGGGCTGCCATTCGAGATGGCCGATCACCGAGCGATGAGTCCAGCCGTGATGACGGCAGATGGCCGCCGAGACCCGCTCGATGGCGTCCAGCTGCTCGTCGGGCCACGGGTCCTCGCCGTCGCCGAGGTTCTCGCACTCGAAGCCGTAGAAGTGGCGGTTCCCGTCGGTGTTCGCCTCGTTGTCCGGCGGGAGCGCCTTCTCGGCGATGACCGCGCGCAGCACGTCGTCGTCGCCCAGGCCCGCGTGGTTGGCGCGGCCGTACCCGACGAGGTGGACGCGGCCGTCCTTGGTGATGACGCCGTGGCAGAGCGGACCGGGCAGTGAGGCATAGCCGTCCCGGCAGATCTCCACGGTGCGTTGACTGCCCGACGTGACCGTGTGATGGATCATCACGCCGTGCACGGGTCCCCACGGACCCTTGTGGTTGCGGTTGTGGTGAGTCCAGTCGCCGACTTCGACGACCGTCACCCCTTCGTCCTTGAGCGCGCCGATGAAGCTGCCCGCGGACATGGGTGGGGCCATGGCCGACTCCTTTGCGGAGCACGACGGCCGCCTGCCGCGGACCGTCTTGTATGTCCGCTATTACCGGAACCACGGTGCCTGAACCAGCCGTTCGGGCCTGATCTGTCGCTGTTCGGGCACCGTGCGAGCCGATTCGGTCAGCCGCGGTGGTCCCCGCCGTGCAGGAACGCGTCGCCGTTCGTCGCGATGTGCGCCTCGACCGCCTGCAGGGCCTGCTGCGTGGCCTGGGGAGTCCCCGTGCCGTGCTGCTGCGCGTAATACGCGGCGCCCAGCTTCTTCAGGAGGTCGCCGCCCGTGCGCTGCGCCTGGACCTCGTCGATCTTCTGCTTGCCCTGCGTGAGCCCGCGCTGCGCCTGTTCCTTGGCGCGATCCAGGAAGCCTGCCATTGCCGTCTCCTACGCATAGGTGCGGATTGGTGCTGATCCGTGCATTTCGGTATGAAGCGTATCGGCCGTTGTGTCCTGTTCAACGGATGCGCGGATCTTGGAGTTCCCTCGGAGTTTCCCGCCCCTGCGAACCCTTGTCCTGGTACGCGGGTGAGTGCCCCGTCTCGCCTGATCCATTCCCGCTCGTTTGTGTAATGGCGCCGGTACTCACCGTGCTGGAAGGGTTGTCGGCGCAGATCAGCGCTTGATCGGGAGGGCATAGCCAATGTCGGTAGGCGAAGAGGTCCGGGCGGAACAGGCCGAGCCACAGCAGAGCTTGGGCACGTCGGCCGCGCGGAATCTGGCCACCACCACCAAGTCCGCGCCGCAGATGCAGGAGATCAGCTCGCGCTGGCTCCTGCGGACGCTGCCATGGGTGCAGGTGCAGGGCGGCACGTATCGAGTGAACCGGAGGTTGAGTTACTCGGTCGGTGACGGCCGGGTGACGTTCGTGAAGACCGGGGACCGGGTCCAGGTCATCCCGGCGGAGCTCGGCGAACTGCCGACCCTGCGGGACTACGAGGACGTCGAGGTCCTGGGGGAGCTGGCCCAGCGCTGCCAGCAGCGTGAGTTCGCCGCCGGCGAGATCATCACCTCCTTCGGCAGCCAGGCCGACGAGGTGTTCCTGCTCGCGCACGGCAGGGTCGAGAAGATCGGCACCGGGCCCTACGGGGACGACACGGTCCTCGGGTCCCTCGCCGACGGCGCCTACTTCGGCGAGCAGGCACTGCTCGACCCGGAGGCCATCTGGGAGTACACGACGCGCGCGGTGACCGCGTGCACCGTGCTCACCCTGCCCCGCCAGGACCTGGAGCAGGTCGCCGAGCGCACGGATTCCCTGCGCGAGCACCTGCGGCGGCTGCGGTCCATCCCGGCCCAGCGCACCAACAAGTTCGGCGAGGCGCCCATCGACCTCTCCGCGGGACACGTCGGCGAGGCCGTGCTGCCGGGCACGTACGTCGACTACGAATCGGCGCCGCGTGAGTACGAACTGAGCGTCGCCCAGACCGTTCTGCGCATCCACACGCGCGTGGCCGATCTCTACAACCAGCCGATGAACCAGACCGAGCAGCAGCTGCGGCTCACGGTCGAGGCGCTCAAGGAGCGCCAGGAGCACGAGCTGATCAACAACCGCGAGTTCGGCCTGCTCAACAACTGCGAGTACGAGCAGCGGCTGCAGCCGCACGACGGCGTGCCGAGCCCGGACGACATGGACGAGCTGCTCAGCCGCCGGCGCGGGTCGAAGCTCTTCCTGGCCCACCCGCGCGCGATCTCCGCGTTCGGCCGTGAGCTCAACAAGCGCGGTCTGGTGCCGGAGACCATCGACATGGGCGGCCACCGCATCCCCACCTGGCGCGGGGTGCCGATCTTCCCGTGCAACAAGATCCCGGTGACCGAGGCCCGCACCTCCTCGATCATCTGCATGCGTACGGGCGAGGAGGAACAAGGTGTCGTCGGCCTGCACCAGGCCGGCATCCCGGACGAGATCGAGCCGAGCCTTTCCGTGCGCTTCATGGGGATCAGCGAGCAGGCGATCATCTCGTACCTGGTGTCGACCTACTACTCCGCCGCGGTCCTGGTGCCGGACGCGCTGGGCGTGCTCGAGAACGTCGAGATCGGCCGCTGGCGATGAGGCCGTGTCTGCGGGCGCGCGGCCGGGTAGACCTCTTCCGTATGCGCCCGCAGGCCCAGGAACCGCCACCGTCCGCATCCTCTCCGGGGTGAGTCCATGACGGACACGACGACGGACATGACGGAGCACGAGGAGCACGCGGAGCGCGATGCGTCCGAAGCGGCGGAGATCCTGGCGTCGGCGCGCGCGTGCGTCGACCCGGAGCTGCGCCGGGCGATCGACTCGCTGCCGGGGGCGCTGCGCCGTATCGCGCTCTATCACTTCGGCTGGGAACACGCGGACGGCACACCGGCGGCCGGGCACGCGGGCAAGGCGATCAGGCCCGCGCTCGTGCTCGCCGCGGTGCGGGCCCTTGGAGGGGACCAGGCCGGCGCGGTCCGGGCTGCGGCGGCGGTGGAGCTGACCCACAACTTCACCCTGCTGCACGACGACGTCATCGACCGCGACACCACCCGCAGGCACCGGCCCACCGCATGGACCGTGTTCGGCGAACCCGACGCGATCCTGGCCGGTGACGCGCTCCAGGCACTGGCGCAGCGGCTGCTCGCCGAGGACCCCCACCCAGGGGCCCCGCCGGCGGCCGCCCGGCTCGCCGCCTGCGTGGTGGAGCTCTGCGCGGGCCAGCAGGCGGACGGCGCGCTGGAGCGGCGCGCCCCCGACGAGGTGACGCTCGACGAGTGCCTCGCCATGGCCGAGTCGAAGACGGGGGCCCTGCTCGGCTGCGCCTGCGCCCTCGGCGCGCTGTACGCGGGGGCGGGGAGGAGCGAGGTGGACGCGCTCGACGGGTTCGGCCGTGAGGCGGGGCTCGCCTTCCAGCTCATCGACGACGTGATCGGCATCTGGGGCGATCCCGGGTGCACGGGCAAGCCGGCCCGTGCCGACCTCGCGGCCCGCAAGAAGTCCCTGCCAGTGGTCGCCGCCCTGGCCTCGGGCACCCCGGCCGCGACCGAACTGGCCGAGCTGTACGCCCGCCCGCCGGCCGACGGCGACCTGGGCCGCATGGCGCGCGCCGTCGAGGCGGCGGGCGGCAGGGACTGGGCGCTGCTGCACGCGGGCGACCGGATGTCCCGCGCGATCAACCAGCTGGCCGGCGCGGTGCCGGTTCCGGAGGCAGCGGGCAGCCTGCTGGCACTCGCGGAATTCGTCACCCGGCGTACGCACTGACCGCACGCAGGCGTGCGCCGGGCAAGCAGTCGTACGTAGTCGTGCGTAGTCGTACGTACGTAGTCCCGCGCGGACCAACGACGCGTCCCGTGAGCCCCGCACCCCGCCGAGATCCGGTCAGGGTGCGGGGCTCACCCGCGTGTCGGGCCCCGATCGCCTAGGCTGCAACGCAAGCAACCAGTGGGGCGGTACACGCAGTTGAGCGTGGACGAGGGGGGAAGGGGCGGGCCGTGGGCGTAGTCATCCGCAGAGCCGGGGAGAGCGACAGGGCGGACGTGGTCCGACTGCTCGACGAGGCGTTCCACGACGACCCGGTGAGCAGCTGGGTCTTCCCCGACGCGGAGCACCGCCGCCGCAGGCACGGCGCTCTGATGAACGCCTTTCTCGACCTCGCGCTCGACATGGGTCATGTCGACATCACCGAGGACGGCTCGGCCGTCGCCCTGTGGTGGTCCGTCCCCGCGGGCGAGGACGAGGGCGGCGAAGAGGGCCCCGCGCAACTGCGCGCCGCCGTCGACCCCGACAACGCGCGGATCGAGGAGATCGGCCGGCTGACCGGCGAGGCGCACCCGACCGACCGGCCCCACCAGTACCTGCACATGATCGGCGTGAGCCCGCGGCGGCAGGGCGAGGGGCTCGGCTCGGCGCTGATCTCGGCCGTCCTCGATCGCTGTGACCAAGAAGGGCTGCACGCCTATCTGGAGGCGAGCAACAGCCGCAGTCGCGAGCTGTACACCCGGCTCGGATTCCACTTCATGGGAAATGCCGTCCATCTGCCGGACGGACCGCAGCTCTGGCCGATGTGGCGGGAGCCCCGGCCTTTCGGCGCGGACGGTGGCGACACCGGCCGATTCGCCTAAAGTCGTTGTAGCGCCGCTGTGTTGGCCGTATGCACAACGAAGGGGGGACGAGCCCCATGTCCCGCAAAATGACCCGTGAGGTGTCCGGCGACACGTCCCGCGAGCGACGTCTGGCGGAGGCTTTCGTGGAGATGGCCGACTCCGTCACCGAGGACTTCGAGGTCGTCGAGTTCCTGCAGAGCCTCGCCGTGCGCTGCGTGGAACTCCTCGGCGTCTCGGCCGTGGGTGTTTTGTTGGCGGATTCGCAGGACGAGTTGAAGCTCGTCGCCGCGTCCGGCGAGCACGCCTGGGTGCTCGATCTGTTCGCCCTGCAGCAGGAGGAGGGGCCGTCGCTGGACTGCTACCGCTCCGGCACGGCGTACACGAACATCGCGCTCACCGGCCTGGAGGCGAACACCGCCTGGCCGCAGTTCGCGGCGCAGGCCAAGGAAGCGGGCTACACCATGACGCAGGTGCTGCCGCTGCGCCAGGGCGATCAGGCGGTCGGCACGCTGAACCTCTTCCAGGCGCGGCCGCAGGTGATGGGGCCCGACGAGATCGCGCTCGCCCAGGCACTCGCGGATGTCGCCACGATCGCGATTCTCCAGCGGCGTTCCCTGGAGCAGAGCGAGACGGAGCGCGGCCAGTTGCAGGAGGCGCTCGTCAGCCGCATCGCCATCGAGCAGGCGAAGGGGGTGCTCGCCGAGCGCTGGAAGTGCACGGTCGACGAGGCGTTCGCGGCACTTCGGCGCCACGCCCGCGCGAACCGGCTGCGGCTCGCGGACTGCGCGCGCCAGGTGGTGGCGGGGGAGTTCGACACGGAGGGGATCCGCCGGGGCTGAGCGCTCGCGCGACATCGCCGTACGGACGTGGAGAAGTACCCGCGGCCGGGCTATCCGGCCGGGGTGGCCCGCTCTACCCTGGACGTATGGGCAGCGATGGGAGCCGGTCCGGCCCCCGCCCGCGGAGCGAGCCGGTGTGCGCGAGCTGCGGACGGCCTGTCGGTACGGCCATCAAGCGACGCAAGGTGCTCGGGGCGTACGTCCCCGTGTGGGGGCCCGGCCCTTGCCACAACCCGCGATGTGACGCGTGCGTCGACCGACCCGCGGCGAACCGGACCGAGGCCGAGGTGGAGCCCGCGCCCGCGCGCTCCGACGACGACTGAGGACGCCCGCGTCCCATGACGCACGGGACATCTGCATCATGGGCGCATGGACATGACCGAGGTTGTTGTACTTCCGTCGGCCGTAGACGGTGAGCGGCTGCTCGCACTCGCCGACGGCCATCACGCGCGCACCGCACGGCCCCTTGGCGTCCGCGAGGCCGGCGGGCATCTCGTGAAGGTGTACGCCGTCGAGGCCCCCGGGCGGCAGGTGACCGGACGGGACGAGGAGTCCGGGCTCGCGCTCGCCGGGGCGCATCTGGGGCTCGGCCATGCCCGTGGGTCGGCCGGGCTCGCCGTGCTGATCCTGCACGCCGGCGGTGACGGGGACTACGTCCTCGTGCAGACCTGGATCGAGGGGTACATGTCCGACCTCGCGGTCTTCGTGGGCCCCGCGGGGGAGCCGGGCGAGCTGAGGCCGGGAAGGGCCGGACTCGCGCCCTGCGTGTGGGAGGCAGCCGTGCTCACGCACGAGCGGGACGCGTTTGTGCGGTGCGTGCTCGACGGGAGCGGAAGCCTCACGGAGCGGCTCACCGCGTGGGGCCGGGACGTCATCGAGGGGGACCTGCGATGACGTACGAGGACCCGGCGCCCCGCATACGCCACGCACGCCCCGCCGACCTCCCCCGCGTCGTGGAACTCATCGCCGAGCACGCCGCGTACGAGAAGGGCGCCCCGCCCGCCCCCGGCCTCGAACACCGCCTGCGGACCCTCCTCTTCGAGGTGCCCGACCCGCGGCTGCGCTGTCTGGTGGCCGAGCTGCCCGGCGGCGACGTCGTCGGGTACGCCACGTGTGCGCCGGAGATCTCCACCTGGGACGGCGCCGAGTACCTCCACATGGACTGCCTCTTCCTGCGGGACGGCAACCGGGGCCTCGGCCTCGGCGAGCGCCTGACGGACGCGGTGGCCGCGGAGGCCCGCCGCCTCGGCCTCACCGAGGTCCAGTGGCAGACGCCCGCGTGGAACGAGGGCGCGATCCGCTTCTACGGCCGGATCGGCGCCGACGCCAAGGAGAAGCTGCGTTTCGCCTGGCAGGTGCCGCCGCTGCCGTTCGACGCCGTGCTCTGCGATCTCGACGGCGTGATCCGTTTCTACGACATGGCACGGGTGGAGGAGATGGAGCGCGCCGCCGGTCTGCCCCACGGCAGCACCGCCGAGGTCGCCTTCGCGCCCGAGACCGATCAGCCGCTGATGCTCGGGCGCATCGGCAAGGAGGAGTGGGTTCAGGCCATCGCGCACGGCCTCGCCGACCGGGTGCCCCACGAGCGCGGGCACGCCCTGGGCACCGCGCTCGCCGAGGCCGGCTTCTCCGCCGACGCCACCGTGGTGGACCTGCTCAGGCGGGCCCGCGCGCACCTGCACGTGGCGCTCGTGACGAACGCGACGCCCTGGCTCGACCGTGACCTGGCCGAACTCGGCATCGCCGACCTGGCGCACACCGTGGTCAGCAGCGCCGACGTCGGCATCGTCAAGCCCGACCGCCGGATCTACGAGCTCGCCGTGGAGCGGGCGGGCATCCCCGCCGAGCGCTGCCTGTTCGTGGACGACCGCAAGGAGAACGTGGACGCGGCCGTCGCGCTCGGCATGGCGGGGCTGCACTACACCGGCCCCGACGACCTCTGGGAGGCGCTGGCCCCGGTGCTCGGCAGGGACTGACCCCCGGAGCGCGCCCCGCCGCCTACGCCACCGTCCACCGCCCGCCCCGCATCAGCTCCCGGCCCGCGAGCTCGTCGGCCTCGCGCCAGGCTTGGATCCGCTGCGGGGTGATGCGGAAGTAGGTGTAGAGGGTGTCGAGTTTGCTCGGGTCGAAGCCCGTCCGCTCGGCGAAGGTGTCACGGTCCTCGGGGGTCAACTCGTCCTCGCCCAGGGCGCGTACGGCCCCCTCGATCAGGACGACGTCGCGGGTCGGCCCGACGCCGACCCGCGCCATGCCGGTCGCCCGGAGGTTGCGGCCGGTGACGCTGGCGTCGGGAGTGGCCACCAGCAGGCTCTCGCCGTCCCAGAAGAAGGACAGCGGGACCATGTACGGGGTCCCGCTGTCCGCGTCGGCCGTCGCCACCCACGCGTCGACGTCGTGGGTGAGGCGGTGCAGGGTGTCCCGCCTGCGCTGCTCGGGCGTTCGGGGCCCTGTCGCACGGGTGTTCATTACTGTTCTCCTCCAAGTGCGCTGGCACGGTGCGTCATTGCTATGACGTACCGCGACGAGGGAATGTGACGGATGGACCAGAACGAAACAGCAGCAGTAGATCAGGGCGAAGCACTGGCGGTCCGTTTCGAGGAGCACCGGCCGCATCTGAAGGCGGTCGCCTATCGCATGCTCGGTTCGCTCGGCGAGACCGACGACGCGGTCCAGGAGACCTGGATCCGGCTCAGCCGCTCCGACATCAGCGAGGTGTCGAACCTGGGCGGCTGGCTGACCACGGTCGTCGGCCGGATCTGCCTCGACATGCTGCGTACGCGGCAGTCGCGGCGCGAGGACTCCCTGTCGGTGTCACCCGACACCCATGTGCCGGACCCGGTGGTGAGCTGGGGAGACGTGGTCGACCCCGAGCAGGAGGTGCTGCTCGCCGACTCGGTCGGCCTCGCCCTGCTCGTCGTCCTGGAGACGCTGGCGCCCGCCGAGCGCCTCGCCTTCGTGCTGCACGACATGTTCGCCGTGCCCTTCGACGAGGTGGCCCCGATCGTGGAGCGCACCCCGGCCGCGACCCGCCAGCTGGCGAGCCGGGCCCGCCGCCGGGTGCAGGGCTCGGCGCCCACCCCCGACAACGATCCCGTGCGTCAGCGCGAGGTCGTCGGCGCCTTCCTCGCGGCCGCGCGGGGCGGCGACTTCGACGCGCTGCTCGAACTGCTCGACCCGGACGTGGTGTTGCGGGCCGACACCGGCGAACTGGCCTCCGGGCTCTCGAAGCTGGTGCGCGGCGCCTCGGCGGTGGCGGGGCAGGCGGCGATGTTCTCGAAGGCGGCGCCGACCACCGAGATCGCGCTCGTCAACGGCCGTTTCGGCATGGTCGG
This sequence comes from Streptomyces sp. NPDC051214, assembly GCF_040682375.1. NCBI lineage: Bacteria > Bacillati > Actinomycetota > Actinomycetes > Kitasatosporales > Streptomycetaceae > Streptomyces > Streptomyces sp. NPDC051214. Next base: position 393,844 of record NZ_JBFBAT010000005.1, read on the forward strand.
CGTGCCGGACGGCGAGGTCGTCTCGGTCATGGAGTTCACGATCGCGGGCGGCAGGATCGTCGAGCTCAACATCCTCGTCGACCCCGCCCGCGTGCGTGCCCTTGGCCTGCCCGCGTTCCGACGCTGACCCGGGGCCAGGACCTGTCGCGTCAGCGCCGGACACCGGCCACCTCCCGCAGGTACTCCTTGCGGCAGAGCGGATTGCGGTCGGTCCGCGGCCGGTCCGGGGCCTCGCCCCGGACCGGCTGGTACCGCTCGAAGGCCGACTCCAGCTCACCCTCGCCACGTGTCAGCGAGGGCAGGAGCCGCTCCAGCTCGTGCACGCGGGCCGCCGGGATGTCCCCCTCGACGACGTACGAGGCTCCGTGCGCCGTCTGGGTGTGCGGAACCGCGCGGAGCCGTGAGAGCGCGGGCAGGAGCAGCCCGAACACGTCCTCGGGGACGCTGAGCCGGAAGCGGTGCAGCGGCTCGTGGACCGCCGTGCCCGCCCGCCGCAGCGCGCTGAGGAGGACCAGCGGGGACAGCTGCCGGAAGTCCCCGGCCGTGCTCGACATGCTCTTGTCGAAGGTGGCGTGCGCGTGGCTCTGGCGTGGCCAGTACCCGGAGTGCGTCATGGTGACGACACAGTCGCCGACCTCCCACCCGTGGACCCCCTGGTGCAGGGCCTCCCGCACGGACTCCTCGACGGCGCGGAAGAACGCGTACGGCATCGAACCGAGCTCGACCTCCAGGCGGAACTCCACGCCGGAACCGGGCGGGCCCGGGCCGACGCGCAGGCCGACGGTGGCGAGGAAGGGATTGTCGTCCTTGTCGATGATCTCGAAGGCCGAACCGCTGCCGGTCACGCGCTCCACGCAGATGGTGGTGGTCTCGCGGAACGTGACGTCGACGCCGTACTCGTCGAGGAGGGTCGCCTGGATGACCTCTTTCTGGACCTCTCCGTAGAGCGACACATGGACCTCCTGGCGCAGGTCGTCCTGCCGCAGGTCGATCAGCGGGTCCTGCTCGGCGAGCTGGGCGAGCGCGAGGTGCAGCGCGCCCCTGTCGCCGGGCCGTGCGGGCACGACGACGGTCTCCAGGGTGGGCGGCGCGAAGAAGTGCTGCCCGTCACCGCCCCTCCCCGCGTGGGGTACGCCGACGACGTCGCCTATCCGGATGTCGCCGAGCCCCCACAGCTTCCCGATCCACCCCGCGGCCACGCCCTCGCGCGGGGTGGCCGTCCCGCGGTCGAAGACGCTCACCGCGGTGACCTTGCCCTCGCGCCCGCCGCCGAACGGCAGCCGGTCCCGCGTGCGGATCGTCCCCGCGAACATCCGTACGTACGCGATCTTCTCCCCGGCGTCCCCGCGCTCGACCTTGAAGACGGTGCCGGACGCGGGGGCGTCGGCGAGCGGGGTCCCGTCCTCGGAGGGCAGCAACTCCCGGATTCCCGCGATGAGTTCGCCGACGCCCGCGCCGGTGGCGGCCGAACCGAAGAACACCGGGTGCACGAGCGCCTTCTTGGTCTGCGTGCCGAGTTCGGCGCGCAGCCGCCGTCCGGAGAGCCCGGCCTCGTCCTCGACGTACGCGGCGAGCAGGGCGTCGTCGTGCGCGGCGAGTACGTCGACGAGGCGGGCGGTGAAGGAGGGGTCGCCGTCCGCGAAGGGCACGAAGGCCCCGTCGCGCCCGCCGAGGCCGTGCGGTGTCCCCATGGGCACGATGTCCGGCACGAGCCGCTCGGAGAGGTCCCGGAGCAGTTCCTCGTGGCGCGCGCCGCGCCGGTCGATCTTGTTCACGAAGACGAGCGTGGGGATGCGCAGCCGCCGCAGTGTCCGCATGAGCACGCGCGTCTGCGCCTGGACGCCTTCGACGGCGGAGACGACGAGGACGGCACCGTCGAGCACGCTCAGGACCCGCTCCACCTCGGCGATGAAGTCCGGGTGACCGGGGGTGTCGATGAGGTTGACGGTGACGTCGTCGACGGCGAAGGAGACGACGGCGGATTTGATGGTGATGCCGCGCTGCCGCTCCAGGGCGAGTGAGTCGGTCTGGGTGTTCCCCGCATCGACGCGACCGATCTCGTCGATGACACCGGCGGCGTGCAGCAGCCGCTCGGTCAGGCTGGTCTTGCCGGCGTCAACATGCGCCAGGATGCCCAGGTTCAGGGTGTTGCACGTGCTCGACGTATGCACTGAGTGTCATGTCCTCTGGGTTGATGGCAGTTCCCTTCTGGCTGGACATGAACAAACGGCGCATTGCGTCTCCTCGACGGGTCTAGGCGTAGGCAGAGTGCAGCAGGGGGCGGGGCGCGGCGGCAACCGATTTATGCCTCGGTGCGTCTGGCGCTGCGCGAGCGGGCCTGGTGCGGGATTCTGGAGGGGAGGGATGTGAGAGCCATGAGAGTCATGCTGAGAGCACGTCTGGACACGCAGATCTCGAACGAGGCGATCAAGAACGGCACGCTGCCGAAGCTCATGCAGTCGGTGACGGAACAGCTCAAGCCCGAGGCGGCGTACTTCGGCCCCAGTGAGGGCGGGCGGGCCGCCACCTTCGTCTTCGACATGCAGGACAGCTCACAGATGCCGTCCATCGCGGAGCCGTTCTTCCTGGAACTCGGCGCCGAGGTCGAGATCTACCCCGTGATGAACGCGGAGGACCTGCGCAAAGGTCTCGCGTCGCTGCAGGGCTGAGGCAACGCGAAAGCACCCGGCTCCGCGCGGACGCCGGGTGCTTTCGTCTGTGCTCGTGAAGAGCCGACCGGTGGGTCAGGCCTTCTTGGTCTCCCAGAAGATCTTGTCGATCTGGGCGATGTAGTCCAGCGCCTTCTGGCCCGTGGCCGGGTCCGACGAGCCCTTGGCGGCCGAGAGGGCCTTCAGGGTGTCGTTGACCAGCTGGTGCAGCTCCGGGTACTTCTCGAAGTGCGGGGGCTTGAAGTAGTCGCTCCAGAGCACCGACACGTGGTGCTTGGCGAGCTCCGCGCGCTGCTCCTTGATGCCGATGGCGCGCGTCTGGAACTGCGCGTCGTCGTTGGCGGCCATCTTCTCCTGGACGGCCTTGACCGACTCCGCCTCGATGCGGGCCTGGGCCGGGTCGTACACGCCGCAGGGGAGGTCGCAGTGGGCGCTGACCTTTACCTTGGGGGCAAACAGGCGGGAAAGCATGCAGCGGTCCTTCCTCGTGATCGTCTTCTCAGGTGGGACATTACTCCGTGAGAGACGGCTTTTCGCGAGTGCCCCCATGGGCTTAGGACAAAAGTCCAGGGTCAGACTGGGACTCGTGGAGGATAGGACCGGGGAGGTGCGGGGATGCCGGAGCTGTCGCAGGAGAGCGAACGCAGAAGGGCCATCTTGCCGTTGGGCGCGGCCGAGGTGACCGGCCCTTCGATGGTGCCCACGCTGTACCACGGGGATCGCCTGGTGGTGCAGTGGGGCGCACGGGTCCGAGCGGGTGACGTGGTGGTGCTCCGCCATCCGTTCCAGCAGGACCTGTTGGTCGTCAAGCGGGCCGCCGAGCGGCGCGAGGGCGGCTGGTGGGTGCTCGGGGACAACACGTACGCCGGCGGGGACAGCACGGACTACGGCACGGTGCCCGAGGAACTCGTCCTGGGGAAGGTGTGGTTCCGCTACCGCCCGCCGCAGTTCGGCTCCGGTCAGCGCTCGCCGTTCACCCTGCTGCGCTGGGCCGTTTCCGCCGCGCGCCCCGTGCTGGCCGACCGCTCCGTCTCCAGGCGCTTGCGGGCGCGGTAGGCGGCGACGTTGGCGCGGGTCGCGCAGCGGTCCGAGCAGTAGCGCCGGGAGCGGTTGGTCGACGTGTCGAGATAGGCGTTGCGGCACGGCGCTGCCTCGCACAGGCCCAGGCGGTCCACGCCGTGCTCGGTGAGGTGGAAGGCCAGGCCCATCGCGGCGATCGCCGCGTAGCCGGACGTCGCGTTCGACGGGTGGTCGGCCAGGTGCATGTGCCACAGCGGGTGACCGTCGTCGTCGCGGTGGTCGTGCCCCGAGATCTGCGGGCTGACCGGGAACTCCATGAGCAGTGAGTTCAGCAGATCGACCGCCAGGGTCTCGTCGCCGCCGTCGGCCGCCTCGAAGACCGACCTGAGCCGGCCCCGCACCGAACGGAAGCGGGTGACATCGGAATCCGTGGCACGCCGTGCCGCCTGCGCATTGCCTCCGAACAGCTCACGGACCGCCTCGACCGACGTGAGCGCGTCCTTGTTGCGACCCGGCTCCTCGCTGTTGACCAGACGTACGGCGTAGTCCGAGTAATAGGCCAGTTCCACTTGTAGTCCTTACCGGGGCGGGCTATCTTCGTCAGGTGCGTGAGTAACAGTTGCGCGTGCTTCTAGGGTATTACGAGAGCGTATTACGTACGGGAGGGCTTCTCATGACGGAAACGGTGTCCAAGGCCGACTGGCGCGCGTGGCAGGACAGCTGGGACCGGCAGCAGGAGTGGTATCTGCCCGACCGCGAGGAGCGGTTCCGGGTCATGCTGGACATGGTCGAGGCCGTGGTCGGCACCGAACCGCGCGTCCTCGACCTCGCGTGCGGTACGGGGAGTATTACGGACCGGTTGCTCAAGAGGTTCCCGAAGGCGGTCAGTACGGGCGTCGACCTCGACCCCGCGCTTCTGGCCATCGCCGAGGGCACCTTCGCCGGGGACGACCGCGTCACGTTCGTCACCGCGGACCTCAAGGACCCCGAGTGGACGGCCCAGCTCCCGTACGACTCGTACGACGCCGTCCTCACCGCCACCGCCCTGCACTGGCTGCACAGCGAGCCCCTCACCGCCCTCTACGGGCAGCTCGCGGGGCTCGTCAGGGACGGCGGCGTCTTCCTGAACGCCGACCACATGCCCGACCCGGCGACGCCCCGCCTGAACGCCGCCGACCGGGCCCAGCGGCACGCCCGCATGGACCAGGCCAAGGCCGAAGGCGCCCTGGACTGGCGCGACTGGTGGGACCTCGCCGCCAAGGACCCGGTGCTCGCGGGCCCCACCGCCAAGCGCTTCGAGATCTACGGCGAGCACGCGGACGGCGACACCCCCTCGCCCGAGTGGCACGCGCGGACGCTGCGCGACGCGGGCTTCGGCGAGGCGCGCACGGTGTGGTCGTCGCCCTCGGACGCGATGGTGCTCGGCCTCAAGTAGCGGAACACGAAGGGGCGGTACGGATCGTGGATCCGTACCGCCCCTTCGGCGTATGCAGGTGTCACAGGACCGCTTTACAGGACCTTCGACAGGAAGGACTGCGTCCGCTCGTGCTGCGGATTGGTCAGGACGTCGCGCGGGGTGCCTGACTCGACCACGACGCCCTCGTCCATGAAGACGAGGCTGTCGCCGACCTCGCGTGCGAAGCCCATCTCGTGCGTGACGACGACCATCGTCATGCCGGACTCCGCGAGGTCGCGCATGACGTCGAGCACGTCACCGACGAGCTCGGGGTCGAGCGCCGACGTCGGCTCGTCGAAGAGCATCAGCTTCGGCTCCATCGCGAGCGCGCGGGCGATGGCCACGCGCTGCTGCTGGCCGCCCGAGAGCTGCGAGGGGTAGTTCTTCGCCTTGTCGGCGAGGCCGACGCGCTCCAGAAGCTGCCCGGCACGCTCCCTCGCCGCCGCCTTCGTCTCGCCCTTGACCTGGATCGGCGCCTCCATGACGTTTTCGAGGGCCGTCATGTGCGGAAAGAGGTTGAAGCGCTGGAAGACCATCCCGATGTCCCGGCGCTTGAGGGCGACTTCGCTGTCCTTGAGCTCGTACAGCTTGTCCCCCTTCTGCCGGTAGCCGACCAGTTCGCCGTCGACGTAGAGCCGGCCGGCGTTGATCTTCTCCAGGTGGTTGATGCAGCGCAGGAACGTCGACTTGCCGGAGCCGGACGGGCCGATGAGGCAGAAGACCTCACCCGACTTGACCTCCAGGTCGATGCCCTTGAGGACCTCGACGTGGCCGAAGGACTTGTGGACGCCCTCGGACTTCACCATGGCGGTGGTCATCAGCGCACACCTCCCGCGCGGTTGCCGAGCGACAACATGTTGGCCTTGATCTTCTGGAACGGGGTGTCCGGCAGGGAGCGCGACGAACCGCGTGCGTAGTAACGCTCCAGGTAGTACTGCCCGACGCTGAGGATCGACGTCATGATCAGGTACCAGCACGCGGCGAGCAGCAGGGTCTCCACCGTCGCGCCGGACGAGGTGCCGATGTCCTGCGCGTACCGCAGGAGTTCGTAGTACTGGACCGCCGCGACCAGCGACGTCGTCTTCAGCATGTTGATGACTTCGTTGCCCGTCGGCGGCACGACCACGCGCATCGCCTGTGGGAGCACGACCCGGCGCAGCGTCTTGCCGTGGCTCATGCCGAGCGCGTGCGAGGCCTCGGTCTGGCCCTCGTCGACCGAGAGCAGACCGGCGCGGCAGATCTCCGCCATGTACGCCGCTTCGTTGAGACCCAGGCCGAGCAGCGCCGTCAGGAACGGCGTCATGAAGTCCGACCACTCGTCCTTGTAGACGGGGCCGAGGTTCACGTAGTCGAAGACGAAGCCGAGGTTGAACCAGACGAAGAGCTGGACCAGGACCGGCGTACCGCGGAAGAACCAGATGTAGAACCAGGCGATCGACGAGGTCACCGGGTTCCTCGACATCCGCATGACCGAGAGGATGACGCCGCCGACCACGCCGATGATCATCGACAGGGCGGTCAGGATCAGGGTCTCGCGGACGCCCTTGAGGATGCGGTCGTCGAAGAAGTTCTCGGGGATCGCGTTCCAGTTGATGTCGCCCTGGGAGAACGCGTAGACGATCGCGGCGAGCGCCGCGATGGCGACGACAGCGGCGACGTACCGGCCGTAGTGCCGGACCGGGATGGCCTTGATGGCCTCGGGGTGGGAGGACGGGGGTGTGTCCTCCGGCCCCTTCTTGGAGATGTCGGTTGTCACGGGAGTGGCCTTTCAGCGGCGAGACGTTTTACGCGGTCACTTGCCGCCGTTGATCTGGGCTTCCTTGACCGCGCCGTCCTCGACGCCCCACTTCGAGATGATCTTGTCGTACTCGCCGTTCTTGATGATCGCGTCGAGCGCGGCCTTGATCGCGTCCCGCAGCTCGGGGTTCTTCTTGGAGATCGCGATGCCGTACGGAGCGGCCTCGACCTGCTCGCCCACCAGCTCGAAGTCCTTGCCGCCGCCCGAGGTCTTCACCGCGTACGCGGCGACCGGGAAGTCGGACGAGCCCGCGTCCGCGCCGCCGGAGCGCAGGCGGGTCTGGGCCTGCTGGTCGTTGTCGAACGACTCGATGGTGATCTTCTTGCCGCCCTTGCACTTCTTCGACTCGGCCTTGGCCAGGTCGTGCGAGACGGTGCCGCGCTGGACGACGATCTTCTTGCCGCAGAGGTCGCTCCAGGTCTTGATGCCCTGGTCGTCGCCCTTCTTGGTGTAGATCGAGACGCCGGCCGTGAAGTAGTCGACGAAGTCGACGCCGTCGCCGATCTTCTTGCCGGTCTCCTCGTCGACGCCTTCCTGGCGGTTCTTCGTGTCGGTCATCGCCGACATCGCGAGGTCGTAGCGCTTGGAGCGCAGACCGCCGAGCAGCGTGTCGAAGGTGCCGTTGTCGAACTGGAACTCCACGCCGAGCTGCTTGCCCAGGGCGGCGCCGAGGTCGGGGTCGATGCCGACGGTCTTGCCCGACTTGTCCTTGAACTCGACGGGCGGGTACGCGATGTCCGAACCGACCTTGATGACACCCGCGTCACGGATGTCCTTGGGGAGCTTGTCGGCGAGCGGTGCGTTGCTCACCTTCTCGCCGCCCTCGTCCTTGCTCTTGGTCTGGTCACCGCAACCGGTCAGCAGCAGCGCACCGGCGACCGCGATCGCGCCGACCGTGGCCATCCGGGACTTCGCGGACTTACCGGCGGTGGTACGACAAATGGAGCGTGCGGTCATGAGGGTCCTCCGGCGGATGAGGGAGTTGCCGAGCGGTCGTGCACACACCTTCGGGTGTCGCGACCTCGTGTGATGACCGCATCTTGCCATTCGGACCGTCCGATTCTGGGTGCCAGAGATGTCAAAATCGGATAACGGGTCACCTGGCAACCCCGACAGGCCGGGACAACAGGGCCGTACCGGCCCGGAACGAAGTACCGCCATTTGAGATCTTCGGTGAATCTCGGGTGAATCTCGCGATGTGGACCGGTGACGGGCTCGCCACGAAAAATCCGGGGATCGGCCCGCCGCAGGCCCGTCTCCCGTTGTTGTCGGACCACTACAACGGTCAAGGGCACCTCAGGTAACCAATCCCACTCGCCCATGCCGAGCACCGTCAGGTAGAAAGGTGCGTTACACCCCTCATCCGGGGCCCAGGGCGCGTGTGCGGCGCGCTCGCGTGTCTGTACCTCCCTCCGCCGACAGGCGGGGAACAGACGCGGTGCCCGCCCACTTCTCAACCAGGAGTGGACACCCTCAACTGATGATTTAAGACTTAAGGGGTAAGACAAGTGGCAGCGGAGATCGTCAATCCTCGCAGCGACAGCAATACGGGTCACGAAGGCGCTGAAGAGCCCTTCGATCCGGCGTTCGCGCTGCACCGTGGCGGCAAGATGGCCGTGCAGGCCACCGTGCCCGTGCGGGACAAGGACGACCTGTCCCTGGCGTATACGCCCGGCGTCGCGAAAGTGTGCACCGCGATCGCCGAGCAGCCGGAGCTGGTGAACGACTACACATGGAAGTCGAACGTCGTGGCCGTGGTCACCGACGGCACGGCCGTGCTCGGCCTCGGTGACATCGGCCCCGAGGCCTCCCTCCCCGTGATGGAGGGCAAGGCCATTCTTTTCAAGCAGTTCGGCGGCGTGGACGCGGTCCCGATCGCGCTCGCGACGACGGACGCGGACGAGATCGTCGAGACCGTGGTGCGCCTCGCGCCGTCCTTCGGCGGCGTCAACCTCGAGGACATCTCGGCCCCGCGCTGCTTCGAGATCGAGCGCAAGCTCCAGGAGCGGCTCGACATTCCGGTCTTCCACGACGACCAGCACGGCACGGCGGTCGTCACGCTCGCCGCGCTGCGGAACGCGGCACGGCTGACCGGGCGCACGCTCGGTGAGCTGCGCGCCGTGATCTCCGGTGCCGGTGCGGCCGGGGTCGCCATCGCCAAGTTCCTGCTCGAGGCGGGCCTCGGCGATGTGGCGGTCGCGGACCGCAAGGGCGTCGTGAGCCGGGACCGGGACGACCTCACCCCGGTCAAGCGTGAGCTCGCGGAGATCACCAACAAGGCCGGGCTCAGCGGTTCGCTGGAGAGCGCCCTCGCGGGTGCGGACGTGTTCATCGGCGTCTCGGGCGGCACCGTCCCCGAGCCCGCGGTCGCCTCCATGGCGCCGAACTCGTTCGTGTTCGCCATGGCCAACCCGAACCCCGAGGTGCACCCCGACATCGCCCACAAGTACGCGGCCGTCGTCGCGACCGGGCGCTCGGACTACCCGAACCAGATCAACAACGTGCTGGCCTTCCCCGGCATCTTCGCGGGCGCGCTGCAGGTGCGGGCCTCGCGCATCACCGAGACGATGAAGATCGCCGCCGCGGAGGCGCTGGCCGGCGTGGTGGGCGACGAGCTCTCCGCCGACTACGTGATCCCCTCGCCGTTCGACGAGAGGGTCGCCCCGGCGGTCACCGCGGCCGTTGCGGCTGCCGCTCGGGCCGAAGGCGTGGCTCGCCGCTGATCGGTGCGCCGCACGGTGTGACCCGCGCCCCCGTCTCGTACGCACGTGGTGTGTACGGGGCGGGGGCGCGGCGCGTGTCACAGTCCTGCGTGGTTACGTACGGGTAGGGCCCACGCCTATCGTCTGCCACATGTTCGCTGCCTACGCCGCCCGCATCGACCGTGACCAGCCGCTCAACGGACTTGAGTTGGGGGAGCGTCCCGCCCCCGACCCCAGGCCCGGCTGGTCGACCGTGAACGTCCGGGCCGCCTCTCTCAACCACCACGACCTGTGGTCCCTGCGCGGGGTCGGTCTCCCCGACGCCCGGCTGCCGATGATCCTCGGCTGCGACGCCGCGGGCATCGACGAGCACGGCAACGAGGTCGTCCTGCACTCCGTCATCGGCCAGACCGGCCATGGGGTCGGTCCCGCGGAGGGCCGCTCCATCCTGACCGAGAAGTACCAGGGGACGTTCGCCGAACAGGTCGCCGTCCCCACGTGGAATCTGCTGCCGAAGCCGAAGGACCTGTCGTTCGCCGAGGCGGCCTGCCTGCCGACGGCGTGGCTCACCGCGTACCGCATGCTCTTCACCAACGCCGGGGTGCGTCCCGGGGATTCGGTCCTCGTCCAGGGCGCCGGTGGCGGTGTCGCGACGGCCGCGATCGTGCTCGGCAAGGCCGCGGGGCTGCGGGTCTTCGCCACGAGCCGCGACGAGGCGAAGCGGAAGCGGGCCCTGGAGCTCGGCGCGGTGGAGGCCGTCGAGGCCGGCGCGCGGCTGCCGCAGCGGGTGGACGCCGTCATCGAGACGGTGGGGGCGGCAACGTGGTCGCACTCCGTCAAGTCCCTCAAGCCGGGCGGCACTCTGGTGATCTCGGGGGCGACCAGTGGTGACCGTCCCTCGCACGCGGAACTGACCCGCATCTTCTTCCTGGAGCTGAAGATCGTCGGTTCGACGATGGGGACCAAGGACGAACTGGAGGACCTGCTGGCCTTCTGCGCGGCCACGGGCGTACGTCCCGTCATCGACGAGGTGCTGCCGCTCGACCGGGCACGCGAGGGCTTCGAGCGCCTGCAGTCCGGCGACCTGTTCGGGAAGATCGTGCTCGAGGGCGCCTGAGCCCGGGGTGGGCCCCTGGGCAGCCAGGGTGTCAACATTGGTTGACATCGCCTCCCTGTCAACGTAAGTTGACGTGCATGACCGAAGCTACGGATCTCGCCGAGCGTGCGGGTGACCGTGACCCACGAGTCGGACTGCGGGCCGTCTCCGCGCTGCGGAGGCTGGTGGAGCAGTTGGAGGCCGTGCAGGTGCGCAGTGCGCGCCGGCAGGGCTGGTCGTGGCAGGGGATCGCCGCGGAGCTCGGAGTGAGCAGGCAGGCCGTGCACAAGAAGTACGGGAGGCAGTGATGTTCGAGCGGTTCACGAAGGACGCCCGCGCCGTCGTCAAGGGCGCGGTCGAGCATGCCGAGGGCGAAGGCGCGGCCTGCGTCGACGACGGGCACATGCTCCTCGCGCTGCTCGACCGCGAGGCGAGCCGGGCGTCCTTCGCCCTGGCCTCGCTCGGGGCCACGCGCCGCCGCGACTCGATCGAGGGCGCCCTGGGCGAGGCGCGCCGCCGCGGTGGCCTCTCGCAGGCCGACACGGAGGCCCTTGCGGGACTCGGCATCGACGTGTCCGAGATCGTCTCCCGGGTCGAGGAGGTCCATGGCGCCGGAGCGCTGGCGGGCGGGCGCGGGGCCGGACGCCCCGGCCGGAGCTGGAGCGGGCACCGGCCGTTCACCCGCGAGGCCAAGGACACCCTGGTGAAGTCCCTGCGCATGGCCACCGCCCGCAGGGACCGCCAGATCGGCGACGAACACATCCTGTTCGCCCTGACCGTCCGCCCCGGAATCGTCAGCGAGGTACTCGCGGACCATGGCGTGACCCACGAGTCGGTGGAGCGGGTGCTGTACGGCTCCGGAGCAGGCCCTGGCCCCGGCTCCGACCCCGGCCCCGTGTAGGCGGCCGGCGGCCTTGGCGCCCCGGGGTCAGCCCTTCGGTGTGCGCAGGGTCGCGGCGATGTGGGCCGCCGCCGACGACAAGTGACGGCGCGCGTCCCGCAGTTGGTCCTCCGTCACGCCGTGGTCCCTTGCGGCGTCGCGGATGTCGTCACGGAAGCGGTCCAGGAGGCGGTCCAGGTCCCGTGACGGATTGCCGGTGGTGTCCTCCTGGGCCCACTCCGGGACGTACTCCGTGGGGACCCCGTCCTCCGGGGCCGAGGTGAACTTGGGCTCCTCGGCGGTGGAGGACGGCCCCTTGCGGCCGAAGTCACCGAAGTCCTTGCCCAGGTCCTTGCCGAGATCCTTGCCGAAGTCGCCGAACTCCTTGGCCAGTTCCGTCAGGCCCTCGCGGACCCCGGTCGGCCAGTCACCCCGCGTGAAGTGGTCCTGCACCTGGTCCTGGACGCGCCGCGCGATGCGCTGCACCTCCTCCTGGACCTGGGCGCGGGCCGTCTCCTGCGCGTCCTGGGCCTGGCGGCGGGCACGCTGGGCGTCCTCGCGTGCCCTGCGGGTCTCGTCCTTCGCCCGCCGCGCCTGCTCCTTCCACTCCGTCCGCGCGCGCTTGAACTCCTCCTTGGCCTGGCGCCAGCCCTCCTTGTCGCCCCAGGACCCGTCGAAGAAGTCCGAGGGGTCGGGGAAGGGCCTGCCGGAGCCGGAACCGGAGCCGGATTCGGAGCCGGAACCCGCCCCGCTCCTGGCCCCGCTCTTGCCCTCGGCCCCGCCACCGGACGCGCGCGCCTCCTTGGCCGCCTCCCGCATCTCCCGGCGGAGCTCACCGGCCGCGCCCCGCACGCCGTCCCGGATCTCCGCGGCGAGCTCGGCGACGGAGTCGCGGATCTCCAGCTCCAGGTCGGCCAGCTCACCGCTGCGGTCGGCCAGTTCGGCGCGGCCCGCGTCCGTGATGGCGTACACCTTGCGGCCGCCTTCCGTGGTGTGCGTGACCAGGCCCTCGGCCTCCAGCTTCGCCAGGCGCGGATAGACCGTGCCAGCCGACGGTGCGTAAAGGCCCTGGAAGCGCTCCTCCAGGAGGCGGATCACCTCATAGCCGTGGCGCGGCGCCTCGTCGAGGAGCTTCAGCAGATACAGGCGCAGTCGGCCATGGGCGAACACGGGGGCCATCTCAGAGCACCTTCTTGTCGGTCGGGGCGGCGTCGTCGGTCGGGGGAGCGTCCGTCGGGTCCGGCGGGCCGGTCGGGGAAGCGGTCGGCGGGACCGCGTCGGAAAGATCTTCCTCCGCCGGCGGCCTGCGCAGCAGCGCGATGGACCCCGAGACCGTCGTCGCCCTGAGCTTTCCGCTGCCCGATCCCAGACGGCCGGTGATCTTCTTCGCCCCCCACTGGCCGCTGACCCGCAGATCCTCGAACGCGTTGGACACCGCGCCGCTCGCGGTGTTCGCCTCGACGTCCGTGTCCGTCGGATGGGGCAACCGGATCGCTATCTCGCCCGACACGCTCGTCAGGCCGATGTCGGCCGGAACGCCCGCCGGGTCGAGATCCACGATCATCGAGCCGCTCACCGAATCGGCCCGGACGGAGGACCCCGCTCCCTCGAAGACCGTCAGATCGCCGGAGACGGAGTTGAAGCGCAGGTCGCCGGTGATGCCCTGGGCCTCCACGCTGCCCGAGACCGTATCGGCGCGGACCCGGCCCGAGAGGCCGACGAAGGTCGTGTCGCCGGTGACCCCCTTGACCTCCGTGCTCCCCTCGATCCCCGAGACCACGGCGCCCGCCCCGACCACGCCCACCTCGACGCGGGTGCCCGCGGGGACGGCCAGGGAGACCACCGCGCTGCGGCGCCAGCCCTTGCGGTCGAGCCACTTGAGGAAGCCCTTCCAGGGCAGGTCGTCATAGGCCACGGTCAGCACGCCGTCGGCCTGCGTGACGGTCAGCGGCGGCCCCTCGATCTCGGAGACCTCGAGGCGGGCGGAAACTTCGTCGGTGCCCACGACGTTCACCGTTCCGTTGACCACGCGCACGTGGAGGGTCTTCACGGGGGCGTCGAACGTGAGCTTCTGGGGCTCGGCGACGGACCACTCTGACATCGGGCTGACCTCCTCGGCGTACTGGGCTGCTGTGGACGGGAGGGCCGAAAGCCCGGACAACAACGCGCCATATCGCGTCTCTGCAATACACGATATATCGCGGTCACGGAAAGTCAAGACACCTTCGCTTCTCTGCGCCGAATACGGTGATTTGACCTAGCGTGGGGCCATGTCGTCCGAAGCTTTCGAGCAGGTCTCCGCCGCCGGTGCGCTGCTGCTCTGCCGGGCCGAACCCGACGCGGTCGAGCCCGCCGCCCGCTTGTTGCGCGAACCGATGCTGCTCGCCCCCGCGGGGCGCGAGTGGAGCGTCCTGGTGCCCGAGGGCAAACCCTGGGTGCACGGCGACGAACCGGTGGACCGGGTGCTCACGGGGTGGGCCACCGCGCTCGCCGTCGGGGCCTCCTGGCCCGTACTGGCGCTGTGGTGGGACTCCGACCGCTCGGGCTGCACCCTCGCCGCGGGTTTCCGGCGCACCGTCGAGTACGTGTGGCTGGCGAACGGGACGCCCGTGGGCGAGGACGAGGCGCTGCGGACCTTCGCCGCCCGGCTCGGCCTCGACCCCGTCCTGGACATGCAGGCGCTGGAGGCCCTGGGGCGCCCCGACACGGAGTCAGACGCCCGCGCGCGGCTCCTCGGGCTGCTCGCCGTCCTCGCGCGGGCGGAGGTGGCCCTCCCGGCCGGCCTCGGCCCCGGGGAACCCGCGGACCGGCTGCGCACGGTGGCACGCGTGGCGCCGGGAGCACGGGAGGTCGAGTGGTCCGGGTGGCGGGACGCGGTGCGGGCAGAGCTGGACGTGGTCGAGCGGGGGCCCTTCGGGCCCTGGCTGCGGGGACCCCGGGCGCGCGCCCTCGCGGTGGCGCAGATGGCCGTGGGGCTGCCGCTGGCGGCATGGGCGGTGCGGCGGCGCAGCGGGGGATGGGCCGTGGCCGGCGCACTCCTGCTGGTGCACGGCTCCCTGGGGCTTGCCTACGACAGGGTGCGGGCCGCCGACGCCGGGGAGGCGCGGGGTTGAGTTCGGCGGATGACGGGCTCTACTCGTCCTCGTCCTCGTCGTCCAGGCGGGCCAGCCAGGTCGCCAGGCGCTCCACCGGGACCTCGAAGTCCGGGTTGAGGTCCACGAAGGTGCGGAGCTGCTCGGCGAGCCACTCGAAGGTGACTTCCTCCTCGCCGCGCCGCTTCTCCAGCTCCTCGATGCCACGGTCGGTGAAGTACAAGACAGGCTCCGCGATTGACGAACGACTACGGACGAGCGACTGCTCGGGACATTCAGGATAAGCCGATACGCCGGTGGGCCCGGCCCCGGGTGACAAGCACTCGGGACCGGGCCCACCGCCGTACGAAACGCTCGAACGAACCGCTCGGACGAACCGCTCGGGCCTACGCCTCGAAGACCTCGCTCAGGAGCTGCTCCTGCTCCTGCTCGTGACGCTTCTTCGAGCCGACCGCCGGGGACGAGCCGTGCGGCCGCGAGATGCGGCGCAGGCGCTCGCCGTGCGGGATGTCCGCGCCGACCGCCAGGTCCAGGTGGTCGATGAGGTTGAGGGCGATGAAGGGCCACGCGCCCTGGTTCGCCGGCTCCTCCTGCGCCCACAGGTACTTCTCGGCGTTCGGGTACTTCGCGATCTCCGCCTGGAGCTCGGCACCCGGCAGCGGGTACAGACGCTCGATGCGGATGATCGCGGTGTCCTTGACCTCGCGCTTCTTCCGCTCGGCCTCCAGGTCGTAGTACAGCTTGCCGGAGCAGAAGACGACCTTGCGGACCGCCGACGCCTCGACCGAGTCGTCGCCGATGACCGGGCGGAAGCCACCCGTCGTGAACTCCTCCGTCTTCGAGGCGGCCGCCTTGAGGCGCAGCATCGACTTCGGGGTGAAGACCACCAGCGGCTTGTGGTGCGGGTTGTGCACCTGCCACCGCAGAAGGTGGAAGTAGTTCGACGGAAGGGTCGGCATCGCGACCGTCATGTTGTTCTGCGCGCACAGCTGGAGGAAGCGCTCGATGCGGGCGGACGAGTGGTCCGGTCCCTGGCCCTCGTAGCCGTGCGGAAGCAGCAGCGTGACGCCGGAGTGCTGGTTCCACTTCTGCTCGGCGGCCGAGATGTACTCGTCCACCACCGTCTGCGCGCCGTTGACGAAGTCACCGAACTGCGCTTCCCACATGACGAGGGACTCGGGACGGGCCAGCGAGTAGCCGTACTCGAAGCCCATCACCGCGTACTCGGAGAGCAGCGAGTCGTAGACGTTGTAGCGCGCCTGGTCCTCGGAGAGGTACAGGAGCGGCGTGAAGTCCTCGCCCGTCTCGCGGTCGATGAGGACCGCGTGGCGCTGACCGAACGTGCCACGACGCGAGTCCTGGCCCGACAGACGGACCGGCGTGCCCTCCAGGAGCAGCGAGCCGATGGCGAGGGTCTCGCCCATGCCCCAGTCGATCGTGCCTTCCTCGACCATCGACGCGCGGCGCTGCAGCTGCGGCAGCAGTCGCGGGTGGACGGTGACCCGGTCGGGGATGTTGACCTGGGACTCGGCGATCCGCTTGACGACTTCCTGGGTGATCGACGTGTCGACGTTCACCGGGAACTCGGCCTCGGGGGCCGGGACCTCGGCCTCGGCGGGCTGCGAGATGGCCTCGCGGACCTCTGTGAAGACCTTCTCCAGCTGGCCCTGGAAGTCCTGCAGGGCCTGCTCGGCCTCTTCCAGGGTGATGTCGCCGCGACCGATGAGGGACTCGGTGTAGAGCTTGCGCACCGAGCGCTTCTTGTCGATCAGGTCGTACATCAGGGGCTGCGTGAACGCCGGGTTGTCCGACTCGTTGTGACCGCGGCGGCGGTAGCAGATGAGGTCGATCACGACGTCCTTGTTGAACGCCTGACGGAACTCGAAGGCGAGCCGCGCGATGCGGACGACGGCCTCGGGGTCGTCGCCGTTCACGTGGAAGATCGGCGCCTCGATCATGCGGGCCACGTCGGTGGCGTACATGGAGGAGCGCGACGACTCCGGGGCGGCGGTGAAGCCGACCTGGTTGTTGATGACGATGTGGACCGTGCCGCCCGTGCGGTAACCGCGCAGCTGCGACATGTTCAGCGTCTCGGCGACCACACCCTGGCCCGCGAAGGCCGCGTCACCGTGCAGGGCGACCGGCAGGACCGTGAAGTCCGTGCCGCCCTTGTTGATGATGTCCTGCTTGGCGCGGGTGATGCCCTCGATGACCGGGTCGACCGTCTCCAGGTGGGACGGGTTCGCGGCGAGCGAGACCTTGATCTGCTCGCCGTCCAGGCCGGTGAAGGTGCCCTCGGCGCCCAGGTGGTACTTCACGTCGCCGGAGCCGTGCATGGACTTGGGGTCCATGTTGCCCTCGAACTCGCGGAAGATCTGGGCGTACGACTTGCCCACGATGTTCGCGAGGACGTTCAGGCGGCCGCGGTGGGCCATGCCGATGACGACCTCGTCCAGACGCGACTCGGCGGCGCTGTCGATGACGGCGTCGAGCAGCGGGATGACGGACTCGCCGCCCTCCAGGGAGAAGCGCTTCTGGCCGACGTACTTCGTCTGGAGGAACGTCTCGAAGGCCTCCGCCGCGTTCAGCCTGCGCAGGATGCGCAGCTGCTCCTCGCGCTCCGGCTTGCTGGCGTGGGTGCGCTCGATGCGGTCCTGCAGCCACTTGCGCTGCTTCGGGTCCTGGATGTGCATGAACTCGATGCCGGTGGTGCGGCAGTACGAGTCGCGCAGGACGCCGAGGACGTCGCGCAGCTTCATCATCGACTTGCCGGCGAAGCCGCCGACCGCGAACTCGCGCTCCAGGTCCCACAGGGTGAGGCCGTGCTCGGTGATGTCCAGGTCGGGGTGCTTGCGCTGCTTGTACTCCAGCGGGTCCGTGTCGGCCATGACGTGGCCGCGGACGCGGTAGGAGTGGATCAGCTCGAAGACGCGGGCGGCCTTCGTGACGTCGTCGTCGTGCGAGGCGTCGATGTCCTTGAGCCAGCGGACCGGCTCGTACGGGATGCGCAGCGCCTTGAAGATCTCGTCGTAGAAGTCGTTCTCGCCGAGCAGCAGGTTCGCGACGATCCGCAGGAACTCGCCGGAGGCGGCGCCCTGGATCACCCGGTGGTCGTAGGTCGACGTGAGCGTCATGACCTTCGAGATGCCGAGCTTGTTCAGGGTGTCCTGGGAGGTGCCCTGGAACTCCGCGGGGTAGTCCATCGAGCCGACGCCCATGATGACCGACTGTCCGGGCATCAGGCGGGGGACCGAGTGGACGGTGCCGAGGCCACCGGGGTTGGTCAGCGAGACCGTGACGCCGGTGAAGTCGTCCATGCCGAGCTTGCCGTCGCGAGCGCGGCGGACGATGTCCTCGTAGGCCTGCCAGAACTCGAAGAAGTTCAGCGTCTCGGCCTTCTTGATGCCCGCGACGACCAGCTGACGGTCGCCGTTGGGCTTCACGAGGTCGATGGCGAGGCCGAAGTTGATGTGCTCCGGCTTGACCAGCGTCGGCTTGCCGTCCTTCTGCACGAAGGAGTAGTTCATCGACGGCATGGCCTTGATGGCCTGCACCATCGCGTACCCGATGAGGTGCGTGAAGGAGATCTTCCCGCCGCGGGCGCGCTTGAGGTGGTTGTTGATGACGATGCGGTTGTCGAAGAGCAGCTTCACCGGGACCGCGCGGACCGACGTCGCCGTCGGGACCTCCACGGAGGCGTTCATGTTCTTCGCGACCGCGGCGGCGGGGCCGCGCAGCGTCACGTACTCGGGTCCTGCCGGGGCCTCCGTGGCGGGCTCCGCCTTGGCGGCGGGCTTCGCGGCCGCGGGCTTGGCGGCGGGGGCCGGAGCGGCGGCCGCGGGCTTCGCAGCCGGGGCTGCGGGCGCGGCGGGCGCTGCGGGCTTCTCGGGGGCCGCAGGAGCGGCCGCGGGCTTCGCCGGTTCGGCGGGAGCACTGGTGGCCGCAGCCCCCGCGGCTGCGTCACCCGCCGGCTTGGCCGGGGCGGCGGTCGGTGACGCGCCCGCTCCTGGCTTGTAGTCGGCGAAGAAGTCCCACCAGGCTCGGTCGACCGAATTCGGGTCCTGGAGGTACTGCTGATAGATCTCGTCGACGAGCCACTCATTGGGACCGAAGGCAGCAGCAGGGCTCTTGCCTTGCCCGTCTTGGTCGGTCGAGATGCTCGAGCTACTGGGGGACTGTGACGACACGGCGGTAACCGCCCTCTTCCGCTTCACAAGGTGATGGACAGCGGGAATCAAGGCTACGCCTCCATCACCGCCAGGTGCAGGCCGGGCCCGTCATCCGTCGCGTAAGTCACACTGGACGGATGGTTTCGGCGGCGTAAATGGCGGGAAACAAGCGAGGTTCCGGAACGCCGGATTGCCGCGCGGGCCCTGCCCTGCGCGGCGGCTTCACCCGGGCGCGCTTCCGATGCGCCCGCGAATCGCTTCCGTTTCGAACGATACGTCAACTTCGCAGTTCGGGCAGGCCCGGAAGGGTGACCTGGATCCGGCAGCCGCGAGGGGATTCGGCCACTCCGATGTGACCGCCGTGCAGATCGACCGCCCAGCGCGCGATGGCGAGCCCGAGTCCGGTGCCGCCGTCGCTGCCGGGTCCCTGCGGAGGAGTGTTCGCGTGACTGCCGCGGTTGAAGCGCTCGAAGACCCGGTGCCACTCCGACTCCGGGATGCCGGGGCCCTCGTCGAGGACCTCCAGGTCCAGGGACTCGGGGTAGAGGCCGCGCCGGGCGCGCACGGTGACGCGGCCGTGCGGCGGGCTGTGCTTGACCGCGTTGTCGATGAGGTTCGCCACGACCTGGTGCAGGCGCTCGGCGTCGGCGTGCGCGGTCAGCTCCGGCGGCGTCACGTCCAGGTGCAGATGCACGTCCGTACGCGTGTGGCTGCCGGAGCCCGACGCGATGCCCGCGCGCGCGGAGGCCACCATGTTGGCCTCCTTGAGGACGCCCGACAGATAGGGCCACACCTCGAAGCGGCGGGCCTTCAGCGGCACGACGCCGTTGTCCAGGCGGGACAGGTCGAGCAGCGTCTCCACGAGCCGCCCGAGCCGTTCCGTCTGCTTCAGGGCCGTACGCATGGTCTCCGGGTCGGCGGCGGACACTCCGTCGACGACGTTCTCCAGGACCGCGCGCAGCGCCGCGATGGGGGTGCGCAGCTCGTGCGAGACGTTGGCGACCAGCTCCTTGCGCTGCTGGTCCTGGGCCTCCAGGTCGTCCGCCATGCGGTTGATCGTGGTGGCCACGTCGCCCAGCTCGTCGCGGCGGTCGGCGCCGCGCACCCGGCGCGTGTAGTCGCCGTGCGAGACGGCGCGCGCCACGGAGTTCATCTCGTCCAGGGGCGCGGTGAGGCTGTGCGCCACGAACTGCGTGATCAGCAGCGTGGCGATCACGGAGAAGACGGTGATGAAGCGCAGCTCCGTCTCCGTCTTCATCGCCACCATCAGCAGACCCGTGGTGATGAAGACCGAGACGACCACCAGGGTGCCGAGCTTGGTCTTGATGGAGAACGGCCGCAGCCCGCCGAAGGGACCGGTCATCGGACGGCCCACCTCACGGGGTCGGGGTCTCCAGGGCGTATCCCACGCCGTGCACCGTACGGATCCGCTCGGCGCCGATCTTCCGGCGCAGGGCCTTGATGTGGCTGTCGACGGTCCGGGTGCCCGAGGCGTCCGCCCAGTCCCACACCTCGGTGAGCAGCTGCTCGCGCGAGAGCACCGCACGCGGTGTGTTGGCCAGGCAGACGAGCAGGTCGAACTCCGTCGGCGTCAGATGGACGTCCTCGCTGCGCACTCTGACCCGCCGCTGGGCGTGGTCGATCTCCAGCTCGCCGAGCCGCAGGATGCCGCTGCGCGGGGTGGTCGCGGCGAGCGCGGCCCGCTCGACCCTGCGCAGCAGGACGTGCACGCGGGCCGCGAGCTCCCGCATGGAGAACGGCTTGGTCATGTAGTCGTCGGCGCCGACGCCGAGCCCGACCAGCATGTCCGTCTCGTCGTCGCGCGCCGTCAGCATGAGGACCGGCACCGGCCGCTGGGCCTGCACCCGGCGGCACACTTCAAGCCCGTCGAAGCCCGGCAGCATGATGTCCAGGATCAGCAGATCGGGCTGCCAAGCCTGTGCGGTGTCGACCGCCGACGGACCGTCGCCCGCCGTTTGCACTACGAAACCCTCGGCGCGTAGCCGGGCGGCGATGGCGTCGACGATCGTCGGGTCGTCCTCGACCACCAGAACCCGGCGCTGGGCGCCTGGCATCGCCGCCGTCGCGCCGTTGTGGGAGGTGTGTGTCTGCTCCATCGCCCGCCCCTGACACTGATCGCTTGTGTTCGGTCAGCAGGGTACGGGTCGCGAAGGCACCTCGGCTACGCAGCCCTGACGCCGAGATGAACCACGTCGGGTACGCCTCGGGCAACGGGGATCTCTTCCGTCCGTACCGACTGGAACCCGGCATTCCGTAGAGCGAAGTCGAAAGCGGACGAGGGCTTGGCGGACCATACGGCGAGCACTCCGCCGGGACGGAGGCGAGCCTGACAGGCCGCCAGACCGGCCGGAGAATAGAGGGAGTTGTTGTCCTCCGTCACCGTCCAGTCCGGCCCGTTGTCGATGTCCAGACAGAGCGCGTCGTACGTCCTCGGGGCGCCCTCAGGGGTGTCGGCGCCGACGAGATGCGCCACCAGGTCTGTGTGCAGGATCTCCGTGCGCGGATCGGCGAGCGCGGCGCCGGAGAGCCCGGCCAGCGGGGCGTCCGGGCCTGCGCGGTGCCAGTCGATGATGGCCTGCTCGCGCTCGACGACCGTAATGCGGCCCCAGCGCGGGTCGGCCGCCGCGTGGGCCAGGGAGAAGCCGACGCCCAGGCCGCCGATGAGCAGGGCGGGCTCCCGTGGGTCGTCGAGGGCGTCGTACGCCGCGTCGACGAGGAGCCGCTCCGAGCGGCCGTCCGAAGTGTCCATCAGGAAACAGCCGTTGGCGATGATCTGCAGAAGCGCACCATGGCGCCGCAGTACGACCTCGCCGTACGGCCCCTCGCGCCGGTCGATGACGACGGGGGCGGTGGTGTGGGTTTGCATGGCGGTCAGGGTATGACCGCAGGAGGCGCGGTTCGGGGCGGACGCCGACACGGGCTCTTGGGTTGCTGTGATTCGCGTCTCACGTGGCGTGGGTCGTGGCACGGGTCATAGACAGTGCCGGAAAGATCGGCAAAGGGTGGACATGACGGAAGGAGCGTCTCACCTTGGACCCGAGCGCGTCGGCCGCCCCTGCGGCGCCCGAGGAGACCGCCCCCGCGGCGCCCGAGGAGACGGCCCCGCCCGGCCTGGACGGCATCCCGCGACAGCGGGATCGCGCGCCCGAG
This sequence comes from Streptomyces sp. NPDC051214, assembly GCF_040682375.1. Taxonomy (NCBI): domain Bacteria; kingdom Bacillati; phylum Actinomycetota; class Actinomycetes; order Kitasatosporales; family Streptomycetaceae; genus Streptomyces; species Streptomyces sp. NPDC051214. The sequence goes on from NZ_JBFBAT010000005.1 coordinate 415,897, forward strand.
GTGATGACCCCTGAGGTGGCGGCGCCCGGTCGGCGCCCGTGGGTCACCGGTCTGTGGCGCGTCCTGCCGACCCCCACCGGTACGCCCTTCACGTTCGGCTATGCCGCGGTCCTCGCGTTGACGTCGCTCCTGGCGCAGTACGCGGAACCGTCCCTGGTCTCGGACCTGCACCGGCACTCCAGCACGGACGTCGCGCATCTGACGCAGCAGCCGCTGCTCGTCCTGGTGGCCAGCGCGCTGTGGATCGCGGGCGGCATCGCGTCGCCGTACGCGATCGGCTTCCTGCTGGTGCTCACGGCACTCGAGCGCCGCATCGGCGCACTGCGCACGGCGGGCGTCTTCCTGCTCGGCCATGTCGTGGCCACCCTCGCGACCGAGGTCCCCGTCGGCCTCTCGGTCCTCGCGGGGCAGCTGCCCGAGAGCTCCCTGCACCGCCTCGACTACGGCATCAGCTTCGGTGTGGCGGCGAGCGTCGGCGCGCTGGCCGGGCTCTTCAGGCCGTGGCTGCGGTGTCTTGTGCTCGCCGGCTTCGGCGGCATGCTGATCGACGACCTGATCGCGTTCACGGACCCGATGACGAACTGGGGCCACCTGCTGGCCCTGTCGATCGGCGTCGCCACGTGGCCGCTGGTGCGACGGTGGCGCCGGTCCGCCTGACGCATCCCCGCACGTGTCGAAGCGATCGCTCACAGCGAACATCCCTTGGGGAACATTCATGGACTCACGAGCATTGAGTCCACATAGCTCAACTTGAATGCCGAAGGGGAGATCATGACTACTGAGTCCGCCGAGTCGAAGCCGTCCACACCGCTGACACTGCCCGTGCTGCCGCTCGACGACGAGGTTGTCCTGCCCGGCATGGTGGTTCCGTTCGACCTGTCCGACACCGAGGTGCGTGCCGCGGTCGAGGCGGCCCAGGCCGCCGCCCGCTCCGATGGGAGCAGCAAGCCGCAGGTCCTTCTTGTTCCGCGCATCGACGGGACGTACGCCGCGACCGGCGTCCTCGGCACCGTCGAGCAGGTCGGCCGCCTCTCCGACGGTGACCCCGGCGCCCTGATCCGCGGCCGTGGCCGCGTGCGCATCGGTGCCGGGACGACCGGGCCCGGCGCCGCGCTCTGGGTGGAGGGCGTCAAGGTCGACGAGACCGTGCCCGACCCCCTCCCCGGAGCGGTGGCCGAGCTCGTCAAGGAGTACAAGGCGCTCGCCACCAGCTGGCTGAAGAAGCGCGGTGCCTGGCAGGTCGTGGACCGCGTGACGCAGATCGACGACGTCTCCGCCCTTGCCGACAACTCCGGATACTCACCCTTCCTCTCCACCGATCAGAAGATCGAGCTCCTGGAGACCGGCGACCCGGTCGCCCGCCTCAAGCTCGCCACCGAGCAGCTGCGCGAGCACCTCGCCGAGCAGGAGGTCGCCGAGTCCATCGCCAAGGACGTCCAGGAGGGCGTCGACAAGCAGCAGCGCGAGTTCCTGCTGCGCCGCCAGCTCGACGCCGTGCGCAAGGAGCTGCGCGAGATCAACGGCGACAGCAAGGACGCGGCTGAGGAGTCCGACGACTACCGCACACGCGTCGAGGCCGCCGACCTCCCCGAGAACGTCCGCGAGGCCGCCCTCAAGGAAGTCGACAAGCTGGAGCGTTCCAGCGACCAGTCGCCCGAGGGCTCCTGGATCAGGACCTGGCTCGACACGGTCCTCGAACTGCCCTGGAACGAACGGACCGAGGACGAGTACGACATCAAGGGCGCCCAGCACGTCCTGGACGCCGAGCACGCGGGCCTCCAGGACGTGAAGGAGCGCATCACCGAGTACCTCGCGGTGCGCAAGCGGCGCGCCGACCGCGGCCTCGGGGTCGTCGGCGGCCGCCGTGGCGGCGCCGTGCTCGCCCTGGTCGGTCCTCCCGGCGTCGGAAAGACCAGCCTCGGCGAGAGCGTCGCGCACGCCATGGGCCGCAAGTTCGTGCGGGTCGCGCTCGGCGGCGTACGCGACGAGGCGGAGATCCGCGGACACCGGCGTACGTACGTCGGGGCGCTGCCCGGACGGATCGTGCGGGCCATCAAGGAGGCCGGGTCCATGAACCCGGTCGTCCTCCTCGACGAGATCGACAAGGTGGGCTCCGACTTCCGGGGCGACCCGGCGGCCGCCCTCCTCGAAGTCCTCGACCCGGCGCAGAACCACACGTTCCGCGACCACTACCTGGAGGTCGAGCTCGACCTGAGCGACGTGGTGTTCCTGGCGACGGCGAACGTCCTCGAATCCATCCCCGAGGCGCTGCTCGACCGCATGGAGCTGGTCAGGCTCGACGGCTACACCGAGGACGAGAAGGTCGTCATCGCCCGTGACCACCTGCTCCCGCGCCAACTGGAGCGGGCAGGCCTGGAGACGGACGAGGTGACCCTGGACGAGAGCGCGCTGCGCAAGCTCGCGGGGGAGTACACCCGGGAAGCCGGCGTACGGAACCTGGAGCGGTCCGTCGCGCGGCTGCTCCGCAAGGTCGCCGCGCAGCACGAGCTGGGCGAGCGGGAGCTGCCGTTCACCGTCGGCGAGGACGACCTGCGCGGTCTCATCGGACGTCCGCACCACGTGCCCGAGTCGGCGCAGGACCCGGCCGAGCGGCGCACGGCGGTCCCGGGCGTGGCGACCGGGCTCGCGGTCACCGGCGCGGGAGGCGACGTCCTGTTCGTCGAGGCCTCGCTCGCCGATCCGGAGACGGGAGCCTCCGGGCTCACGCTCACCGGCCAGCTCGGCGACGTCATGAAGGAGTCGGCGCAGATCGCGCTGAGCTTCCTGCGCTCGCACGGCGCGGAACTGGAGCTGCCCGTCGGCGACCTCAAGGAGCGCGGCGTGCACGTCCACTTCCCGGCGGGCGCCGTCCCCAAGGACGGGCCGAGTGCGGGCGTCACCCTGACGACCGCTCTCGCGTCGCTGCTCAGCGGCCGTCTGGTCCGTACGGATGTGGCCATGACCGGTGAGGTCTCGCTGACCGGGCGCGTCCTGCCGATCGGCGGCGTCAAGCAGAAGCTGCTCGCCGCGCACCGCGCCGGGATCACCACGGTGATCATCCCGAAGCGGAACGAGGCCGACCTGGACGACGTCCCGGCCGAGATCCTGGAGAAGCTGGACGTGCACCCGGTGACGGACGTCCGGCAGGTCCTCGAACTGGCCCTGACGGAGGCCGAGGTGAGGGTTCCGGCCGCCGCGTGACGGAGGCGGCCGGCCGGTGAGGGCCCGGGACCCCGAAAGAGGTTCCGGGCCCTCGCGCAGGGGGGTGCTCAGCCGTTGGCGAGCGCCACGACCCGGTCGAGCGCGCCGTTGAACTTGTTGTGGTCCCCGACCGTCGGGCCCGTCGAGGTGTACTGCCACATCGTGTGGAAGCCCCACCCGGCGGGCAGCTCACCCGGCGAGGTGTTGTAACGCGCGATCCACAGCGGGTTGTTGACGGCGAAGCCGCCGTAGTTGCCGGTGCACTGCTTCCACCAGCTGGTGGCCGTGTAGATCACCGCGTGCCGGCCGGTGCGCGCCTTGTACTGGTTCAGGAAGTCCCGGATCCAGGTGACCATCGCGGACTGGGACTTGCCGAAGCAGGCCGCCCCGTACGGGTTCCACTCGATGTCCAGCGCGCCCGGCAGCGTCCTGCCGTCGCGGGACCAGCCGCCGCCGTTGTCCACGAAGTAGTTGGCCTGGGCGGCGCCCGACGAGGTGTCGGGCGTCGCGAAGTGGTAGGCCCCGCGGATCATGCCCACGTTGTACGAACCGTTGTACTGCTGGGCGAAGTAAGGGTTCTTGTAGTACGTGCCCTCGGTCGCCTTGACGTAGGACCACTTCACGCCGCTGTTCCAGAGCGTCGACCAGGCGACGTTGCCCTGGTGGCTGCTGACGTCGACGCCTTCGGTCTGTACTGCGTCGCCGCCGGGCGGCAGACTGCCCTGCCCGTCGTGCTCGACGACGCCCTGGCCCATGCGGGCGGAGCCGCGGGCGGGGGTGTCGTCGCCGCCGGCGGCCTGTGCGGCGCCCGGCAGGGTGAGGAGGAGGGAGAGGGCGGAGAGGACTGAGAGCAGGATGGCGGCCGCCGACCAGCGGGAGCGGCGGGGCGTTCCGGGTCTGTGCACGGGCATGCGTGCCTCCGTAGGCCTCGATTGAGCTCGATGGAGCTCGTGGGGGGACCTGTCGACATGTTCCTGGTGTGAACATGTCACGTACGACGCTACGCACGTAGACCCGGGGCTGGGAAGGGGGTTCCATGTCTGCCGTTGGTCTACTCCAGCGGCGGTGTCCTCGGCGCGGGGCGTCGGGGCACTACGAAATACTGGTCGAGCTGCGGCGATGGGCCGACGCGGATGTCTGCCGCCGTGCGGGGCGGAAAACTTCTCTGATCCGGAAAGAAAGCGTGCCATGGGTGCTGAAGTGCACGAGGGCGAGAACGACGGTGGAGCCGACGTGAGCGACGGTGGAGCCGACGTGAACAGGGGCGTCGACCGTGAGTTCCTCTCGCTGGAGCGCGAGTTGACGCTGCTCCTGCGCCGGGCGCGGGCCTCCTCCGGGGAGATGGCGCGTCAGGTGCACCCCGACCTGGAGCCCGCCGCGTACGGACTCCTGGTCTGCCTCGACGACTCGGGCCCGCAGCGGGCCACCGACCTCGCCGCGTACATCGGTGTCGGCAAGGCCACGATGAGCCGCCAGTTGCGGGCCCTTGAGGAGCTGGGGCTCGTCGCCCGCGAGCCCGACCCGGCCGACGGGCGGGCCTGGCTGGTCCACCTCACGACGGAGGGCGGCACGCGGTTCCGTACGGTGCGGGCGGGGCGGCGGGAGCGGTATGTGCGGAAGCTGGCCGGGTGGGACCGCACGGAGGTCGCGGAGCTGGCCCGCCTTTTGCGGCAGCTGAATGAGTCGCCGGAGTCTTGAGGGCTAGGGGGTTGTTGGGGGTGCGATTTCGGCTGCGGGTGGGTTGTGGCTTGTCGCGCAGTTCCCCGCGCCCCTTGGGTGACGTCGGTCCGCTGTCGTCTGCGGGTCGGGCGTGGTTGCTCGCGCAGTTCCCCGCGCCCCCTCGGGGCGCGCCCCCGGTCACATCAGAACTCCGCGTACACCACCGCCGCGTCGTCATGCAGTTTGCCTCGGGGGAATGTGGTGCCCTCGGGGTCCGCGCGTTCCAGTTCCCGTACCCGGTCCACCAGGCGCTGCGGGCCCTCCTTGCGCAGCAGCGCGAAGCACTCCGCCCAGTCGCCCTCCCGGAACGTCTCGACCCAGCGGCCGACGCCGTCCGTGAGGGCGGCCACCGCTGACACCTCGGCGCGCGGCCAGGTTCCGGTGACGGCGCGCGCGGCGGCCGACGGATCGGCGGCCGCGGTGAAGAAGCCGTCCTCCGCGTTCCGCAGGGCCTCGACCGCGGCGCCGTACACACGCCCCGCCTCCTCGCGCTCGGTGGTGCCGCGCGGCAGCGCGCGGACCGCGTCGCGCAGGGCGCGGATCCGCGGGGGCAGTTGCGCGAGGCGTTCGTCGAGCACCGGCGTGACGTGGCCGTCCGGGCCCGCCATCAGGAGCGCGGAGTCGGACAGGACGAGGTGCTCCACCCGCTCCTCGTCCCAACGCACCAGAATCACGGTCGCCTGAGGCGTACGCGGGTGAGAAAGGTCACAGGTCTGGTCATGGGCCTCCGCGGTGCGCACGATCGCCGCCGCGAGGATCTCGGAGAGCGTCATATCCCGTCGCGAAACGGACAGTTCTCCCAGTGCGCCGCCGAGTCGCGCCGTGAACCAGGGGACGGAATGCAGACAGCCGTCGTCTCCGGCAGGCGGGGTCACCCCGTCCAGGAGGACGAGCGATCCGCCTTGTCCGGCTGCGGGAAGGATCACCGCGGCATAGTCCTCGTTGGGGCGCGCGGGGTCTCCGGGCTCGGTGGCGAGTTCGATACGCATCCGGCCAGTCTGCACGAGGCCTTCACAAGGCCGCCGGAGAGGCGAGAAACAACGGGGGTTGGCCCGGACCAGCAGGTCAGACGCCGGATTTCAGTCGGAATGATCGCTTCCGGCGGCGTGTGGCGGCGCATTCTGCCAAAGCCTGCGGTCGACGTCCAACCGGCGCACCGTGGCCGGGACTTTCGGCCCGCGGCGGGACTTGCTCGCCAACTCCCCGCCGATGTTCACTCCTTCGGGTGGCCAGGCATGTGATGCACGACTGCCACCCATCGGCACTGGAAGGGTCTGGAGCCGTACCGGGGGGCGCGTGTGTTGACGGATCGTCACCCGGGCCCATGGGCAGACGAAAAACAAGAATGCGAGCACCGGTGCAGAAGATGCGGCCTGGGCGCAAGGGCAAGCAGACGGCTCCCGAAGGGGCCACGCCGGGCGCGACCACCCCTATGGAGCGTGCGCCCGAGCCCACAGCGGGAGAGACCCCCGAGCACGCGGCGGGAGAGCCCACCGCCCCCGCGGTGACGCCTCCTGACGGCTCGAAGCCCGCCAAGCCCGTGAAGTCGGTCAACTCCAAGCCCACCGCACGCGTGCGCAACCGGCTGATCGTCGCCGTCGCCGTGGTGGCCGCCGCGATCGCCGGCGCCGGAGCGCCCGCCGTCGTCGCCGCCTCCGGGCAACTGAACGACGCACAGCAGCTGGTGACCCTCGCCGAGCGCACCCAGGACGCGGTGTCCCTGGGCCACTCGCTGGCCGACGAGCGCGACGAGGTCACCTCGTTCATCGCCGCGGGCCGCCCGCAGGGCAAGGGGCTCTCCGAGAGCCGCAGCGCCCGCGTGGACCGCCAGATCGAGGAGCTGCGCACGGCCGACGCCCCGGCCGGGCTGCGTGAGGACCTCTCCGACATCGGGGCCGTGCGCAGAGCGGCGCTCACCGGCAAGAGCACCGCTCTCCAAGCCCACACCGCGTACTCGAAGGTCATCACCGAACTGCACGGCCTGACCCGCGAGCTCGCCGAGAAGACCCCGCCCCGCGCGGGCTCCGGGGCCTACGCGCTCGCCGACCTGGACCACGCCGTCGAGCAGGCGGCGAGCGCCCGCGGCCTGCTCCTCGCCGCCCTCGCCGTCCCGCGCTCCACGGAGACGAGCACGAGCATCGACCCCGTGACCGGGCTGCCCACCACGGTGGTCGACGAGTCGCCCGCCGCAGGGAAGACCCGCGACGCCCTCAGCGCCGCCGGCCAGCAGGCCCACGTGCGCGCGCAGGCATCCCTCGCCGACTTCCGGGACGCGGCCACGGACCGCGCCCGTACGACGTACGACTCGACCGTCACGGGCCACGAGGTGACCACGGCCGAGAAGTACCTCACCCGCCTCACCGACCAGCCCACGCTCTCCACCGCCGAGGTCGGCTTCGACCCCAAGAAGCTCGACGCCGCGCTCTCCGCCCGCATCGAGATGATGCGCGGCGCCGAGTCCGCGCTCACGGTGCAGCGCACCAAGAACCTCACCGACCTGCGCGACGAGGACGTGACGGCGCTGGAGATCCGCGTCGCCCTCGTCGGCGTCACGCTGCTCGTCGCCGTCGGCGTCGCCATGGCCATGGCCCGCAGCCTGACCCGCCCGCTCGCCGTCCTGCGCATCGGCTCGGCCCGCCTCGCCCACGAGCCCGCGCCCCAGGAGCCGATCCGCTTCAACGGCCGCGACGACGAGTTCGCCCAGGTCGTACGGTCCGTCAACGCGCTGCACGAGCACGCGGCGGCCCTCACCGAGCGCCTCACCACGCTCGAAGCCGACCGCAAGCACCTCATCGGACAGCGTCAGTCCATGGCCGACGAGCGCGAGACGCTGCGTGCCGAACTGGTCGAGGCCTCCGCCCATCTGGAGCGGGTGCGCCAGTCCATCCACGGCACGTTCGTCAATCTGGCGCTGCGCACCCTCGGCCTGGTCGAGCGGCAGCTCGCCGTCATCGAGAACCTGGAGGACCGCGAGCAGGACCCCGACCGCCTCGCCACCCTCTTCAAGCTCGACCACTTCGCCACGGTCATGCGCCGGCACAGCGAGAACCTCCTGGTCCTCGCCGGCGCCGAGCACGGCCACCAGCACCCCGGCCCGGTCCCGCTGGTCGACGTCGTACGCGCCGCCGTCAGCGAGATCGAGCGGTACGAGCGGGTGCGCATCGCCACGCTGCCGCCGCACGCGCATGTCGCGGGCTTCGCCGCGGACGACATCAGCCACCTGGTCGCCGAGCTCCTGGAGAACGCGACCTCGTTCTCGCCGCCGGACGCCTCCGTGGAGGTCTCGGGCTGGCTCCTGGAGAGCGGCGAGGTCATGCTCTCCGTGCAGGACGAGGGCATAGGGGTCACCGAGAACCGCATGGAGGAGCTCAACTCCCGCCTCGCGGACTTCCGTCCCGACGACGCGTACGACCAGGAGAGCGGGGACGGGCTCGGGCTCGGCCTCTATGTCGTGGCCCGGCTCGCCGCGCGGCACGGGGCGCGGGTCCGGCTGCGCGAGCAGAAGCAGGGCGGCGTCGCGGCGGTCGTGGTGCTGCCGAAGGCGATCCTCGCCGCGGCGCCCGCGGTGGGTGCTCCGCCGGTCGGCGTTCCGGTGGCCGGGGCGGCGCCCGCGGTGCACCTGCCCGGCTCGGAGGCCGAGGCGAACTCCAACGTGCTGCCGGGGCGTTCGGCGGGGGCCGCCGCCGCGGACCCGCTGATCGCGGCTGCCGAGCAGACGGTACGGGACGCGGAGGCGGACTCGGAGGCCGCGCCTGAGGTGTCGCCGGAGGCCGCGCCCGAGGTTTCGGCCGAGACGACCATGGAACTCGCGGTTCCGCCCGCCCCGGAGGAGCCGGAGGCGCCGGAAGCCGAGGCTCCCGCGACCGAACCCACGCCCGAATTCACGACCGAGACCGAGACCGAGACCGAGCCCGAAGCCGCGCCCGCCCCCACCCCCAAGTGGGAGCGCGTCACCGACAAGGGGCTCCCCAAGCGCACGCCGAAGATCACCGCGCCCGAGCCCACCGTGCCCAAGGCGCGCAGCGGCTCCGTCGACGCCGAAGCGCTGCGCAAGCGACTCGGAGGCTTTCACCAGGGGGCCATCAGCGGCCGTCGCGACGTAGAGGCCGAGCTGACCGAACGTAACGAAGAGACCAAAAACATGGGGGACACAGTCGAGGAGGCAAGTAGTTGACTGCGCCCATGCGCTCGCCCAGTTCTTCCACCGGCAGCAAGTCCACCGGCAGCTCCACCGCCGGCGGCAGCCCCGCCGGATTCGGACTGAGCAGCGAAGCCCGCAACCTGCACTGGCTGCTGACGAATCTCGTGGAGGAGGTGCCGGGGCTGCTCTCGGTCGCGGTGGTCTCCTCCGACGGCCTGCTGCTGCTCTCGTCCGACCCCGCGCGGAACAACGAGCAGGCGGTGGACAACAGTTCGGGGCCCAAGGGCTCCAGCGCCGACCTCGCCACCATCGTGTCCGGCCTCGGCTCCCTCTGCATCGGCGCCGGCAAGCTGATGGACGCGGGAGCCGTCAAGCAGACCGTCGTCGCGATGGAGGAGGGCAGCCTCTTCGTCATGTCGATCAGCGACGGCTCGCTGCTCGGCGTGCACGCCACCCCGGACTGCGACATGAGCGTCGTCGCGTACCACATGGCGCTCTTCGTCGGCCGCGCCGGGCATGTCCTCACCCCCGAACTCCGCAGTGAGCTGCGCCAGTCGATGGAGAGCGTCCGATGAGCAGTAAGCCCGGCAAGCTGCCCCAGCGGGGCGGCGACCGCAAACCCGCGCGCGTACGCCCGTACTCCCTCACCGGCGGCCGCACCCGCTTCGGCCACGTCCTGCTCGTCGAGACGTTCGTGGCCGCCCTCGAGGCCCCCGAGGAGCGCCGTGAGCTGCCGCAGGGCAATGCCATCGCGCGGGTCATGCCGGAGATGCGGGCCATCGTCGAGATCTGCCGCCGCATGCGTACGGTCGCGGAGATCGCCGCGCTGTTGAAGATGCCGCTCGGCGTGGTCCGCGTCCTGCTCAGCGACCTCGCAGACCAGGGAAAGATCCGCGTGTACGGAACGGGCCACGGCCCGGGACAGCCGGACCGCGCACTGCTGGAAAGGGTGCTCAGTGGACTCCGCCGTCTCTGACCTCCGTATCCCGGGCCCCGACCCGGACGAGAACCTCCAAGCCTGGCAGACGGACCGCACCCGGGCCCCGATCGCGACGAAGATCGTGGTCGCGGGCGGGTTCGGCGTCGGCAAGACGACGCTGGTCACCGCCGTCTCCGAGATCACGCCCCTCCAGACGGAGGCGCTGATGACGCAGGCGAGCGAGGACACGGACGACCTCACCTCGACCCCGGACAAGACCACGACCACGGTCGCCATGGACTTCGGCCGGATCACGCTCGACGACGACCTCGTGCTGTACCTCTTCGGTACGCCGGGGCAGCAGCGCTTCTGGTTCATGTGGGACGACCTGGTGCGCGGCGCGATCGGCGCCGTCGTCCTCGCCGACACCCGCAGGCTCCCCGACTGCTTCCCGGCGCTCGACTACTTCGAGAGCTGCGGTCTGCCGTACATCGTCGCCGTCAACCACTTCGACGGGACCGAGGAGTTCGAGCCCGCGGACGTCCGTGAGGCGCTGACGATCCCGGCGCACATACCGGTGCTCATCATGGACGCGAGGCAGCGCATCTCGGTGATCGAGTCGCTGCTCTCGCTGGTCGGCCACGCCCTCGCAGCAACCCCCGAATAGCTTTAACCTTAAGCTTTTCAGCACGTAGGAGAAGACGCCGCATGCGGAAGATACTCGTCGTCGGAGCCGGTCAGGCCGGGCTCCAGATCGCTCTCGGACTCCAGTCGCAGGGGTACGAGGTCACCCTGATGTCCAACCGCACGGCGGACGAGGTCCGGTCCGGGCGTGTGATGTCCACGCAGTGCATGTTCCACACGGCGCTGCAGCACGAGCGCGACCTCCAGCTGAACTTCTGGGAGTCGCAGGCGCCGAAGATCGAGGGCCTCGGCGTCTCGGTCGCGGGACCCGACTCCTCCCGCGTCATCGACTGGGTCGGCAAGCTGGACGGCTTCGCCCAGTCCGTCGACCAGCGCGTGAAGATGGCGGGCTGGATGGAGACGTTCGCGCAGCGGGGCGGCCAGCTGGTCATCCACGGCGCGGCGGTCTCCGACCTCGACTACTTCTCCCGCACGTACGACCTGGTGCTCGTCTCCGCGGGCAAGGGCGAGCTCGTCTCGATGTTCGAGCGCGACGCCTCCCGCTCCCCGTACGACACCCCGCAGCGCGCGCTGGCCGTCGCCTACGTCCACGGGATGGGCCCGCGGCCCGAGCACCCCGAGTTCGACGCGGTGCGGTGCAACCTGGTGCCGGGCGTCGGCGAACTCTTCGTCATGCCGACCTTCACCACGTCCGGGCGCGCGGACATCCTGTTCTGGGAGGGCGTCCCCGGCGGCCCGCTGGATGTCTTCCAGGGCGTCAAGGACCCCTCGGAGCACCTCGCGCTGACCCTCGAACTCCTCGAGAAGTACACGCCGTGGGAGTACGCGCGGGCGACCAAGGTCGAGCTGACGGACGCGGGCGGCACGCTGTCCGGCCGCTATGCCCCGACGGTGCGCAAGCCGATCGGCCGGCTGCCCGGCGGCGGCGCCGTTCTCGGCGTCGCGGACGTGGTCGTCGCGAACGACCCGATCACCGGCCAGGGCTCCAACTCGGCGTCCAAGTGCGCGGCCGCGTACCTCTCCTCGATCGTCGAGCACGGAGACAAGCCGTTCGACGAGGAGTGGATGCAGTCCACGTTCGACCGCTACTGGGAGACGGCCCAGCACGTCACCAAGTGGACGAACGCGATGCTCTCGCCCCCGCCGGAGCACGTCCTGAACCTGATCGGCGCAGCAGGCCAACTCCAGCCGGCAGCAGACCGCTTCGCGAACGGCTTCAACGACCCGTCGGACTTCGAGAACTTCTTCTACGACCCGGAGAAGACGGGCGCGTACCTGGCGGGGCTCACGGGCTAGTCCGTACCCGGCGCGTCGGACCGCCCGTACCCCGCGTCCTCGCCGTTGCGTGCCCCGCGCGGCAGCTTCGGCGGGACGTAGTTCTTCATCGGCTTGGCCGAGGGGTCCGGGCGGACCGCGCCGAGGACTGGGTTGGCCGCGATGGGGGAGACCTTGACTTTTGCTCCTGGGCGGGGGGCCTGGATGACCATTCCGTCGCCCAGGTAGAGGGCCACGTGTGTGGCCTTGGGGAAGTAGACGATCAGGTCGCCCGGGCGCAGTTTTCGGAGGGAGACTCGGCGTAGTTGCGCCCACTGCTCCTGTGAGGTGCGGGGGATGTCCTTGCCCGCCTTTGCCCATGCCTGCGAGGTGAGGCCCGAGCAGTCGAAGGCCTTGGGCCCTTCCGCGCCCCACTTGTACGGCTTCCCGATCTGTTTCACGGCGTAGCCGAGCGCCGTCTCGCCTTTCCGGGAAGGCGCGCGGGTCGGTGGGGACCCAGGGGCCCCCGGTGACCCCGCGGTCCCGCTCAGCGAGCCCGAGTCCAGGAACGTCCGCTGCGCCGCCGCCATCCCCTCCTCCTCGGCCCGCGCGAGATCCGCCAGTTGCTCCGTGCTCAGCGAGGCGAGGAGTTCCTCGACCTCCCTCAGCCGGCCCTTCACCTTGTTCCGGGCCTCCTTCTGCCGGGCGGCGAGCGAGAGTTGGGTCTCCAGGGCACTCTTCGCCGTGGCCGCGAGCTCGGATGCCTTCTGCTCGCCGCCGACCAGGCGGTCCACCGTCGCGGCGCGCTCCGCCGCCGCGCGCCCGATCACATGCCCCTGGTCGAGGGCCCGCTGCGGGTCGCGGGCGAGGAGGAGGCGTACGTAGGGGGAGATCTCCGACGTGCCCTGGTACTGCTGGCGGGCGAAGCGGCCCGCCGCGCCCCGGCTGTCGTGGACCGAGGCGCGGGCCCGGGTCAGGCGCTTGGTGAGGCGGGTGACCTCGGCGCGCTGCTCCTTCAGCTTCTCGGCGGTCGCGTTGTACGTCTCCGTCGACTCCTCGGCCTTCCGGTACAGCTCCTGAAGGTCTTTCAGGAGCTCGGCCACCGGGCGCTCGGTGGTGTCGTCCGGCTGTGGAACGGCGTACGCCGGGGAAGCGGGCGCCAGCAGCGCGCCGACCACCGCACCCGTACCGACCCATCGCAGCAGCCTGCCTGACATGCCATCACCTCCGGCGCGCGGCGGCGGCTCCGCCCCGCACCGCGAGCATCAGCGGCCCCGGCGCGGTCCGCCTCCGGAAGGTGCGCGGGTTGGCGCAATGCGGTCACTCGTCCAGGGTCCGACGGCGCGCCGCCCTTGCGGAGGCGAGGCTCAGGCCGCCCCGCCCGGCTTCGACCACGGCCACTTCAGGCCGGGCCCGGCCTTGTCGCCCTCCGGGTCGTACGCGTACGTCCAGCCTTGGTGCAGGCCGAGCCGCTTGCCCCCGGCCCTGGCCACCCGGCGGTACACCAGGACGGTCGCGGGGCCGCCCGCCTCGTCCGGCACCGGGACCCGGTACACCTTCGGGGGGTGGCCGGTCGGGCCGAGCAGGATGGGCAGTACGCGGCCGTCCAGGGGTCCACCCACGAAAGGGGTGTCTTCGCTCTTCACCCGGCCAGTGTCACAGCAGGCGCCCGCCGCGCGTCACAGCAGGTGCGCCGCGTCGCTCACCACGGGCAGGACGCGCCGGGCGAGCGAGCCCGCGGGGCCGTCGGCGCTCTCCATGGCCAGCGCGGCCCGTACCGCCTCCGCGGTCTGCGGGTCGCGGCCGGCCGAGGCCACGAGGACCGCCATGAACTGCTCGACGAGCCAGTCCCGCAGCTCGTCCAGCGGCGGCTGCTTCTCCTCGTCCAGCCAGATCAGGGACGCCGCCTCGACGGAGGTGATCCACATCCGCACGGTCATCCGCAGCCGCGGGCCCGTGGCGCCCACGACCTCCAGGTGGGCGAGGATGTGCTCGGCGGCCGTCCTGCGCACCTCGTCCACGATGGCCGTGGTCCGCGACGTCTCCACGACGCTGCCGCCCTGGAGCAGCGCGCTGAACCCGGCGTCGTGCTGGTCCACGAAGGCGAGGTAGCGGTCGAGCGCGTTGGCGAGGCGCTGGGTGAGCGGGCCCTCGGGCGGCTCGGCGAAGCACTGCTCCAGCTCGTCGGCGGCGGAGCGCAGCGCGGCCTCGTACAACTGCTGCTTGCCGCCGGGGAAGTAGCGGTAGACGAGCGGCCGGGAGACCCCGGCCGCCTCGGCGACGTCGTCGAGGGAGACCTCGTCGGGTGCGCGCACCGCGAAGAGGGACAGGGCGGCCTCCTTGAGCTGCCGCTGCCGCTCTTCGACACTGAGGCGCCGGTACGCGCGGGTGGGAGCAGGCGAGGTCATGCCTCGCAGCGTAACCGCCCGCTCGAACAAGCGCGCCGGAACCCTCCGTACCCTCTTCGTCACGCCAGGAGTCAGGCCAGCAGTCCCGAGCTCTTCCACAGCCGCCGCCCCGCGCCTCGCAGCACCCCGATGTCGTCCAGGAAGTCCGTCAGGCGCTTGGCCCCGGTCTGCATGATCTCTCGGCGGTGCGCGCTCGCCTTGACCTGGGCCATGGCCTCGCGCTTGTCCAGGCCGACGTTCGTGTAGACCTCCGGGTTGATGAAGGCGATGGAGAAGACGCGGGCGAACTCCCCCGAGGTGAGGCGGGTGAACTCCTGGGACCAGCGCGGTGCCGTCACCATCTGGCGGCGCAGCTCCTCACGGGCGTACCGCACATGGCGCGCCTCCTCCACGACATGGATCCGCGTGACGCCGCGCACCAGGGTCTGGACGCGCTCGTCCGGGAACGTCAGGCGCTGCATCCAGTCGAGGATCTCCTCGCCGAGCAGCGTCGCCGTGAACGAACCGGGCGTCGTGGAGATGGTCTTGAAGAGGCGGCCCAGGTTCCGGTGCACGGTGCTGACCGGGTAGTACGGGGTGTCCCCGCGGGTGATCAGGCGCGCGAACATCTTCGAGTGCCGGCACTCGTCCTCGATCTCGGTCAGGGCGTACCGCACGTGCGCGCTCGTGGCCGGTTTGTCGTAGACGTGCCGTACGAGCAGCTGCATCAGGATCAGCTCGAACCAGATGCCGAGCGAGGCGAGCGCGGCGGCCTCGTGCTGGGAGAGCGCGATGCGCTGCTCCTCGCTCATCCGCCGCCACATCGGCGTGCCGTACAGGGAAAGGAGCTCCGGGGGCCAGAACCACTTGCCCTCCTCGAAGGGCGCCTCCCAGTCGAGCTCCTTGTCCGGGTCGAAGGAGTGCTTGGCGGAGGAGTCGAGGAGCCGCTCGGCCACCTGCTCCCGGTCCTTGAGCGCCCCGAGCGCGTCCCGCAGCCCTTCGATCGCCGCGTCCTCCGTGGTGGTCGTCATGACTCTGCCCCTGCCTCGTCGTCAGAGTTACCGGCGGTCAGGAATTATGAGACTGCTTGTCAGCAAGGGCGTCAATCCCTTGTGCGCGACTTGTTGACCCGACGTCTACGAACGTGTGAGCCTTCCAACTACCAATCGGTACAGAGCAGTCGAAAGCAGCACGGGGGGACTACGGAGAGAACGAGGCCACTTACCTAGGAGCCGTCAGTGTCCACGCATGAGCTCTACACGCACGCCCCGGACGGAAACATCTGGCAGATACCGGCGAACGGCGCGGCCCGCTTCAGCTGGGAGTACGACGAAGGCCGCGCCCGGCTGCTCGCCCTCTACCAGAAGGGCAAGGACAAGCAGTGGGACGGAGCCAAGCGCATCGCCTGGGATCTGGAGGTCGACCCGTACGACCCCCTGGGCACCCCCGACGAGTCCATGTCGCTCTACGGCACCCGTCACTGGGACATGATGAACGACCGCGACAAGGGCGAACTGCGCAAGCACTACGCCTCCTGGCAGTTCAGCCAGTTCCTGCACGGCGAGCAGGGCGCGATGGTGTGCGCGGCGCGCATCGTGGAGTCCGTGCCCGACATGGACGCGAAGTTCTACTCCGCGACCCAGACCATGGACGAGGCGCGGCACGCCGAGGTCTACGGCCGCTTCCTGCACGACAAGATCGGGATGCTCTACCCGATCAACGACAACCTCCAGTCCCTGCTCGGCGACACCCTGCGCGACTCCCGCTGGGACATGCCCTACCTCGGCATGCAGGTCCTCATCGAGGGCCTCGCGCTCGCCGCGTTCGGCATGATCCGCGACACGACGGACAAGCCCCTGCCCAAGCAGATCCTCGCCTACGTCATGCAGGACGAGGCCCGGCACGTGGCTTTTGGCCGCATGGCGCTGCGGGATTACTACAAACAGCTCTCCGACGCGGAACTGCGCGAGCGCGAGGAATTCGTCATCGAGGGCTGCTACTTGATGCGTGACCGGCTGCGCGGCGTCGAGGTCCTGGAGAACTTCGGCATCCCGAAGGCGGAGGCCGAGGAGTGCAGCGAGAATTCCGAGTTCCTCGCCCTCTTCCGGCAGTTGCTCTTCAGCCGCATCGTGCCGTGCGTCAAGGACATCGGCCTGTGGGGCAAGCGCCTCCAGGAGGCGTACGTCGACATGGGCGTCTTCGAGATGGGCAACGCCAACCTCGACCAGCTGATGGCCCAGGACGAGGAGATCGCCGAGAAACTGGACGCGGAACGGTTCGCGGCGGAGGAGGGCGAACGGGTCGCGGAGGTCGAGGACATGATCGCCGCCGGCGACGGAAAATAAGGTCTCAGGGCGTCGTCCCGCAGGGCAGCATGGCCCCATGACTCCCGTGACCTCCACATCGGCCGACCGCGCCGCCGCCCGCCGGAGCCTCGAAGGGCTCGCCCTCGGCGACGCCTTCGGCGAGCGGTGGTTCCCGCTCTTCCGTGCGCCGCGCGTCGCGTACACGCAGATCCGTGCGCGCCAGATGCCCGAGGAGCCGCACTGGCACTGGACCGACGACACCGCGATGGCGCTCGGCGTGCAGCGGGTGCTCGACGAGCACGGGGAGATCCGCCGGACGGAGCTCGCCGGGGCGTTCGCGCTGCTGTACGACGCCGACTCGGGGCGCGGATACGGCAGCGGCATGCACGAGCTGCTGCCCCGGCTCCTGGAGGAGCCGCAGCGCTGGCAGGAACTGGCGCGCGAACTCTTCGACGGGCAGGGCAGTCTCGGCAACGGAGCCGCGATGCGGGTCGCGCCGCTGGGCGCGTGGTTCTCGGCCGACCTCGAACTGGCGGCGGCGCAGGCCGCGTTGTCCGCCCAGGTCACGCACGCCCACCCCGAGGGCATCGCGGGCGCGGTGGCCGTGGCCGTGGCGGCCGCGCTCTCCGTACGCGAGGAGCTGACGCTGGCCGCGGTCGCGGAGCACACTCCGCCCGGCGAGGTCCGCGAGGGCGTGCTGCGCGCGGCCGCCCTGTCCTTCGACACCGAGCCGTGGAAGGCCGCGGACGAGCTCGGCAACGGACAGCGCATCCGGGCCACGGACACGGTCCCGTTCGCCCTGTGGTCGGCAGCGCGGCACCAGGACGACCTGGTCGGGGCGCTGTGGACCACGGCGGAGGGGCTCGGCGACGTGGACACCACGTGCGCGATCACCGGCGGAGTGGTCGGCGCGCGCACGGGAGCCGACGCGGTCCCGGAGGCCTGGCTGCGACGGAGGGAAGCGCTGCCGGGCGCCAAGTGACACCAGGAGTCCGCGCCCGGCATCGCGTCGGGCGCAGGCCTCCGCTCAGGAACCCGCGAGCACCGCCTCCATCACCGCCTTGGCGACCGGCGCCGCACTGCCGCCCCCGCTGATGTCCCCCCGGTCCGCCGCCGCGTCCTCCACCACCACCGCCACCGCGACCGACGGCTGGGCGTCGCCGGAGTTCTGCGCCCAGGAGATGAACCAGGCGTACGGCGTGCCGGTGTTGTCGATGCCGTGCTGCGCCGTGCCCGTCTTGCCGCCGACCGTCACGCCGGGGATCGCCGCGTTGCCGCCGGTGCCCTCCTCGACGACGTCGGTCATCATCTCCCTCAGCTGCATGGCCGTGGCCGGGTTCATGGCCTGGTGGAGGGAGCCGGTGCCGGTGTTGCGCACCACGTCGCCGTCGTCGGTCGTGGTCTCGTCCACCAGATGCGGGGACTCGACCTGGCCGCCGTTGGCCACCGCCGCCGCGACCATCGCCATCTGCAGGGGCGTCGCCCGCGTGTCGAACTGGCCGATCGAGGAGAGCGCGAGCTGCGCCTTGTCCATCGTCGTGTCGAAGTTGCTGGCCGCCACCGACGAAGGGATCTCCAGGCCGCTGTCGTTGAAGCCGAAGTTCTTCGCCGTCTCCAGCATGTCGCCGAGGCCGGTGTCCACGCCCAGCTTGGCGAAGACCGTGTTGCAGGACCACTCGAAGGCGTAGCGGAGAGGCGCGTTCTTGCAGCCCTCGACCTCGTTCGTCAGCTGCGTGCTCGTGCCGGGCAGCGTGTAGGGGACGGGGGACTTGGTGGCGGCGTCCAGGTCCGTGACCGTGCCGGAGTCCAGCGCGGCCGCCGCCGTCACCACCTTGAACGTCGACCCCGGCGGGTACGTCTGGCGGATTGCCCGGTTCAGCATCGGCTTGTCCGCGCTGCCGTTCAGCGACGCCCAGGACCTGGCCACCGCCTCGCTGGTGCCGGAGAGCCGTTCGGGGTCGTACGAGGGGGTGCTGACCAGGGCGAGGATCTTCCCGGTCGACGGCTCGATCGCGGCGACCGCGCCCTTCTTGCCGCCGAGCCCCGCGTACGCGGCCTGCTGCGCCGCGGCCCTGATCGTGGTCCGCACCATGCCGCCGGGGTTCTGCGCGCGGCTGATGTCGTTCCACAGGGGGAGCGGGGCGAGCATCGGGTCGGTGCCGGAGAGGATGTCGTCCTCGGCGTTCTCCAGGAGGGTCGTGCCGTAGACCTGCGAGGCGTACCCGGTCACCGGCGCGTACAACGGGCCGTTCTTGTACGTCCGTTCGTAGCGGAGCTGCTCCCCGGTGTCCTTGGAGCCGGTGACCGCGCGCCCGTCGACCATGATGTCGCCGCGCGGCTGGCCGAAGCGTGCGATGGCCTGGCGGCGGTTGGCGGGGTTCTCGTCGAAGTGCTCGGCCTGGACGACCTGGACGCGGGTGGCGTTCACCAGCAGGGCGAGCAGGAGCAGCGCGCAGAACGCGGCGGCGTGCCGGATGTACCGCGTCACGCGTCCTCCCTGGGCGGCCCGACCGGCTGGCTCCGCGCCGAGTCGCTGACCCGGATGAGCAGCGCCACGATGATCCAGTTGGTGACGACGGACGAGCCGCCCTGCGCGAGGAACGGCATCGCCATGCCGGTCAGCGGGATCAGCCCGGACACCCCGCCCGCGATCACGAACACCTGGAGCGCGACGATCGAGGCGAGCCCGACCGCGAGCAGCCGCCCGAAGGCGTCCCGCAGCGCGAGCCCCGCCCGGTAGCCGCGCTCCACCAGGAGCGCGTAGAGCAGGAAGATCGCGGCGAGCCCCGCGAGGCCGAGTTCCTCGCCCGCCGTCGCCAGGATGAAGTCGGACTTGGCGGCGAAGCCGATGAGGATGGAGTGGCCGAGCCCGAGCCCGGTCCCGAGCATCCCGCCTGCCGCGAACGCGAAGAGCGACTGGGCCAGTTGGTTGGGTCCCTGGCCCGCGTCGATGGAGGCGAAGGGGTGCAGCCAGTCCTCGACCCGGCTGTGCACATGGGGTTCGAGCGAGCCGACCGTGTACGCCCCGACCGCGGCGAGGACCAGGCCGACCGCGATCCAGCCGGTGCGCCCGGTGGCCACGTACAGCAGGATCACGAAGAGGCCGAAGAAGAGCAGCGAGGTGCCGAGGTCCCGTTCGAGGACGAGGACCCCGACGCTCAGGAGCCAGATGGCCACGATCGGGCCCAGCACCCGCCCGGTGGGCAGCTGGAGCTTGGTCAGCTTCCAGACCGTACGGCCGGTGTAGGCGAGCGCGTTGCGGTTGGCGGCGAGATAGCTGGCGAAGAAGATCGCGAGCAGGATCTTCGCGAACTCGCCGGGCTGGATGGAGAATCCGCCGACCCTGATCCAGATGCGGGCGCCGTTCACGGCCGGGAAGAAGATCGGCACGATCATCAGGACCAGGGCGGCGACGACGCAGATGTACGCGTACCGCTGGAGCACCCGGTGGTCGCGCAGGAAGAACACGACGGCGATGAAGAGCGCCACGCCGACGGTGGACCAGACGAGTTGCGTGGGCGCCGCCTCGTCGCCGGGGGTCTCCAGGTCGAGCCGGTAGATCAGGACGAGCCCCAGGCCGTTGAGGAGCACGGCGATCGGCAGGAGCAACGGATCGGCGTAGGGCGCGCGGAAGCGGACGGCGAGATGCGCGAGGAGCGCGAGCACGCCGAGCCCGGCGCCGTAACCGGCGGCGCCGGGCGGGACGGTGCCGTTCTTGGCGAGGCCGACGTCGCAGTAGCCGTAGACCGAGAGCAGGACGGCCACGACGATCAGCGCGACTTCGGTGCCACGGCGCCGGGGCACACGGACAGCGGGTACGGAGGGGGGCGCCGTCGCTGTTCCGGTCATGCCCGGAACGTAGCAAGCGATAGGCGCCAATGTCCGCTTATGTCACCGTGCGCTTGTGGTGCGTCAGCACCAGCGCGGGGCGGGCCCGATGTTGGCGATGTAGTGCGCGGCACCCCAGGCCCAGGTCCCGTTGGTGAGCAGGTACCAGCGGTTGTTGCCGGACACGTGGTCACCGGTCGTCTTGCAGTAGATGGTGACGACCTTGCCGTACGGCACGCTCCGGATCACCTTGGCGCCCCGGTGGGGGGAGGTGCGAAGGAGCAGACCGGACTTGGCGATGACGCGGCCCTTGTAGGTGCGCGGGTGGCCGCTGGTGCCGGTGTCGTCGGCCGCGACGGCCGGACCGGTGAGGGTGCAGGCGGCGAGCGCGCCGCCGGCGACGAGTATGCCGAGCCGGGTGCCGGTTGCGGTGGACCGAAGGGACATGGGGGTCTCCTCTGGAGAGCGCGGATGGAAAGCGCGGATGCGATACGGCCCGCGAGTCCCTGGAGCACAAGCCCCTGAAGCATGGGTCATAGGCCGCAATTCACACTAAAATCGGCACGCTGGGCGCGCAAAAGGTCACACGGCGTCAGACGGCCGCTCAGACCGCCCCGTCGGCACCCCGGCAACCGTCTTCCGCGGTCTCCTCGTACGGCAGCGTCAGCGTCGCCACCGCCCCGCCGTCCGCCGCGTTGGCGAACGTGAGGCGTGCGCCGAGCACGGCCGTCTGGCCCAACGCGATCGTCAGGCCGAGCCCGTGGCCCCTGGTCGTGCCCTCCGTGCGGAACCGCTGCGGGCCGTGCGCCACCAGGTAGTCCGGGTATCCGTCGCCGTGGTCGCGCACCGAGAGCGTGGGCCCGTCGACGGTCAGTACGACCGGCCCGCGCCCGTGCTTGTCCGCGTTGGCGATGAGGTTCCCGAGCACCCGCTCCAGGCGCCGCCGATCGGTCACCACGCAGACATCGCGTACGACGACCAGCTCGGCATCGATGCCCGAACCCCGCACGGCGCGCTCGGCCAATGGGGCGAGATGGTGGTCGTCCAGCTCCACACGCTCGCTCTTCGCGTCGAGGCGGGAGATCTCCAGGAGGTCCTCGGTGAGGGTGCGCAGCGCGGCCACCCGGTCGCGCACCAGCTCCGTCGGGCGGCCCGGCGGCAGCAGCTCGGCCGCCGCGTGCAGACCGGTCAGCGGCGTGCGCAGCTCGTGCGCCACGTCCGCGGTGAACCGCTGCTCGCTCTGCAGCTTGCCCTGCATCGAGGACGCCATCGTGTCGAGCGCGCCGGAGACCGCGGCCACCTCGTCCTGGGTGCGCGAGGGTTCACGGGTGCGCGGGTCGTTCACGCGGGCGTCGAGGTCACCCGCACTGATCCGGCGGGCCACCCTCGCCGTCTGGTGCAGGCGCCGCGTCACGCGGGTCACGGAGAACGCCCCGACCAGGAGCGTCGCCCCGATCGCGAGCACCGAGGAGCCGAGGATCGCCCGGTCGAGACCGTCGATGGTGCGGGCGCCCTGGGCGTAGTCGACCCGGACGGCGATGGCGCGCCGGTCCGTGGCCGGTCCCGCGGCCCACATCGTCGGCCGGGAGTCCTGGGCGGCGACCATCGTCCCGCGCTCCCCGCCCACCGCGAGATCCCGCAGCCGCTCGGGAAGGCCCTCGGGGTCGATCCCCGCGCCGGGACCGAGGTCGTCGCCCGCCTCGAACGCCTCGGTCGCGTCGTCGAGCCGGGTGAGGGCGTGCTCGCGGGCCTGGCCCACGGTCTGGTTGGTCACCGACACGTGCACGAGCGCGCCGAGCAGCGCGGCGAGCGCGCAGCACATGACGGTGATGAAGACCCCGGCCTTCCAGGTCAGGGTCGCCGTCCAGGCGGGGAGCCGCGGTCCGCGCGGCAGCCGGTGGCTCATCGGCTTCCGCTCGGGGACGCACCCGGGGTCGCATCCGGTGAGTCGCTCGGGGAGGGCACGGGGCGGCTGCTCGCCGCGGGCTCGGGCTTGCGCGACGGCTTGCCCTTCGGCGCGTTCGGGGAGCGCACGATCTCGTCGGTCGTCGGCAGCATGGACTTCTGGTGGGAGTCCCAGGACCAGACGGTGCGGTACTCGTACCCCGGCATGCCCGATACGGCGCGGACGATCACCTCGTGGCCGGCCAGTTCGACGCCGAGCACCGCGTCCCCCATCTCCATGATCTGCGTCAACTGCCGCTTCTCCATGGCGTAGGCGCGTATGTCGAGGTTCTCGGCGTGCCCGCGGGCCAGCTCGATGCCGATGATGAGGTCGTCCCTGCCGTCACCGGTGAGGTCGCGGTAGTACGCCTTCAGGACGGGGCAATCGGCGTCGTCGGCGTCCTTGGTGTCGCATGCGTCGAGCTTCTCGGCCGTCTGCTTGTAGACCGCGTCCGAACGGCTGTACATCCCCGGGTTCTCGTCGAAGTCGGCCCTGGCGACGGTCACCGGGTTCACCTTGTGCAGGTCGCCGCCCGGTACGTCCACGCCCTTGACCGGCAGGCTCTCTATCGTGCCGTAGTCCTCGGCGGGCGCCGACGGGGGCGGCAGCTTCGGCCACAGGCGGGTGGGAGCCTCGGCGGTGGGCGTGGAACCGGCCCCGCGCAGGTCGCCGGGGTCGCCACAGCCGCCGGCCAGCAGGACGGCGGGCAGCACGAGTCCTGCGGCGAGCGCGAGACGGCTCCGGTGCACTGCACTCCTGCCTGCCGGTGGAGCGGCCCGGGGCTGCTCCGCTGCGGCGCGAGGTTCGGTTGCGGCGCCGCGGGGCCCGGGGCACGTTGCCCGGGTCCGGCTACGGCGCGAGGTCGGCGTAGAGAATGATGTTGTCGGTGCGGTGACCGTCCTTGATCGGGCCGCCACAGGTCAGCAGGCGCAGCTCGGGCCGGTCGGTCGCCCCATACACCTTATGGGTGGGGAAGTTCTTTTTGTCCACCTGTTCTATCTCGCGCACCTTGAACGTCGCCGTGCTTCCGTCCGCTCGCGGCACCGAGATCGTGTCCCCCATTCTCACCTTTCCCACGTGCCTCATCAGCGCGGGCCCCTCCGCGGTGTCGTAGTGCGCGACCAGAACGGCCGCCCCCTTCTCGCCGGGAGTCACACCCCCGGTCCACCAGCCCGGCTCGTCCGCCTTGTCGACGGGTGGCACCTCCAGCGCGTCGTCCGCGCCCACGCCGAGGTCGAGCATCGACTTCGCGTCGACCCCGGCCGCGGGTATGCGCAGGCCCGTCGGCCGGGACTTCTTCAGCGGGGCGTGCGGCTCGGCCGCGGGTGCGGCGGCGGCGTTGTCGACCTTGACGTCGGGCGCGGGGCTGCCGCCGGAGCCCTGACCGCAGGCGATGAGGCCGACGCCGAGGGCGGCGGTCAGCGTGGCGGCGGCCGCGATGCGGGTGGTGTGACGGCGCTTTACGGGGGCGGGCGCGGGGGCGGACGACGCGGGGGCGGGTGCTTCGTCGGCGGGGGTGCTCGGGCTCACGGCGGCTCCTGCGGGTGGGTGCGTGGGGGAGGGGGCTCAGGCGTCGGTGCGGCCGCGGCGCAGCATGGCGTACCCGAGCCCGGCCGCACCGGCCGCCGCCATGGCCCCGCCGGCGGCGATGAACACCGGGTCGCCGCTGTGGAACCCCTCGGTGCCCGCCCTGACGCCACCCTCGGGGGTGCCGGGGGCGGCCGGCGCCACGGTCCGGGTGTCCTCGGCTCGGGAGGGCGTGTCCGCGACGGCGGCGACGGCCGGCGTGAGGAGCGCGCCGCCGACGACGGCGGTCACGGCGACGGAACGGAGGACGGTACGGCGGCGGAGGCTGCTCATGAGCGGACGGTCCTTACGGCTGGGGGCTTGGCCGGTCGAGGCGCGGACGCCTCTGCTCCGAAGCTAGATGTCCGCTATTGCGGCCATTCGTCGGCAATGTAACAGCGGGCCATCACTGCGAGGACGGCACGGTGACGCGGCTGTCGCGGGGGATCGCGAGCGTTGTCTCGACCGCCGTCTCGACTGCCGTCACGACCGCCGTCATGACTGCCGTCCCGAGTGGCTCAACTTCTCCCCGAGGCGCCCAGGTTCGTGCCTGGTTCGTGCCTGGTTCTTGCCCAAGGCATGTCCTTGCTGCTCCCATGGTTCGTGGGGTGATGGTGCATGAGCGGACTGCGCGTCATACCGGCCTGGCGGCACGGACAGGAGCGGCTGTACGTCTGCCGCGCGGACGGCAGGAACGTGGCGTGGTACGAGAGGGAGTCGGCCCGCGTGACCCTCCTCGCCGACGACCACAGAGAAGCGGTCCTGCGTGCCCTCGCCCCCTTCATCACGGGCGGCGTCTCGATCGGCCCACCGCCCGTCCCCACCCCCGCCGAGCTGGCCCGCCTCGCCCTCCACCCGGACGACGACCTCGCACCGAACCGCCCCGGCGAGACCCTCCTGATCGCCCTTGACCGCGAACCGGCCCCCGCCCGCAGGCTGCGCGCCGACCCGCGGCAGCGGGCGCTCACCGCCGAGCAGGCCATCGGCGAGGTGCTCGACGGCCTCGAAGGCGCGGGCTGGCACACCCTGCACTCGGTGCCGCTGCCGGGCGGCGCCCGCATCCACCACCTCCTGATCGGCCCCGGCGGTCTGTTCAGCGTCCACACGCTCCCCGCCCGCAAGCAGCGGGTGCGCGTCGCCGACCCGATGGTCACGGTCGGCCGCGCGGACCCGCGTCCACTCCTGAGGGAGATCCGCGCCGACGCCGACCGGGCGTCCTTCGCGCTGACCGCCGAGATCCGCCCGGTCCTCGCCCTCTTCGGGGCGACGGACCTCGACGTGACGGCCCCGCCGCGCGAGGTGCGGATCGTGCGCGACGGGGAGGTGTCGGCCCTCGCGGGCGTCGGCGGCGTACTGAAACCGGCCGATGTGGAGGCACTGCACGCGATGGCCCGCGACCGTCACACGTGGCGGCGGGTCTAGGGCCCAGGGCCCTTCCGGCGGATCTCCTCGGCGTCGGAACGATCTCACTCTCCCGGCCGTGGGAGCCCGTGCGGGAGCGGGCGGCCCTGGTCCGGGTCGTTGAGCGGGTCCAGCAGGTCCCCGTGCCGCTGCAGGCGGGGCGCGATGTCGGCGGCCAGGAAGACGAGGTCCGCCGGGTCGTCGCACCCCTCGATCTCCTCCCAGGTCACGGGGGCGGAGACCGTCGGTTCCCGGCGGGCGCGCAGGGTGTAGGGGGTGGCGGTGGTCTTCGCCGCGGCGTTCTGGCTGAAGTCGACGAAGACCTTGCCGGGGCGCAGGCTGCGGGTCATCCGGTGGACGACCAGGTCGGGCAGCGCGGCCTCTGCTGCCTGGGCGAGCGCCTTCGCGTACGCGGTGACCTGCTCGGAGGGCGTCGGCTCCAAGGGACAGAGCAGATGCAGGCCCTTGGAGCCCGAGGTTTTCGCGTACACGTCCAGGCCGTCCGCCTGGAGGCGCTCGCGCAGCCAGAGGCCCGCCCGGCAGCACTCGACGACGGTGGCGGGGGCGCCGGGGTCCAGGTCGAGCACGAGCCGGTCGGCCAGGGCGGGAGCGTCCGCCTGCCACTGGGGAGTGTGGAACTCGGTCACCAGATTGCCCGCCCACATCAGGCTCGCCAGGTCGTTCACGACGATCTGCCGGGTGGTGCCGTCCGAGCGCCGCACCTCGGCGGTGTGCACCCAGTCGGGGGTGCCCGGGGGCACGTTCTTGGCGAAGAACTGCTGGCCGTCGGGCCCGTCGGGGAAGCGCAGGAAGGACAGGGGCCGGTTGCGGAGATGGGGGAGCAGGGCGTCGGCCGTGCTGGCGTAGTAGTGCAGCATCTCGCCCTTGGTGAAGCCGGATGCGGCGTAGAGGACCTTGTCGAGATTGCTGAGGGAGAGCCGCCGCCCCTCCACCTCGGTGATCGGCGTCATACGATGAGAATCCCACGAATGGGGAGGAACCACCCCGAAACGGTGCTCGGCAGCTGAGAGGTGCCTGACGTGCGATCCATATGGAACGGTGCGATCTCCTTCGGATTGGTCAGCATCCCGGTCAAGCTCATGAACGCCACCGAGAACCACTCGGTGTCCTTCCGGCAGATCCACACGGAGGACGGCGGCCGGGTCCGCTATCGCAAGGTGTGCGAGCTGGAGGAGCGGGAGGTGACGTCCGCCGAGATCGGCAAGGGGTACGAGGACCCGGACGGCTCGGTCATCCCGATCACCGACGAGGATCTGGCGGCCCTGCCGCTCCCGACGGCCAAGACGATCGAGATCGTGGCCTTTGTGCCGGCGGGCGGGGTCGACCCCATGCAGATGGACACGGCCTATTACCTGTCGGCCAACGGAGTGCCCGCCACCAAGCCGTACACGCTGCTGCGGGAGGCGCTGAAGCGGAGCGAGAAGGTGGCGATCGCGCGGTACGCGCTGCGGGGGCGGGAGCGGCTGGGGATGCTGCGCGTCGTGGACGACGTGATCGCGATGCACGCGCTGTTGTGGCCGGACGAGATCAGGGAGCCGGACGGCGTGGCCCCGGACACCCAGGTCAAGGTCAGGGACGCGGAGCTCGATCTGGCGGACGCCCTGATGGACACGCTGGGAGAGGTCGACGTCTCCACCCTCCACGACGACTACCGCGCGGCCCTCGAGGAGCTCCTCACCGCGAAGGCCGAGGGCACGAGCCCCGCGGCGCCGGCCACCGACGCCGACTCCGGCGGGGGCAAGGTGATCGACCTGGTGTCGGCCCTGGAGAAGAGCGTGCGCGCGGCGAAGACGGCGCGGGACGACGGAGCGATGGCGGAAGTGACTCCGCTGGAGCGCGGCGGGCGGAAGCGGGCTGCCTCCTCGTCTGCGTCCTCGTCCGGGCGGGCGAAGACGACCCCGAAGGACGTGGGCGGCAAGAAGTCCACGGCGAAGAAGGCGACGGGCGCGGCGGCGAAGAAGACGACGGCGGCGAGGAAGTCGACGTCGAAGACGGCGAGTACGGCCAAGGCGAACACGAGTACGGCGGCGAAGAAGACCCCCGCGAAGAAGGCGGCCACGAAGAACCGGGCCCGTGCCTAGGGCGGCGGCGATGTCGGCTCCGTAGCTCGCGTGGCGTCCTCGGGGTCGCCGTCGTGTTCGCGCGCGGGGAACCTGGGGGCATGACCCAGGACAAGGACAGCAACTACCGGCCCGTCGTCTTCCGGGACCGCTCGGCGGGCTACGCCTTCCTCACCCGCTCCACCGCCGAGAGCGACCAGACCATCGAGTGGGACGACGGCGAGACGTATCCGCTGGTGGAGGTGGAGATCTCCTCCGAGAGCCACCCCTTCTACACGGGCCGCGCCCGGGTCGTGGACTCCGAGGGCCAGGTCGCCAAGTTCGAACGCCGCTTCGGCGACCAGGCACCGCCGGAGTGATCCGCGGCCGCCGCCCGACCGCGCCACGCCGTGTGAGCGGCAGGAACGGCTGGAGGGGCAGGGCGGCCCGACGATGGCCCTAGAACCTTGATCACGAACGACGAACGACGAACGAGTTTGATCGCGAACGACGAACGAGCTTGATCACGAGAAGGCGGCGGGCATGACCGACGGCACGACCGATCTCCAGGCGCTGGCGGCCGAGGCGTACATCTACGGCCACCCGATGGTGCTCAACCTCGACAAAGTCGACCGCGTCTCCCGCAACGGCATGGGCTCCGTGCCTCCCGCGCCGCTCAACGAGTTCAGCCACGGCGGCAGACCCGCAGACTCCCAGGACCCGCCGACGAGCGCCGACCCCGCCCCCGACCCGGACCCGGACACGATCTGCTCCCTCGCGCAGCTCGACCTCTCCGGCGGCGCCCTGCTCCTGACCGTCCCGGACACCGGCGGCCGCTACTACGTCCTGCAGTTCGTGGACGCGTGGACCAACAACTTCGCCTACGTGGGCCGCCGCGCCACCGGCACCGAGGAGGCCAGCTACCTGCTCACGCCCCCCGGCTGGGACGAGGAGGTCCCGCTGGGCGCCACCCGGATCGCCGTGCCGACCGAGGTGGCGACGATCGTCGGGCGATGGGCGTGCACGGGACCGGACGACGTGGCGGCGGTGCGGGAACTCCAGGAGGACACCCTCCTGGAGCCGTACTGGACGGCATCCGGCGAGCCCCGAGGGCTGCCGACCCACACGTACGTCCCGGACGGCGAGCCGGAGATCCTCTTCTACGAGAAGCTGCGGGCCCGCATGGCCGCCTTCCCGCCCGCGCAGCCCGACCTCGCGTATCAGCAACGGTTCGCGCCACTGGGTCTGCTGGACGCGGAGAGCCCGTACACGCAGCCCGAGCCGGAACTCGCCGAAGCGCTGCGCGCGGGATTCGCGGCGGGCAAGGAACGGGTCGAGCGGGCGGCCGCGGACGGCAGCGGGGGTGGGGGCGAGGGCCGACCGCAGCAGGACGGTCGACAGAACGGCTGGGAACTCGCGTATCACGCGTTCGACTACAACGCCGACCACTTCGAGACCGGCACGCTCAAGGACCCCCAATGGATCTGCACCGACCGGGAGTTGGGCCGCATGCTGCGCGCCACCTCGGCGCACACCGCGCTCTGGGGCGAGCACGGCTACGAAGCGGCGTGCGCGCTGGCGTGGGAGGACGGCGACGGCAGGCCGCTGGAGGGCGAGCAGTCGTACACCCTGCGCTTCGAGAAGCCGCCGCCGGTGGACGCGTTCTGGTCGGTGACGATGTACGGCCTGCCGGACCGGCAGCTGGTCGCCGACCCGGTCGAACGCCACTCCATCGGCGACCGCACCCCGGGCCTGAGCTACGACGACGACGGCTCCCTCACCCTCCTCCTCCAGCCACAACGTCCCGCCGACGACAAGACGGCGGCGAACTGGCTGCCCACACCGGAGGGCCGCTTCCGCCCGATCCTGCGCATGCACACGCCTCGCGCCGCGGTCTTCGACGGGACGTACGAGCTGCCGCCGATCCGCCGGGCCTAGGGAGAAGCGGCCCACCGAGCGTCGGCGGCGGCCCAATCCGCCTCCCACCGGGCGAGGTTGATCCGCTCGAGCCTGCGGTGGGCGCAGGCGTACGCGGCGGCGCCGATGAGCGGGACGGCGACGGCGGCCATGACGGCGTAGCCCACGGTGTGGTCGCGGACCTCGTCATCGGTGAGGGGCGGGCCGGTGAGCTTCCCCTCGTCACTCACCCAGACGGGGACGGTGCTCCCGGCGGACGTGGCGGGCTCGACGTCCTGCTGCGCCGTACGGGTGTCTCCGTGACGGTCGGTGAAGCGGACGGTGACCGGGTACAGCACGTTCTTCGCCTCGACCGACCCGGGTTCGGGGTGGCGGGGCGCGTCATGGACGAGGACGGCGGTGGTGCGGTGCCGGGTCTCGGCCTGATGCCGGGCGATCTGTTCGGTGTGGCGGCCGACCGCGTCGCGGACCAGGACGACGGCGGCCGGGGTGGCGGTCAGGACGACCAGGAACAGGCCGACGGCGATCCATGCCTGTACGAGGTCGGTGCGGCGACGCATGGGATTGCGACGCAGGCGCCACAGGAGGGGACGGGGGTGGGGGCGACGGGGGTGGGGACGGGGATGAGGATCGGGCAGGTGGGGTTCTTGTGCTTCGGGGGGCGGTTGCGCCGGGGGGATGGGGCCGGCCACGGGGGCTCCTCGGTCGTCGGGATGGTGTTCCTGAGGTGGGCTAGTCGGGGTGGGTCCTGGTGGGGTGGGCCCTGGCGGGGTGGGCGTGCGCGGCCCCGAGGAGTTTCGCGGCACCGCGGACCGCCGCGGTGTGCGGGGCGGGCACGGGCTGGACGGGAGCGTGCAGCTCGGCGGCGAGGCCGTAACTGATGCCGGGCAGCAGCGCACCGCCGCCCGCGAGCAGCGCGCCCCGCCGGAGGGCTTCGCCGGCGCGGGAGGTGCGGTCCTGTTCGAGCATCGCGGTCACCATCGCGACGACGGAGGCGGTGATGCGGGGGTGCGGCGAGGGGGATGGTGACGGTGAGGGTGGTGAGGTTGGTGACGGTGAGGGGAGCGTCGGGCCGTCCACGTCGCTGGTCCCCAGGGCGGTGTGCCGGGCGTCGACCACATCGCCCTCGCAGAGCAGGGCGACCTCGGTGAGATGGGCGCCGATGTCCACGACGAGCAGGGGACGGGTCAGATCGGCGTCCACGGCCGTGGCCACGGCTCGCGCGGTGGAGATCGTGAGGACGGTGCGCGGACGCAGGACCTCGACGGCGGCGCGGGCCGCGGCCCGGTAGGCGACCCCGCCGAGGACGGGCGCGGTCAGGATGAGCAAGGGGCGCCCGAAGCGGGGCAGCCGGTGGCCGAGCAGCCGGTCGAGCATCAAGGCGGTTCCGGGGGTGTCGACGATGGCGCCGCGCCGCACGGGATGGACGGTGCTGCCGCCGGTGAAGGTCACCGTGGGCACGTCGAGGATCATCCGCCGCCCGGACGTCCAGGCACGGGTCCGCGCACTGCCGAGGTCGAGGGCGATGCCGGAACACCGGCGGCACCAGGGCCATGAGCGATGCCGACCCGCTGCGGGAGCGGGGCCGGGGCCGGGGATGGGGGCGCGGTCGGGGCTGGGGGAGCGGTCGGGCGTCATGGTCATCGATCGACTCCTCGGACCTGCTGGCAGCGTGCGCAGTAGCGGGCTTGCGGCACGATCAGCAGGCGCTCGCGGTCGATGGGGCGCCGGCAGAGGTGGCAGGCGCCGTAGTCGCCGCGGTCCATGCGCCGCAGGGCGGCCTCGACGTCGGCGAGGACCATGCGGGCGGAGGCGGAGAGCTTGATGCGGACCTCGGTGCGGGACGCGCTCTGCCGGTCGAGGAGCGCGTCCGCACGGGTCAGCGCGGGGGCGGAGAGCTGCTGCAACTGCTCGCGCCGGAAGAGGAACTGCTCGCGGAGGTTCTCGCTCAGGGCGGCGAGGTCCTCGGGCGACAGGTGCGTACCGCGGTCGTCGATGACCTGGTCGTCGATGATCTGGTGATTCACCACTTCACCCCTCGGGCAGGGCGGGAGAGACGGGGAGCGGGAGACGGAGGGCGGGCGGTGCCGTGGTGGCGTTGCCGTGGGGGCGGCGGTCAGGCGGTCCTGCGCTGGCAGGGCACGCAGAACTGCGTGTAGGGCAGGATCTCCAGGCGCTCGACCGGGATGGGCTTGGCGCAGGTGGGGCAGGTGCCGTAGCTGCCGTCGCGGACGCGGGCGAGAGCGGCCTCGATCTCCTTGAGGACCCGCTCGATGGTGTCCCTCTGCGCCAGCATCACCTGCTCCTCGGCTTCGCGCCCGGCTCCGTCGCCGGCCTGCATGGCCTGCAACTGGGTCAGCCGGGAATCTCGTTCGTGTTCCAGGCGCAGGTGCGCGTCGTGCGACATGGCGGTTCCTTCTTCCGGCTTCCGGCGGGGCGGCCGCCGGGGCGGGCGGCGCGTTGATGCCCCCACCGTCGCCGGAGCGGCACGTAAAGCCCATCGGGCGCGATACCCATCTAGGGCGGTTCCGGAGGCCCATCCCGATACGGAGGGGTCCATGGTGCGGCCGAGGTGAGGAAATGGGCATTGGGCCCCATCGACGGAGAGAACGGAAGCAGGCAGGCTGGACGGAAGACCGGCGAAGATCGACACCGACATCGGCATCGACACCGACATCGACCCGGCAGGACGAGCCGAGACGTCCCCACGGCACACACAAGAGAGGCGCCACCCGTTGTCCCTGTTCTGGCGGATCTTCGCACTCAACGCGGTGGTGCTGGGAAGTGCCACCGCGCTGCTGCTGTGGGCGCCGGTGACCGTCTCCGTGCCGGTGGTGCTGACCGAGGCGATCATCCTCGTGGCCGGCCTGGGCGTCATGCTGGTCGCCAACGCGGCCCTGCTGCGGATCGGCCTGGCCCCGCTGGAACGGCTCACCCGCCTGATGACCACGGTCGACCTGCTGCGCCCCGGGCACCGCCTGCCGGAACAGGGCGGGGGAGAGACCGCCGAACTGATCCGCACGTTCAACGCCATGCTCGAACGGCTGGAGCAGGAACGGGCCGCCAGCAGCGCTCGCGTGCTGCTGGCGCAGGAATCGGAACGCCGCCGTATCGCCCAGGAGCTGCACGACGAGGTCGGCCAGACGATGACCGCGGTCCTGCTGGCCCTCAAGCGGGCGGCGGACGCGGCGGACGAACCTCTGCGCGCTGAGCTGCAGCAGGCGCAGGAGATCACGCGGGGGAGCCTGGACGAAGTACGCCGCCTGGTGCGCAGGCTGCGGCCCGGCGTGCTGGACGACCTGGGCCTGATCAGCGCGCTGACCTCTCTGACCACGGAGTTCGCCACACACGCCGGGCTACGCGTGGTACGCCGCTTCGACGCATCCCTGCCGCCGTTGGATCAGCAGGCGGAACTGGTCCTGTACCGGGTGGCCCAGGAGGCATTGACCAACGCGGCCCGTCACGCGGAGGCGGACCGGGTCGAGGTGAGCCTGACCAGGTCGGACGGTGCGGTGGTGCTGTCCGTGGCGGACGACGGCCGGGGGACGGGGGTCGCCCACGAGGGGGCGGGTATCCGGGGGATGCGGGAACGGGCGCTGTTCATCGGGGCGAAGCTGGACGTCACGTCGGGCCTGCGGGCGGGCGGCACGGAGGTAAGGCTGACGGTCCCGCTCGCGGACACCTCGTCCCCTCCACGACCACCCGCAGCTCCGCAACCTTCGGGAAGCACCGACAACCACGACGACAACCGCGACGACAATCACGATGGCAACCATGACTACTAGTACGCCGCCGATCCGCATCCTCCTGGCCGACGACCACGCGCTGGTACGTCGCGGGGTGCGGCTCATCCTGGACGGCGAGCCGGACCTCCAGGTGGTCGCCGAAGCAGGGGACGGCGCGGAGGCCATCACCCTGGCCCGCACGCACGAGGTCGACCTGGCGGTACTGGACATCGCGATGCCCCGGATGACCGGTCTGCAGGCCGCTCGCGAACTGGCGGCGCTGAAGCCGGGCGTACGCGTCCTGATGCTGACGATGCACGACAACGAGCAGTACTTCTTCCAGGCGCTGAAGGCGGGCGCGAGCGGTTACGTGCTGAAGTCGGTGGCCGACCGGGACCTGGTGGCCGCCTGCAGGGCGGCGATGCGGGACGAGCCCTTCCTCTACCCGGGCGCGGTCACCGCGCTGATCCGCAACTACCTCGACCGGGTCCGCCAGGGCGAGGAGCCGCCGGACCAGGTGCTGACGGCGAGGGAGGAGGAGGTGCTGAAGCTCGTGGCCGAGGGGCATTCCTCGAAGGAGATCGCGGAGATGCTCTTCATCAGCATCAAGACGGTCCACCGACACCGAGCGAACCTGCTGCACAAACTGGGCCTACGCAACCGCCTGGAACTCACGCGCTACGCAATCAGAGCGGGCCTGATCGAACCCTGACCCCAAGCTTCGAGGCACGCATCCCAGAGCCCGACAAACCCTGACCGACCCCGCCCACCCACGGTCCTGGCCGGCGTCGTCCGCCCGGTGCGCTCCGCATGCCGGACCGGGCGACGAGTGAAGCCCGCCCTACGTGCCCGATTCCCCCCACGTACCAGACCGCCTCAAGGCCCAGCCGCTACTCCCCGGCCGGGCCTTGAGGCCTAAAACGCACGCCGACCACGAGCAACACCACCACCAACACCAACACGGACACGAAGAGAGGGACGGCCCGTGACCCGCTCATGGCAAGCCGTCCCGAGCGCCCTCGCCCTACGGCTAGCCGTACTGCTCACGGTCCTGACCACCCTGCTGGGACCACCCGAGCCCAGCAGCAAACCCGTCCCCGCACCAGCAGCGGGGTCGGCAACTGCCACACCAGCTAAGCCATTTGACGAAACCTCACCACGTTCGCCCGCTGACAGCGCACAAACGCATGGCGCCACGCACAAACAACCGCACACCCAATCAGCCCAGATGCTCAACGAGCATCACCGACCGCCAGACACACCCACACACAGCAACCCGCACACGACCAGCCCAAACGCACCCGCATCCAGCGCACGGCACGCAGCCGACGCCAACCCCGCGGGTCACAGCACCGCGCGCCTGCTCAGCACCCCGCACGCGGACGATGTGTACGCACCCGCATCCATCGCACGGCACGCAGACGACGCGAGCCCCGCAGCCTCCAGCGCCGCGCGTTGGCTCAGCGTCTCGCACGCAGACGATGCGTACGCACCCGCATCCAGCGCACGGCACGCAGCCGACGCGAACCCGGCGGTTGCCAGTGCCGCGCGCCTGCTCAGCGCCCCGCACGCGGACGATGTGTACGCACCCGCATCCAGCGCACGGCACGCAGCCGACGCGAACCCGGCGGTTGCCAGCACCGCCCGCCTGCTCAGCACCCCCCACGCAGCCGACGCGAACCCCGCGGGTCGCAGCACCGCGCGTCTGCTCAGCGCCTCGTACGCGGACGATGTGTACGCACCCGCATCCAGCGCACGGCACGCAGCCGACGCGAGCCCCGCAGTTTCCAGCACCGCGCGTCTGCTCAGCGCCTCGTACGCAGACGATGCGTACGCACCCGCATCCAGCGCACGGCACGCAGCCGACGCGAGCCCCGCAGTTTCCAGCACCGCCCGCCTGCTCAGCGCCCCGCACGCAGCCGACGCCAACCCCGCAGCCTCCAGCACCGCCCGCCTGCTCAGCGCCCCGCACGCAGACGACGCGTACGCACCCGCATCCATCGCCCCGCACGCAGCCGACGCGGACCCCGCAGTCTCCAGCGCCGCGACCCGCAGCCAACGCGACATCACCGGCGAGCGCCCCTCACCGCCGCCCCCTGCCGCCCCCACCGCGCACGGCACAACCGCCGCCCTGGACAAGGCCGCGTGGGCGCCCCCGGCGGCACCACGGCCGCCCGCATCTCTGCAAGCGGCGGGCCCACCCGGCGCACGTGCACCACCCCCACCCCCCGGCACCTGACACCCCTTTACCTCGATGACCGTGGCCACTGCCCTGGCCGCGGCATGCCTGCCGGAGGCCCACTGTGCACCACCCACCCCCGCGCCCCGACGCGAACCATCCCCCGAGCGCAGACGCAAATAAGTCCCTACGCGCCCCCACCCCGCGCCGATCAGCCAAAACCAACCGCCCCCGCCCCCGCCCCCGCCCTCGCCCTCGTCCCCAACTCATCAGAGCCCTACTAGCCCTGGCCGCAGTGGCCCTGTCCCTCTACGTAGCCCTGACCGTGCCCGTCCACCTGGGGCTCGACCTACGCGGCGGCACACAACTAGTCCTGGAAACCCGCCCCACCTCCACCTCTGCTTCCACCTCCACCGCCTCCTCCGAGACGGACAAGGAGGCCACGGACCGCACCGTGGAGGTGCTGCGCGGCCGTATCGACGCGCTCGGTGTCGCCGAGCCAACCATCGCCCGCTCCGGGGACAACCGGATCGTCGTAGAACTGCCCGGCGCCCAGGACCCGGCCAAGGCGGCGGACATGCTCGGCCGCACAGCCGAACTCACCTTCCACCAAGTGACCGGCACAGCAAAAGAAACCCTCGACACCCCACACCACCCCACGCCCACACCCTCCTCACCCCCAACGTCACCCCCAGCGTCACCCACACCCCCCTCCCACCCCCACCAGCAAACCCTGACCGACGAATCAGGCACGCCCCTGCACCTGGAGGCAGCCTCACTCACGGGCGAGCAGGTCGAGAAGGCCACCAACCGCTTCGACCAGCAGGCAGGCGCCGGCTGGCACGTAACCGTCGACTTCAAAGGACCAGGGCGCGACGCCTGGGCCCGCCTGACGGGCGAAGCCGCCTGCCACCCGGCGGGCGACCCGGCCCGCAGGGTCGCCATCGTCCTGGACGGCAAGATCATCTCCTCGCCCCAGGTGGACCCCTCGGTCACCTGCGGATCCGGCATCAGCGGCGGCTCGACGCAGATCACGGGCTCGTTCAGCGACAGCGAGGCCCGCGAGCTGGCCCTGCTGATCAGCGGAGGCGCCCTCCCCGTACCGGTGGAGATCATCGAGCAGCGCACGGTGGGCGCCAGCCTCGGCGCGCAGGCCATCACGGCCAGCATCTGGGCGGCAGCCATCGGCACCACGCTGACCGGACTCTTCATCATCGCCGTCTACCGACTCATGGGCGCCCTCGCCACCGTGGCCCTGGCTGCCTACGGCCTGATCTCCTACGCCACCCTCGCCGCACTCGGCGCCACCCTCACGCTCCCCGGCCTCGCCGGCTTCGTGCTGGCCATCGGCATGGCGGTCGACGCCAACGTCCTCGTCTTCGAACGCGCCCGCGAGGAGTACGCGGCCCGGGACCGCCCCACACCCCGGTCCACCCTGACCGCAGGATTCCGCAACGCGTTCAGCGCGATCGCGGACTCCAACATCACCACGCTCATCGCCGCAGGGCTTCTCTTCTTCCTTGCATCAGGCCCGGTACGAGGCTTCGGCGTCACGCTGGGCATCGGCGTCCTGGCCTCGATGTTCAGCGCCCTGGTCATCACGCGCGCCTTGGCCGACCATGCCGCGGCACGCCCAGCCGTACGCCGCCGCCCCGCCCTGACGGGCATCGCGGGCATCGGCACGATCCGAGCCCGCCTGACGCGCGCTAACCCCAACTTGATGCGCCACCCCCGCAGATGGCTGGCGGCTTCCGCGGCCGCGCTGCTCCTGGCGATCACCGGAATCGCCACACAGGGCCTGAACTTCGGCATCGAATTCACGGGCGGCCGCGTAATCGAGTACGCCACCGACACCCACATCGCCCCAGAGAAAGCCCGAGAGGCCCTAGCGCAGTCAGGCTTCCCAGAGACGGTGGTCCAAACAACAAACGCCCCCAGCACCCCCACCCATCACCTCGCCATCCGCACCCACACCCTGACGAACGCCCAGGCAGAGGAGATCACCACCACGATCGGCACCCTGACAGACGAAGCACCCACAAAACTCCGAGACGAATCAATCGGCCCCAGCCTCGGCAAGGAACTACGCCAGGGCGCCCTGATCGCCCTCGGAGTGGCCCTGGCCGCACAACTCGCGTACCTGGCGGCAAGATTCCGCTGGCTCCTGGGAACCGCCGCAGTCGCGGCCCTGGCACACGACGTGGTCATCCTCGTCGGCATCTTCGCGTGGCTTGGCAAACCGATAGACGGAATCTTTCTGGCCGCGCTCTTGACGGTGATCGGCTATTCGGTAAACGACTCGGTGGTGGTGTTCGACAGAATAAGAGAACTAACAAAAAAGCCCCCACGCGCTACCGCAACCCCACGCGCTAGCGCTACCGCAACCCAACGCGCTAGCGCTACCCAACGCGCTACCGCAACCGCAACCCCCTACCCCCAAGTCACCAACAAGGCGCTACTGCAAACCCTCCCCAGAACCATCAACACGGGAATGGGCGCAGCATTCATCCTCACGGCGCTGGCAACGCTGGGAGGCGCCCCTCTGACGGACTTCGCCCTGGCGCTCCTGATCGGCCTGGCGGTGGGCACCTACTCCTCAATGTTCACGGCCACGCCCCTGGCCATAGAACTAGAAACCCTCAGCCGTGCACGGAGGGCCGATAAATGAGCTCGTGAGTACGACCGTCGAGCACACGGCTTTCGATCAACTCGAGATCGAAGTCGTCCGCACCCTGGAAGATCGGATCCAGCCCGCTCCGCCCGGTGATCACGGGAAAGAGCGTGACCTGGACCCGATCAACCAGGCCGGCCGCCATCAACGCCCGGTTCATCGACAGGCTGCCGTGCGAGCGCAACGGCACGGCGGACTCTTCCTTGAGCCGAGCGACGACCTCGACGGCGTCACCGCTCGCGACGGTCGCATCCGCCCAGTCGAGAGGCTCTTTCAAGGTGGTGGACACCACCGTCGCCGGCAGATTGATCATCCGCGTGACCCACGGATCACGCACCTCGGACTCCTCGGTACTGGCGGCCAGCATCTGGGAGAAAGCCCGATACGTATGTGCCCCGAAGACCATCCGCTGATCCTCGCGATAAAGACCAAGGCGATGATCGAGAAGCTCGGGCCCTTGCTTGCCCCAGTACCCGGTCCAGTCACCACCGGCGCCCCCGAAGCCATCAAGGCTGGAGAAGACGTCAAAGGTGTAGGTAACGGCCATGATGATCCCCAAATCCCAGTCGGACCGACAGTTCACCCATACAGACCGCCCCCTACAACAAAACTAATCGCCACAACAAAACTAATCGCCCCAACCGAACCGCCCTACGCGACACCCTCGCGCACCGGCGCGCAACAAAGCCTGGGCGACGAGCGCGGCATCACCAGGACTCAAAAAGATCCCATCAGCGCACAAGGCTGGGGGAGGCCCGGTGGGAATCAGCTGCGTGTAGCTGGTGACGCGAATCGCTCTCCCCGGACCATGACAGCCACCGCCCTGCCGATCCGCCCGCACATACGCGAAGACCCCACCCTCAGCGTTTCCGCTGATGACGGGGTCTTGGGCACCTCCTACAAGGTGCCCCCGGCAGGATTCGAACCTGCGCACACGGCTCCGGAGGCCGTTGCTCTATCCCCTGAGCTACGGGGGCGCGTCGGCCGGTTTGCGCGGCGACGTGTAGAACCCTACCAGCTCCTAACGGCTCCCCATGAACAGGTATTTCCGCACTCCGTGGCCGTGAGGGCGGGCGCATCCGCACCCTGCGTCCCAGAGGTCACCGCCGGCTTCGCCGCGGGTCACCGCCGGCTTCGCCGCGCGATCCCCCGTGCGGGGCGGAAGTGGGGAAAACCCGGACGCGGTGGTGGGCGCGGACCTACTCTCGAGTTGTGTCAGGCGTGTCAGGCCGCGTGCTTGTTGTGGACGACAACAAGGTCATCCGGCAGCTGATCAGGGTCAACCTCGAGCTGGAGGGCTTCGAGGTCGTGACCGCGGCTGATGGTGCCGAGTGCCTGGATGTGGTCGACCAGGTCAGACCCGATGTCGTCACGCTCGACGTGGTGATGCCCCGCCTCGACGGGCTGCGTACCGCCGCTCGCCTTCGGTCCGATCCGCGGACCCGCGATCTGCCCGTCGTCATCGTCAGCGCCTGTACTCAGTACGAGGTGGAGAGCGGGCTCGAGGTCGGCGTCGACGCCTTCCTTGCCAAGCCCTTCGAGCCGTCTGAACTCCTGGGCATCGTACGTCAGTTGATGGAGAACGGCCGCCGTGGCGGGTCCGCCGGCGGTGGTGGGTCGCTCAGCGGGGAGTTTGGTGCTGCCGCCGGCGAAGCCGAGCGCGCCGGCCGCCCCGGCGGTTGAGGTCGATCCGGTTCGGCCCTCTCTGCCTGACCCCCACCACCTTCGGCTCCCAGCCCGCCCCCCGTCCACATCCCGGACCATCAGGTAAACCAGGTCGCGTCCCCACCCCCCTCCTCCCATACGCTTGACCCGTGACCCCCGTCGAGCTCTCCCGCACCGTGCTGCGCGCCATGCGTCGCGCCGTCGACGACGGCGAGCTCAGTGGCCTCGGCGAGCTCAGTGGCCCTGGTGAGGTCGGTGGCCCTGGTGAGGTCGGTGGCGGCGCCCCCTTGCGGGTTCTCGTCGAGCGGCCCCGGCCCGGTGGGTGTGGGGATTACGCCACCAACGTCGCCCTGCAGATCGCCCGCGCCGCCGGACGTACGCCCCGGCAAGTCGCCGAGGTGCTCTCCCCGCGGCTCGCCATGGAGCCCGGCATCGCGGCCATCGACATCACCGGGCCCGGGTTCCTCAACATCACCCTCGATCACGGTGGCCCCCGCACCCACCGATCGGGCAGCGTCGCCCTCGTGCGTGACGTCCTCGACAGCGGCGCCCGCTACGGCCACCGTCCCCCCGGCCCAGCGGAGGGACGCACCACCCCCCTCACCCTCCACTTCCCCCGCGAACCCCGCGCCGCCGTCCTCGCCGACTCCCTCCGCCGCATCCTCCGCACCCAGGGCACCCCCGTCCGCCTCACCTGCGACGAAGCCCCCGGTGACGAAGCCCCCCGCGACGGAGCCCCCGGCCCCACCTGGACGGCGGCCGACGCACTCGGCGTACACATCGACGCCTACGAGAAGCCATCCGCGCACGCCGAGATCCTCCGCCCCCACCCCGCGCCCCTCACCCCCCTGGGCCCCGACGCCACCCGCTGGGCCCTCCTCAGTTCCGCCGCGCACGATCGGCCCCGCATGGGTGAAGAGCATCTGGTCCAGCGGGCGAGCAATCCCCTCTTCCGTGTGCGGTACGCCCACTCCCGCGCCCGCGCCCTCAGCCGCAACGCCGCCGCCCTCGGTTTCCGTGCCGAGCCCGGGGACATAGCCGGGCCGGAGGCGTGGGAGCTGCTCGACGCGTTGGTCGACCAGCCCCGCATCCTCGCCGCGGCCGCCCGGCACCGTGCGCCCGATCGGCTTGCCCGGCATCTCGTCGTCATCGCTGATGCCTTCCTCGCCTTTCAGCCCGATGTCCTGCCGCTCGGTGACGAGAAACCCTTGGCCGCCCACCGCGCCCGGCTCGCGCTCGCCGAAGCCGCCGGGACGGTGCTCGCAGGCGGCCTGTCCCTGCTCGGCATCAGTGCCCCCGAGTACTTGTGACACGTAGAGACGTGACCGACGTGACTGACGTGACGGACATCGACGCAGCGGCCGACGCGCGCCACAGCAACGAAGCGTCCGCCACCCCCGCCGCGCCCCACGTGACCGAAGTGAGAGAGACGACCGCGACATGAGCCGTTCCGCACACCCCGCCGGGCCCCGCCACGCCGACGTGCTGCCCGAAGGGCATTACACCGCCCCGGCCGACGACCTGAACTCCCTCGACCCGAAGGTCTGGTCTCAGACCGTCGGGCGCGGCGCCGACGGTGTCGTCACCGTCGGCGGCATCGAGGTGACCCGGCTCGCCGAGGAGTTCGGCACCCCCGCCTACTTCCTCGACGAGGCCGACTTCCGCGCCCGCTGCCACGCCTGGCGCGGCGCCTTCGGCACGGACGCCGACGTCTTCTACGCCGGGAAGGCCTTCCTCTCGCGGGCCGTCGTGAGGTGGCTGCACGAGGAGGGGCTCAACCTCGATGTGTGCAGTGGTGGTGAGCTCGCCACCGCCCTCGCCGCGGGCATGCCCGCCGATCGCATCGCCTTCCACGGCAACAACAAGACCGAAGACGAGATCGAGCGGGCCATCTCCGCCGGTGTCGGACGCATCGTGCTCGACTCCTTCCAGGAGATCGTGCGCGTCGCGCACATCGCCGACCGGCTCGGCGTCCGCCAGCGCGTGCAGA
The DNA here is from genome assembly GCF_040682375.1 of Streptomyces sp. NPDC051214. NCBI lineage: Bacteria > Bacillati > Actinomycetota > Actinomycetes > Kitasatosporales > Streptomycetaceae > Streptomyces > Streptomyces sp. NPDC051214. The sequence goes on from NZ_JBFBAT010000005.1 coordinate 457,416, forward strand.
TCCGCGTGACGGTCGGCGTCGAGGCGCACACGCATGAATTCATCGCCACGGCCCACGAGGACCAGAAGTTCGGCATCGCCCTCGCCGGGGGGCAGGCCGCCGAAGCCGTGCGCAGGGCCCTGCAGCTCGACGGGCTCGAGCTCATCGGCGTGCACTCGCACATCGGGTCGCAGATCTTCGACATGGCCGGGTTCGAGGTCAGCGCGCGGCGCGTCGTCCAGTTGCTCGCCGAGGTGCGGGACGAGCACGGCGTCGAGCTTCCCGAGATCGACCTCGGCGGTGGCCTCGGCATCGCCTACACCTCCGAGGACGACCCCCGCGAGCCGCACGAGATCGCCAAGGCGCTGAGCGAGATCGTCACGCGCGAGTGCGAGGCCGCGAACCTCCGCACTCCCCGCATCTCCGTCGAGCCCGGCCGCGCCATCGTCGGGCCCACCGCCTTCACCCTGTACGAGGTCGGCACCGTCAAGCCCCTCGAAGGACTGCGTACGTACGTCTCCGTCGACGGCGGCATGTCCGACAACATCCGTACGGCGCTCTACGACGCCGAGTACAGCGTCGCGCTCGTCTCGCGTGAGTCCGACGCGGAGCCCATGCTCGTGCGCGTCGTCGGCAAGCACTGCGAGAGCGGGGACATCGTGGTGAAGGACGCGTTCCTTCCGGCGGACCTCGCCCCGGGCGACCTGATCGCCGTGCCCGCGACAGGCGCGTACTGCCGTTCCATGGCGAGCAACTACAACCACGCCCTGCGCCCGCCGGTCGTCGCCGTGCGGGACGGCGAGGCGCGGGTCATCGTCCGGCGCGAGACGGAGGAAGATCTTCTGCGTCTGGATGTCGGCTGAGGAAATACCGGCCGAGGAAGAACGTCTGGCAGAGTATCGGCCAGTGAAATAGATGTCTCACCATCCGGACCGTGGACGGAAACCGCGATTGGGTGGGCGAGACTGGTCCCACTGTAGATGTATGAGAAGTGAGGTCGGATGATGCGTACGCGTCCGCTGAAGGTGGCGCTGCTGGGCTGTGGGGTTGTCGGCTCAGAGGTGGCGCGCATCATGACGACGCACGCCGACGACCTCACGGCCAGGATCGGCGCCCCGGTGGAGCTCGCCGGGGTCGCCGTCCGTCGCCCCTCGAAGGTGCGTGAGGGAATCGATCCTTCTCTCATCACCACCGACGCGACCGCGCTGGTCAAACGCGGGGACATCGACGTCATCGTCGAGGTCATCGGCGGCATCGAGCCCGCGAAGACCCTCATCACCACCGCTTTCGAGCACGGTGCGTCCGTCGTCTCCGCCAACAAGGCGCTCATCGCGCAGGACGGCGCCGCGCTGCACGCCGCCGCCGAGGAGCACGGGCGGGACCTGTACTACGAGGCCGCCGTCGCCGGTGCCATTCCGCTGATCCGGCCGCTGCGCGAGTCCCTCGTCGGCGACAAGGTCAACCGCGTCCTCGGCATCGTGAACGGCACGACCAACTTCATCCTCGACGCCATGGACACGACGGGGGCGGGCTACCAGGAAGCCCTCGACGAAGCCACCGCGCTCGGGTACGCGGAAGCCGATCCGACCGCCGACGTCGAGGGCTTCGACGCCGCCGCCAAGGCCGCGATCCTCGCCGGTATCGCCTTCCACACGCGCGTGCGTCTCGACGACGTCTACCGCGAGGGCATGTCCGAGGTGACCGCCGCCGACTTCGCGTCCGCGAAGCGCATGGGCTGCACCATCAAGCTGCTCGCCATCTGCGAGCGCGCCGCCGACGGCGGGTCCGTCACCGCGCGCGTGCACCCCGCGATGATTCCGCTCAGCCACCCGCTGGCGTCGGTCCGCGAGGCGTACAACGCCGTGTTCGTGGAAGCGGAGGCCGCGGGTCAGCTCATGTTCTACGGGCCCGGCGCGGGCGGCGCCCCCACCGCGTCGGCCGTCCTCGGCGACCTCGTCGCCGTCTGCCGCAACAAGCTCGGCGAGGCCACCGGGCCCGGCGAGTCCGCGTACACCCAGCTGCCCGTGAGTTCCATGGGCGAGGTCGTCACGCGCTATCACATCAGCCTCGACGTAGCCGACAAGCCGGGTGTCCTCGCCCAGGTCGCGACGGTCTTCGCCGAGCACGGCGTATCGATCGATACGGTCCGTCAGACGGGCAAGGACGGCGAGGCCTCCCTCGTCGTCGTCACCCACCGCGCGCCCGACGCCGCCCTCACCGGCACCGTCGAGGCGCTGCGGAATCTCGACACCGTGCGTGGTGTCGCCAGCATCATGCGGGTTGAAGGGGAGTAGGCAGCAATGACCCACCAATGGCGCGGAATCATCGAGGAGTACCGGGATCGTCTTCCCGTCTCCGACACGACGCCGGTCGTGACGCTCCGCGAGGGCGGCACGCCGCTCGTGCCCGCGCAGGTGCTCTCCGAGCGCACGGGCTGCGAGGTGCATCTCAAGGTCGAGGGCGCCAACCCGACCGGGTCCTTCAAGGACCGCGGCATGACGATGGCGATCACGAAGGCCAAGGAGGAGGGCGCCAAGGCCGTCATCTGCGCCTCCACCGGCAACACGTCGGCCTCGGCCGCCGCCTATGCCGTACGCGCCGGGATGGTCTGCGCCGTCCTGGTGCCGCAGGGCAAGATCGCGCTCGGCAAGATGGGCCAGGCGCTCGTCTACGGCTCGAAGATCCTCCAGGTCGACGGCAACTTCGACGACTGCCTGAACCTCGCCCGCGCCCTCTCCGAGAACTACCCGGTGGCGCTGGTCAATTCGGTCAACCCGTTCCGCATCGAGGGCCAGAAGACCGCCTCGTTCGAGATCGTCGACGCGCTCGGCGACGCCCCCGACATCCACGTGCTCCCGGTGGGCAACGCGGGCAACATCACGGCCTACTGGAAGGGCTACAAGGAGTACGCCGCCGACTCGATCTCGACGCGCACTCCTCGTATGTGGGGCTTCCAGGCCTCCGGTTCCGCGCCCATCGTGCGCGGCGAGATCGTCAAGGACCCGTCGACCATCGCCACCGCGATTCGCATCGGCAACCCCGCGTCGTGGCAGTACGCCCTCGACGCGCGCGATGAGTCTGACGGCTTCATCGACGAGGTGACGGACCGTGAGATCCTGCGCGCCTACAAGCTGTTGGCGTCCCAGGAGGGTGTCTTCGTCGAGCCGGCGTCGGCCGCTTCCGTCGCCGGTCTGCTGAAGGCGGCCGAGCAGGGCAAGGTCGACAAGGGGCAGCGCATCGTCTGCACCGTCACCGGGAACGGCCTCAAGGACCCGGACTGGGCCGTCGCCGGCGCACCGCAGCCGGTCACGGTGCCGGTCGACTCGGCGGCCGCGGCCGAGCGTCTGGGTCTGGCGTAGCCGAATCCGGTCTGGCGCGAGCGTCCCGGATCTGGCATAACCGTCCCGGTCCGGGATAACCGCAGTCTGACGGCGGGCATAACCGCCTGGAAAACCCGCAACTCCGCATAGGGGGTGCACAGGGGGCTTACGACACGCATCGTGCGCCTCCTGTGCGCCCTATGTCGCCACAGAACCTTCCTTCGATAGGCTGTACCGAACCCGCCCCGCCGCATATGCCGCGGTGCTGCCGCAGAGCGGCCTTCGGGTAGTGCCTCATCACGTGGCAAGTCCTCAAAAGATCGCAGCTCAAGGAGAGTCATCGAGCGATGGCCGGTCCCGCGTTCCGCGCCGCCGCCGTCCGGGTGCGCGTCCCCGCCACCAGCGCCAACCTCGGCCCGGGCTTCGACGCCCTCGGCCTGTCGCTGGGTCTGTACGACGACGTCGTCGTACGGGTGGCCGACACCGGACTGAACATCGACATCGCAGGTGAGGGCAGCGAGACGCTCCCACGCGACGAGTCGCATCTGCTGGTGCGTTCCCTGCGCACCGCCTTCGACCTGCTCGGCGGACAGCCGCGCGGTCTTGAAATCGTCTGCGCCAACCGCATTCCGCACGGCCGGGGCCTCGGCTCCTCGTCCGCCGCCATCTGCGCCGGCATCGTCGCCGCGCGCGCCGTCACGATAGGCGGCGACGCCCGGCTCGACGACAACGCGCTGCTCGAACTCGCCACCGAGATCGAGGGCCACCCCGACAACGTCGCCGCCTGTCTGCTCGGCGGTTTCACGCTCTCCTGGATGGAGGGGGGAGCGGCGCGGGCGATCAGGATGGACCCCGCGGACTCCGTCGTTCCGGTGGTGTTCGTACCGGGAAAGCCCGTCCTGACCGAGACCGCGCGCGGACTGCTCCCGCGCACCGTCCCGCACGTCGACGCCGCCGCCAACGCGGGCCGGGCCGCACTGCTCGTAGAGGCCCTGACCAGGCGCCCCGAGCTGCTGCTCCCCGCGACCGAGGACCGGCTCCACCAGGACTACCGCGCACCCGCCATGCCCGAGAGCGCCGCCCTGGTCGAGCGCCTGCGCGCGGACGGTGTCCCGGCGATGATCTCCGGCGCGGGACCCACGGTCCTCGCGCTGGCCGACGAGAGTGCGGCGGACAAGGTCGCACGCCTTGCCGGCGAGGGCTGGGCGGCCAATCGCCTGGCGCTCGACGCGTCCGGCGCGAGCGTGTTGCCGCTTGCGCCCTGACACCCGTTAGCCGGTTAGAAGAGGGGGAATGTTTGTTGGATCCGGTAGTGTTAACCTCAAGTCTGCACCCGACCCCACCATGGCGAGGTGCTTCGTGTCCCCGTCCGGGACATCCATCCTTCCGGGAGCCTCCCAAACTGCTCTGTGCCTCGCACTGAGCGGTGCCGAGCACGCTCCGGAACCGGCGTGACCGAGCCGAGTGACACCGCACCTCAGTGGCACCTCACCGGGACTCGCCATCACCAGTGAATTCTTCCGCCGCGCGTTGGCGGACCACCGCCCCGGCACGGTCCACACACCAAAGGACCTCCGGACAGCACAACCGGTCGCCGAGCCAGACAGGCCGACGTCCGCTCCAGGGAAGGACCCTTCGTGAGCGACACCACCGATCTGATGGGCGTGACTGCCGACACGCCCGCCACGGACGCCTCTGCGGCGCCTGCCACCGGTGCTTCGGCCGGGTCCCGGCGGCGCCGCGGCACCGGCCTCGATGGCATGGTGCTGGCGGAACTGCAGCAGGTCGCATCCGGCCTCGGTATCAAGGGCACCGCGCGGATGCGCAAGAGCCAGCTGATCGAGGTCATCAAGGAGGCGCAGGCCGGAGGCGGAGCCTCCGCCAAGAGCGCCGCGCCCGCCTCGTCCGCGGACACCGAGACGAAGCCCAAGCGCCGCGCCACCTCGAAGGCCCGGACGGGCGAGGACACCGCAGCGAACGCGACGGGCTCGGACAAGGCCGCCAAGGCGAGCAAGGCCGACAAGGCCGAGCAGCCGGCCAAGGCCGATGACGCCGCCCAGCAGCAGATCGACATCCCGGGCCAGCCCGCGGGTGCCGACAAGGGCGAGCGCCGCCGTCGCCGTGCCACCGCCGACGCGGGCAGCCCCGAGACGGTCACCGCCGAGGCGAAGAGCGAGCCGAAGAACGACGCCAAGAGCGAGGCCAGGACGGACGCGCCGGCCGAGGCCAAGGGCGACGGCTCCGGTGACAACGACGGCCGCCGTGAGCGCCGTGACCGCCAGGGCCGTGGCCGCGACCGCGACCGCCGTGGCAACAAGGGCGACGAGCAGCAGGGCCAGGGCGGCAACCGTCAGCAGGGCGGCGGCCGTCAGGACCGCCAGGACCGCGGCGACCGCCAGGACCGTCAGCAGCGGGACCAGCGCGACAACGGACCGCAGGACGACTTCGACGACGAGGCGGGTGGCCGTCGTGGCCGCCGCGGGCGTTACCGCGACCGCCGTGGCCGTCGTGGCCGCGACGAGTTCGGCGGCGCGAGCGAGCCGCAGGTCGCCGACGACGACGTACTGATCCCCGTCGCGGGCATCCTGGACATCCTCGACAACTACGCGTTCATCCGTACGTCGGGCTACCTCCCGGGTCCGAACGACGTGTACGTGTCGCTCGCCCAGGTCCGCAAGAACGGTCTGCGCAAGGGTGACCACATCACCGGCGCCGTCCGTCAGCCCAAGGACGGCGAGCGCCGCGAGAAGTTCAACGCGCTCGTCCGCCTCGACTCGGCCAACGGCATGGCGGCCGAATCCGGGCGCGGGCGGCCGGAGTTCAACAAGCTGACGCCCCTTTACCCGCAGGACCGGCTCCGCCTGGAGACCGACCCGGGCGTGCTCACCACCCGCATCATCGACCTCGTGTCGCCGATCGGTAAGGGCCAGCGCGGTCTGATCGTGGCTCCGCCGAAGACCGGCAAGACCATGATCATGCAGGCGGTCGCCAACGCGATCACCACGAACAGCCCCGAGTGCCACCTGATGGTCGTCCTGGTCGACGAGCGTCCGGAAGAGGTCACCGACATGCAGCGGTCGGTGAAGGGCGAGGTCATCTCCTCGACCTTCGACCGTCCCGCCGAGGACCACACCACGGTCGCCGAGCTGGCCATCGAGCGCGCCAAGCGCCTCGTGGAGCTGGGCCACGACGTGGTCGTGCTCCTCGACTCGATCACCCGCCTGGGCCGTGCGTACAACCTGGCGGCCCCGGCCTCCGGCCGCATCCTGTCCGGTGGTGTCGACTCGACCGCGCTCTACCCGCCGAAGCGCTTCTTCGGTGCGGCGCGCAACATCGAGGACGGCGGCTCGCTGACCATCCTCGCCACCGCGCTCGTCGACACCGGTTCGCGCATGGACGAGGTGATCTTCGAGGAGTTCAAGGGCACCGGCAACATGGAGCTCAAGCTCGACCGGAAGCTCTCCGACAAGCGCATCTTCCCGGCGGTGGACGTCGACGCGTCCTCCACCCGCAAGGAAGAGATCCTGCTCAACAGCGAAGAGCTCGCGATCGTCTGGAAGCTGCGCCGGGTGCTGCACGCGCTCGACTCGCAGCAGGCCATCGAGCTGCTTCTCGACAAGATGAAGCAGACGAAGTCGAACGCCGAGTTCCTCATGCAGATCGCGAAGACGACCCCGACGCCGGGCAACGGCAACGACTAGTCCCCGCGGCATCGCAAGAAGGGCCGCCCCCGTCATCCGACGGGGGCGGCCCTTTTGTGTCGCAGGGGGCGCGTGAGGAGCGCGTAATGACCTTGGCCACACGTCTAAGAGATCCTTATGGTCACGGGCAGTAGCCCCGCGGCTGGAGAAACCGCTGGTGAGAGGCCATAAGGGTGGCAAAGGAGTGCACGATGCGTCACAAGTGCGCGCCGGGGCGCTCACAAATCGCTGTGCAACCCTTCTTTCGGTTTCCACGTCTGACTAGTGACGCCAGACCACGCCTGAACCCTGAAAGCAGGGGGTAACCGACCCGACGAGGACTGAGGAGCACATGACCGACGAGAGCGCACCCGCGGCGGATACGGCACCGAAGCGCGCCCGAGGCGGCGGCGGTCGGCGTCGCAAGCCGCGCGAGAAGCGCAGCAAGGTCCTCGTCGTCACCGCGTGGACCGCGGCCTCGGTGGTCGTCATCGGCGGTGCGGGCCTCGGCTTCGTGTACTTCAAGCTCAACGGCAACATCAAGGGCGTCGACATCAACGCGGCGCTCGGCACGGACCGCCCGCAGAACGTCGACAACGGCTCGCAGGACATCCTCGTCCTCGGCTCGGACTCCCGCTCCGGCGACAACGCCAAGTACGGCAAGGACGAGGGCGCCGCCCGCTCCGACACGGCGATGGTCGTGCACGTGAACAAGGGCCACAAGACGGCCAGCGTCGTCTCCATACCCCGCGACACCCTCATATCCCGCCCCGAGTGCAAGACGGACGACGGCAAGACGGACCCGGGCGGACAGCGGCAGATGTTCAACACGGCGTACGAGGTCGGGGGACCCGCCTGCGCCGTCAAGACCGTGGAGAAGATGTCCGGCATCCGGATGGACCACTACGTCGAAGTGGACTTCTCCGGCTTCAAGAAGCTCATCAACACCCTCGGTGGCGTCGAGATCACCACCAAGAAGGCGATCAACGACAAGGACAGCCACCTCAACCTGAAGGCCGGCACCCACCAGCTCACCGGTGAGCAGGCCCTCGGCCTGGTCCGCACCCGGCACGGCGTCGGCGACGGCAGCGACCTCGGCCGCATCCAGCTGCAGCAGGCCTTCATCAAGGCCCTGATCAACCAGGTCAAGGACGTCGGCGTCTTCAGCAACCCGAAGAAGCTGTACGACCTGGCGAACGACGCGACCAGCGCCATCACCACCGACTCCGACCTGAACGACGTCAAGAGCCTCGCGGGCTTCGCGGGCGGCCTCAAGGGCATCGGCGCGGGCGACATGAAGATGGTCACGATGCCCATCCAGTACGACCCGGCGGACCCCAACCGCGTCCTGCCCCTTCAGAAGGCCGACCAGCAGGTCTGGGACGCGCTCAAGGCCGACAAGCCCATTCCCAGGTCCGCCACCGAGAAGTCCGCGGGCGACAAGGGCGACGCGAGCGACGTCGTGACCAGCAAGTAGAACGCCCTCGGCAGGCCGCAGGGAATAGAACAGCGCCCACCCCGGTTTGGGCAGATGCGACCCGTCCTGGCAGACTGGTACGTCGGCCCCGGTTCACGTACGAGCAATCCGCGCGTACGACCCGGCGCCCTCCCGAAACTAGGAGACACCTTGAAGCGCGACATCCACCCCGAGTACTTCGAGACCCAGGTCAGCTGCACCTGCGGCGCGGAGTTCACCACCCGCAGCACGATCTCCAGCGGCACCGTCCGTGCCGAGGTCTGCTCCGAGTGCCACCCGTTCTACACGGGCAAGCAGAAGATCCTCGACACCGGTGGCCGCGTGGCCCGCTTCGAGGCCCGCTTCGGCAAGGCTGCAGCCAACAAGTAGCGAGCCACTGCGCCGGTCTTCGGCCGCCCCCGGGAGGGGGCGGTTGGGACCGGCGCTTTGCCGTCTGATCGCAGCAGCCACCTTCGCGTAGAACCCTTGCGCGGCACCTTCGCGTAGAAAACTCAGGAGACCCCGATGTTCGAGGCGGTCGAGGAACTGATCGGCGAGCACGCCGATCTGGAGACGAAGCTCGCGGACCCCTCGGTCCACGCCGACCAGGCCAACGCGCGCAAGCTCAACAAGCGCTACGCCGAGCTGACCCCGATCGTCTCGACGTACCGTGCCTGGAAGCAGACCGGCGACGACATCGCGACGGCCCGTGAACTGGCCGCGGAGGACCCGGAGTTCGCCGCGGAGGTCAAGGAGCTGGACAAGCAGCGCGAGGAGATCACCGAGAAGCTGCGGCTCCTCCTGGTGCCCCGCGACCCCAGCGACGACAAGGACGTCATCCTCGAGGTCAAGGCGGGCGCGGGCGGCGACGAGTCGGCGCTCTTCGCCGGCGACCTCCTGCGCATGTATCTGCGGTACGCGGAGCGCGTGGGCTGGAAGACCGAGATCATCGACGCCACCGAGTCCGAGCTGGGCGGCTACAAGGACGTCCAGGTCGCCGTGAAGACCAAGGGCGGCAACGGCGCGACCGAGCCCGGCCAGGGCGTCTGGGCGCGCCTGAAGTACGAGGGCGGCGTGCACCGCGTGCAGCGGGTGCCCTCCACCGAGTCCCAGGGCCGGATCCACACCTCCGCGGCCGGTGTCCTCGTGACGCCGGAGGCCGAGGAGGTCGACGTCGAGATCCACGCGAACGACCTGCGCATCGACGTCTACCGCTCGTCGGGCCCCGGCGGCCAGTCCGTCAACACGACCGACTCCGCGGTGCGCATCACGCACCTGCCCACCGGCGTCGTGGCCTCCTGCCAGAACGAGAAGAGCCAGCTGCAGAACAAGGAGCAGGCGATGCGTATCCTGCGCTCCAGGCTCCTCGCCGCGGCTCAGGAGGAAGCGGAGAGCAAGGCCGCGGACGCCCGTCGCAGCCAGGTCCGCACCGTCGACCGCTCCGAGAAGATCCGGACGTACAACTTCCCGGAAAACCGCATCTCGGACCACCGCGTCGGCTTCAAGGCGTACAACTTGGACCAGGTGCTCGACGGAGACCTCGACGCGGTCATCCAGGCCTGCGTCGACGCGGACTCCGCAGCCAAGCTCGCGGCCGCGTAAGCACCCGACAACCGCACTGCCCCCGGAGGACCAGCGTGAACCTGCTGCTCGCGGAAGTGGCTCAGGCCACCCAGCGGCTGGCCGACGCCGGCGTGCCCTCGCCGCGCAACGACGCGGAGGAGCTCGCGGCCTTCGTGCACGGCGTGAAGCGGGGCGAGCTGCACTCCGTCAAGGACTCGGACTTCGACGCCCGCTACTGGGAGACGATCGCGCGCCGTGAGGCCCGCGAGCCGCTCCAGCACATCACCGGGCGCGCGTTCTTCCGCTACCTCGAACTGCAGGTCGGGCCCGGTGTCTTCGTGCCGCGGCCCGAGACCGAGTCCGTCGTGGGATGGGCCATAGACGCGGTGCGCGCGATGGACGTCGTCGAGCCGCTCATCGTCGACCTCTGCACGGGTTCCGGGGCCATCGCCCTGGCCATGGCGCAGGAGGTCCCGCGCTCGCGCGTGCACGCCGTGGAGCTCTCCGAGGACGCCCTGAAGTGGACGCGGAAGAACGTCGAGGGGTCCAGGGTCAAGCTCTCCCAGGGCGACGCGCGTGACGCCCTGCCGGAGCTCGACGGCCAGGTCGACCTCCTCATCTCGAACCCCCCGTACATCCCGCTCACCGAGTGGGAGTACGTCGCTCCGGAAGCCCGTGACTACGACCCGGAGCTTTCGCTCTTCTCCGGCGAGGACGGCCTCGACCTGATCCGCGGCATCGAACGCACCGCCCACCGGCTGCTGCGGCCCGGCGGTGTCGTCGTCATCGAGCACGCGGACACCCAGGGCGGCCAGGTGCCGTGGATCTTCACCGAGGAGCGGGGCTGGGCCGACGCGGCCGATCACCCCGACCTCAACAACAGGCCGAGGTTCGCGACCGCCCGCAAGGCGATGCCGTGAACCCCACCACTTCAAGCCAGCAGTACGTGTACGAGGAGGCCCGCTAGATGGCACGGCGATACGACACCAATGACGCGACCGACCGTACGACCGGTCTGCGCGAGGCCGCGTCGGCCGTCCGCCGTGGCGAGCTGGTCGTCCTGCCCACCGACACCGTCTACGGGATCGGTGCCGACGCCTTCACGCCGGAGGCCTGCGCCGACCTGCTCGACGCCAAGGGCCGTGGCCGCAACATGCCCACGCCTGTCCTCATCGGCTCCCCGAACACGCTGCACGGCCTGGTCACCGACTTCTCCGAGTCGGCCTGGGAGCTCGTCGACGCCTTCTGGCCCGGGGCCCTGACCCTGGTCGCCAAGCAGCAGCCCTCGCTCCAGTGGGACCTCGGGGACACCCGTGGGACCGTCGCGATCCGGATGCCGCTGCACCCCGTCGCCATCGAACTGCTCACCGAGGTCGGCCCCATGGCGGTCTCCTCGGCGAACCTCACGGGACACCCGTCCCCCGAGGACTGCGACGCCGCGCAGGAGATGCTCGGCGACTCCGTCTCCGTGTACCTGGACGGCGGCCCGACGCCGGGCATCGTCCCCTCCTCGATCGTGGACGTCACCGGGCAGGTGCCGGTGCTGCTGCGCGCGGGCGCCCTGACCGCGGAGGAGCTCCGCAAGGTGGTACCCGACCTCGAGGTGGCGAATTGACAGCCCCTGAGACGGGGCGTGGCATAGCGGCTTATCCCGATTCGTTCCGCATCCTCCACGTCAGCACCGGCAATGTGTGCCGCTCGCCGATCACTGAGCGGCTGACCAGGCATGCCCTGGCCGACCGCCTGGGCGATCCCTTCACCGGCGGCCTGATCGTGGAGAGCGCGGGCACCTGGGGGCACGAGGGCGCCCCCATGGAGACCAACGCGGAGGCGGTGCTCGCCGACTTCGGCGCGGACGCCTCCGGCTTCAAGGGGCGCGAGCTCCTCGACGAGCACGTCATCCGCGCCGACCTCGTCCTGACGGCCACCCGGGACCACCGGGCGCAGGTCATCTCGATGGGCCACTCGGCGGGGCTCCGCACGTTCACGCTCAAGGAGTTCACGCGGCTCGTGCGGGCCATAGACCCGGCGACGCTGCCGCACCCCGACGGGGGAGTGGTGGAGCGGGCCAGGGCCCTCGTGCGGGCCGCCGCGGCACTGCGGGGATGGCTCCTGGCGCCCACGGCCGAGGCGGACGAGGTGTACGACCCCTACGGGGCGCCGCTGCCGTTCTTCCGCTCGGTGGGCGACGAGATCAACGAGGCGCTCGACCCGGTGGTGACGGCGCTGACGGGCGTGCGGGCCAAGGCTTAAACCTTTCTCTGCGCCCCTGGTCGCGCGACGCCGCGCGGGCACCGTGTGGCGGGCCTACATTGGAGGGACCCGCACCCCTCGCGAGGCCCGGAGCCCAAGATGCCGGTCAGCACCGCACCCACCGCCGCCCCGACGGCGCCCGCTGACTTCGACGCGCTGCGCCGCGCGGACCCCCAGATGGCGGAGGTCCTCCTCGCCGAGCAGGACCGGCAGGCGTCCGGCCTCCAGCTCATCGCCGCGGAGAACTTCACCTCGCCGGCGGTGCTCGCCGCCCTTGGCTCACCGCTCGCCAACAAGTACGCCGAGGGCTATCCCGGCGCCCGTCACCACGGCGGCTGCGAGCTGGTGGACGTCGCCGAACGCATCGCCGTCGACCGCGCCAAGGCCCTCTTCGGCGCCGAGCACGCCAACGTGCAGCCGCACTCCGGCTCCTCCGCGGTCCTCGCCGCGTACGCCGCGCTGCTGCGCCCCGGCGACACCGTCCTCGCCATGGGCCTGCCGTACGGCGGCCACCTCACGCACGGCTCGCCCGCGAACTTCTCGGGCCGCTGGTTCGACTTCGTGGGATACGGCGTCGACGCGGAGAGCGGCCTCATCGACTACGACGAGGTCAGAACCCTCGCCCGTACGCACCGCCCGAAGGCGATCGTCTGCGGCTCCATCGCCTACCCCCGGCACATCGACTACGCGGCGTTCCGCGACATCGCCGACGACGTCGGCGCGTACCTCATCGCCGACGCCGCCCACCCGATCGGCCTGATCGCCGGCGGAGCGGCCCCCAGCCCCGTGCCGTACGCCGACGTCGTCTGCGCCACGACCCACAAGGTGCTCCGCGGCCCACGCGGCGGCCTGATCCTGTGCGACTCCGCCCTTGCCTCCCGCATCGACCGCGCGGTGTTCCCCTTCACGCAGGGCGGCGCCCAGATGCACACGATCGCCGCCAAGGCGGTCGCCTTCGGCGAGGCGGCAACCCCGGCCTTCACCGCGTACGCCCACCGGGTCGTCGCCAACGCGCGGACCCTCGCCCAGGCGCTGGCCGTCGCGGGCTGCACGCTCACCACGGGCGGAACGGACACGCACCTGATCCTGGCCGACCCCGCGCCCCTGGGCGTCGACGCGCACACCGCCCGCGGCAGACTCGCCGCCCACGGTCTGGTCCTGGACACCTGCGCCCTGCCGTACGCCGACGGACGCGGCCTGCGCCTCGGCACCGCGGCCGTCAGCACGCAGGGCATGGGCGACGCGGAGATGGTGCGCATCGCCGGGCTCCTGGCCGATGCGGTGCGTGACCCGTCCACAGCGGCGAGCGACTCGAAAGTACGAGAGGAAGTGCGAGAACTGGTGGGCAGATTTCCGCCGTACTGAGTGGGAAAATGGAAAAGGTGGTCCAGCCCGGAAATCGGACTGGACCACCACTTCGCATCTCGATGCGTGCGTTGAGCACATCCAGAAGAGGCTTGGCGCCAGCGAAATACGTTGGCGCAGAACCTGAGAACCTACCGAGAAGGCGTCGGCCGTCTCATCAGCACGAGACGCGCTTGAGGCCGGTCCCCTTCGTCCAAGCGATCCCGCCGTAGCGGAAGTCCTCGGTCTTGCGAGCTCCGATCGCGAACTCGGGATCCCTCGAAGCCGCCATGGTCACCGAGAAACAGACCTTGTATCCGCAGGAGTTCTTGACCCGCACCATTCGGTTGAAGCGCTTGTTGTACCACTTCTTCGGTGATACGCACTTACGTCGCTGGGCCTCCACGTCCCCAGAGGCACTCTCTGAAGCGGTGGTCGGCGTACCGGACTGCGGTGCGGCGACAGCAGTACCAGACATACCCAGCGTCCCCATCAGGACAGCTGCGGCGAGAGTGGTCCCTACGAACTTGCGCATTATTTCTCCCCGTAAATCGACGAGAGTGCCGACGCCTGGTCATGGCGTGGCGACTCCCGATTGCTCACGATTTCTGTCGCGCATCAGCGAATATGGCTATGCAAGATCGCCGATGGCGGAGTGGTCCTGTCGGACAACGATGGTGGCTCGGCACCTCCCCCGTGGTCCCGCTTCCGCGTGGACGCCGACCGTTGCCGCCCACCGTGCTTACGAACGACCCAGTACGCCGAACGGGGCTGCCGAACGATCAATGACGCGTCGGGGGAAGTGCAAGTCCGGCTTGGAATTTGGAATCTGGATGCAAATCCAAGCCGGACTCATTCGCTAGAAGACGAGCTGTTTTGCTAGCACTTCGTCACCTTGCGGGGGCTGTCAGGGCCGAAGTAGCCCGTTTCGTAGTGCCACTTCTTCGTCTTGTTGGCCTTGATTGTCTTGCAGGGAAGGTCGCGCCCCAACTTGATGTCGACCTTGCGCTTCACGCTGCTGCTGCCGCAGTTCTTGTAGTAGATGTCCCAGCGCTTGTTTCCCAACGGGCCCGGGCCGGCCGAGAGTCGCTTGATCGTGCCGCCGCACCGCAGCCGCTGAACTCCGGCGTCGGTCCCACTCTTGCCGGAATCCTGATTTTCCTGCGCGACAGATCGTGTGCTGGTGCTTGAATCGGCGGAAGCCGGGACTGCGATCCCCAAGGAACCTGCGATCACCGCTGTTGTCACAGCGGCGCCTATTGCCTTGTGCATTCTTCTCCTTAGGTCATCAGAGAAGGCATCGACATGTTGTTTCGAACTTCGTCGACCCCCGTTTGCTCGATATTTCTATCGCGCACGCACAAAGTTAATCAATGCGATTTTGCTAGTTGACGACTAAATCTCTTGATCAATGTCTTGAATCGACCTTGTGGGGCGACCCGTGACTTGATCATGTGCGGCAACTTCACCCGCTGCTGAGCAGGTGGAGGACTTGTGCGCATGGCTGTTCCGGTTGTGCAGA
Source organism: Streptomyces sp. NPDC051214 (assembly GCF_040682375.1). NCBI lineage: Bacteria > Bacillati > Actinomycetota > Actinomycetes > Kitasatosporales > Streptomycetaceae > Streptomyces > Streptomyces sp. NPDC051214. The sequence continues at coordinate 472,533 of NZ_JBFBAT010000005.1, forward strand.
AGAAGAGTCGCCAGGGAGGTTGGCGAGTTTCACCGAGCGCTTCGGGCGTGTCGGGCCGCGACTGCAAACTCTGGACAGGGCTGCAACGTGCGGGGCAATCGGGCCCCGGAGCTCGGGGGCGGGCTCCTGCGTGCTTCGTCGTGTCAACTCAGGCGGGCGGCGTCGAGCGCATGCTCCGCTGTCAGGAGTTATGGGAGCAGGTACTGGCACGATGTGGGGTGAGCGAGCGCCTTGGCCGTCAGCTACCTTCTGACGACGGAGATGTAGGCGTATCCAGACTGCGAGCCGGCGCGACCGCCTGGCTCACGAAGCTAGGGTGTGGGGCTGAGATGGCCAGCGATACCTGTGGGGAAGCCCGTGCGTGAATACCTCCTTACGCTCTGCATCACGGCCGCGGTGACTTACCTGCTGACCGGCCCGGTGCGGAAGTTCGCGATCGTGGCCGGCGCCATGCCGGAGATCCGCGCCCGCGACGTGCACCGGGAGCCAACGCCCCGGCTCGGCGGTATCGCGATGTTCTTCGGGTTGTGCGCCGGACTCCTCGTCGCCGACCACCTGCCGAATCTGAACGACGTCTTCGAGCGGTCCAACGAACCGCGCGCGCTGCTCTCCGGCGCCGCGCTGATCTGGCTGATCGGTGTCCTGGACGACAAGTTCGAGATCGACGCCCTGATCAAGCTGGGCGGCCAGATGATCGCCGCGGGTGTCATGGTCCTCCAGGGCCTGACGATCCTGTGGATCCCGGTCCCCGGCTACGGCATGGTCCTCCTCGACCAGGGCCAGGGCACGCTCCTGACGGTCGCGCTCGTCGTCATCACCATCAACGCCGTGAACTTCGTGGACGGCCTCGACGGCCTCGCCGCGGGCATGGTCTGCATCGCGGCCACCGCGTTCTTCCTCTACGCCTACCGCATCTGGTACGGCTACGGCATCGAGGCCGCGGCCCCCGCCACGCTCTTCGCCGCGATCCTGATGGGCATGTGCCTGGGCTTCCTGCCGCACAACCTCCATCCCGCCCGGATCTTCATGGGGGACTCGGGCTCGATGCTGATCGGCCTGGTCCTCGCGGCGGGCGCGATCTCCGCCACGGGGCAGATCGACGGTGACGCCCTGAGCCTGAACTTCGGGGGCACCCGCGACGCGACGCACGCGATGCTTCCGGTCTTCATCCCGCTCCTGATGCCGCTGACGATCATCGCCATCCCGTTCGCCGACCTGGTTCTCGCGATCGTGCGGCGTACGTGGAACGGCAAGTCGCCGTTCGCCGCCGACCGCGGACACCTGCACCACCGTCTCCTCGAGATCGGCCACTCCCACAGCCGCGCGGTGCTGATCATGTACTTCTGGTCGGCGCTGATCGGCTTCGGCACGGTGGCCTACTCGGTCCACTCGGCCAGCATGTGGATCCTGCTCGTCATCGTCGCCCTGAGCGCGGTGGGCCTCGTCCTGCTGATGCTGCCGCGCTTCAGGCCGCACATCCCGCGCTGGGCGGAGTCCTTTGTTCCGCCGCGCTACCGGCGGCGCAAGGGCGCCGTGACGGACACCGCGGCGGACGGGACGGATGTGACGGACGCAGCATCGGAGGACAGCCCTCCGGTCGCATCGGGCGTCAACGGAGCGACGGCAGTTGGCACCCGCTCACACTTCGAGGATCGGCACAAGGCCGAGTCGTCGAGTTGACGGCGGCTGGCAAACTCGCCCAATACCAGACAAGTTGCCGCGCCGCGTGCACATACGCGCGGATTAACTCTCATGTGTGACGGCGAGCACACCTAGCAGGTAAAGACCTCATCAAATAGTTTGTGATACCGTTCACGAAACCAGGGGATAGAGCCGAAGGACCGTAGTGCGACGGTCCATTGGCCCGAGGGACACTCTCGACCCCGGACTACGCTCGTCCATGACGACACCCTGCCCCCATCAGTAAGCGGAGCGCCGCCATGCCGTCTCAAGACACCCGAACTCTCCTGCAATCCGCCGTACCCACTGCTGCCGCCGGTGCGATCGTCGCCGTGGTGACTGGTGTGGTCGCGGGTGGCAAGGGGGCTCTCGGCGCAGTCGTCGGCACCGCGGTGGTCATCGCCTTCATGGGGCTCGGAATGTTCGTGCTGCAACGGACTGCGAAATCGCTTCCGCAGTTGTTCCAGGCGATGGGCTTGATGCTCTACGTCGCCCAGCTTCTGCTGCTTCTCATCTTCATGGGCCTGTTCAAGGACACCACGCTCTTCAATCCGAAGACCTTCGCCCTCGCGCTCGTCGTGGCGACCATCGCATGGATGGCCTCACAGGCTCGTGCGCACATGAAGGCCAAGATCCTTTACGTTGAACCCGACTCCGCGCAGAACGACAAGCCGGAGAAGTCGGGGTCCTCGACGTGAAGGGTAGGGCCGGGATAAATGCGCGTTCGAGATGCTGCTATCGTCCGGTGCCAACTGCGGCACTGCCGGCGCGGGCATCTGAGCTGACGCCTGCACGATCGCGAGGCTCGATGCCTGGACGCCGCGCCCACATCCGAAACACCAGTCTGGTGCCGAACCGCGGCTGCGCGCCGCGCCGACACGACAACGAGGTTGCCGTACCTATGCGTCACGCCGAAGGAGCCCGCGGTGAGTGCTGACCAAACTGAGCTCGCCTTTGAGTGGAGCTGTCGGATCATGTCCGACAACGGCTGTGGCTTCCCCGCGCCGGGCCTGCATTCGTTCCTCTTCCAGCCGATCTTCACCGTCGGTGGGTTCGAGTTCAACAAGGTGATGCTGCTTGCCTTGCTGGCCACGCTCATCGTTGTCACCTTCTTCTACGCGGCGTTCGGCAAGGCCAAGGTCGTCCCGGGCAAGCTGCAGATGGTGGGCGAAGCCGGCTACGACTTCGTGCGCCGCGGGATCGTCTACGAGACGATGGGCAAGAAGGACGGCGAGAAGTACGTCCCGCTCATGGTGTCGCTGTTCTTCTTCATCTGGATCATGAACATCTGGTCGGTGATCCCGCTGGCCCAGTTCCCGGTCGCGTCGATCTTCGCGTACCCGGTGGTTCTTGCGGTCATCGTCTACCTGATCTGGGTACCGCTCACCTTCAAGAAGCACGGCTTCGTCGGCGGTTGGAAGAACATCACCGGCTACGACAACTCGCTGGGCCCGATCAAGTGGCTCGTGTCGTTCATCGAGTTCTTCTCGAACCTGCTCGTGCGTCCCTTCACGCACGCGGTGCGACTCTTCGCCAACATGTTCGCCGGTCACCTGATGCTGGTGATGTTCACCGTCGCCTCCTGGTACCTGCTGAACAGCTGGATGATCCCCGCCGCCGGTGTCTCCTTCGCGATGACGATCGGCATGATCCTCTTCGAACTCTTCGTGCAGGCGGTTCAGGCGTACGTCTTCGTGCTGCTTGCCTGCTCGTACATTCAGGGCGCTCTCGCCGAGCACCACTGAGCCCCTCCGCAAAACCCCCTAAGCGCCCGGTGGCCAACCCCCACCGGTCCATGAAAGAGAAGGAAGTAACGGCATGTCCGCGACTCTCGAACTCGCCGCCGTCACCGGTGACCTCAAGGCCCTCGGCTCCATCGGTTACGGTCTCGCCGCGATCGGCCCCGGCATCGGTGTTGGCATCGTCTTCGGTAAGGGCACCGAGGCCCTGGCCCGTCAGCCCGAAGCCGCTGGTCTGATCCGTGCCAACCAGATCCTCGGTTTCGCCTTCTGTGAGGCGCTCGCCCTCATCGGCATCGTCATGCCGTTCGTCTACGGCTCCTGATCGCCAAAGACGATTAGCCCCGTTCGACGAAAGGCAATGATGTGATCGCCAACCTGGTACAGCTGGCGGCCGAGCACGCGGAGGAGCAGAACCCGCTCATTCCGCCGGGCCCCGAGCTGCTCGTCGGCACCATCGCCTTCGCCATCGTCTTCTTCTTCTTCTGGAAGAAGCTCCTCCCGAACATCAACAAGGTTCTGGACGAGCGCCGGGAGGCGATCGAAGGCGGTATCGAGAAGGCCGAGGCCGCTCAGACCGAGGCCCAGAGCGTGCTCGAGCAGTACAAGGCTCAGCTCGCCGAGGCACGGCACGAGGCCGCGCGTCTGCGCCAGGAGGCGCAGGAGCAGGGCGCCCAGCTCATCGCTGAGATGCGTGCCGAAGGCCAGCGTCAGCGCGAGGAGATCGTGGCCGCCGGTCACGCGCAGCTCGCCGCCGACCGCAAGGCCGCCGCGCAGTCGCTGCGTCAGGACGTGGGCCAGCTGGCCACCGACCTGGCCGGCAAGCTCGTCGGTGAGTCCCTCGAGGACTCCGCCCGGCAGAGCCGCACCATCGACCGTTTCCTCGACGAGCTCGAGGAGAAGGCCGAGGCGGCTCGATGACAGCCCACGGAGCTAGCCGCGAGGCCCTGGCCGCCGCGCGCGAGCGTCTTGACGCGCTGACCGACAACACGTCGGTCGACGCCAAGCGGCTCGCGGACGAGCTGGCCTCGGTCACGGCGCTGCTGCACCGCGAGGTGTCGCTGCGCCGGGTCCTGACCGACCCGTCGCAGTCCGGTGAGGCCAAGGCAGAGCTCGCCGGGCGCCTGCTCGGCGGGCAGGTGGGCGGCGAGACCGCCGACCTGGTGGCCGGCCTGGTCCGCTCGCGCTGGTCGCAGTCGCGTGACCTGGTGGACGCCCTCGAGGAGCTCACCAACCTCGCCGAGCTGACCGGTGCGCAGAAGTCGGGCGCGCTTGACGACGTCGAGGACGAGCTGTTCCGGTTCGGCCGGATCGTCTCCTCGAACACCGGGCTCCGGTCCGCGCTGACCGACCGCGCCGCCTCGGGTGCCGCCAAGAGCGAGCTGCTGCGCAGCCTGCTCGGTGGCCGGGCCGACGAGGCCACGGAGCGGCTCGTCGAGCGCCTCGTGACCGCGCCCCGTGGACGTAGCCTGGAGTCGGGACTCGAGTCCCTCTCCAAGCTGGCCGCGGACCGCCGCAGCCGGATGGTCGCCGTCGTCACTTCCGCTGTGCCGCTCTCGGACCAGCAGAAGCAGCGCCTCGGTGCCGCCCTCGCGAAGGTCTACGGCCGCGAGATGCACCTGAACCTCGACGTGGACCCCGAGGTCCTCGGCGGGATCACGGTGCAGGTCGGCGACGAGATCATCAACGGCAGCATCGCGGACCGCCTCGAGGACGCACACCGCCGCATGGCGCGCTAGCAGTAACGCAAGACGTTGTAATTACGGCCCTAGTTGGGCCGTGCAGAGGATTCACCTCTTACTTGGGGGGAGTCCCCAGACCCCCAAAGTGAAACTTCGGGCCCAACAAGGAGAGCAGGGAACCCAGATGGCGGAGCTCACGATCCGGCCGGAGGAGATCCGGGACGCACTGGAGAACTTTGTCCAGGCGTACAAGCCGGACGCGGCCTCGCGCGAGGAGGTCGGTTCGGTCACCGTCGCCGGTGACGGTATCGCGAAGGTCGAGGGTCTGCCCTCGGCCATGGCCAACGAGCTGCTGAAGTTCGAGGACGGCACCCTCGGTCTCGCCCTCAACCTTGAGGAGCGCGAGATCGGCGCCGTCGTACTCGGCGAGTTCAGCGGCATCGAAGAGGGCCAGCCGGTCACCCGTACCGGCGAGGTCCTGTCCGTCGCGGTCGGCGAGGGCTACCTCGGCCGTGTCGTCGACCCGCTCGGCGCCCCGATCGACGGCCTCGGCGAGATCGAGACGTCCGGCCGCCGCGCCCTCGAGCTGCAGGCCCCCACGGTCATGGACCGCAAGTCGGTCCACGAGCCGATGGAGACCGGCTACAAGGCCGTCGACGCGATGACCCCGATCGGCCGTGGCCAGCGTCAGCTGATCATCGGCGACCGCCAGACGGGCAAGACCGCCCTGGCCGTCGACACGATCATCAACCAGCGCGACAACTGGCGCTCGGGCGACGTGAACAAGCAGGTGCGCTGCATCTACGTCGCCGTCGGTCAGAAGGGCTCCACCATCGCCTCCGTGCGCGGTGCCCTCGAAGAGGCCGGCGCGCTTGAGTACACGACCATCGTCGCCGCCCCGGCGTCCGACCCGGCGGGCTTCAAGTACCTGGCGCCCTACACCGGTTCGGCCATCGGCCAGCAGTGGATGTACGAGGGCAAGCACGTCCTCATCATCTTCGACGACCTCTCGAAGCAGGCCGACGCCTACCGCGCCGTGTCCCTGCTGCTCCGCCGCCCGCCGGGGCGCGAGGCCTACCCGGGTGACGTCTTCTACCTGCACTCGCGTCTTCTCGAGCGCTGCGCGAAGCTCTCGGACGAGATGGGCAAGGGCTCGATGACGGGTCTCCCGATCGTCGAGACCAAGGCGAATGACGTGTCGGCGTTCATTCCGACCAACGTCATCTCCATCACCGACGGTCAGTGCTTCCTGGAGTCCGACCTGTTCAACGCCGGTCAGCGTCCGGCCCTGAACGTCGGTATCTCGGTCTCCCGTGTCGGTGGCTCCGCCCAGCACAAGGCGATCCGCCAGGTCTCCGGACGTCTGCGCGTGGACCTCGCCCAGTACCGCGAGCTGGAGGCGTTCGCCGCCTTCGGTTCCGACCTGGACGCCGCGTCGAAGGCCTCCCTCGAGCGCGGTCAGCGCATGGTCGAGCTGCTCAAGCAGGCTCAGTACCAGCCGATGGCCACCGAGGACCAGGTCATCTCCATCTGGGCCGGCACCACGGGCCGCATGGACGAGGTCCCGGTCGTCGACATCCGGCGCTTCGAGCGTGAGCTGCTCGAGTACCTGCACCGCAAGGAGCAGGGCCTGATGACCTCCATCAAGGAGGGCGGCAAGATGTCCGACGACACGATCACGGCCATCGCCGACGCCGTCGCCGAGTTCAAGAAGCAGTTCGAGACCTCGGACGGCAAGCTGCTCGGCGAGGACGCTCCGGCCGCCGTCGACGCGTCCAAGTGACGACGGAAGGGACCTGACTCATGGGAGCCCAGCTCCGGGTCTACAAGCGTCGCATCAAATCCGTCACCGCGACCAAGAAGATCACCAAGGCGATGGAGATGATCGCCGCCTCGCGTGTCGTCAAGGCACAGCGCAAGGTGACCGCCTCCACTCCGTACGCGACCGAGCTGACCCGCGCGGTCACCGCGGTGGCCACGGGTGCGAACGACAAGCACCCGCTGACCACCGAGGCCGAGGCTCCGACCCGGGCCGCTGTCCTGCTCCTCTCGAGCGACCGCGGTCTGGCCGGCGCCTTCAACTCCAACGCCATCAAGGGTGCGGAGAAGCTCACGGAGAAGTTGCGGGGCGAGGGCAAGGAGGTCGACACGTACATCGTCGGCCGCCGTGGCATCGCGCACTACAACTTCCGTGAGCGGAAGATCTCCGGGCAGTGGACGGGCTTCACCGATGCCCCTTCCTACGCGGACGCCAAGGAGATCGCCGCACCCCTGATCGAGGCCATCGAGACGGACACGGCGGAGGGCGGCGTGGATGAACTCCACATCGTCTACACCGAGTTCATCTCGATGATGACGCAGGAAGCGACCGGTTCCCGGCTGCTCCCGCTGAGCCTCGACAAGGTCGCGGAGGAGGCGGGCCAGAGTGACGAGGCCCGTCCGCTGTACGACTTCGAGCCGTCGGCGGAGGACGTCCTCGACGCCCTTCTGCCGCGCTACGTCGAGAGCCGTATCTACAACGCGCTGCTCCAGTCGGCTGCTTCCAAGCACGCCGCCACGCGCCGCGCGATGAAGTCGGCGACCGACAACGCGGGTGACCTGATCAACGCGCTCACCCGTTCTGCCAACGCGGCCCGCCAGGCCGAAATCACCCAGGAAATCAGCGAGATCGTCGGTGGCTCCAGTGCCCTGGCCGACGCTTCCGCGGGGAGTGACAAGTAATGACGACCACTGTTGATACGGCCGTTGCCACGGGCCGCGTCGCCCGGGTGATCGGCCCGGTCGTCGACGTGGAGTTCCCCGTCGACGCGATGCCGGACATCTACAACGCGCTTCACGTCGAGGTGGCCGACCCGGCCAAGGACGGCGAGAAGAAGACGCTGACGCTCGAGGTCGCCCAGCACCTCGGCGACGGCATCGTCCGCGCCATCTCGATGCAGCCCACCGACGGTCTGGTCCGCCAGGCCGCGGTGACCGACACGGGCACGGGCATCACCGTCCCCGTCGGTGACATCACCAAGGGCAAGGTGTTCAACACCCTCGGCGCGATCCTGAACCACCCCGAGGCCGAGGCCGACGTCACCGAGCGCTGGCCGATCCACCGCAAGGCCCCGGCCTTCGACCAGCTCGAGTCCAAGACCGAGATGTTCGAGACCGGCCTGAAGGTCGTCGACCTTCTCACCCCGTACGTCAAGGGTGGAAAGATCGGTCTGTTCGGTGGAGCGGGCGTCGGCAAGACCGTCCTCATCCAGGAAATGATCATGCGTGTGGCCAAGCTGCACGAGGGCGTTTCCGTGTTCGCCGGTGTCGGCGAGCGCACGCGTGAGGGCAACGACCTCATCGACGAGATGGAAGAGTCGGGCGTTCTGGACAAGACCGCCCTGGTCTTCGGCCAGATGGACGAGCCGCCGGGCACGCGTCTGCGCGTCGCCCTCGCCGGTCTGACCATGGCGGAGTACTTCCGCGATGTGCAGAAGCAGGACGTGCTGTTCTTCATCGACAACATCTTCCGCTTCACGCAGGCCGGTTCCGAGGTCTCGACCCTGCTCGGCCGTATGCCCTCCGCGGTGGGCTACCAGCCGAACCTGGCCGACGAGATGGGCCTCCTCCAGGAGCGCATCACCTCGACGCGTGGTCACTCGATCACCTCGATGCAGGCGATCTACGTCCCCGCGGACGACCTCACCGACCCGGCCCCGGCCACGACCTTCGCGCACCTCGACGCGACGACCGTGCTTTCGCGTCCGATCTCGGAGAAGGGCATCTACCCGGCGGTGGACCCGCTGGACTCGACGTCCCGCATCCTGGACCCCCGCTACATCGCGCAGGACCACTACGACGCCGCCATGCGCGTCAAGGGAATCCTGCAGAAGTACAAGGACCTCCAGGACATCATCGCGATTCTCGGCATCGACGAGCTCAGCGAGGAGGACAAGCTGGTCGTCCAGCGTGCCCGCCGCGTCGAGCGCTTCCTGTCGCAGAACACGCACGCCGCCAAGCAGTTCACCGGTCTCGACGGTTCGGACGTGCCGCTCGACGAGTCGATCGCGGCGTTCAACGCGATCATCGACGGCGAGTACGACCACTTCCCCGAGCAGGCGTTCTTCATGTGCGGTGGCATCGAGGACCTGAAGGCGAAGGCCAAGGAGCTCGGCGTCTCCTGAGTCCATGACTCACGGGAGGGGTGGGCGAGTCCCGCCCCTCCCGGTACGCCCACTAGAATTTGACCCAACACCCGGCGAAGCCGCCGGGTGGTGACCCGAGGAGCCACCCTTGGCTGCTGAGCTGCATGTCGAGCTGGTCGCCGCGGACCGCAGTGTCTGGTCCGGCGAGGCCACCCTGGTCGTCGCGCGCACCACGTCCGGCGACATCGGCGTCATGCCCGGTCACCAGCCGCTTCTGGGTGTGCTGGAGTCGGGCCCGGTGACCATTCGTACGAGTGACGGCAACACGGTCGTCGCCGCCGTCCACGGAGGATTCATCTCCTTCGCGGACAACAAGCTGTCGCTGCTTGCTGAGATCGTCGAGCTGTCGGACGAGATCGATGTCCAGCGTGCGGAGCGGGCGCTCGAGCGCGCGAAGTCGGAGGCCGACGCCTCCGCCGAGCGTCGCGCGGACGTCCGACTGCGGGCGGTGTCGTCGCGCTGAAACGGGCGCGACGGCGTTTGACGTGACTCAGCCGCGGCCAGGTCCGGAGCAATCCGGACCGGGTCGCGGCTGAGGCAATGCGGGTGCAATTCTGTTGGTCCGTTACGTAGAGGCGAGGAGGTCGGTGCCGATGATCCTCACTCTGCTCGTGTGCGGACTCGTGTTGGTCGTGCTGGTGTTGGTGGGGCTCTTCGTCTTCGGGCTGCGGCGCCGGCTCATCCAGCGCTCGGGCGGCACCTTCGACTGCAGCCTGCGCTGGAACGCCCCGGAGAAGGGCGACACCTCCGGCAAGGGCTGGGGGTACGGGGTCGCCCGCTACAACGGCGACCGGATCGAGTGGTACCGGGTCTTCTCGTACGCTCCCCGTCCCCGGCGGACCCTGGAGCGCTCGGCCATCGAGGTCGTCGACCGTCGCGCCCCGGACGGCGAGGAGGAGCTCGCGCTGCTCTCCGACGCGATCGTCCTCGGCTGTCTGCACCGCGGCGTCCGTCTCGAGCTGGCGATGGGCGAGGACGCGCTGACGGGGTTCTTGGCGTGGCTGGAGGCGGCGCCTCCTGGGCAACGGGTCAACGTGGCGTAGCTATGTGTAGCCTCGCCCGCAGGCATGAAGAAGCCGGGGAGAACAGGGGGCGTACCTGTTCTCCCCGGCTTCGTCTGTGCGGGACGGGCTACTTCAGACCGTCGTTGATGGCGCTCACCAACTCACCGTTGGTGGTGTCACCACTGAACTCCCAGAAGAACGCGCCTCCCAGGCCCTGCTGCTTCGACCAGGCCATCTTGCTCTTGACCGTCGCCGGGGTGTCGTACGACCACCAGTTGTTGCCGCAGTGGGCGTAGGCCGTGCCGGCGATGGTGCCGTTGGCGGGGCAGGAGTTCTTCAGGACCTTGTAGTCCTCGATGCCCGCTTCGTACGTGCCCTGCGCGGCGCCCGTCGCCGTGCCGCCGGGCTCCTTCTGTGTGACGCCGGTCCAGCCGCGGCCGTAGAAGCCGATGCCGAGCAGGAGCTTCGCGGCGGGGACGCCCTTCGCCTTCAGCTTCGAGATCGCGTCGGCGGAGTTGAAGCCGTCCTGCGGGATGCCGGGGTAGGAGGTGAGCGGGGAGTGCGGGGCCGTCGGGCCCTTGGCCGCCCAGGCGCCGAAGAAGTCGTACGTCATGACGTTGAACCAGTCGGCGTACTGCGAGGCGCCGCCGTAGTCGGCCGCGTCGATCTTGCCGCCGCTGGAGCCGTCGGCGGTGATGGCGGCGGTGACGAGGGCGTCCTTGCCGAACTCGTTGCGGAACGCCTGCATCATGTTCTTCATCGAGGCGGGACCGCTGGTGTCACAGGTCAGGCCGCAGGCGTTGGGGTACTCCCAGTCCAGGTCGATGCCGTCGAAGACGTCGGCCCAGCGCGGGTCCTCGACGAGGTCGTGGCAGGACTTGGCGAAGGCCGCCGGGTTCTTCATGGCGTCGGTGAAGCCGCCGGACCAGGTCCAGCCGCCGAAGGACCACAGGACCTTGAGGTTCGGGTGCTTGGCCTTGAGCTTGCGCAGCTGGTTGAAGTTGCCGCGCAGGGGCTGGTCCCAGGTGTCGGCCTTGCCGTCGACGGACTGGTCGGCGGTGTAGGCCTTGTCGTAGTCGGCGTACGCGTCGCCGATCGTGCACTTGCCGCCCTGGACGTTGCCGAAGGCGTAGTTGATGTGCGTGATCTTGGAGGCGGAGGCCGAGGTGTCGATGTTCTTCACGTGGTAGTTGCGGCCGTAGACGCCCCACTGGGTGAAGTAGCCGAGCTTGACCTTGTCACCGGGGCCGGGGCCCGGGTCGGTGGTGCCCGTCGTACGCACCTTGACGGCGCCGGAGGCCGGTCCCGTCTGGTCGGCGGTGTCGCGGGCCTGCACCGTGTACGAGTAGTCGGTGCCCTTGCTGAGGCCGCTGTCGGCGTACGAGGTGCCGGTCACCGTGGCGACTTTGGAGCCGTCGCGCAGGACGTCGTAGTTCTTGACGCCCTTGTCGTCGGTGGCCGCCTTCCAGGCGAGCTTCACCGAGGTGTCGGTGATGTCGGACGCGGTGGGGGTGCCGGGTGCCGAGGGCGCCTCGTCGCCGGGGACGCTGCCGCCGTCACAACTGCCGCCGTTTATCCGGCAGTTGGAGGGGGCGCCGGGGCCCGAGCCGTTGAACCCGAAGGAGACGGAGGCGCCGGGGGTGAGCGTCCCGTTCCAGCCGAGGTTCTTGGCGGTCCAGTGGTTGCCGGAGTTGGTGACGGTGGCGTCCCAGGCGGACGTCACCTTCGTGCCGGAGGGGAAGTCCCACTCGACGTTCCAGGAGCTGATGGTGGTGGTTCCGGTGTTCTTGACGGTCCACTTGCCCTCGAAGCCGCTGCCCCAGTCCTGGGTCTTGGCGTACGTGGCGGTGGCCGCGGGGGCGGCATCCGGCGCGGCTTCGGCGGGACCGCCGAGTGCGACCAGGGTGGCGAGCGGGAGCAGCAGGGTGGTGAGGCCTGCCACGGCTCTGTGTCTGAAGCGCAAGGTGCGCAAGGTGTGCTCCTCGGGTGAGATCCGGGGGTCATAGGGGGTGGATCCCTGCGCCGCCCGTGAGCACGTGGAACACGTGGGGGGAGTGCTCACCGCAGTGCGGTGAGAATAGAAAGGTCTGGACCAGCGGTCAAGAGGTCTGAACCATTGGCCGGATCGCGCCGGTCACAGGCGCCGGAGCCGGGCTCATACACCCAACTCCTGCGCGAGCACGGCGGCTTGGACCCTGCTGCGCAGCTCCAGCTTGGCGAGCAGTCGGCTGACGTGCGTCTTCACCGTCGCCTCCGCCATGTCCAGACGGCCCGCGATCTCCGCGTTCGACAGCCCTTCGCCGAGGCGGGCGAGCACCTCGCGCTCGCGGCGGGTGAGGGTGTCGAGGATGGCGGGATCGGGTCCGTTCTCCCGGCGCGCGGGCCTCGCGTTCTTCGGGGCGGCGAACTCGGCGATCAGCCGCCGGGTGACGGCCGGGGCGATCAGCCCTTCGCCGCGGCCGACCGCGCGGACTGCCTCCAGGAGGTCCTTGGCCTCGGTGTTCTTCAGGAGGAAGCCGGAGGCGCCCGCACGCAGCGCGCCGAAGACGTACTCGTCGAGGTCGAAGGTGGTCAGGACGAGGACGTCCGCGAGACCGTCGGCCACGACCTGACGGGTCGCCGAGACGCCGTCGAGGCGGGGCATCTGGATGTCCATGAGCACGAGGTCGGGCCTCAGTTCACGGGCGAGCGCCACCGCCTCCTCGCCGTCCGATGCCTCACCGACCACCTCGATGTCCGGCGCGCTGCGCAGGATCAGGACGAGCCCCGCCCGTACGGCGGACTGGTCCTCGGCGACGAGCACTCGGATCATGGGGTGGCTCCTTGGTCTGCGGGGTCGACGGGAAGGGTGGCGCTGACGTCCCAGACCTTGCCGTCCGCGGTGGCGACGGGGCCCGACTCGAAGGCGCCGCCGAGCAGTTCGGTGCGTTCGCGCATGCCGACGAGGCCGGCTCCGGAGCCGGGGGCGCGGGGTCCGGCGGGGGAGCCGTAAGGGCTGGTCACGTGGACGTCGAGGGAGCGGGGGCCCTGGGTGAGCGTCACCGTGACCAGGCCGGGCGACGCGTGCTTGAGGGCGTTGGTCAGGGATTCCTGGACGATGCGGTACGCGGCGAGCTCGACGGGTGCGGGAAGCTTCGGGCCCTCCGGCTCGCGACCGTCGTCGAGGGTGACGTCCAGACCATTGGTGCGGGCGCCCGCGATCAGGGAGCCGAGGCCGTCCAGGGTGGGCGCGGCCGTCGGCTCCAGGTCCTCGCCGGCGTCCCGCAGGATGCCGATGAGGCGGCGCATCTCGGCGAGCCCCTCGACGCTGTTCTCGCGGATGACGGCGAGGGCGTCGCGGGTGGTCCTCTCATCGTCCAGGGAGAGCGCGGCCGTGGAGTGGATGGCGATCGCCGAGAGGTGGTTGGCGACCATGTCGTGCAGCTCGCGGGCCATCCGGGCGCGTTCGGCGGTGACGGCCTGTACGCGGTCCATCTCGGCGAGCAGCGCGGTCTGTTCGGCCCGCAGCTTGGCCGCGGCGGTGGCCTCACGGTGGTTGCGCACCAGGACGCCGGTGGCCGCGGGACCGAACGAGACGATGCCGGTCGCCACGCCGATGAGCACCGCTTCCGGCTCCTGCCACCACGCGAGCAGGCCGACCGTGAGGACCACCGTGATCGCGCCCGTGGTGAGCGGGATGCGGCGGGCCGAGGCCGGTGTCCCGTACACGACGGCCGCGTACATGATGTCCGTGAACATCAGGACCGACGCCAGGTTGCCCGCCGTGAACTGGTCGAAGGTCAGCGCGAGCGTGGCGATGATCAGGGCGGTCCGCGGCATGCTCTGGCGCAGCAGCTCGGCCCCGCCCAGGACGAGGAGCGGGACGAGCGACCAGTTGAGGCCGAGCAGCCGGTCCGTCTGCATGGGCAGCCCGAGCCCCCACAGGGCGAGCCCGGCGAGCACGCTGCCCACGGCGATCTGTACGTCGACGCGGTGCGGGCGGGGGAGGGACAAGGCCATGCGTCCATCCAACACGGCACGCGGCGGCCATGCCTGATCCTGAGGGAGGAACCGCGCGCTACATCGAAGGATGCAGTCCCGCTTCGTCACTGCTGACGATGATCCGCGGCCGGTCCGCCGGGAGCCTGGAAAGGTGACCGAGAGGAGCGAACCGTGATCGTCACGCTGATCATCATCTGTGAGGTCGGATTCTGGGTGCTGCTGGCCGCGGGCCTTGCCCTGCGCTACGCGGCGAAGATGCCGCGTGCGAGCGTCGCCGTACTGCTCTGCGAGCCGGTCCTCGAAGTCGTCCTCTTCGTCGTCACCGCGATCGACCTGAAGAACGGCGCCGAGCCGGACTGGAAGCACGGCCTGGCCGCCGTCTACATCGGCTATTCCATCGCGCTAGGCCACTACACGATCAAGTGGGTCGACGTCCGAGTCGCCCACCGCTTCGCGGGCGGCCCGCCGCCGTCCACCCCCAAGTACGGCACCGCGCGTGCCATCCACGAATGGAAGATCGCCGCCCGCTGGATCCTGGCGGGACTGATCGCCATGGCGCTGCTGCAGGGTGCGATCTGGTACGTCGAGGGTGACGGCGACATCGGTTCGCTGCGGGGGTGGCAGCAGCGGATGGTGTGGCTGATCGGCATCAACGTGATCATCGCGGCGACGTACACGCTCTTCCCGAAGAAGTCACCGCCGGTGGAGTCCGCCAAGGACGACCGCCCGAGCCCCCTCAGCAAGCTCTAACGCTCGCCGCCCGGCACCCACAGCACATCGCCGACGGCCTTGTTCGCCGTACGGGCCAGGATGAACAGCAGGTCGGAGAGACGGTTCAGATACGTGGCGGTCAAGGGGTTCATGGCCTTGCCGTGGACCTCGAACGCCGCCCACGTCGACCGCTCCGCCCGCCGCACCACGGTGCACGCCTGGTGCAGCAGCGCGGCCCCCGCCGTGCCCCCCGGCAGGATGAAGCTGCGCAGCTTCTCCAGCTCCCCGTTGAAGCGGTCGCAGTCCGCCTCCAGCTTGTCGACGTAGTACTGCTCGACGCGCAGCGGCGGGAACTCCGGGTTCTCGGCGGCCGGCGTCGACAGGTCGGCGCCCACGTCGAAGAGGTCGTTCTGGACCCGGACGAGGACCTTCACGACCTCTTCGTCGAGCTGACCGAGGGCGATCGCCGTGCCGATCGCGGCGTTGGCCTCGTTCGTGTCGGCGTACGCCGAGATCCGCGGATCGGTCTTGGCGGTCCGGCTCATGTCACCGAGGGCCGTCGTGCCCTTGTCGCCGGTCCTGGTGTAGATGCGCGTCAGATTGACCATGGGGCCAGCCTAGTTACGCGCCCGCCTTCCGGAAGACACGTGTGCCGACCGTCACGGACCCGAGCGCGAGCGCCGCCGCCATCAGGACGCCGTACAGCATTGCCGTGCTCGCGTACTCGCCCACGTAGGCGGCCCGCACCGCGTCCACGAGATAGCGGAACGGCATGAAGTGCGAGAGCACGTCCAGCCAGCCCGGCGCCAGGGCCATCGGCAGCATCAGGCCGGAGAGCAGCATCGAGGGCATGCTGACCGCGTTGATGACGGGCCCGAACTCGTGCGGTTTGGAGACCAGCAGCGCGAGCGCGTACGACAGCGACGCGAGGACGACCGTCAGGACCCCAACGAAGGCGAAGCCGATCAGGATGCCGGCGAGCGGCGCCCGCAACCCCATGACCACGGCCGCAAGGACCAGGAGCACCGCCTGGAAGACGAAGAGCGCGGCATCACGAAGGACCCGCCCAAGGAGCAGCGCGAGCCGGCTGACCGGCGTCACCCGCATCCGCTCCACGACACCGAACTGCTTCTCGATGATGATCGCGAATCCGCTGTACGAGGCGCCGAACAGGCCCAGTTGGAGCAGCAGGCCCGGCACGAGCACCTGCCAGGAGTCCCCGCGCGAGCCGAGCGGCAGGTCGGTCAGGAGCGGGCCGAAGAAGAGCAGGTAGAGCAGCGGCATCAGGACGCCGAAGAGGATCTGGAACTTGGAGCGCAGGGTCTGGCGGGCGTACCGCCCGAAGATCAGCGCGGTGTCGGAGAGAAACGCAGACATGTCAGGTCCTGGGGTTATCGGGGATCAGACGGCGACGGGCGCCGTGTCCTTGGGGGTGAGGTCGCGCCCGGTGACGGCGAGGAACGTGTCCTGGAGCGAGGCGTCGATGGAGCCTCCGTAGCGGAGCTTGAGCGCGCTCGGTGTGCCCTCGGCGACCACGACGCCCTTGTCGATGACGACGAGGCGGTCGCAGAGCGCGTCGGCCTCGTCGAGGTAGTGCGTGGTCAGGACGACCGTGGTGCCGTGTTCGTCGCGCAGCCGCCGCACGAGGGCCCACAGGTCGGCCCTGCTGCCGGGGTCGAGCCCCGTGGTCGGTTCGTCGAGGAAGAGCACCTCGGGCCGGTGCATGAGCCCCATGGCGATGTCGAGGCGTCGCCGCTGGCCGCCGGAGAGGGTGGCGCACTTGCGGTCGAGGAGGTCGGTGAGGTCCAGGTCCGCGGCCAACTCCCGGGCGCGGGCAGCTGATTGGGGCTTGGTCAGGCGATAGAGCCGCCCTTGGGTGACCAGTTCCTCGCGTACGGAGATGTTCAGGTCGACGCCGCCGGACTGCGCCACGTAACCGATCCTGCGCCGTACGGCGGCCGGGTCGCGGGCCAGGTCGCAGCCCGCGACGGTGGCGGCGCCGCCGGTGGGGGCGAGGAGCGTGGCGAGCATGCGCAGCGTCGTCGTCTTGCCCGCGCCGTTCGGTCCGAGGAAGCCGAGGATCTCGCCGGGGGCGACGGTCAGGTCGATGCCGCGCACGGCTTCGACGGCGCCGCGCTTGGTCCGGAACGTCTGGGTGAGTCCGGCCGTGCTGATGATTGCCATGGCGACCACAAAAACAGAGTCGCTGCAATTTTGCAATGACACCAAGTTTTGTGACGGCCCAAGTTTTCAGTCGCCCTAGCCAGTGGTCGTAGGGTGAGGTCATGGCTGAAGGACTCAGGGAGCGCAAGAAGCGGCAGACGAAGCAGCGGATCTCCGACATCGCGACGGGGCTCTTCCTGGAGCACGGCTTCGTCACGGTGACCGTCGCGGACGTCGCGGAGGCCGCGGACGTCTCGGTGAACACCGTCTACAACTACTTCCCGGTCAAGGAGGACCTCTTCCTCGACCGGGGCGAGGCCGTCGTCGACCGGCTCTCCGGTTACGTGCGCGGCCGTCGCGCGGGGGAGTCCGCGGCCGCCGCCGTCCTGCGCGAGCTGCGCTCGGACGTGGAGGGCGTGTCGCCCTCCATCGGTCTCTTCACTGGCTGGGCCGACTTCATGAAGGTCATCACCGACGCGCACGGCCTGCGCTCGCGGCTCTGGGAGATCCAGCAGGAAGCGCTCGACCACCTCAAGAAGACCCTCGCCGACGAGGTGGAGGCCGCCGACGACGACCCCATGCCCGGCCTGATCGCGGGTCAGCTCTCATGGGTCCACGCCACGCTCATGGCGTGGATCGGCGACGAGATGACCAAGTGCCGCAAACCCGCTGAAGTGTCCCGTGAGGCCCTCGTCCTGCTCGACGAGATAGAGGACCTGCTCGGCGAGAAGGTCCTCAACTACGCGGTGCGGGACGCCGAATGACCCGTACCAGTGTGATGTCCGTCATCTGAGACGTGACGCGCATCTCGTTGCTGCCACAGGCGGGCTCACGAACGCTAACGTGCGCCGCAGAGGCAAACGTAAACAGCGTGTAAGCCAGGCGTGATAAGCGGTAGGGGAGTCGGAACAGTGGCACGGAAGCTCGCCGTCATCGGAGCCGGACTCATGGGGTCCGGCATCGCACAGGTCTCCGCCCAGGCGGGCTGGGACGTCGTCCTGCGGGACGTCACCGATGAGGCCCTGACCCGTGGCACCGACGGGATCAAGGCGTCGTACGACAAGTTCGTGAGCAAGGGCAAGCTCGCCGCCGAGGACGCCGAGGCGGCGCTCGGGCGCATCACGACGAGCACCGACATGGACGCCGTCGCCGACGCGGACATCGTCGTCGAGGCCGTCTTCGAGAAGCTCGAGGTCAAGCACGAGATCTTCCGTACGCTCGACAAGATCGTGCGCCCGGACGCCGTGCTCGCGTCGAACACCTCCGCCATCCCGATCACGAAGATCGCGGCCGTGACGGAGCGTCCGGAGCGCGTCGTGGGCGCCCACTTCTTCTCGCCGGTGCCGATGATGCAGCTGTGCGAACTGGTGCGCGGCTACAAGACCAGCGACGAAACCCTCGCCCGTACCCGTGAGTTCGCCGAGTCCGTCGGCAAGACCTGCATCGTCGTGAACCGCGACGTCGCGGGATTCGTGACGACCCGTCTGATCTCGGCGCTCGTCGTCGAGGCCGCCAAGCTGTACGAGTCGGGCGTCGCCACCGCCGAGGACATCGACATCGCGTGCAAGCTCGGCTTCGGGCACGCCATGGGACCGCTCGCGACCGCCGACCTGACGGGCGTCGACATCCTGCTGCACGCCACGAGCAACATCTACACGGAGTCCCAGGACGAGAAGTTCGCGCCGCCCGAGCTGATGCGCCGGATGGTTGACGCCGGTGACATCGGACGCAAGAGCGGGCAGGGCTTCTACAAGCACTGACGTCTGTCTCCGCCTCTGTGGGGTCACCCCTCGGAGTGAATTCGGTATCGGTTCGCTTACAGACGGCAACTTCCTTGCCCATGCGGCAGTCAGTTGCAGTGACATACGCAGACGCCGTACGGAACAGACGTCACACGAAACTCAGCACTCTCGGGGAGCGCATATGCACATCAGGGGCGACCAGGCCCAGCTGGTCGTCGGGGGACGCCTCGACGTACGCAGCGCGGCGGACGCCCGAACGGTCCTGCACTCGGCCGTCGACGACGGAGCCGGTGACCTGGTGCTCGACCTGTCCGAACTCGACTCGTGGGACGCCACGGGACTCGGCGTCATCATGGGCGCGCACCGGCGCGCGGGACGGTGCGGGCGCCGGCTCGTGCTCCGCAGTGTGCCGCCGCAGATGCAGCGCCTGCTCGTGGCGACCCGGCTGCACAGAATCCTCGCCATCGAAGGCGGCATCGGGGTCGAATCACTTCCCCGTGTGTGAGGCACGTCTCGCGCACAATCCTCACGAAGCTGTGACGTCTCGGACGGCGCGGTACCCCGCCCGTTCGTAGATACTGAGCGAAGGTCTAGGGTTCGGTCGCCCACCGTCATGACGAGACAGACGCCCGAGCGGGGGCACCGGACCAGAAGCGACAGCGCAGTGTGCACAAGGCCGGAGGGGGCTGTGTACACGACGCATCTGGGGGGCTTTGACCATGGACCCGATGAACCGGGGACCGGAAGAGTACGGCCATGACGGCATCAACGACGACGATTCGGCGCGTCCCGTGCGTCCACCGCGTGATCCTCTGACACCCGACTTCGGGCAGCCCGCGCCCGCGCTCGCCCGCACCGTGCAGCTCGTCTCGGGCGACTTCCTGCTCACCGTGAACCCCGTCGACGGCAGCGAGATCGAACCCTGCCCGCCCGGCGAGCTGCCCGCACGGCCCGTCAGGCGCACCGCGGCCGAGCGCGCCGAGGTGCGCCGCGCCTCGGCGCCGCCCGTGCCGCCGGGACCCGCACTGCCCCGGCTGCCGCTCCTGGAGCGCCAGGAGGAGCGCGAGCGGCTCGTGCGCCTGCTCGCACGCGGGCGCTCGGTGCGCCTCACCGGACCCGCCGGCTCGGGGCGCACGTCGCTCCTGGACGCCGTCGCCGAGGACTGCGCGGACCTCGCGCCGGACGGCGTCGTACGGCTCTCCGGGTACCACAAGACGCCCGCGGACCTGCTCCAGGACCTCTTCGGCACGGTCTACAACGCTCCGTTGCACCGCCCCGACCGCGCCCTCCTGCTCGAACTCGTCCACGACATCGGCGCCGTCGTCGTCCTGGACGACCTGGAGTTCGGCGCCGCGGCCCTGGAAGAGCTCCTCGACGCCACTCCCGAGTGCGCCTTCCTGATCTCCGCGACCCCCGACGTCGCGGCGCCGTCGCCCGACTCGCACCTCGAAGAGGTCTTCCTCGGCGGCCTCGGCCGCAGCCGCGGCCTCGAACTCCTGGAGCGCGCCGTCGGCCGCGTCCTGACGGACGACGAGGCGAGCTGGGCGGGCGACCTCTGGTTCGAGTCGGAGGGGCTGCCCCTGCGCTTCGTCCAGGCGGGCGCCCTGCTGCGCCAGCGCGACCAGCTGCGCGCCGACCCGAACGCCTTCGACGAGTACGGCTACTACGCCGAGGGACCGGTCGACGCGCCCTTCGACGCCGAGGGGCACGACGTGCCGCTGCCCTCGCTCGCCGACGGCGCGGCGCCCGCGGTCCTGCTCGCCTCCCGTCTGAGCCCCTCGGCGCGCAGCACCCTGCGCTTCGCGGTCGCGCTCGGCGGGGAACTGCCCCACCAGGCGCATCTGCCCGCCCTCGTGGGGGACACCCACGCGGACGCGGCCCTCGCCGAGCTGGTCTCCACCGCGCTCGTCACCCCCGTCGGCTCCCACTACCGGCTCGCCGCCGGGGTGCGCACACAGCTGGAGGCCGCCGGATACGCGGACGACGCCGCCGAGCGCGCACAGGGCGCCGCCCAGCACTACGCCTGGTGGGCAGGGCACCCTTCGGTCGGCCCGGAGCGGGTCGTCGCCGAGGCGGACGCCGTGCTCGCCGCCCTGAGCGTCCTGGTCGCGGGGCAGTCCGCGTCGGGGGCGCCGGCAGGGGGCGAGGAGAGCGCCGCGGTGCTGCTGGCCCGTACGATCGCGCCCGCCTTCGCGGGAGGGCTCGACTGGGGCGCCTGGGAGCGGGCCCTGCGGTCGGGCCAGGAGGCCGCGCGGACCGCGGGTGAGGTCGCCGAAGAGGCGTACTTCCACCATGAGCTCGGCGTCCTCGCGCTCTGCGGCGGACAGCTCGACCGGGCCCGCGTCGAGCTGGAGGCCTCCGTCGGCCTGCGCGGCGCGCTCGCCGACAAGCGGGGCATGATCGCGGGCCGCAGGGCCCTCGCCCTGGTCGCCGACCGCTCGGGCGGCGTGATCCCGGGCGCGAGCCCGGCGGCGGGCGAAGAGATGCCCGACGCGCGCCACGACGAGTCGGCGTCGCCCCCCGGCGGCGTACCGGCGGCCTTCGCGCTGCCCGCACCGCCTCCGGAGCCCGAGACCCTGGTCACCCGCAACGCCGCACCCGCGGCGGGCGCGAGCCCGGCTCCGACCCGCCGCTCCATCGTCAACGGCACCCGGCGCAACCTCGTGGCGGCGGGCGCGGGAGCCCTCCTCGCCGCGGTGCTCGGCACGGTGGTGACCCTCGGCGCGACGTCGGACGGGAACGACAACCCGCCCGACAAGGTCAAGACCGAGCAGTCGGCGAGCGAGGACCAGGGCGACGACGGCCTCACCGCCGACAAGCCGGCCAAGGACTCGACGAGCCGCCCGGACAGCGACGGCCCCGACAACATCCCCGGCACCGCCGACGACGGCACCCCGGGCGAGAGCGACGGCCCGTCGGACAAGCCGAGCGACAGCGGCAAGCCGTCCGACGACACCTCGGACAAGCCGACGACGAAGCCGACGGACAAGCCGACCACCAAGCCGCCCACGACGAAGCCCCCGACGACCAAGCCGCCGACCACGAAGCCGCCCACGACCAAGCCGCCGACGACCCCGCCGCCGACCACTCCGCCGCCGAGCACGGATCCGACGCCGGACCCGCCGTCGTCCCCGGACACGTCGAACTCGGCGAGCGGCCCCGCGAGCAGCAGCCCGGCGTCGACGATCTGACGCGCGTACGCAGTCGTACGCAGTCGTACGAAGAGGGGGCCGGGTCCACCAGGACCCGGCCCCCTCTCGCGTACAAGAACTCCTGCGAGAACTCCTAGAACAGCCGCAGCTTGTCGTCCTCGATGCCGCGCATCGCGTTGTAGTCCAGGACGGCGCAGCCGATGCCGCGGTCCGTGGCGAGCACGCGGGCCTGCGGCTTGATCTCCTGGGCGGCGAAGATGCCCTTGACGGGAGCCAGGTGCGGGTCGCGGTTCAACAGCTCCAGGTAGCGGGTGAGTTGCTCGACGCCGTCGATCTCGCCGCGCCGCTTGATCTCGACGGCGACGGTCTGCCCGTCGGCGTCGCGGCAGAGGATGTCCACGGGGCCGATCGCCGTCATGTACTCGCGCCGGATCAGCGAATAGCCCTCGCCGAGCGTCTCGATCCGGTCGGCGAGCAACTCCTGAAGGTGTGCTTCCACGCCGTCCTTGATGAGGCCGGGATCGACCCCCAGTTCGTGCGAGGAGTCGTGCAGGATCTCTTCCATCGTGATGATGAGTTTCTCGCCCGCCTTGTTCACGACGGTCCACACGCCCGCGTCGTCCCCCGACCCCTCCTTCAAGGTGCAGGGCGGGGACATCCAGTTGAGAGGTTTGTAGGCCCGGTCGTCCGCGTGGATCGAGACACTGCCGTCCGCCTTCACAAGGATCAGGCGGGGGGCCGACGGGAGATGGGCTGTGAGCCTGCCCGCGTAATCCACGGAGCATCGGGCAATGACGAGACGCATGGGGCGCAACGCTACTCGACCCCAGGTGGTCCGCGCGATTCCTCCGGCGATGGCCCTGTTCGATCCTGGCCGGTTATGTTCCCAATCTCCTGGTGCAGCGCGGGTCCGGTGCTTACCGTATAAGCAGGAGGTCGCCGTGCATGCACGCTGCGTGCACGGGCTCCTGCCCTGTCCGGAAGCCCCCGCTCCCCGGGGGTGCGAGAGGAGAACCCATGTCGCTCGACGTCTCACCGGCACTGTTGGAACAGGCCGAGCGAGGCGAGGTCGATGAAGCGGAATTCGTCGACTGCGTCCGGACCTCCCTGCCTTACGCATGGGAGATGATCAGCTCCCTGGTGGCCCAGCTGAAGGTTGACGGCGGCGAGTTCGCCGACAACCAGACGCCGCCGCCGAGTGAGCAGGCACGCGGACAGCTCCTGCGGGCGCTGGCGAGTGACGCGATTCGCGGTGCTCTGCAGCGCCACTTCGGAGTGCGTCTCGCATTCCAGAACTGCCACCGTGTGGCGGTGTTCCCGTTGGATGCATCCGTGGACGACAGGCTCGCCCGGTTCACCTCGATCCGGGGCCAGCTGCTCAACCAGTCCCCCGAACTGCGGGACTGCTGAGGCCTTTTGCTGCCGCTCCGTACGCGGGAGGTGTTCTGGTACAGGAGCGGCAGCTCCCCGCCTCGGCGGCTCAGCCGAGCTGGGGCAACACTTCGGCCCCCAGCCTGCGGACGTTCTCCTCCGTCGTCGCCAGATCGCCCGAGCCCTCGACCAGCAGCGCGAAGCGGGTGATCCCCGTGCGCTCCGAGGTCGCCGCGATCCGGTCCGCGCACAGCTGCGGGGTCCCCACCGGATGCAGCCCGCAGAGCAGCTCCGTGTACGCGAGCGGGTCCCGCATGGCCCGTGCCCGGCCGTCGACCGTGACGTGCGCGTCGAGCCCCTGCTTGAGCCACCCCGGCATCGCCTTCTGCAGCGTCTCCGCCGCGTCAAGGCGCCGGTCCGCGATCTGCGCGACCCCGGCCGAGACGTGCGCGGCCCGCAGGACCTCCTCCGGCGTGCGCCCCGCGGCGCGCGCGTACCTCTGCCACAACGCCACCATTTCGGCCTTCTCCTCGTCCCCGACGTGCATGCCGAGCAGCATCGGCAGACCGCGTTCCGCCGCGAGCCGCACGCTGGCCGGCGAGGTGCAGGCGACGATCACCTCGGGTCCCTCGGGCGGCTCCCCGGCATCCCCGCCCGCGCCGCTCAGCGCCTCCTGGGGCCGTGGCACCACGGCGACCTCGCGGAACGGGAACCGGTCCGCGTCGCTCGCGACCCGGGGCTCGGTCAGCCACCGCAACAGCAGGTCGAGCGACTCCGGGAAGCCCTTCTCGTACGCCTCGAGGCCGGACCCGAAGACCTCCAGGTCCACCCATGGCCCGCCGCGTCCCACGCCCAGCGAGAAGCGCCCGCCGGACGTCAGGTGCAGCAGGGCCGCCTGCTCGCCCAGGGCGACGGGATGAACCGTCGGCAGGACGCTCACGGCGGTGCCGACCCGGATGTGCCGCGTACGCCCGAGAAGGAGCGCGGCCAGGGTCACGGCGGACGGACACGTGCCGTACGGCACGAAGTGGTGCTCGGCGAGCCAGACCGAGTCCAGGCCCGCCTCCTCGGCCACCTCGGCGGACCGCACCGCACGGTGCAGCGCCTCCCCCTGCCCCTGTCCGGGGAACTGGGCGGCCAGAACAAAACTACCTACACGCATCGCACTCCTGCCTCCTTGGCGCCGACGCAGGCACTCCCCCTACGGGCAACAACGCATGACACGTGCCAAAGGCACGGCTTGGCATGAAGATTGACGGATTTTCTGCGAAATGCAGGGGGGATCTGTGGGGGTTGGTGCAGGACGACTACCCGGGTCCGCTCCGCGTAGGCTGGTCACACCCCTGGCCCCCGTACATCCCGTGAGGTGTCCCGTGTCCCCGCGTCGCAACCGCCCGAAGGGCGCCGGAGAAGACAGTCCGCGCATGGACGGGGAGACGACGGGGCGCTACGGCGGCTTCCAGTCCACCGAGAACTGGCGGGGCGAGCAGTGGAGCCTGCGCCATGTCGCGGGAGCGAGCGCGGCCGGCAAGACCTACCGCTGCCCCGGCTGCGACCAGGAGATCCCCTCAGGGCTCGCGCATGTGGTGGCCTGGCCCGAGCACTCCGGGGTCGACGAGCGCAGGCACTGGCACAAGGCGTGCTGGAACGCGAAGGACCGCCGCACCACGCGGGTGCAGCGGTCCCGTAACGCGCCCAGGTACTGAGACCCGGGTGTAACCCCTGGCGGCTACACGTCGCGCTTCTCCAGGAGCGCGAAGGCGCCGGCGATCGCGGCCGCCGTCACGCCGACGAGCAGCAGCAGCTGCGAGGTGCCGCCGCCCTCGCCGTCCATCTCGAAGATCTTGGCGAGCGAGTTGATGGCGTTGTAGTCCAGCATCTTCTCGCCGAGCGGGCGCGTGCCCTCGGAGATCATCAGGAACACGGGCAGGATCGCGGGGACAAGGACCACGCCGAGCATCGCGGTGATCGCGCCCGCGGAGTGCCGCAGCATCGATCCGGCGGCGAGGGCGAGGACGCCCAGGAGCGAAACGTAGAGCCCGCCCTTGAGGACCGTGCCCGCCCAGGCGACGTCGCCGGCCTCGGGGCCGCTGTGCATCCCCGACGTCATCAGGCCCACCAGGAGGACGGAACCCGCCGAGACGACGAAGGCGATCACGAAGAAGATCATGATCTTGGCGGTGAGCACCCGATAGCGCTGCGGTGACGCCGTGAACGTCGTACGGATCATGCCCGTGCCGTACTCGGACGACGTCACCAGGACGCCGAGCGTGATCAGGCAGATCTGGCCGAGCACCAGACCGAAGAAGGCCGGGATGGTGAACGGCACGTCCGCGTAGTCCCGGTCCTCGGTCTGTCCGGCCACGAGCAGGCCGATGCCGACGACCAGGAGGAAGAAGACGCCGAGGGTCCACATGGTCGAGCGGACGGACTTGATCTTCGTCCACTCGGAGGCCAGGGCGTTGCCCAGGTGGGTCTTCTTGACCGGGATCGGCGAGGTGTAGGCGTTGTTCATCGCCTGCTGCCAGGCGGAGGGGGGCGCGGGGGCGGCCGGCGGGGGAGCCATCGGGGCGCCCTGGGGCACGGGGGCACCGGCCTGTGCGTAGGCCTGCTGGGGGGCCTGCTGAGGTGCCTGCTGGGGCTGCGCCTGCGGCTGCGGAGTCGGAGGCGTGGTCATCGGGGGTCCTCGCTGTCGCGCTTGGTCATGTCGGGGGCGGGAGCAGGGGCCGGGGCAGGGGCGGGCGCCTGCGGGGCGGCGGTCGCGTACGGGTTCGGGGTGCCCTGCGGTGCGCCGGGCGCGCCCTGCGGCATCGCGAAGGGCTGGCCGCCCTGCTGGGGCGGCGGCGGCGCGTACCACCCGGGCTGGCCCTGGCCGGGCACCGGCATCTGCTGCGGAGGCATCGCGCCCGGCGGCAGCTGCTGCTGGAGGCCCGCGCGCTGGTCGACGGTCGAGCGGTAGTCGACGGCGCCCTGCGTCATCCGCATGTACGCCTCTTCCAGCGAGGCCTGGTGCGGCGAGAGCTCCCAGACGCGGACGTCCGCGTCGTGCGCGAGGTCGCTGATGCGGGGGAGCGGAAGACCGGTCACGCGCAGCGCGCCGTCCTGCTCGGGCATGACCTGGCCGCCGGCCTCGCTCAGCGCGGCCGACAGCTTCTCGCGCTGCTGCACGTCGCCTTCCGGCGTACGCACGCGCGCGAAGTCGGCGGAGTTGTGCGAGATGAAGTCCTTGACGCTCATGTCCGCGAGGAGCTGCCCGCGGCCGATGACGATCAGGTGCTCGGCGGTGAGGGCCATCTCGCTCATCAGGTGCGAGGAGACGAAGACCGTGCGGCCCTCGGCGGCGAGGGACTTCATCAGGTTCCTGACCCAGAGGATGCCCTCGGGGTCGAGACCGTTGACCGGCTCGTCGAAGAGCAGCACCTGCGGGTCGCCGAGCAGTGCGGCGGCGATGCCGAGGCGCTGGCCCATGCCGAGCGAGAAGCCCTTGGAGCGCTTCTTCGCCACCTCCTGGAGGCCCACGACGCCGAGCACCTCGTCGACCCGGCGGGCCGGGATGCCGGAGAGCTGCGCGAGGCACAGGAGGTGATTACGGGCGTGCCGCCCGCCGTGCACCGCCTTGGCGTCGAGCAGCGCGCCGACCTGGCGGGGGGCGTTGGGGAGCTTGCGGTACGGGTAGCCGCCGATCGTCACCTGACCCGTGGTGGGTTGGTCGAGCCCGAGGATCATGCGCATGGTCGTCGACTTGCCGGAGCCGTTCGGGCCCAGGAAGCCGGTGACCGTGCCGGGCCGCACCTGAAAGGAAAGGTTGTACACGGCTGTCTTGGCGCCGTAGCGCTTCGTCAGGCCGACTGCCTCGATCATTCTCCGCACCCATCGAATGGTTCAGGACGTCGGGGCACACGCCCCCGTAAGGGTTAGGAGGGTATCCGAGCGTTGACGGTTCCGGCCAAGAGTGCGTAAAGGGCTCAGGCGTCACGGAGCCGACGGCAGGGAGCCCGCAAGCGGGGGCAGCTCGTCGTACACGCGCAGCCGGCTCGACTCGTCGACGTACGGCAGGAAGTCGGTCTGCGGCAGCACCCAGCCCTCGTCCCCGAAGACGCGCGTGCCCAGCTCGCGCAGCCGGGACGTGGAACCCGCCGCCGCGACCCAGCTGGCCGGATCGGGGCCGAGCAGTTCCCTCAGGCGGGGCGAGTCCTTCAGGAGCGCGGCGAGCAGTTCCGCCTGGTCGCCGCCGCCCGGCCGTGGGCGCTCGGTCGCCGGGTCGGCGAGGACGCCGTGCGCGCTGAAGTAGATGTACGCGCCGCCGAGGCGCTCACCGGACGGCATGGTCATCTCGAAGTCGTCGCCCGGCAGTATGGCCCTGCGGTAGTCGGGGAACTCCGTGTCGTCGACCGCCTTGAGCTGCGTGGCGTCCAGCCAGGTCACCACAAGGGGCGTCTCGGCCTCCCGGTCCACGTACGGGGTGCCCGCGACATAGCCCGCCGGGCTGATGTGCCCGGAGCAGCCGACCGCGATGCCGCGCACCCGGACCGGCACCATGGGCACGGTGGCGGGGATGCCGAGCCGGGTCAGCTTGTACGCCACCTGGCCGGGTGACGCGTTCGACCCCACGGCGATCACCGGGTGGCGGCGGCCGGTGACGGCCTGGCCCTCGTCCACGAGGGCCTCGTCGAGGCGGCGCCGCACCGGCTCCTCCACGTACCAATCGCCGAGCCTGCCGGTCCGCACGTCGAGCCGGAGCAGCTCGCCGCCGTTGAGCAGCGACGGGGCGGGGATGGGGCGGCCGGGATAGGTCAGTGGCTCTCTGGCCGGTACGCCGGCGAGACCCAGCGACTCCAGGCTTCGGTCCTCAGTCCTCACGATGGCGCCCTTCGGGGATGGTCGACGCGGTGCGGGGACAGCCTTCCACGGGAACACGTACCCGCGCCGCCGCTTCACCGCTCCTCGGCCGCCGGGTTAACCTCGGCGGGTTGCGGGAAAGAAGCCGATCCACCGTGGGGGACCGGGTGAAGTGCGGTGCGGGGAAGGGAAGTTGGGGTCCTTGGTGAGATGGCCTCGCAGGGGTGGCGCGCACCCGCGCTATCGGACGTCTGCGCGAGGATGGATCGCGGGCCGGTCCGTCCACGCCCTGCTGCTCATGACACTGACCGTGCTCGCCGGGGTCTCCGCGGTGATCGCCGTGCTGTGGACGATGGCCGAGGACTCGCCGCGCTCCCTGAGCGAGCGGTTCAGCGATCCTGAACGGCTGTTCGACCTTGCGCTGTCCGCGCTGCGCGCGTGCGTCGGCACGGACAACCTCGATCCCCAGGCGGGGAGCACCGCGCAGCAGCTCTTGGCGACCATGGCCTCGGTGATCGGGGCGCTCGCGCCCGCCGTGCTCCTCGGCTTCGTACTGATCAAGATGTTCGCGCTGCGGCCGTTCGTCTGGCGGCGCCGGGCGTCCATCTCGCACGCGTGGACCGCCGACTTCCCCGGGTACCGGCGCTCGCACGCGCAGAGCGAGAACGCGATCATCGCGATCCGGTTCTACAACCGCTTCGACAATCTCTTCGTCGTCGACCTGCACGCCCGCGCCCATCTGCGCTATCTCGAACGCTCACCGCACGACGGCAGCCTCGTCATCTACAAGAAGTGGCTCAATGTGCTCGACGAGAAGGGCGAACCGGCCGAGGAGCGCTGCTGGCTCGCCGTCGAGCGGGGTGCTCCGTTCACCGTGTGGATCCCGGTCGACGCTCCGGTGCCGCGGCTGCCGTTCACCCGCATCCAGGGCAAGGACCTGTCGCAGTCGGCCGGTGTGGAGCTGATGGTGCGGCTGACCGCGCGGACCGTGGGCCTGGGGACGGAGGTCGCGGACGAGCGGTGGTTCAAGGTCGGGCCCGAGGACTTCGAGCTGGGCCGCTTCGTGCCGCTCGAACCGGATCTGCAGCGTGACGTGTGGGAGTGGGACGGCTGGCGCGGCTTCGACGAACTGCTGCCGCCGGACGAGGACGCTACGCGTCCCGCTTCTTGAGCAGCGCGTAGCCGCCGAGCAGTGCCACCGCCACCCAGACGCCCATGATCGCGAGGCCGCCCCAGGGGCCGTACGGGGTGTCGTCGTCCAGGGGGGTCTTTACCTGCATGATCTTGTTGCCGGCCTGGTCGGGGAGGAAGCGGCCGATCTTTTCTGTCGCCGAGACGTTGCCCAGGATGCTGGAGATGAGGAAGAAGAACGGCATCAGGATGCCGAGGGACAGCATCGGGCTGCGCAGCATCATCGCGACGCCCATCGAGAACATCGCGATGAGCGTCATGTAGAGCCCGCCGCCGATCACCGCGCGCAGCACGCCGGGGTCGCCGATCAGCGCCTTGTGCTCGCCGAGCATCGCCTGGCCCACGAAGAACGCGATGAAGCTGGTGACCAGGCCCACCACCAGGCAGAGCAGCGTGGCGACCGCGACCTTGCTCGCCATGAAGGTGGCGCGCTGCGGGACCGCGGAGAGCGAGGTGCGGATCATGCCGGTGCTGTACTCGTTCGACACGACGAGGACACCGAAGACGATCATCGCGAGCTGGCCGAGGCTCATGCCGGCGAAGCTGGTGAAGGTCGGGTCGAAGACCCGGCGGTCCTGGGCGTTGAGGCTGTCGTAGTCGTTCTTGGCCAGAATGCTGATCAGCAGACCGAGCCCGACCGTGACGACCAGCGCGAGACCCAGCGTCCACACGGTCGACGAGACCGAGCGGATCTTGGTCCACTCCGACTTCAGTACCTGCGTCGCGGCCATCGCTCAGGCCCCCCTCTTCGGCTGCTGCCAGCTCTCGCCCCAGCCCGTGCCCTGCGCGCCAGGAGGCGGGGCGGCGTCGGAGCCCGCATGGTCGGCGTGCGCGTGATACTCCACGGACTCCGCGGTGAGCTGCATGAACGCCTCTTCCAGCGAGGCCCGCTGGGGGCTCAGTTCATGGAGTACGAGCTGATGGCGGGCGGCGAGTTCACCGAGATCCTCGGCGGGGGTGCCGTCCACCTCGAGGGTGCCGTTGCCCGCCTCGACGGCGGTGACGCCCTCCTGGTGCAGCACGTCGAGGAGCCGCTCGCGCTGCGGGGAGCGCAGCCGGACGTAACTGCGTGAGTTCTGCTGGATGAAGTCCGCCATCGAGGTGTCCGCGAGCAGCCGTCCCTGGCCGATGACGACCAGATGGTCGGCGGTCAGGGCCATCTCGCTCATCAGGTGCGAGGAGACGAAGACCGTGCGGCCCTGCGAGGCCAGGGACTTCATCAGGTTGCGGATCCAGTGGATGCCCTCGGGATCGAGCCCGTTGACCGGCTCGTCGAACATCAGGATCTCGGGGTCGCCGAGCAAGGCGCCCGCGATGCCGAGCCGCTGCCCCATGCCGAGCGAGAAGCCCTTGGCCTTCTTCTTGGCGACCTGCGTCAGGCCCACGGTGTCCAGGACCTCATGGACACGGGCGCGCGGGATGCCGTTGCTCTGGGCGAGGCACAGGAGATGGTTGAAGGCGCTGCGCCCGCCGTGCATGGCCTTGGCGTCGAGCAGGGCGCCGATGTACTTGAGCGGGTCCTTCAGCTGGGCGTACCGCTTGCCGTCGATCCGCGCGGCGCCCGCCGTGGGGTTGTCGAGCCCGAGCATCATCCGCATCGTCGTGGACTTGCCGGCGCCGTTGGGCCCGAGGAAGCCGGTGACCATGCCCGGATGCACGGTGAAGGTGAGGTTGTTGACGGCCAGCTTCTCGCCGTACCGCTTGGTCAGCCCCTCGAGCTCGATCATGCGGCCACGCTAGAACGGGACAGAGCCCCCTGCCACCGGAGCGGCAAGGGGCTCTGAGCGTCTCGACGGCCCTTATCGGGTCTGCTGCGCGGGCACCCCGCGGGAGACGGGCTCGTCCTCCGCAGGCGACCCGGCGGCGGCCACAGCCGCACCGGTGAGCGTCGCCAGCATCTCGCGCACATTGGTGAGCTGCGCGTTGATGGAGTCCCGACGGTTCGTCAGGGCGGCGAGCTCCCGCTCGGACTCCGAGCGGATCCGGTCGGCCTTGGCGTTCGCGTCGGCGACGATGTCCTCCGCCTGACGCTGAGCGGTCTCCACCGTCTGGCGAGCGCGGCGCTCGGCGTCCGTGCGGAGCTTCTCTGCCTCCAGGCGGAGCTGCTCGGCGCGGTGCTCGATCTCCGCGAGACGCTTCTCGGCCTTGGCCTGACGCGAGGCCAGGTCACGCTCCGACTGCTCGCGGCGCTTGGCGAGGTTCGTCTCGAAGTCGGCCGCGGCCTGGGCGGCCTTGGCGCGGGTCTCCTCGAAGAGGGCGTCCGCCTCCTCGCGCTTCTGCTGCGCGTCCTTCTGCGCCTCGCTGCGCAGCGCGCCCGCCTCGCCCTTGGCCTTCTCGACGATCCGGACGCCCTCGTCCTCCGCCTTGGCCTTGCGCTCGGCCGCGAACGACTCGGCGTCGTTGCGCACCTGCTGGGCCGCCGACTCGGCGAGCTCGCGGTGCTGCTCGGCTGCGCGACGAGCCTCCTCGCGCAGGTCCTTCGCCTCCTCCTCGGCGAGGCGGAGGATCTTCTCGACACGCGCGCCGAGGCCCGCGTACGACGGTTCGGCGTCGGCTACCTGCGCCTGCGCGTTCTGCGTCTCGAGGTGCAGCTCCTCAATGCGCTTTTCCAGAGCAGTGATACGAGCAAGAGCGCTGTCACGGTCGGAGACGAGCTTGGAGATACGTTCGTCCACCTGAGCGCGGTCGTACCCACGCCGCACAAGCTCGAAGCCGTAGGGGGAAGTGTCGCTCATGGGGTTCCTGTCGAATGAGACCGGTGAGGTGATAGGGGGAATCCTAGGGGTCCAAGCGGCGTGTCATCGAGCAGATGCCCGTTTGATCTGGAGAATGACACCCCTTTTGAGTGGCTAACCGCCGGAGCACTTGCCAGCGACAGTGCCGAAGGTCCTTACAAAGCACGCGAGAAGTTCTTTGGCTAGCCCTCAGACGGCTTGCCACCCGATCGAGTTGAGCCTGCCGCCGCACCGGCCTTGACGCCACCGTCCTTCGCGCCCGGAATCGGTGGGGCCTCAAAAGACTCCAACGCCTCCAGTACGTCCTGGACACGGGAAATCTCGGCGTTGATGTCCTCGCGCCGGCGGACGAGAACCTCGAGCTCGCGTTTGCCCTCGTCAACCGTACGCTCCGCCTCGGCCTGCGCCTCCGCCTTGACCCGCTCGGCGTCGCGCACCAGTTCGGCGACCTTGGTCTCGGCCTCCTTGAGCAGCGCCTCGGCCCGCTTCACGGCCGAGATACGGACCTTGCCGGCCTCGGAACTCGCGTCCGACACCAGCTCCTTGGCCTTGGCCTCGGCCTCGGCGAGCTGCTCCTCCGCGGCCTTCACCAGCGCGTCACAGCGCTCACCCGCGGTCTTCATCGCCTCCGCGGACTCGCGGCGCGCACGCTCGTGCAGCTCTTCGATCTCCGCGGTGATGCGGTCGCGCTGCTCCTCGGAACGCTCCCTTATGGCCGTCGCGTCCCTGCGGGCGCCGACGAGCAGTTCGTCCGCGTCCGTACGGGCCTTCTCCACCAGGGAGTTGCCCTCGACCCTCGCCTCGGAGACAAGCCGGTCGGCCTCCGTGCGGGCTGCGCCGACCATCGTGTCGGCCTGCGCCTCCGCGTCCGTGGTGGCCTTGAGCGCCTTCTCCTGGGCGTCGCCCGTCAGCTTCTCGGCCTCGGCCGCGGCCTCCGTGATGAGCGTGTCGACCTGCTCGGCCGCCTCGGAACGGCGCTTGTTGGCCGCCTGGCGCGCCTCGTCCAGGGTGCGCTCGGCCTCGTCCCGCGCCTGCGAGGTTAGCCGCTCGGCCTCGGCCGCCGCCTCCGCCTTGACGCGCTCGGCCTCGGACCGGATGCGCTCGGCGTGCTGCTGGGCGGAGCCGACCGTCTCGGCCGCGTCCGCGCGCAGCCGCTCGGCGTCGCCCGTCGCGTCCGAGATGAGCTTCTCGGCCTTGGCCACCGACTCCGAGCGCACCCGCTCGGCCTCCGCCGCCGTCTCGGCACGCAGCCGCTCGGCCTCGGCGATGGTCTCGGCCTGGAGCCGCTCGGCCTCCGCGACCGTCTCGTTCTGCAGCCGCTCCGCCTCGCTGCGCGCCTCGCCGATCAGCTGGTCGGCCTGGCTCGCGGCGTCGCTGCGGATGCGGTTGGCGTCCTCACGGGCGTCGGCACGGGTGCGGGACGCGTCCTGCTCGGCCGACGCGATGGCGTCCGAGGCTTCCGTACGCGAACGCTGGGCGTACTCCGAGGCGTCCGAACGCAGCCGCTCGGCCTCCGCGATCGCCTCCGAAACGGTGCGCTCGGCCAGGGACTTGGCGGCCTCGGCCTCCTCGCTCGCCTCGCGACGGGCACGGGCGGCGTCCTCCGAGGCACGCTCCCGCTCGGCGTACGCGTCGGAGCGGACACGGTCCGCCTCCTCCTGCGCCTCGGTCCGGGTGCGCTCCGCCGCGTGCTCGGCGGCGCTGCGCAGGCCCGCGATCTCCTCCTGCGCCGCCTCCTGCAGGCCCGCCACGGAATCCCGTACGGACTGGGCGGTCTGCTCGGCGCTGGAGACCATCTCGGTCGCCCTGCGGTCGGCTTCCTCGACGAGGCGGACGGCCTCGGCCTGAGCCTCCTCGACGCGGTTGCGGGCGGAGGCGAGGAGCTCCTCGCTCTGCTCACGGGCCCGCTCGCGCTCCTGGTCGGCCTCGCCGCGCGCGGAGCTGAGGGTCTCCTCTGCCTCCCGGCGGCGCCTCGCGGCCTCCTCCTGGGCCGCGGACAGCGCCTCGGCGGCCTCCGCGCCCACGCGCTCGGCGGCGGCTGCGGCCTCCGAGCGGAGCCGGTCGGCCGACTCCTGGGCCTCGGTCTTGAGGCGCTCGGCCTCGGCGGCGGCGTCGGAACGCAGCCGCACGGCCACGTTCTCGCCCTCGGCGCGCGCCTGCGATGCGTCGGCGGCGGCCTCGGTGCGCAGCCGCTCGGCCTCGGTCTCGGCCTGCGCCTGAAGGGTGCGGATCCGCTCGGCGGACTCCGAGCGGAGGCGGTCCGTCTCGTCCGCGGCTTCCTTGCGGATGCGCTCCGCCTCGGCGCGGGCGTCGGTGAGTGCCTGCTCGGCGGAGGCAAGACGCTCCTCGGCCTCCGTGTGCAGGCGCGCCAGCTCGTCGGCGGCCTCGGCCTGACGTGCCGCTATCGCCCGCTCGGTCTCCTCGCGCAGGGCGCGCGCGGCGTCCTCGGCCTCGGACTTCGTGGCCTCGGCCTGCTCGGCGGCCTCCTCGCGGTGCCGGTCGGCCTCCGCGCGGGTGCGCTCCAGGGTCTCCTCGGCCTGCTTGCGCAGGCTTGTGGCGCGCTCGATGGCCTCGGTGCGGACCCGCTCGCTCTCCGTGGTCGCGGCCGACTTCAGCTCGTCCGCGTCGGCCTTCGCCTTGGCGAGCAGCTCCTCGGCGGACTTGGCCGCCTCCTCGATCTGCTGGACGGCCTCGCGCCGTGCCTCGCCCCGGATCCGCTCACCCTCGGTGACCGCGTCGGCCCGCAGCTGCTCGGCCTCGCCGCGCAGCCTGCGCGCCTCCTCCTGCAGCTCGACGGTCTTGGCGCGGTACTCCTTGGTGTCGTCCTTCGCCGTGCCCTTGAGCCCCTCGGCGATGTCGTGCGCCTCGGCGCGCAGCCGGTCCGCCTCGGCCTCGGCCTCGCTGCGGATCCGCTCGGCCTCCTCGGTGGCGGCCTTCGTCGTGTCCTTGGCGTCCTTGGACGCCTTCTCCAGTACTTCCTCCGCCGTACGGGCCGCCTTGGCGAGCTGGCCCGCGGTCTCCTCGGCGGTGATCGTGCGCGCCTTCTCGGCGGCGTCCTTGATCAGCTTCTCGGCCTCGGCGCGCGCGTCGGCGACGAGCTGCTCGGCCTCGGACTTCGTGGCCTCGGCTTCCTTGGTGGCCTCGCCGACCAGCCGCGCGACCTGCTCCTTGGCCGTACGCGTGCGCTGTTCGTTGGCCCCTTCGGCGGCCGAGAGCTGCTTGGACGCGAGCTCCTTGGCCTCGGCGAGCACCTTGTCGGCCTCGGCGCGCGCCTCGCGCAGCGCCGTCTCGGCCTCCGCCATGCGCTGCTCGGCGGCCCGGCTCGCCTCGGTGGCCTGGCGGCGCGCCTGCTCGGACTCGGTGGCCGTGGACGAACGCAGCTGCTCCGCGTGGTCGGTGGCCTCCTGCGCCTGCGTGGACGCCGCGTTCAGGAGGCGCTCGGCGTCCGAGCGCGCCCGGCGCAGGATCGCCTCGGCCTCGGCACGGGCCGACTCGGCGTCGCTCGACATGCGCTGGCGGGCCTCTTCGGCCACGCGCTCGGCCTCGGCCCTGGCGGCGGCCAGGGCCTGGTCGGCCTCGGCGCGCGACTCGTCGAGCAGGCGGCGCGCCTGCTGCTCCGTGCGGGCCCGCAGCTGCTCGGCCCACGCCACGTTCTCGTTGACGTGCGACTCGACGGTCTGGCGGCGCTCGGACAGCTCCTGGTCGAGCTGCTGACGGCGTGACACCGCCTCGGAGTGCAGCTCGGACTGGAGCCTGGCCTGCTGCTCGGCGTGCTCCTGGAGGATCCGCTGGGTCTGCGCACGGGCGTCGCGCAGCTCCCGCTCGGCGTCCTGGCGCAGCTGGTCGGCCTGGATCTGGGCATTACGGAGCAACTGCTCGGCCTGGTAGCCGATGTCCGCGCCGTCATAGGCAGGGCGGGACGCGAGGTTGCGGCGCGCCTCGTGCAGCTTGGCGCGCAACACCTCGACCTGATAGCCGAGGTCTTCGGCGTGCTGAACAGCCTTCTCTCGCTCGGTCTTCAGCCGGTCCATCTCGGCCTCGAACCGCGAAAGATGGTCCGTCTCAGCCCGCGAGCTCTCTTGGCGTTCGTAGCCCCGCACTGCGCGGTCCCATCCGTCCCCTGGTCGCAAGTCTCTTCTTACGAGCCCTGTCCATCCGCCGAACGGGGCCCACGGGGAATGGTGTCAGATCAACAGCAGAGCATGGGCTGCTGCCCTGACGCTCGTCCCCCGAAACCCGGACCCCGGCAAGCGGCCGCCCAGCGTACGGACGACCGGCCGCCCGAACTTCGGACGGCCGCCCCCAACCCTACCGGCCCAAGTATGCGGAGGTCAGTGCTCCGGTGACTCCTGAGCTGCCGAGGTGACGAGTTCGGTCAGTACGCCGTGGCAGTCCTTGGGGTGCAGGAAGGTGATGCGGGAGCCCATGGAGCCGATCCGGGGCTGGTCGTAGAGGACGCGTACACCCTTGTCCTTGATGGCCGCGGCGTCGCCGTCCACGTCCGCGGTGCCGAAGGCGATGTGGTGCACGCCCTCGCCATTCTTGGCCAGCCATTTGCCCACGGCGGAGTCGTCGCGGGTGGGTTCGAGGAGTTGCAGGTAGGAGGCGCCGCCGTCACTCGTCTCATTGATCTTGAGCATGGCCTCGCGTACGCCCTGCTCTTCGTTGACCTCGGTGTGGAACACCGTGAAGCCATATGTCTCCCGGTAGAACTCGACGGTCTTGTCGAGGTCGAAACAGGCGATCCCGATGTGATCGATTCGCGTCAGCATGTTTTAAGTGCAGCCCTTCCGGCGGTGATTACGCAACGTGCGCGCGATCACACCCAACGCCCGATGACGCGCGGCGTACCGCTCAGTACATTCAAGTAAACCCTCATTAACTCCTCCTCCCAAGGGGCCGTGGCACATGTCTGGAACGACCGGTACCACCTCAGTGATCGTCGCGGGCGCGCGCACGCCCATGGGCCGCCTGCTCGGCTCCCTCAAGTCCTTCTCCGGCGCCGACCTGGGCGGTTTCGCGATCAAGGCCGCGCTGGAGCGGGCCGGGATCGGCGGCGACCAGGTGCAGTACGTGATCATGGGGCAGGTGCTCACGGCCGGGGCAGGGCAGATCCCGGCGCGTCAGGCCGCCGTCAAGGCGGGCATCCCCATGAACGTCCCGGCACTCACCGTCAACAAGGTGTGCCTCTCCGGCCTCGACGCGATCGCGCTCGCCGACCAGCTGATCCGCGCGGGCGAGTTCGACGTCGTCGTCGCCGGCGGCCAGGAGTCGATGACGAACGCGCCGCACCTCCTGCCGAAGTCCCGCGAGGGCTACAAGTACGGCGCCATCGAGATGCTCGACTCCATGGCGTACGACGGCCTGACCGACTCCTTCGAGAACATCGCCATGGGTGAGTCCACGGAGAAGCACAACACCCGCCTGGGCATCGCACGCCCCGCGCAGGACGAGATCGCCGCCGCCTCCCACCAGCGCGCGGCCGCCGCCCAGAAGAACGGCATCTTCGAGGCCGAGATCACCCCGGTCGAGATCCCGCAGCGCAAGGGCGACCCGGTCCTGTTCTCCAAGGACGAGGGCATCCGCGCCGAGACGACCGCCGAGTCGCTCGGCAAGCTGCGCCCCGCCTTCACCAAGGACGGCACGATCACGGCGGGCACCTCCTCGCAGATCTCCGACGGCGCCGCCGCGGTCGTGGTGATGTCGAAGGCCAAGGCCGAGGAGCTCGGCCTCGACTGGATCGCGGAGATCGGCGCCCACGGCAACGTGGCGGGCCCGGACAACTCGCTGCAGTCGCAACCGTCCAACGCCATCCGGCACGCCCTGAAGAAGGAGGGCCTGGACGTCGCCGACCTCGACCTGATCGAGATCAACGAAGCCTTCGCCGCGGTCGCCGTGCAGTCAATGAAGGACCTCGGGGTGTCCTCGGAAAAGGTGAACGTCAACGGCGGTGCCATTGCCCTGGGTCACCCGATCGGGATGTCCGGCGCACGCGTCGTCCTGCACCTCGCCCTCGAGCTGAAGCGGCGGGGCGGCGGCGTGGGTGCCGCGGCGCTCTGCGGTGGCGGCGGGCAGGGTGACGCGCTGATCGTGAAGGTGGCGAAGGCCTGACGCGCTTCGCGCGTGCAAGCCTTCCCCGTCTCGCAAACGTCTTGGAACGGAGCTGTCTGACATGCAGGACGTCCCCTCCCTGGTGGCGCAGGCCCGCGAGGGCAGGCCACGGGCCGTGGCCCGGCTGATCTCACTGGTCGAGGGGGCGTCGCCGCAGCTCCGCGAGGTCATGGCCGCGCTGGCTCCGCTGGCGGGCCACGCCTACGTGGTGGGCCTCACCGGTTCCCCCGGTGTCGGCAAGTCGACTTCGACGTCGGCGCTGGTCTCGGCGTACCGGCGTGCGGGCAAACGGGTCGGCGTCCTCGCCGTCGACCCCTCGTCGCCGTTCTCCGGGGGCGCGCTGCTCGGCGACCGGGTCCGGATGTCGGAGCACGCGTCCGACCCCGGGGTCTACATCCGCTCGATGGCGACGCGAGGCCACCTGGGCGGTCTGGCCTGGTCGGCTCCGCAGGCGATCCGCGTCCTGGACGCTGCGGGCTGCGACGTGATCCTGGTCGAGACGGTCGGCGTCGGCCAGTCCGAGGTGGAGATCGCCTCACAGGCGGACACCTCGGTGGTGCTGCTCGCCCCCGGGATGGGGGACGGCATCCAGGCGGCGAAGGCCGGAATCCTGGAGATCGGTGACGTGTACGTCGTCAACAAGGCGGACCGGGACGGAGCGGACGCGACCGCGCGCGAGCTGAACCACATGCTGGGGCTCGGGGAGTCCCGCGGCGCGGGGGACTGGCGCCCGCCCATCGTGAAGACGGTGGCCGCGCGGGGCGAGGGGATCGACGAGGTCGTCGAGGCCCTGGAGAAGCACCGGGCGTGGATGGAGGAGCGGGGGGTCCTCGCGGAGCGGCGCGCTGCGCGGGCGGCGCGGGAGGTCGAGACCATCGCGGTCACGGCTTTGCGGGAGCGGATCGCTGATCTGCATGGGGACGCGCGGCTGTCCGCGCTGGCCGAGCGGATCGTGGCGGGGGAGTTGTCCCCTTACGCGGCGGCGGATGAGCTGGTCGAGAGCTTGACTTCGGGTTGACCCGGTGGGCTGACGGAACTGCTGCTTCCGGTAGCCCCGCAGACGAACGAGCCGCCGCTTCGCGACGATGTTTCCCGCCCACCCACCCGTTACCCCGGGGTAATCGGGTGGGTGGGCGGGAAAAATCCGTCGCGAAGCGGCGGTTCAGGGCGTAGCCGGAAGACGAGGCGTAGCCGGAAGAGGAGCCCCGAGCCCACGACGCGAACCGCCCCGCAGGGAAATCCCTGCGGGGCGGCGCGCTGTGGGGACGGGGGAGTTATCAGTCGTCCGAGTCGTTGTCGTCGTCGACGTCGTCGGAGTCATTGTCGTCGTGGCTGTCCGACTTGTCCGCCGTGACCTTGCCCGACTGCAGGTCCACCTTCCAGTCGGACTCCGCACCCTTGCCGGAGGCCGTCTCCGCGTCCCAGGCGCCGGCCGTGCCGTCATCGTCCAGGTCCACGGACGTGACCGTGCCCTTGGCGGCCGCGGCCTTCGCCGCGTCCTCCGCCGAGGTGGACGCACCCTTCAAGGCCGCGGCCACGCGCTGGGCGTCGCCGTCCTCGTCCTGCTCGGTGTGCGAGCCGAGCACCTTGCCGGTGCCGGGGTCGACCTGGACGCTGTGCCACGTGCTGCCCTTGCCGAGCACGTCGACGTCCCAGACCAGGCCGCCGTTGTCCTCGTCGTCCAGCTCCGCGGAGACCGCCGTACCGGACTGGTTCGCGAGGGCCGCCTTGATCGCGTCGGCGGCCGTCACCTTGGCGGCCTTGGCCTCGGCGGTGTTCTCCTTGGCGTCGTCCCGGTCGTCGTTCCGGTCGTTGTCGTCACGATCGTTGTCGTCCCGGTCGTGGTCCTTCAGCTGAACGCTGGACTTCTTGGCGGCGGCCGACGACTCGTCGTCGCCGGTGGTGGCGAGCGCTGTCGCGGTGCCGCCCCCGACCAGGGCGAGAGCTGCGACGGTGGCGATGACGATGTTGCGCTTCATGAGGGGTTCCTCCCGAGTCGTTGGCTGCGGCCGGTGGGCCGCTGCCGTTCGCTTTCGACACGGACCAATCTGGCTGAGCGACCCTGAAGCCAGCCTGAAGCCGCCTGAAGAACTCTTCAGGTTGCTTCTGCCACCCTGAACGCATGCGCCTGTTGATCGTGGAAGACGAAAAGCGCCTCGCGCTGTCCCTGGCCAAGGGCCTGACGGCCGAGGGTTACGCCGTGGACGTCGTGCACGATGGCATCGACGGGCTGCACCGGGCGAGCGAGGGCACGTACGACCTCGTCATCCTCGACATCATGCTGCCCGGCATGAACGGCTACCGCGTCTGCTCGACCCTGCGCGCCGCGGGCCACGACGTACCGATCCTGATGCTCACGGCGAAGGACGGGGAGTACGACGAGGCCGAAGGGCTGGACACGGGCGCGGACGACTACCTCACCAAGCCCTTCTCGTACGTCGTGCTCGTCGCCCGCGTGAAGGCGCTCCTGCGCCGCCGCGGCAACGGAGGGCCGTCCCCCGTCCACACCATCGGCGACCTCAGGGTCGACACCGCGGCGCGCCGTGTCTTCCGCGGCGAGGGCGAGGACGGTGAAGTGACGCTCACCGCGAAGGAGTTCGCGGTGCTTGAACAGCTCGTGCTGCGGGTGGGCGAGGTGGTCTCCAAGGGCGACATCCTGGAGCACGTCTGGGACTTCGCCTACGAGGGGGACCCCAACATCGTCGAGGTCTACATCAGCGCGCTGCGGCGCAAGCTCGGGGCGCGGCTGATCAAGACGGTGCGCGGCGCCGGATACCGCCTGGAGGCCCCCCGATGACCAAGCGCTTCTTCAGTTCCGTACGGGCTCGCGCCACGATCGGCGCCAGCCTCGTCGTGGCCGTCGCACTGGTCGCCGCCGGGGCCGCCGTCCTGCTCTCGCTGCGTGCGAACCTGACCGATCAGGCCAGTGGCCAGGCCGAGTCGGCCGCCCGCGGGGTGGCTTCGCGGCTCGCGGCGAACGAGCCGTACGACAACCTGGACCTGGACGACGAGGAGCATCCGGTCCAGGTCGTCGACGGCGACGGGAGGCTGGTCGCCGCCACCGAGGACCTGCAGCGGATCAGCGGCACGGGTGTGGCCGCGGTCAAGCCCCGGCCGGTCGCCACGCCTCCCAAGGGCGACGACGATGACGACGACGTGAGCCAGGGGGACGCCCCCGAACTCGGGGAGGTCTCCGACGACGAACCGCGCGTCACCTCGGGCTCCGCCACCGTCGACGGCGAGACGCAGGACTACCGCTTCGCCGCGGTCGAGGTGAACAGCGAGACGAAGGGGGACCTCACCGTCCATGCCGGCGCCTCGCTCGCCGCGCAGCAGAGCGCGGTGTCCACGGCGTTGACGTCCATGCTCATCGGTTTCCCGCTGCTGCTGGCCGTCATCGCCCTGGTGACCTGGCTGGTGACGCGCCGTGCCCTGCGGCCGGTGGACGCGATCACCACCGAGATGGCGGCGATCACCGCGTCGGAGGACCTCGCGCGCCGCGTGCCCGAGCCGGACACGCACGACGAGATCGCGCGCCTGGCCACGACCACGAACGAGACGCTCGCCGCCCTGCAGACCTCGGTGGAACGTCAGCGCCGCTTCGTGGCCGACGCCTCGCACGAATTGCGCAGCCCCATCGCCTCCTTGCGCACCCAGCTCGAAGTGGGCGCTGCCCACCCGGAGTTGCTGGATGTGGACGGTGCGGTCGAGGACACCGTACGACTTCAGGAGCTGGCCGCCGACCTGCTCCTCCTGGCCCGCCTGGACGCGGGGGAGAAGCCGGGCGGCGGGCAGGTGGACCTGGCTGCGCTCGCCCGCGAGGAGCTCTCGCAGCGCACGCGGGACCGCGTCGACGTCCGCATGGATCTGCGGAACGCCGACGTCACCGGTTCCCGCGGCCAGTTGGCGCGCGTGCTCGGCAATCTGGTGAACAACGCGCAGCGCCACGCGCGCTCGCACGTCACGGTCGCCACCCGCGCCGAGGGCGCGTGGGCGGTCCTTGAGGTCTCCGATGACGGAGACGGTGTGCCCG
This sequence comes from Streptomyces sp. NPDC051214, assembly GCF_040682375.1. Taxonomy (NCBI): domain Bacteria; kingdom Bacillati; phylum Actinomycetota; class Actinomycetes; order Kitasatosporales; family Streptomycetaceae; genus Streptomyces; species Streptomyces sp. NPDC051214. The sequence goes on from NZ_JBFBAT010000005.1 coordinate 514,851, forward strand.
AGGGCGAACGCGACCGGATCTTCGAGCGCTTCGTCCGCCTCGACGACGCCCGCACCAGGGATGACGGCGGGGCGGGTCTTGGCCTCGCCATCGCGCGCGACGTCGCCGCGCGGCACGGCGGGACCCTCACGGTCAAGGAGGCTCCCGGTGGGGGAGCGCTCTTCGAGCTCAGGGTCCCTGCCGTCACCCGGTGAGGGTCAGGGCTTGCCCCGCTGGGCGCGGAGGTGTTCCGCGATCGGGGTCAGGGCCTTGTGGAGTTCGCCGAGCGCCTCGGGTGAGATCAGGTCGACGAAGTGCTTGCGGACCGAGTCCACGTGGTGCGGGGCGACCCGCTGCATGGTCTCCATGCCCTCGTCCGTGAGGACGGTGTAGAGCCCGCGCCGGTCGGACTCGCAGTTCTCCCGGCGGACCAGGCCCGCGTTCTCCATGCGGGTGATCTGATGGGAGAGGCGGCTCTTGGACTGCAGTGTGGCGGCCGCGAGATCGCTCATGCGCATCCGCTTCTCTTCGGACTCGGAGAGATGGACGAGGATGTCGTAGTCGTTCATGGTCAGGTTGAACGGCTGGAGGTCCTTCTCGAGCTGATAGGTCAGCATCCTGTTGACCTCTACGTGGGTGCGCCAGGCGCACTGTTCCTCGTTGGTCAGCCACTGCGGGGCCGTATCGGTCTCCATGGAATCGATTCTACCTAAGAAGTTGAAAGGTGAACGAATGTCGGTGTGTGACACGCGCCTCTGACCCCCAGTTGTCAGAGGGGCACAGGCGTTCGCCCGTCACACTCCGCAGACTACCGCTCACAGGCCGAAGCGACGCTGGAGGTCCCCCAGTTGTCCGGGAAGGCGTGGTTGTCCCGGCTGCCCGGCGTGCTGACCCTGCCGGCCTTGCTGGCCGGGCCCGCCATGACCGCCCGGAACGCCCGCCTGGTGCGGCACCGCGCCCGTCGCGTGCTCGGCCATCAGGGCCTCCGAGGACTGCAGGAGCACCGCGCCCGCTCCCACGAACTCGAACTGGTGCTCCTCACCTGAGGTTCCGCCGATCCCGGTCAGCGCCCGCACGCCCCCGATGACTCCGGTCAGATACCCGTGGTCGTAGTGATGGCAGGGCGAGGGGCAGTCCGCCCAGCCCACGAGGGCCTGCGGGTCCACCCGGATCGGCGGCTCCATGAAGACCACCGGGCCGTTCGACGCGGCCACGAACTTTCCGGTTCCGATCAGGGTCAGAAAGCCCGGGACGATCGATTGCTTCAGCGCGAGAGTTGGCTGAAAAGCGAGGAGGTTGCCGGAGCGAATGGTCAGGTTGCCGTCATCGAGGTCGTACGAATTCACGTCGAAGGCCCGGTCGGCGAGGAGCATCTTGCCCTGGCCGTCGGCCACCACCCAGTCGCTCGCGTGCAGGGGCGAATGAAAACTCGTGCGCACCAGACGGTCCAGGCGGCCGTGACCGATGCCGTTGAACTCGATCGATCCGTAGTACGCGATCATCTTGCCCTTCTGCAGGAACCACTGGCTCCCCTTGAGCTCCACGCAGAAGGTGTACGGATTCACGTTGTCGTCGCTCGGGAGCGTCATCGGGTCGAGGGCCGCGGGTGCCCCCGCGGGCATTGAGGGGTTCACAGCTTCTCCTCCGACGCCTGGACGTACACCGCACCGCTTCCTGAGAGCTCCAACTGGAACGCCTCGCCCGAGCCCCGCCCCACCATGTCGCGCCAGCCGAGGGCGGTGGAGAGCTTGTTGCGTACGTCCCCGTGGTGGGCCACATACGCCTGTGGGTCGACGTGGACCGGGCGCTGCGGGGTGATGGGGACCTCGATGACGCCGCCGTGCGCCATGACGGCGACCGCGCCCTGGCCCTTGAGGGTGGTCGTGAAGAGGCCCTGTCCGGTGACCTGGCCGCGGACCATGCCCATGACGCCGCCCTGCGAGCCCATGAACATCGTGCCCTGCTGGAGCGTCCCGTCGAAGGCGAGCAGCCGGTCCGCCTCCACATAGAGGGTGTCCCCGGTGAGGGTGATCACCTGGATGTGGTGGCCGCCGTGCCCGAAGAGGACCGTGCCGCTGCCCTCCACGGTCATCAGGGGCGTCGCCTCGCCTGCGACCCGGCGCCCGATCATGGAGGCCAGGCCGCCCTGACCGCCCTGGATGTTGGGCGTGAAGGCCACGTCTCCCTTGTAGGCGAGCATCGCGCCGCGCTGGCTGAACAGCCGCTGGCCCGGCAGGACGGTCGCCTCGACCATCTTCGAGTTGATCTCCCGGAAAGGCATGTCAGACGTCCCCCGCGATCGTCGTCCGCTCGCTGGGCTGGACATAGACGAGCCCCTCGCCCTCGAAGCGGATCTGGAAGGCCTCGCCGCCGCCCTCGCCGAGCAACGTACGGAAAGTGACGCCCGACTGGAGGTTCTGGCGGAGGTCTCCCTGGTGCGCGACATACGCCCCCGGGTCCACCGTCAGGGGAAACTGCCGGCTCACGCGCAGCACCACCGCGGGTCCGTCGGACATGATCGCCGCCTGGCCCGAGCCCTCGACGGTGGTGGTGAACAGGCCATTGCCCTGGGAGGCGCCGCGTACGCCGGTGAACTGGGTGCCGGTGCGCAGGCCCCCGTCCGTGCACAGGAGATTGCCGGCCTCGACGAAGAGCTTCTCGCCGCGCAGCTGCACGAGGTTGATCTCCGTGGCGCGGTCGGCGAACCAGCACGTGCCGTGCCCCTTCACCTCCATCACCGTCATCTGCTCGCCGGTGAGGCGGCGGGTCACCATGCCCCGGACGCCCTCGCCGCCGCCGGTCATCTTCTTGAAGGCCATCTGGCCGTCGTACGCGACCATCGAGCCGTTCTTCGCCTTGACGGCGTCGCCGGTCATGTCCACGGCGAGCACCCTGCTGCCCTGCAATCGGAACGTTGCCACGTAACGACGGTAGCCGTCGGATATGGGGTCGGAACAGGGCAACGGCCCCTGAGGGAACCCCGAGAACACCCCGATGTCACAATGGGGGTCGCTTGTGCGCGCATTCACAAGATCGCCGGTCGTCAGATCGCCGGATCGATGCCGCCGGGCGGCCCCGCCCCTCGCTCCCGCCTCACACCGAAGGTGATCCGTGGACATCAAGACCGCTTCCGCACTCCGCCGCCTCCGTCTGGTCTCGGCCCCCGAGGCCGTCTCCTTCCTGCTGCTGATCGTCTGCTCGGTGCTGAAGCGGACCACGGAATTCAACGCCGTGCCGGTCATGGGCATGGTCCACGGCGTGCTCTTCGTCCTGTACGTGCTGTTCTGGCTCGACGCCTGGAACCGCACGAAGTGGGACCTGAAGACGGCCGCCCTCTACTTCGTCCTCTCCGTCCTGCCGGCCGGCGGCTTCTTCGCCGAGCGGAAGCTGAAGCGTGAGGCCGAGGCCGCCGTGATCGCGTCGCGCGCCCGCCGCGAAGGCGTCGTGAGCGCATGATCGTCGCCTTCTCCGTGACCCCGCTGGGCGTCGGCGAGGACGTGGGCGAGTACGTCGCCGACGCGGTCCGCGTCGTCCGCGAGTCCGGCCTGCCCAACCGGACCGACGCGATGTTCACCTCGGTCGAAGGTGAGTGGGACGAGGTGATGGATGTCGTCAAGCGTGCCGTCGCGGCGGTCGAGGCGCGGGCGCCGCGCGTCTCCGTCGTCATGAAGGCGGACATCCGTCCCGGAGTGACGGACGGAATGACGTCGAAGGTCGAGACGGTGGAGCGCCACCTTTCCGCGTAGACCGCCTTCGCGGGACCGCCTGCCCCTCTGTGCCGTAAGAGAAGCCCTCGCCGTCGGACGGCGAGGGCTTCTCTCTGTCCGCGGACTTGAGCGAACGCTCAAAACTCTCTATGGTCAGCATGGTCATCTTGAGCAGTCGCTCAAAACTGCGCTGACATGGGGGAATGCCGTGAGACCGTCGAGCTTGTACGTCGAAGCACGCATGGACGCCGACCTCGACGAGCTGTGGGCACGCACCCAGGAGCCGTCCCAGCACCAGCGCTGGGACCTCCGCTTCACCGAGATCGACTACCTGCCGCAGGTCCCGGGCGAGCCGCGGCACTTCCGGTACGGCACGCGCGTACTGCCCTTCCTGACCGTCGCGGGCACCGGGATCTCCGCCGGCGAGAAGCGCCGCGCGGACGGCACCCGGACGTCCGCCCTGCGCTTCGCCTCACCGCACCCGCTGTCGCTCCTCCGGGAGGGCTCGGGCTACTGGCGTTACGTCCCCGTCCCCGGCGGCGGCATCCGTTTCCTCACCGGCTACGACTACCGGCCGCGCTGGGGCCGCTTCGGCGCGCTCGCCGACCGTGCCGTCTTCCGCCCCCTGATGGGCTGGGCCACGGCCTGGTCCTTCGACCGGCTCAGGATCTGGCTGGAGCGCGGGATCACGCCCGAGCGCCAACTGCTGCACGCGCTGGCCGAGGTGGCGGTGCGCCTCGGGAGCGTGGCCGCGGCCGCCGTCGCCGCGCCGATGGTGGCGCCTGCGGTCCTCGCGCTCGCCTTCGTCCTGCCGCCGCTGCCGACGACGCCGGCCGCGCGCCGCTGCCTGCGCAATCCACCGGCACGCACGCGTACACCGCGTGTTCTCGCGACCCTCCAGGAGAAGTGATGCGGACATCGATCTTCCGTACGGTGATGGGCGCCGACTTCGACCGGCTCCACCCCCAGCTGCAGCGCCGCTTCTCCGTGGGCCTGGCGAGCGGCGAGGCGTGCACGGGGCGGGGCGTCATGGACCGCGTCTGGCACGGCCGGGGCTTCGTGAAGCCGTTCCTCGCCCTCGGCGGCACGCGCAACATCCTCGTCCCCCGAGCGGGCCGCCACGTGCCCTTCACCATCGAGAACGTGCCGTACGTCGACACCTTCGGCCGTGAGACGGTGAGCTTCGTGCGCACCTTCGACCTGCCCGGACGCTCCCGCCGCTTCGACGCCCAGATGGTCCTGAGCCCCAAGGGCGACCGGATCCTCGACTACCTGGGCACTCACCAGCACCTCGCCAGCGACCTCCACCTACGGGCCCAGCCGGACGGCTCCCTGCTGATCCGCTCCGGGGAGCACCGCTTCCGGGAGGGGCCGGTGGACGTCCGCGTCCCCGAGCTGATCGGCGGTGACGCGGAGGTGCGGGAGTCCTACGACGACTCCACGGGCCGCTTCCGTATCCAGGTCAGGGTGGTGAACCGGCACTTCGGGCCGCTCTTCGGGTACGAGGGTTCCTTCACGGCGGAGTACGCGGAGGTCCGCCGCTGCGGTGTGCGGCCGGGGCTGCGGCCCCTGCGCGAGGAGGCGAGGGCGTGAGCGCCGACACGAAGGAGAAGCTCCTCGAAGGGGCGCTGCGTACGTTGACGGAGCAGGGCATCGCGAAGACGTCCGCGCGGACGATCGCGGCTGCCGCCGGGGTCAATCAGGCGCTGGTCTTCTACCACTTCGGGTCCGTCGACGAGCTCTTGGCGGCGGCCTGCCGTCATGGCTCGGAGCAGCGGGTCTCGCGGTACCGGGAGCGGCTCGACGCGGTGTCCTCGCTGGCCGAACTCCTCGCGTTCGGGCGTGAGATGCACGAGGAGGAGAGGGCCGCGGGGCATGTCGCTGTTCTCGGCCAGCTCCTGGCGGGGGCCCAGACGCAGCCTCGCCTCGCCCCCGCGACGGCGGCGGGTCTCGCCCTCTGGATCGAGGAGATCGAGAAGGTCCTGGTCCGGGTCCTCTCGGCGACGCCGCTTGGGGAGTTCGCGGATCCCGTGGGGCTGGCGCGGGCGGTGGCGGCGTCCTTCGTCGGGATCGAGCTGTACGAGGGGGTGGACGCGGCGGGGGCGGAGAGGGCGCTGGACGCCTTGGAGCAGTTGTCCGTCCTGGTGACGGCTGTGGAGGAGTTGGGGCCGATTGCTCAGCGGGCCATGCGGAGTCGCCTACGGCGGGTTTCGCGGTCCTGAGCTCAGCCCCCTGGGGGGTGGGGTGGGCTTCGAAGGGCCTCTCCCGCCCACCCGCCCGTTTGCCCCGCATCCGCCTCTTGCCGAACAGGCCTTTCCCGCCCACCCGCCCGATCACCCCGCATTCGCCTCTTGCCGAACAGGCCTTTCCCGCCCACCCGCCCGATTGCCCCGTGGTGTCAGGGGGATCGCCGGTGGGTGGGCTTGGTCGGGAGCCAGTCGCTCGGGCTGCCCGGTGTGTTGGTCAGGCGTGGGCTTGGCGTTGTTGGTCGGGGAGGGGGTGGGGCTCGGACGGAGCAACGTCTTGAGATCCGTGCCCCGGGGTCCCTCGGCCCGTAACCCCGGCCGAACCGCTCACCGTAAGACCGCTCGCACGGACGCGCCCGGTTCGACACGCCGGGGAAACTCCACTTTTGTGTGGTTATCGGCTCGTTCGCACCTGAACCTGCCAGAGCCAGATCACCCACGACCTGGAGGGCGCTGTGCGGCCGGAGGGCTACGACTACGACACCCACAGCACACTCGCCGGACCGCTCACGGAGCCGGCCGGCGAAGGCAGCGGCAGCGGCGAAGGGGGCCGCTATCGGGTGCAGTACAACAAGCTTCTCTCCAGTGAGCCCCACCGAATACGAGCCGTCATCCTGATGACGCTCGCCCCCGTCCTCACCGGCCTCCTCCTCGTCTACCTCGTGTGGCCGACCCACTGGACGGAACGCGAGGGCGCCGACAGCTGGCTCATCGGGCTCGACATCACGATGCTCGTGGCCATCGGCCTGATCGAGCTCTTCATGCTCGTCAACGTCGTGTCCATCGCCCACGCGACCATGGTGGCCAGGGACCCGATCCCGGTCACCCCCGAACCCGGCACCCGCGTCGCGTTCCTCACGACGTACGTCCCGGGCAAGGAACCCCTCGGCATGGTGCGTGCCACCCTCGAGGGCGCCAAGGGCATACACCACACCGGCCCCCTCGACGTGTGGCTCCTGGACGAGGGTGACGACGAGGACGCCAAGGCTCTCTGCGCCGAACTCGACGTACGTCACTTCACCCGCAAGGGCGTTCCCGAGTGGAACCGCAAGAAGGGCGTCCACAAGGCACGCACCAAGCACGGCAACTACAACGCCTGGCTCGCGATGCACGGCGGCGACTACGACTTCTTCGCCTCGGTGGACACCGACCATGTGCCGCTCCCCAACTTCCTCGAGCGGATGATGGGCTACTTCCGGGACGAGGACGTCGCCTTCGTCGTCGGGCCCCAGGTGTACGGGAACTACGACTCGCCCGTCACCAAGGCCGCCGAGTCCCAGCAGTTCCTCTTCCACGCGCTGATCCAGCGCGCCGGCAACCGCTACCGCGCACCCATGTTCGTCGGCACCAACAACGTCGTACGCATCCAGGCGCTGCGCCAGGTCGGCGGCCTGTACGACTCCATCACCGAGGACATGGCGACCGGCTTCGAGCTGCACCGGCACAAGAACCCGCTCACCAAGCGCCACTGGCGGTCGGTCTACACCCCGGACGTGCTCGCCGTCGGCGAGGGGCCCGCCTCCTGGACGGACTTCTTCACCCAGCAGATGCGCTGGTCGCGCGGGACGTACGAGACGCTGATCAAGCAGTACTGGAAGGCACCGTTCACGATGCCGCCCGGCCGCCTCTTCTCGTACACGATGATGCTCGTCTACTACCCCATGACGGCGGTCAACTGGCTGCTCGGCGTGCTGAGCTGTGTCCTCTTCCTCTGGTTCGGCGCGTCCGGGACGCAGGTCGCCGCCTCCGTCTGGCTGATGCTCTACAGCGACGCGGCCGCCCTCCAGGTGGGCCTCTATCTGTGGAACCGCCGGCACAACGTCTCCCCGCACGAACCGGCCGGCTCCGGAGGCCTCGCAGGAATGGGGATGTCCGCCCTCTCCGCACCCATCTACGCCAAGTCGCTCGGCGCCGCCGTCGTGCGCCGCCCCAGCCGCTTCGTGGTCACGCCCAAGGGCGGTGACGCGAGCCCCGACCGGCTGCTCACCTTCCGCATCCATCTCTTCTGGGCGGCGGTCCTGACCAGCTCACTGGTCGCCTCGTTCGTGCTCGGCCACACCCACGCGGCGATGCGCACCTGGGCCGTCCTCGCCCTGGTCATCTCGCTGGCCCCCGTCACGATCTGGTGCTTCACGCTGCTCAAGGAGCGCAGGGCGAGCGAGGGGCGCAAGGAGGCCCGCGCGCGGGCGCGGCAGCGCGGCAGGCAGGACGCGGAAGGCATCACCACCGCGGCAGCGGACGGCGAGCCGGAGCCGGCGTTCGCCACCGGTACGACGACAGGAGGGAACTGACCCATGGCATACCGGCCCTCTCAGCGGACGAAGAAGACACTCCTGGGTGTCGGGGCGGGCGCGCTGCTCGTCGGGCTCAACGCCCCGGCGGCGCTCTCGTTCGCCGAGGAGCAGTACTACGAGTACAAGATCGCCCAGCCCGGCTACAAGGCCAAGTACGGCTCCTGGAAGCAGATCGGCATCCCCGAGGAGTTCCGCACCAACGCCATCCACGCCGCGCTCCTGCACACCGGCAAGGTCCTGATCGTCGCGGGCTCCGGGAACGAGCAGAAGAAGTTCGACAAGGGCGCCTTCGACACGATCCTCTGGGACCCGCGGAACGACACCTTCAAGAAGGTCAGGACCCCGGAGGACTTCTTCTGCTCGGGCCACGCCCAACTCCCTGACGGCAGGCTCCTGGTGGCGGGCGGCACGGCGCGCTACGAACTCCTCGACGGCGAGATCAACCGGGCCGGCGGAGGCATGCGCGTCAAGAACGAGAACCCCGACAAGCCCATCGTCCTCAAGAAGGGCACGCGTTTCCGCTCGCCGTCGGGCGTCGAGTACGTGAGCAAGTTCGACGTCACGGTCCCCAAGGCCAAGCGGGACTACGAGATCACGTACACCAAGTCCGGTGTGATGAAGCCCTGGAAGACGACGGTCAAGGCGAGCGAGTCCCGCGTCTTCGTCGAGGCGATGCAGGAGGGCGAGGAGTTCGCCACGCAGAAGTCGGCGCAGTACGAGATCGAGGGCCTCACCGGCAAGGAGGCGGACAACGCGTACGGGATCGCCGAGAAGATCACCATGGACAAGCAGGACTTCCAGGGGATCAAGGCGGCGTACGAGTTCGACCCGAAGGCCGAGAAGTACGTGCCCGTGGAGCCGATGGAGAAGGCCCGCTGGTATCCCACGCTCGTCGGTCTCGACGACGGCAAGGTGCTCGCGGTCTCCGGCCTCGACGACGTGGGCAAGATCGACCCGGGCGACAACGAGATCTACGACCCGAAGACGAAGAAGTGGACCGACGGTCCCAAGCGCTACTTCCCGACCTACCCGGCGCTCTTCCTCACCAAGGGCGGCAAGCTCTTCTACCCGGCGTCGAACGCGGGCTACGGCCCCGCCGACAAGGGCCGTGAGCCCGGCCTCTGGGACCTGAAGACCAACAAGTTCGAGAAGATCCCCGGCTTGGTCGACCTCGACCAGACCGAGACGTCCGCGTCCCTCCTGCTGCCCCCGGCGCAGGACCAGAAGGTGATGATCCTGGGCGGCGGAGGCGTCGGCGAGTCCGACAAGGCGACCCGGCGCACGGCCGTGGTGGACCTCAAGGAGAAGAGCCCCGCCTTCCGGACGGGTCCCGAACTCCCGCAGGGCACCCGCTACTTGAACAGCGTGATCCTGCCGGACGACTCCGTCTTCACGTCCAACGGGTCCAAGGACTACCGGGGGCGCGGGGCGAGCAACATCCTCAAGGCGCAGTTCTACGACCCCAGGTCGAACAGCTTCCGGGAGGCGGCGTCCCCCAAGGTGGGCCGCAACTACCACTCCGAGGCGCTGCTCCTGCCCGACGGACGGGTCGTCACCTTCGGCTCCGACCCGCTCTACGACAACCAGCAGAACACCAAGCTCGGCCACTTCGAGCAGCGCATGGAGGTCTTCACGCCGCCCGCGCTGCACAAGGCGGGCGACAACCGCCCGGTCCTCGGCGAGGGCCCGGAGGAACTGGCGGCGGACGGCCGCGCGACGTTCCGCACGAAGAGCCCCGGGAAGATCGCGTCGGCCCGTCTGATGCGCCCCAGCGCGGTGACGCACACGACGGACGTCGAGCAGCGGTCGATCGCGCTCGCCCTCACCAAGGGCAAGGGCGAGGTGACGGTGGAGGTGCCCAGGGGCGACACCGCGCTGGTGCCGCCGGGCTGGTACATGCTCTTCGTGACGGACCAGGACGGCACGTCGTCAGAGGCGAAGTGGATCCACGTGGGCGGGAAGTAGCCGGGTCCGCCGCGGTCAGGTGGCCTTGGCGTTGCGCGCGAGACCGAGCGCGTAGTCGGGCCACCACTGGCCCGCCGCCGGGCCGCCCCGGCACGGTCCGTCGGAGTCGCCGGGCCGCTTGATCCACAGGACGGCGTCGAGCAGAGGCTCACCGGTCCTGTCCGTGGGCGGGGTGCCGAGACCGCGTCCCGGCGGGTTGCACCAGGCGTCCTCGCGGTCGCCGGCGAGGGGGCCCTTGCCGTTGCGGCTGGTGTCCATCACGAAGTGCTTGTCGCCGACGATTCCCGAGAGGCCGCGGCCGTACGCCTTGATGGTCTCGTCGTCCTGGAAGTTCGACACGTTCAGCGAGAAGCCGTCCGCCTGCGCGATCCCCGCCTGTTGGAGCGGCTCGGCGAGCTTGCCCGCCTGGGAGATCCAGCCCGGGTTGCCCGCGTCCAGGTAGACCTTCGTCCGGGGCTGCTGCTTGAGCCGCTGGATGGCGTCGGAGAGCAGTTGGTAGCGCTCGGCGTGGTACTCGGCGGGGGTGCAGCCGTCCACGATGTGCGGGATCGCGTCCGGTTCGAGGATGACGACGGCCGGACGGTCGCCGATGGCCCCCGCGAACGTGTCGATCCACTGCCCGTAGAACTCCGGGCTCTGCGCGCCGCCCGCGGAGTGCTGGCCGCAGTCGCGGTGCGGGATGTTGTACGCGACGAGCACGGCGGTGCGGTCGCCCTGCGCGGCGCCGTCGACGGCCGCCTTGATGTCCGGGGCCGGGTCGTCGCCCGCGGGCCACACGGCCATGGGCTGCTCGGAGATCCGCTTGAGCGCGGCGGCGTCCTGGGTGCGGCCCTCCTGCTCCCACTGCCTGACCTGCCGGGCGGCCGCGCTCTGCGGATCGACCCAGAAGGTGCTCTGCGCTGCCTTCTGGGTGGCCGCGGGGGAGGCGCCGGCCTCGGTGGCCGACCGCTGTTCGCCCTTCGTGCCGGATTCGGAGGAGCACCCGGCCGTGAGCCCGAGGGCCGTGAGGGCCGTGAGTGCGGTGAACGTGCGGAGCAGCCGGTACATCCAGCCCCCTATGGGCGACGGTGACCGGGCAATCGTTACATAACGGCCCAATCACCCCTGGTTACGACACCGGGGCGGGCCGCAGAGGGCCTCAGATGCCCCCGCCGCCCGCCAGCGCGATGCCGAGCGGAGTGCGTTCGTAGAGCACCTGGTGTCCGTACCGCCGCGAGACCAGCAGCCCCGCCCCGCGCAGGGCGCCGAGGTGCGCGGACACGGACGAGGGGGCGAGCCCCAGGCGGTGCGCGAGGGCCGAGGTGGTGGCGGGTTCGTCGAGCGCGGCGAGCACGGAAGCCCTGCCCCGCCCCAGGAGCCGTACGAGCGCTTCGGTGGTGTGCGCGCCCGGCTCGGTCCAGAGCCCGGCGAGGCCGCGCGCGGGATAGACCAGGGTCGGCTGCCAGGGCGGTTCGTGGCCGCCCACCACGTCGGGCCAGGCGAAGACGCTGGGCATCAGGACCAGGCCCTGCCCCGCCAGATGCCGCACATGGTCGCCACGGCGGGCGACGGTCAGGGTGCCCGCGTCCCAGGCGAACCGCGGGTCGAGTTCGGCGACCAGCGCGCCGAGGCCGACCTCCGCGAGCCGCCGCGAGTGGAAGGCGACGTCCGCCTCCAGAAGCGCGCGGAGCCGTGGCCAGTCCGGCTCGACCAGGGTGCGCCAGGCGGCCTCCACGGCGTCGGCCAAGTCCCGCACCGCGCGCACGGGATCGGCGAGCAGCGCGCGCCCCGCCGGGGACTCGGCGGCCCCCGGGGTGCAGGCCAGCGCCCGCGCCAGTTCCTCCCGCGCGGCCTCGGGGTCGGCCGCGCGCACGGCCGCGATCTCCTCGTCGAAGGTGGCGGCGGGGCCGATGGGCGGCGGGCCGATGAAGTCCGGGGTGTAGCCGCGCACCGGCATCAGGAGCCACAGGGTCTCCAGTTCGAGCCCGGCGCCCGCCCCGCGGATCCGCCGCAGCCACTGCGGGTGGTAGCCGTGCCGCTCGGGCCGCTTCAGGGTGCGCACGGCCTCCTGCGTCTCCCACAGCGGCGACACGGCGAACCGGCACCGCAGGAGATCGTCGGGACCGAAGTGCAGCCGGTTCGGCACGCGTTCACCCCCATGTTTCGCCTGTGACCGAAACTCTAGGGCGGCGGGCACGCGCGCGTGCAGGGTGCGGGCATGCCCGAAGAGAATCCCACCGCGCCCGAACTCAGCACCCCCGAGCCCGCCGCGCCCGAATCCACCGGCTATCTCCGCCTCTTCACGATCCCCGAGTTCCGTGCCGTCTTCCTCGCCCACGCGCTCTCGCTGCTCGGCGTGGTCGTCAGCGAGGTCGCGCTCACCGTGCTCGTGTACGGGCTCACCGGCTCGCCGCTGCTCAGTGCGCTCACCTTCGCCCTGGGGATGCTGCCCTACCTCGTGGGCGGGACGCTGCTGTCCGGGATCGCCGACCGGTACCCGCCGCGCCGGGTGCTCGTGCTGTGCGACGCGGTGTGCGCCGGGTGCGCGGCGCTCATGGCCCTGCCCGCCACGCCCGTCTTCGCCCTGCTCGCGCTGCGGTGCGTCATCGCCCTGGTGTCGCCGGTGTTCAACGGGACGCGGATGGCCACCCTCACCGACATCCTCGGGGACGGTGACCTGTTCATCCTCGGGCGCTCCCTGCTGCGGATCGTCTCGCAGAGCTCCGTGCTCGTCGGATTCGGGCTCGGCGGCGTCCTGCTGACCGTCGTGTCGCCCCGCGGTGCGCTCCTCATCACCGTCTCCACGTTCGCCGCCTCGGCGCTGCTCCTGCGCTGCGGGACCCGGCGCAGGCCCGCGCGCGGGGGTGGCGGCTCCGCCCTGGTGAGGTACTCGCTGAGCGGCGCCGGACGGGTGCTCGGCGACCGGCGGATCAGGGCGCTGCTGCTCCTCCTCTGGGCGCCGCCGATGTTCATGGTCGCCCCCGAGGCGCTGGCCGCTCCGTACGCCGATCAGATCGGAGTCGGCGTCGCGGGCGTCGGACTCCTGATGTGCGCGCTGCCGGTCGGCACGATCGCCGCGGAGCTGTACGCGGGCTCCGTGCTCTCCGCGGCCTCACGCGCCCGCGTGGCCCTGCCGCTCGCCTCCGTCACGCTGCTGCCGCTCACGGTGTACGTGCTCACGCCGGGCCTCCTGTGGGCGATGCTCGCCCTGGCGCTCGCCGGCGCCGGGTCGGCGTACACGCTGGGCGTCGACCGGTGGTTCGTCGACGCGGTCCCCGAGGAGCTGCGGGGGCGGGCGATGACCGTGCACACGGCGGGGCTCATGACGATCCAGGGGGTCGGGATGGCGCTCGCCGGGCTCGCGGCGGAGTTCTTCGCGGTGAGCACCGTCGTCACGGCGTCGGGTGTGCTCGGCACGGTCTGCTGCCTCGCCCTGGCGGCCGAGGTACGCGCCACGCGTCGCACGGCCGACGGCAGACCCGCCACCTCACGGGAACAGACGACCGAATCGCGAGACGGGGCTGACCACCATGTGACCGGCGGGTAAGGTCTTTGGCGTGCCGAAGCCGCTCAGCCTCCCCTTCGATCCCATCGCCCGCGCCGACGAGCTCTGGAAGCAGCGCTGGGGATCCGTTCCGGCCATGGGGGCGATCACCTCGATCATGCGGGCGCACCAGATCCTGCTCGGCGAGGTCGACGCGGTCGTCAAGCCCTACGGACTGACCTTCGCGCGGTACGAGGCGCTGGTTCTGCTCACGTTCTCGCAGGCGGGCGAGTTGCCGATGTCCAAGATCGGCGAGCGCCTCATGGTCCACCCCACGTCCGTCACCAACACCGTCGACCGCCTGGTCAAGTCCGGTCTCGTCGACAAGCGCCCCAATCCGAACGACGGCCGCGGCACGCTGGCCTCCATCACGGAGAAGGGCCGCGAGGTCGTCGAGGCGGCCACCCGCGAGCTGATGGCCATGGACTTCGGGCTCGGGGTGTACGACGCCGAGGAGTGCGCGGAGATCTTCGCGATGCTGCGGCCGCTGCGGGTCGCCGCCGAGGACTTCGAGGAGCAGTAGAACCTCGGGTTCCGCTCGTGCCGGGGCCGCCCGAAGATCGCGCAAAACGGGCCGATACGCTCGTGGGCATGAAGCGATCCGTGCTGACCCGATACCGGGTGATGGCCTACGTCACCGCCGTCATGTTGCTCGTGCTCTGCACCTGCATGATTTTCAAGTACGGCTTCGACAAGGGCGAGGGCCTGACGCTGGTCGTCTCGCAGGTCCACGGCGTCCTCTACATCATCTACCTGATCTTCGCCTTCGACCTGGGCTCCAAGGCGAAGTGGCCGTTCGGCAAGCTCCTGTGGGTGCTGGTGTCCGGCACCATCCCGACGGCCGCGTTCTTCGTCGAGCGCAAGGTCGTGCGCGAGGTCGAGCCGCTGATCGTCGACGGCTCCCCGGCCACCGCGAAGGCGTAACCGCACCGCCACGGAGAGACCCGTGGCGGTGAGCCATCGACATTTACTAGGACGTCCAAGTAAATTCGAGGGTATGGACGCTGACGCCATCGAGGAGGGCCGCCGTCGCTGGCAGGCCCGGTACGACACCGCGAAGAAGCGCGACGCGGATTTCACCACGCTCTCCGGCGACCCGGTCGAGCCGGTCTACGGGCCACGGCCCGGGGACGCCTATGAGGGGTTCGAGCGGATCGGATGGCCCGGCGAATACCCCTTCACCCGCGGACTGCACCCCACCGGCTACCGCGGCCGGACCTGGACCATCCGCCAGTTCGCCGGCTTCGGCAACGCCGAGCAGACGAACGAGCGCTACAAGATGATCCTGGCCGCGGGCGGCGGCGGTCTCTCCGTGGCCTTCGACATGCCGACCCTGATGGGCCGCGACTCCGACGAGCCGCAGTCTCTCGGCGAGGTCGGGCACTGCGGGGTCGCCATCGACTCGGCCGCCGACATGGAGGTCCTCTTCAAGGACATCCCGCTCGGTGACGTCACGACGTCGATGACGATCTCCGGGCCCGCCGTCCCCGTCTTCTGCATGTATCTGGTCGCCGCCGAGCGCCAGGGCGTCGACCCGGGCGTCCTGAACGGCACGCTCCAGACGGACATCTTCAAGGAGTACATCGCGCAGAAGGAGTGGCTCTTCCAGCCCGAGCCGCACCTGCGCCTCATCGGCGACCTCATGGAGCACTGCGCGCGCGACATCCCCGCGTACAAGCCCCTTTCGGTCTCCGGCTATCACATCCGCGAGGCCGGGGCGACGGCCGCGCAGGAGCTCGCGTACACCCTCGCGGACGGCTTCGGGTACGTCGAGCTCGGCCTGAGCCGCGGCATGGACGTCGACGTCTTCGCGCCGGGGCTCAGCTTCTTCTTCGACGCGCACCTGGACTTCTTCGAGGAGATCGCCAAGTTCCGCGCCGCCCGCCGCATCTGGGCCCGCTGGATGCGGGACGTGTACGGCGCGAAGACGGACAAGGCCCAGTGGCTGCGCTTCCACACGCAGACCGCGGGCGTCTCGCTCACCGCGCAGCAGCCCTACAACAACGTCGTACGTACGGCTGTCGAGGCCCTCTCCGCGGTCCTCGGCGGCACGAACTCCCTGCACACGAACGCCCTCGACGAGACCCTCGCGCTGCCGAGCGAGCAGGCCGCCGAGATCGCGCTGCGCACGCAGCAGGTGCTCATGGAGGAGACCGGCGTCGCGAACGTGGCGGACCCGCTGGGCGGCTCCTGGTACGTCGAGCAGCTCACCGACCGCATCGAGGCCGACGCCGAGAAGATCTTCGAGCAGATCAAGGAGCGGGGGCGCCGGGCGCACCCGGACGGGCAGCACCCGATCGGGCCGATCACCTCCGGCATCCTGCGGGGCATCGAGGACGGCTGGTTCACCGGCGAGATCGCCGAGTCCGCCTTCCAGTACCAGCAGTCCCTGGAGAAGGGCGACAAGCGCGTGGTGGGCGTGAACGTCCACCATGGTTCCGTCACCGGTGACCTGGAGATCCTGCGGGTCTCTCATGAGGTCGAGCGGGAGCAGGTCAAGGTCCTCGGGGTCCGGAAGGGGGCGCGGGACGATGCGCGCGTTCGGGCCTCGCTCGATGCCATGCTGGCCGCTGCGCGGGGCGGGACGAACATGATTCCGCCCATGCTGGAGGCGGTCCGTGCGGAGGCGACTCTCGGGGAGATCTGTGGCGTCCTGCGGGACGAGTGGGGGATTTATACCGAACCGCCGGGGTTCTAGTTCGGGTGCTTTCGGTGCGTGGGGAGCTGCGGGGCCGTTGTGGCTGGTCGCGCAGTTCCCCGCGCCCCTTAAGGGCCCCTGCGGGCCCCCTCAGGGGCTGCGGGATTCGGCGGAAAGTCGTGGGTGTCAGATGCGCGGGGCTGGGTAGGCACCGCCCGTCCACCCGCCCTGCCCCTGGAGTCACCCTGTGTCACCCGTGAGCCTGCCCGGACCCACCCGTACCGCCGTGATCGCCATCGGAGCGGCGACGCTCACCCTGCTCGGTGCGCTGACGGTGTACGGCTCCGGAGAGGTGAGCGCGAGCCCGCCCGCCGAGCCGAAGGTGCAGGACACCTTCGACTCGCTGGGCCCCGACGTGCACGCGGCGAAGCTCTCCAACGGCCGGACGGCTCACTACTCCGACACCGGGAACAAGAAGGGCAAGCCCGTCCTGTTCATAGGCGGCACCGGCACCAGCGCCCGCGCGGCGCACATGACGGACTTCTTCCGCACGACCCGCGAGGACCTGGGGCTGCGCCTCATCTCCGTCGAGCGCAACGGCTTCGGCGACACGGAGTACGACGAGAAGCTCGGCAAGGCCGACTTCGCCGACGACACCCTCGAAGTCCTCGACAAGCTCGGTGTGGACGACGTCAGTGTGATCGCGATCTCCGGCGGCGGGCCGTACGCCGCGGAGCTCGCCGGGCGCGCCCCCGAGCGCGTGTCGGCCCTGCACCTCGCCGCCGCCCTGCCGCCGTACGGCACGAAGCCCGCGTACTGCTCGATGTCCGACGACGAGCTCGCCGCCACGGTGAAGGACTCGATCAGGGACCCGCGCAAGTGGTGGGCGTTCCCCGACGACAGCCCCGTGAAGTCGATCCCGGGCTTCGCCGACACGGCGTACGAGGAAGGCGCGCGCACCTACAACCAGCGCGGCCAGCAGGCGGACCCCGCGCCGCAGGTGCACGAGCAGAAGCTGTACTGCGGGCGCCCGGGACCGGACCTGAAGAAGCTCGACGCCCCCGTCTACCTCTACGGCGGCAAGAAGGACACGACCGTGCCGCCGGCCACCCTCAAGACCTGGCAGGACGAGCTGCCGGGCAAGGCGAAGGTGCGCACGTACGCGGACTCCGGGCACGACGTGCAGTACCGCCACTGGGACCAGATCCTGGTCGACTTGGCGGGACACGGCGACCGCACGGTGATCTGCCGCGGCAAGCACACGCGCGTCATGCCCGCCGGAGAAGCGGACCGCCTCGTCGCGAAGGGCCGCGCCGAGCTCGGCAGCTGTGCCTGGAAGAACTAGAGCGTCAGCCTGAACAGCGCGCCGCCGCCCGGTGCCCTCTCCGCCGAGAGTTCCGCTCCGTGTGCGTGGGCGATCTGGCGGGCCATCGCGAGGCCGAGGCCCGAGCCAGGCAGGGCGCGGGCCTTCTCGGCGCGGTAGAAGCGGTCGAAGACGTACGGCAGGTCCTCCTCCGCGATGCCGGGCCCGTGGTCGCGGACCGTCAGCGCGGCGGGGGAGAGGGAGACCTCCACGGGCGTGCCCGGCGGGCTGAACTTGGCCGCGTTGTCCAGGAGGTTGGTGACGAGGCGGGACAGGCGCGCCGGAACCCCGGGGATGCTCACGCCCGCGGCCTCCGGCGTCACGTGCAGCGTGAACGGCACCTGCGGCCAGTGGCCGCGCGCCGCGTCCACGACATGCGTGACCAGCGGAGCGAGCCGCACCTCCTCCAGGAGGGGCTGCGGCTCCTCGTCGCGGGCCAGCTCGATCAGGTCGTTGACCATGCCGGTGACCTCGCGGAGCTGCCGGGCGAGCGCCCCGGACGCCCGCTCGCGCTGGGCCTCGGTCAACCGGTCGGCGCGGGCGAGGAGTTCGGCGTTGGTGCGCAGCGCGGTCAGCGGCGTCCGCAGCTCGTGCGAGGCGTCGGCGACCAGGCGGCGGCGTGCGGTGACCGACTCCTCCAGCTCGGCCAGCATCGCGTTGAACGAGGCGGCGAGCCGGGTCACCTCGTCCTCGCGGCCCGGTGGCCCCGGCGGCAGCTCGATGCGGTGGCGGGCGTCGCGCGTCGCCGCGATGCGCTCGGCCGTGGCCGTGAGGCGGGCGACCGGGGCGAGGCCGGTGCGCGAGACCCAGTAGCCGCCGAGCCCCGACAGGAGCACTCCGGCGCCGCCCACCGCGGAGAGCAGCCCCGCGGCCTGCCGCACCCCGCGCTCGGCGATGTCGGCGCGCAGGGCGACCTGGACGGCGTCGCCCTTGCCGTAGGTGGTCGTGTACATCCGCGTCGGCTTCCCCTGGAAGGTGAGGCTCGTGTAGTACGGCCCCGCCTTTCCGGCCGCGACCCTGCGCGTGGACTCGCTCACCGGCAGCAGATACGGCTTCGACGGGTCGTCCGCGGGGTCGGCGGGGACGATCTGCGAGCAGGCGGGAGAGCCCAGGTAGCGGCATTCGCCGGTGACGACGCCCGGTTCGTTGTCGAAGTTCCGCTGCTGGGCGATGAGGGTCGCCGACTGGGCGAGGTTCTGGTCGAGTTGCTGGTAGAGCTTGTAGCGGATGACGAGGAACGCGGCCACGCACACCCCGACCGCGACCAGGGCGACGGCCGCCGCCGCGGCGAGCGCGAGCCGGGTGCGCAGCGGGCGCCTGCGCCGCCACCGGGCGCCGAGCCTGCGCCGGGCGCTCACGGGCTGCCCAGCCGGTAGCCGACGCCGTGCACGGTGTGCACGAGCCGCGGTTCGCCGCCCGACTCCAGCTTGCGGCGCAGGTAACCGACGTACACGGCGAGGGAGTTGGAGTCGGGGCCGAAGTCGCGCCCCCAGACCGACTCCTGGATGAGTTCGCGCGGAAGGACCTGCCCGGCGTTGCGCAGGAGCAGTTCGAGCAGGGCGGCCTCGGTGCGGCTGAACTCGACCGTGCGGTGGCCGCGGCGGCCGGTGCGGGTCGACGGCTCGAGCACGAGGTCGCCGTACGCGAGATCGTCGCCGTCGGCCGCGGAGAGCTGCTCGGGGGCGGCGCGGCGCAGCAGGGCGCGGACGCGGGCGACGAGCTCGTCCAGGGCGAAGGGCTTCACCAGGTAGTCGTCGGCGCCCTCGTCGAGGCCGTCGACACGCTCGCTCACCGAGCCGAGGGCGGTGAGGACGAGGACGGGGGTGCGGTCGCCGAGGGCGCGCATCTGACGGCACACGGCGAGGCCGTCCATCACCGGCATCATCACGTCGAGGACCACGAGGTCCGGCTCCCAGCGGGCGATGGCACCGAGCGCGCGGCTGCCGTCCACGGCACCGCGCACCAGGTGCCCCTCGATCGTGAGGCCGTCCTCCACCGCCGCGCGGACCTCGGGATCGTCGTCGACCACGAGGATCTTGGCGGGCGGCGGGCCGCCGCCGGTCGCGGGCGGGCCCGGCCTGCTGGTGAGACTCATGGACCCAAGGTGCCAAACGCGGCTCTTAAAACCCTCTTAGACCTGCTCGTGATGCTCCATTGCCATGCGAACACCCGATATGCGATCTCCCGAGGCAGGGGCCCGTACCCACGGGCGGGCCCCTCTCTCCGTCGTCATCGGCGCGGGCGGCACCGGCGGACACATCTATCCCGGGCTCGCCCTCGCCGACGCCCTGCGCCGGGCGGTGCCGGGCGCGGTCGTCTCCTTCGTCGGCACCGAACGGGGCCTGGAGACCCGGCTGATACCGGAGGCCGGATACCGCCTGCACACCGTCGACATGATTCCGTTCGACCCCTCGCTCGGCGCCAAGCGGTTCCTGCTGCCCGCCGCCCTGGTGAAGTCCGGGGCGCAGTGCCGGGCGATCCTGCGGGAGCAGGGCGCGCAGGTGGCCGTCGGGATGGGCGGCTACCCGAGCGCTCCCGTCATCGTCGGCGCCAGGATGGCCGGCCTTCCCAGCCTCATCCACGAGTCCAACGCCGTCCCCGGCCGCGCCAACCGTTTCGCGGCCCGCCTCACCCCGAACATCGCCGTCGCCTTCGACCGCAGCCGGGAGCATCTGCCGGGCGGCGAGCGGGCGTACACCACCGGGATGCCCATCGCGGCGCCGCTCGCCGCGCTCGACCGGGGCGCGCTGCGGGCCGAGGCACGGCGGGAGTACGGGGTTCCTGACGCGGCCCGGCTGCTGCTGTCCAACGGCGGCAGTCTCGGCGCCGCGCGTCTCACCGAGGCGGCCGTGGGGCTCGCCGCGCGCTGGCGGCACCGCACCGACGTACAGCTCCTGATCAAGACGGGGCCCGCCGCGCTCGACGAGACGCGGCGGCGCCTGGTGGAGGCGGGCGTGGAGGCGACCGCGCGGGCCGTGCCGTACCTCGACCGGATGGACCTCGCGTACGCGGCCGCCGATCTGGTGGTCTGCCGCGCCGGTTCGGCGACCGTCGCCGAGCTCGCCGCCACCGGGGTGCCCGCCGTCCTCGTCCCCTATCCGCACGCCCCGGGCGACCACCAGACCCACAACGCGCGGGTCCTGTCCGACGCGGGCGCGGGCTTGTTGCTGCCCGACGGCGAGACGACCGCCGCGCGGCTCGCGGAACTCGTCGGGCCGCTGCTCGCCGATCCGGCGCGGCTCGCCGCGATGAGCGGGGCGGCCGATCCGGGCCCGCACGCGCGGGCCGCCGACCTGCTCGCCGAGCAGGTCATCCGACTCACCCACCACACACCGCACTTGGAGTACGCATGAGCAGCAGCGAGAACACCTTCAGCTGGGCGGGCCGCACGGTCCTGGTCACCGGGGCGGAGGGCTTCATCGGCTCGACGCTCGTCGACCTGCTCCTGGAACAGGGCGCGAAGGTCCGCGCCTTCGTGCACTACAAGCCGTACGCGGAGAAGGGCCACCTCGCGCATCTGCTCGGGGACCCGCGGGTCGAGATGCTCGCGGGGGACGTGCGGGACGCGGGGCGTGTGATGGACGCGGTGGAGGGCTGCGACACGGTCTTCCATCTGGCCGCGCTGATCGGGATCCCGTACTCGTACGACTCACCGGGGGCGTACGTCCAGACGAACGTCGTCGGCACGGAGAACGTGGCGGAGGCGTGCAGGCGGCACGACGTGCGGCGGCTCGTCCACACCTCCACGAGCGAGGTGTACGGGACGGCGCTGACGGCGCCCATCAGCGAGGACCACCCCCTCCAGCCCCAGTCCCCGTACTCCGCGTCGAAGATCGGCGCCGACATGATGGCGCTCTCGCACTGGCACGCCTTCGAGCTGCCGGTGACGGTCGTACGCCCCTTCAACACCTACGGCCCGCGGCAGTCGGCCCGCGCGGTGATCCCCACGATCCTCGCCCAACTGCACTCCGGCGCCCGGCAGATCAAGCTCGGCTCGCTCACGCCCACCCGCGACTTCACGTACGTCACGGACACCGCCCATGGCTTCATGGCCCTGGCGGCGTGCGATGCGGCCCTGGGCCACGCGGTGAACCTCGGCGTGGGCCGGGAGATCTCCGTCGGGGACCTGGCGCACGCGCTGATCGAGGCGTCGGGGCGCGAGGCGGAGGTGGTCGTGGACCCGTCCAGGCTGCGTCCGTCGGGCAGCGAGGTCCAGCGGCTCCTGTCCGACAACTCACGGGCGATGCGATGGGCGGGCTGGACGCCCGAGGTCTCCCTGACGGAGGGCCTGAAGCGGACATCGGAGTGGGTCGCCGAGAACCTCCGCCTCTTCGCCCCGGACCGCTACCAGGTCTGACTCGCGGCCGCCGCGAGGCCGCCGAGCAGAAGCAGCGTGAAGCGGCGGGCCCAGTCCTCGTCGACCGGTTCCGCGCTGACCAGGGCGCGGTGGACCACCGCCCCCGCGATCACGTCGAAGATGAGGTCGGCGGTCCGCCCCGCCGCGGCCGGGTCGGGTTCCGCGGGGAGCTCACCGCGCTCCTGCGCCCGCTTGCGGCCCGCGAGGACAAGACGCTTCTGGCGGTCCACGATCGACGTACGGATGCGCTCGCGCAGCGGCTCGTCCGACGTCGACTCGGCCACCACCGCCATCAGCGCGGTCTTCGTCTCGGGACGGCCGAGCAGCGCCGCGAACTGCAGCACCACACCCTCGATGTCCGCGGCCAGGCTGCCGCGGTCCGGCAGCTCCAACTCGTCGAACAGCTCCGCCACCGCGTCCACGACCAGCTCGCTCTTGCCCGCCCAGCGCCGGTACAGGGTCGTCTTGGCGACGCCCGCACGCGTGGCGACGTCCCCCAGCGTCAGCTTGGACCAGCCGAGCTCGACCAGGGCCTGGCGGGTCGACTCCAGGATCGCGGTGTCCGCCGCGGCGTTGCGGGGGCGGCCGCCGGTGCGGGCGGGCGGGGGAATGCGGCTCTGCATCCCGCGACCATACCGGCCAGTACGGAATCGGCCCGAGCGCGGGCGAGTGAGCCAGATCACCGAAGTTCTCGCAGGTCCGCCGTCCACAGCGCCACGCATGGCAGTTACGCTACGACTCGTAGCGAAAGAGAAGTGGGCGAGATGAACGGCAACTCCTCGGCGCCCACTTTCTTTCGCCGCGAACGAACAGCGACCACCACAGCAGCACGCACCGGCACAGGGTGGGGACCCTGCGCCACAACCATCGGTCCTCCTCGGGACCTTGGCGCCACGGCCGTCCGCGGACCCGCAATCCGGCGGGGGGTCTCGGACGGGCGCGGTTCCCGCACGGCTTGGGGGAGGATGTACTCATGCAGCCACGGAACATGTCCATGAGCGGAGTCGTCGACCTCGCCGCCGTGAAGGCGGCCCAGGAGGCCAAGGCGAAGGCGGAGCAGGCGCGCGCCGAAGCCGCCAGGCAGGGTGGGGGCGCCGTCTCGGGCGTCTCGCCGTCCAGCCTCGTCATCGACGTAGACGAGGCCGGTTTTGAGCGCGAGGTCCTGCAGCGCTCCACCGAAGTGCCCGTCGTCATCGACTTCTGGGCCGAGTGGTGCGAGCCGTGCAAGCAGCTGAGCCCGCTGCTCGAAGGCCTCGCGCGGGAGTACAACGGCCGTTTCGTCCTCGCCAAGATCGACGTCGACGCCAATCAGATGCTGATGCAGCAGTTCGGGGTCCAGGGGATCCCGGCCGTCTTCGCGGTGGTGGCCGGCCAGGCCCTGCCGCTCTTCCAGGGCGCGGCCCCGGTGGAGCAGATCCGCCAGACCCTGGACCAGCTGATCCAGGTCGGCGAGGAGCGCTTCGGCCTGACCGGCCTCACCGTCGACCCGGACGCCCAGGGCGGGGAGCAGCAGGAAGCCCCCGTCGCCGAGGTGCCCGCGGGACCGCACGACGCCCTGCTCGAAGCCGCCGTACAGGCGCTGGACGCGGGTGACTTGGGCGGCGCGGTGCAGGCGTACCGCAACGTACTGAACGACGACCCGGGCAACACCGAGGCGAAGCTCGGTCTGGCCCAGGCCGAACTGCTGCAGCGCGTCGAGGGCCTGGACCCGCAGCAGGTCCGCAAGGACGCCGCCGACCGGCCCGCGGACGTGGCCGCGCAGATCGCCGCCGCCGACCTGGACCTGGTGGGCGGTCATGTGGAGGACGCCTTCGGGCGGCTCATCGACGCGGTGCGCCGCACGGCGGGCGACGACCGTGACGCGGCGCGCGTGCGACTGCTCGAACTCCTCGAGGTGGTCGGCTCGGACGACCCGCGGGTGACCGCGGCGCGCACGCAGCTCGCGCGGGTTCTCTTCTGATCCGTTTCCCGGGCCGTTCGCTGACCAGTCCCTAAACGCCGGGGCTTGTGATGCCCGAGTGAAAATTCGCCGTCAGGGCGACACAGTGGCCGCGCTTTACCAAAACTTGGTAAACGCGGCCACTGTTACTTGGAGTAAGACCAGGTCGGTCTTCTGTCCTGGTGTGCCCTTCAACATCCCGTTCTGCTCCTGCCCATGGGTGCACCGTCTGTGGCCGACCGATACCGGGCGGTCGTGGTTCGGTTATCGCGCCGTTACTAGCCAGTAACGAACCCCCTTGTGCGGCGACCGAGAATGCACCACGATCGGCGACGCTCGGTCCAATAACCCGCAGCCCGAAAGCCAGTCGGGAGCGGGCTTTCTGGGTCCCCACCGAGCAGGCCGGAGACACCCCGTCGCCGGTCTAGGACAGGGGGGTCTCTGCCGTCCGGCAGGGCCTGTCCGGCAGGTTGTGCGTGTCGCGTGCGACCAGTGGTTGTCGCTCGGGGGTGATCTCCCGAGGACGTAGCGCTTCTCCCATCCCTGCCCGGCTGAGCCGTCCCTACGGCAGCAGCGCGGGCCGGAGATGTACGTCCGAGAAGGAGGAAAGTCATGGAGTCCGTGGCTCGTGGCGGAACCAGATGGAAGCGGTTCGCCGTAGTCATGGTGCCGAGCGTCGCGGCGACTGCCGCGATAGGCGTGGCCCTCTCGCAGGGTGCACTCGCGGCATCGTTCAGTGTGTCCGGTCAGCAGTTCAAGGTGACTGCCGACCAGCTCGACGGTACGGGTTTCGTCCAGTACGGGGCGCTTGACAGCGGCAAGTCGGGTAACCACCCGGTCGCCGTCGTCGGCCTCGACTCGGCCAAGATCACCAACCTGTGTCAGTCCGTCGTCGTTCCGGTCCCCGTCTTCGGCGATGTGTCGATGACCCTCAAGGCCGGTGGCAAGGGCGGCCCCAGGGTCGAGGCGAAGAAGCTCTACATCGACGCCGATGACCTGAAGGCCGACGCCACGTTCACCAACGTGGACATCGGTGTCTCGATCGACCGGACCACCAAGGGCCCGGGTCCGTCGAAGGGCGACAAGTACGTCCCCGACTCGTTCGCGCAGCAGGCCGACAAGGTGCGGTTCACCGACGTCAAGCAGCGTGCGTGGGCGACCACGGCCGGCACCTTCAAGCTCTCCGGTCTGGCCATGTCGGTCAAGAAGGGCAAGCACGAGTGCTACTGAGGCGCCTGATGCCTTGGCAGCGGCACTTGTCGCTATGAAACGGCCGGGCGCGGGGGCGCACGGATCTTGACCTCGACCGTCCCCGTGCCCGCATCCGCAGGACACAGAACCAACGCCATTCCCCGAGGAGCTGTACGACATGAGCGCCGAAGCGCAAGTGGGACTGGGCGACAAGCTCGGCCGGATGCGCCGATCGTTCCGAGGGTGGCGCGGTCAGCGCCCGTTCTGGGGTGGTCTGCTGACGTTGCTCGGCGGCATCCCGATCATGTACTTCCCGTACGCGAACCTCACGATCGGCACCATGACGATCCGGATGGCGACGACCGCCGGTGCCGGTTCGCTGATCATCGGGGTCCTGCTTGTCGTGCTCGGCCTGACCATGTGGTTCCAGCCGCATTCCCGGATCTTCGCGGGTGTCGCGGCGATTCTGCTCGCCCTGGTCTCTCTGGTGGTCTCCAACTTCGGCGGCTTCGTCGTCGGCTTCCTGCTCGCTCTGCTCGGCGGTGCCCTCGGCATCTCCTGGGCGGCGGACAAGCCGGTGAAGCAGTCCGCGAAGAAGCGGGCCGACGGCTCCGACGACGGGGCGCCGGAGCCCGCGGCCGCGGGGGCCGCGAACGGGGTGAGCGGCACTACGGACGATCTGTCAGGAACGAGCCCGGACAACGGGACGAACGGGAGGCACCGTGCCGGCTGACGAGGTGCACCATGTGGACTCCGCGGGGGAGCCCCGCGCGAGATCCGGGCCGCGCCACGCGGCACCCAGAAAGCCGCTCCTGACCCGCCTGCACGTCCCGGCGGGCAAGGCGATAGCCATCGCGGCCATGCCGACCGCCGTCCTCATGGGCATGGGCCTGACCCCCCAGCTCGCGCAGGCCAAGCCGCTGCCGAAGAACCCGTTCCAGGACGGCCCGTGTGTCACGGCGCCGGACGACGCCTCCGAGGCCACCAAGGACGCCGAGAAGGAAGCCGACAAGGCTGCCGAGGAGAAGGCGGAGAAGGCGGCGAAGGAGCTGGCGGAGAAGAACGCCAAGGACTCGGCCGAGAAGGACGAGGCCGCCGAGCCGACGCCCTCGCCCTCCGCCGGTGACAAGGCGGGCTCGGACGCCGACGGTTCCGGGAAGGCCGAGCCGACCCCGTCGCCGTCCGCTTCCGAGGACGACAAGGCCGAGGAGCCCGCCCCGGAGCCCTCCGAGACCAAGAACCCGCTGGACCCGCTGGGTGTCGGACCCGCGCTCAAGGACCTCTTCACGCCTGACGAGAAGGAGTCCGAGAGCCCGAAGCCGACCCCCTCGGCCTCGGAGAAGAGCACGTCCTCCGAGTCCGCCGAGGACAAGGCGAAGGACACGGTCGACGACGTCACCAAGCCCGTCGACGACACCCTCGACGGGGTCAAGGACGGCGTCAAGGACGGTGCCGGCAAGGCCGGGGACACGGTCGACAAGGCCAAGGAAGACGCCGAGAAGGCGGCCGAAGAGGCTGCCGGCAAGGCGGGGTCCGATGAGCCTGCGGCGTCCGCGGACCCGATGGCACCGGACGAGGACGGCAAGAAGCCGTTCCCGTGCGTGGTCGAGAAGAAGGTCGACGGAGAGGCCGAGCAGACGCCCGCGCCGATCCCGAACCAGCCGTGGAACCTGGAGGCCAGTTCGCTCACCCTCAAGGGCGCGGACTACCAGGGCGTCGTGAACCTGACGATGCCCAACGGCAAGACCAAGCAGGCCCTGAAGTACGTCGTCCAGAACACGGACATCGGCGACCTGCACCAGATCGTCGAGGGCCCGGCCGGGAAGAAGTACCACGTCCAGGCCGAGAAGGGCTCCACGTCCACGATCCGTGGCGGCGAGACGACGATGTACAC
Source organism: Streptomyces sp. NPDC051214 (assembly GCF_040682375.1). NCBI lineage: Bacteria > Bacillati > Actinomycetota > Actinomycetes > Kitasatosporales > Streptomycetaceae > Streptomyces > Streptomyces sp. NPDC051214. The sequence goes on from NZ_JBFBAT010000005.1 coordinate 541,947, forward strand.
CGAGTCGATCTCCGGCAAGCTCTTCGGCCTGATCCCGATCACGTTCGACCCGGAGCACCCGCCGCCCCTGAACATCCCGCTGATCTACTTCACGGACGTGAAGGTGCAGCAGGCGGGCCAGTTCGGCGGCAACCTGCACGTCCCCGGCCTGAGCCAGACGATCACCGACTGATCTTCACCGGGAGCCGCGAAAGCGCCGAGGGCGCCCCCTGCATCAGGGGGCGCCCTCGGTGTCGTACGGCGGAGGCGGAGCGTCAGTCGCGGCCGACGCCGCCCAGGTGGTGCACCCGGACCATGTTGGTGGTGCCGGGAACACCGGGGGGCGAGCCGGCCGTGATGATCACGGTGTCGCCCTCGTTGAAGCGGTTCAGCTTGACCAGCTCGGCGTCGACGAGGTCGACCATCGCGTCGGTGTTGTCGACGTGCGGCACGACGTACGAGTCGACGCCCCAGCTCAGCGAGAGCTGGTTGCGGGTGGCCTCGTCGGTGGTGAAGGCCAGGATCGGCTGGGCCGCGCGGTAGCGGGAGAGACGGCGGGCCGTGTCACCGGACTGCGTGAAGGCGATCAGTGCCTCGCCGCCGAGGAAGTCGGCGATCTCGCACGCGGCACGGGCCACCGAACCACCCTGCGTACGCGGCTTCTTGCCGGGCACGAGCGGCTGCAGGCCCTTGGCGAGCAGCTCCTCCTCGGCCGCCGCGACGATCTTCGACATCGTCTTGACGGTCTCGATCGGGTAGGCGCCCACGGACGACTCGGCGGACAGCATGACCGCGTCCGCACCGTCCAGGATCGCGTTGGCGACGTCGGACGCCTCGGCGCGCGTGGGGCGCGAGTTGGTGATCATCGACTCCATCATCTGGGTCGCGACGATCACCGGCTTGGCGTTGCGGCGGCACATCTCCACGAGGCGCTTCTGCACCATCGGGACCTTCTCGAGCGGGTACTCGACGGCCAGGTCACCACGGGCGACCATGACGGCGTCGAAGGCCGCGACGACGCCCTCCATGTTGGCGACGGCCTGCGGCTTCTCCACCTTGGCGATGACGGGGACCCGGCGGCCCTCCTCGTCCATCACCTTGTGGACGTCCTTGACGTCGCTCGCGTCGCGCACGAAGGAGAGGGCGACCATGTCGCAACCCATCTTCAGCGCGAAGCGCAGGTCCTCGATGTCCTTCTCGGAGAGCGCGGGCACGTTCACGGCCGCGCCGGGCAGGTTGATGCCCTTGTGGTCGGAGATGACGCCGCCCTCGACGACGATCGTCTTCACCTGCGGCCCGCTCACCTCGACGACCCGCAGCTCGACGTTGCCGTCGTTGATCAGGATCTGGTCGCCCTTGGAGACGTCACCGGGCAGGCCCTTGTACGTGGTGCCACAGATGGACTTGTCGCCGGGGACGTCCTCGGTGGTGATGGTGAACTCGTCACCGCGCACCAGCTCGACGGGACCCTCGGCGAAGGTCTCCAGACGGATCTTCGGACCCTGCAGGTCGGCGAGGACGCCGACGGCACGGCCGGTCTTGTCGGCAGCCGCACGGACGCGGTCGTACCGCCCCTGGTGCTCGGCGTGCGTGCCGTGGCTGAAGTTGAATCGGGCCACGTTCATGCCGGCCTCGATCAGCGAGACGAGCTGCTCTTCGGAGTCGACGGCGGGGCCCAGCGTGCAGACGATTTTGGAACGGCGCATAGGGGCGATCCTATCGGTTTGTTTCGCTTCGGAATATTCCGTCTGGTGGAATCTACAAATGGGCGGAACTGCGCTCAGGCGTTGCGGTGAATATGGGTGATCAATTGCTGTGAATTGCGGTTATGCCGACTCCCCGACCAGTGCGTAGGTCTGCCGCGCGATCTCCAGCTCCTCGTCGGTGGGGACGACGGCGACCGCGACCCGCGCGTATTCCGGTGAGATCAGCCGGGCCTCGTCGGAACGTACGGCGTTGAGTTCACCGTCGACCGCGAGCCCCAGTTCCTCCAGGCCCGCGACGGCAGCCTCCCGCACCGGCGCCGCGTTCTCACCGACCCCCGCCGTGAACGCGACGGCGTCCACCCGGCCGAGCACCGCGTAATAGGCGCCGATGTACTTCTTCAGCCGGTGGATGTAGATGTCGAAGGCGAGCGCGGCCGCCTTGTCGCCACCGTCGATACGGCGCCTGATCTCCCGCATGTCGTTGTCGCCGCAGAGACCGACCAGACCGCTCTTCTTGTTGAGCAGGGTGTCGACCTCGTCGATCGACATCCCGCCGACGCGGGCCAGGTGGAAGACGACCGCCGGGTCCACGTCACCGGAACGGGTACCCATCACGAGCCCCTCAAGCGGCGTGAGCCCCATCGATGTCTCCACGCACCTGCCGCCCCGCACGGCGCTCGCGGAGGCGCCGTTGCCCAGGTGCAGCACGATGACGTTCACGTCCTCGGGCGCCTTGCCGAGCAGCTTGGCGGTCTCCCGGGACACGTACGCGTGCGAGGTCCCGTGGAAGCCGTAGCGCCGCACGCGGTGCTGGTCGGCGGTGGCCACGTCGATCGCGTAACGCGCCGCGGACTCCGGCATCGTCGTGTGGAACGCCGTGTCGAAGACGGCGACCTGCGGCAGGTCGGGGCGCAGCGCCTGCGCCGTGCGGATGCCGGTGATGTTGGCCGGGTTGTGCAGCGGCGCCACCGGCACGAGCCGCTGGATCTCCGCGAGCACCTCGTCCGTGATGACCGTCGGCTCGGTGAACTTCAGGCCGCCGTGCACCACGCGGTGACCGATCGCGGCGAGCTCGGGGGAGTCGAGGCCGAGCCCGTCGGCGGTCAGCTCGGCGGCGACCGCCTTCAGGGCCGCCTCGTGATCGGCGATCGGCTCCTCGCGCTCCCGCTCCTCGCCGCCGTCGGCCAGCGGGGTGTGCTTGAGCCGCGAGGTCTCCTCACCGATGCGCTCCACCAGGCCGACGGCCAGACGTGAGCTGTCCCGCATGTCGAGCAGCTGGTACTTCACCGACGACGAGCCGGAGTTGAGGACGAGGACACGGGTGGCTGTCACGGGTGCGGAGCTTTCTGTAGACGTCATACGGAGGTGGCGGTGGCGGTGGCCGGGCCTTGCGCCTGGATCGCGGTGATCACGACGGTGTTGACGATGTCCTGCACGAGGGCGCCGCGGGACAGGTCGTTGACCGGCTTGCGCAGGCCCTGGAGGACCGGCCCGACGGCGATCGCGCCCGCCGAGCGCTGCACGGCCTTGTACGTGTTGTTGCCGGTGTTCAGGTCCGGGAAGATCAGCACGCTCGCCTGCCCCGCGACCTCCGAGTCCGGCAGCTTCGTCGCCGCGACCGAGGGCTCCACGGCGGCGTCGTACTGGATCGGGCCCTCGATCTTCAGGTCGCTTCGGCTCTCCCGCACCAGCTCCGTCGCCTCGCGCACCTTGTCGACGTCGGCGCCCGAGCCCGACGTACCCGTCGAGTACGAGAGCATCGCGATCCGCGGCTCCACGCCGAACTGCTCGGCCGTGGCCGCCGCCTGCACGGCGATGTCGGCGAGCTGCACGGCGTTCGGGTCGGGATTGACCGCGCAGTCGCCGTAGACGAGCACCTTGTCGGCGAGGCACATGAAGAAGACCGAGCTGACGATCGAGGCGTCGGGCTTCGTCTTGATGATCTCGAACGCGGGCCTGATCGTGGCGGCCGTGGAGTGAACGGAACCCGACACCATGCCGTCGGCGAACCCCTCCTGCACCATCAGGGTGCCGAAGTAGTTCACGTCCGCCACGACGTCGTACGCCAGCTCGACGGTGACGCCCTTGTGGGCGCGCAGCTCGGCGTACTTGGCGGCGAACGCGTCCCGCAGCTCGGAGGTCTGCGGGTCGATGAGCTGCGAGTCGGCGAGGTCGACGCCGAGGTCCGCGGCCTTCTTGCGGATCTGCTCGACCGGGCCGAGCAGCGTCAGGTCGCAGACACCGCGGCGCAGGAGCACGTCGGCGGCGCGCAGGACGCGCTCCTCGGTGCCCTCGGGCAGCACGACGCGGCGCTTGTCGGAGCGCGCCTGCTCCAAGAGCTTGTGCTCGAACATCATCGGCGTGACGCGGTCGCTGCTGGGGGCCTGGATGCGGGTGCGCAGCCCCGCCGTGTCGACGTACCGCTCGAAGAGCCCGAGGGCCGTCTCCGCCTTGCGGGGCGTGGCGGCGTTCAACTTCCCCTCCAGGGCGAAGAGTTCGCCCGCGGTGGGGAAGGAGCCGCCGGAGACCGCGATGACGGGGGTGCCGGGCGCGAGGCGGTCGGCGAGCTTCAGGATCGCCTCGCCGGGCTGTTCGTTGAGGGTCAGCAGGACGCCCGCGATGGGCGGCGTACCGGCGCTGTGCGCGGCGAGCGAGCCCACGACGAGGTCGGCGCGGTCCCCGGGGGTGACCACGAGGCAGCCCGGGGTCAGGGCGTTCAGGAAGTTCGGCAGCATCGCACCGCCGAAGACGAAGTCGAGCGCGTCACGGGCCAGGCCGGCGTCGTCACCGAGCACGACGCGGCCGCCGAGCGCGTGGGTGATCTGGGCGACCGTGGGGGCGGCGAGCGCGGGCTCGTCCGGCAGGACGTAACTGGGTACGGGAAGGCCGGCCGCGAGGCCCTCGAAGATCTCGTCGCGGTCGGCGGGCGCCACCCGGTTGGTGACCATCGCCAGGACGTCGCAGCCCAGGCTCTCGTAGGCGCGATAGGCGTTGCGCGTCTCGGCGCGGACGGACTCGGCGGTCTGGTTCTTGCCGCCGACGACGGGTATCACCGAGGCGCCGAACTCGTTGGCGAGGCGCGCGTTGAGGGACAGCTCGTCCGGGAGCTGGGTGTCGGCGAAGTCCGTGCCGAGCACCAGGACGATCTCGTAGTCCCGGGCCACCCGGTGAAAGCGGTCGACGAGCTGGGAGACCAGCTCGTCGGTGCCCTGCTCGGCCTGGATCGCGGAGGCCTCGTGGTAGTCCATGCCGTACCCGGACGCGGCGTCCTGCGCGAGCCGGTAGCGGGCCCGCAGAAGATCGAAGAGGCGATCGGGCCCGTCGTGGACCAGTGGCCGGAAGACCCCCACCCGGTCGACCTGGCGGGTCAGGAGTTCCATGACTCCCAGCTCGATGACCTGGCGGCCGTCGCCGCGGTCGATCCCGGTCACGTACACGCTGCGCGTCACGCGTGCTCTCTCCTTCTCCGCTGATCCGCCGCGGGTTTCCCTGGCCGCCCGGTGAGACCGGGCGACTCCCGTCAGGGCCGGACAAATGACCCGATATGGTTGCCGTGCCCTCTTGACAATACCTCTGCGGCTGGCTAGGTCGCCCGCCGGACGAAAGGCCTCGTGAAGCGGACCCAAGGGCCTTCTCCCCAGGATCGGCCGGGGCAGCCGTGAACGGGGTCGCTCTGTGTGTGAGCGGCACCGGGTGCGCGGTCATGGAACAATCGGACCGGCTCACACGCATCAACAGCGAGCAGGAGACACAGCACGATGCGCATCGGAATTCTCACCGCAGGCGGCGACTGCCCCGGCCTCAACGCAGTGATCCGGTCGGTCGTGCACCGAGCCGTCACGCATTACGGCGACGAGGTCATCGGCTTCGAGGACGGTTACGCGGGCCTGCTCGACGGCCGCTACCGCTCCCTCGGTCTCAACGAGGTCAGCGGCATCCTGGCCCGCGGCGGAACGATTCTCGGCTCCTCGCGCCTGGAGCGTGACCGTTTCCGCGCGGCCTGCGAGGACGCGCCCGCGCTCGCCAAGGAGATCGGCTTCGACGCCCTGATCCCCATCGGCGGCGAGGGCACCCTCACGGCCGCGAAGATGCTGTCGGACGCGGGCCTGCCGGTGGTGGGCGTCCCGAAGACCATCGACAACGACATCTCCTCCACGGACCGCACCTTCGGCTTCGACACGGCGGTGGGTGTCGCCACGGAGGCGATGGACCGCCTCAAGACGACGGCCGAGTCCCACCAGCGCGTGATGGTGGTCGAGGTCATGGGACGGCACGCGGGCTGGATCGCCCTGGAGTCCGGCATGGCGGGCGGCGCCCACGGCATCTGCCTCCCCGAGCGCGCCTTCGACCCCGCTGACCTGGTCAAGCTGGTCGAGGAGCGGTTCTCGCGCGGCAAGAAGTTCGCGGTGATCTGCGTGGCGGAGGGCGCGCACCCGGCCGAGGGCACCATGAACTACGGCAAGGGCGCGATCGACCAGTTCGGCCACGAGCGCTTCCAGGGCATCGGCACGGCGCTGGCGTACGAACTGGAGACCCGCCTCGGCAAGGAGGCCAAGCCGGTCATCCTCGGCCACGTCCAGCGCGGCGGCACCCCGACGGCGTACGACCGTGTCCTCGCGACCCGCTTCGGCTGGCACGCGGTGGAGGCGGTGCACCGCGACGACTACGGCCGGATGACGGCCCTGCGGGGCACCGACATCACGATGGTGCCGCTCGCGGAGGCGGTCACCGAGCTGAAGACGGTGCCGAAGGACCGGATGGACGAGGCGGAGTCGGTCTTCTAGAGGCCGCTTTCCGCCCCGCCGGTTGTCAGCTCTCAGCCCCCGGCGGCGCCGCGCACCTGGGTCCAGAAGTGCTCCAGGATCTTGTCCAGGAAGTCCTGCCCGGCGCTGCCCGAGGCGTCGGCCCCGGCCCCGCCGCCCCAGCTCAGGGTGCGGACCATGCGCGACTGGTAGTCGGCGTGCAGCTGCTGCAGCACGTCCTCGAGATGCCGTTTGTGCACCGGCAGCATCTTGCTGACGGGCCGCACATACCCCTGCCAGCGGGTGGTGACGGCCCTGCGCAGCAGGTCGGCGAGGTCGTCGGCGCGTCCGATGACGCTGATGAAGTCGGGCAGCGGGAGCTGCAGCACGTCGGCGAGGGCGGCGGACTGCCGCTCGTTGCCGCGCCAGGTGTTGGTCTCCTCCATGTGCAGATAGGCCTGGATCTCGACGCCGGACCCCCGCGCCACGTCCTCGGGCGCGAGCCCCCGGGCGAGCCGGTGCTCGCGCAGGGTGGTGGCGGCGCCCATGAGCTCCCCGGGGGAGCACCACAGGGTCCCCGCGAGGGCGGTCAGCTCGGCGGAGGTGGGCGCGGCAAGCCCGCGCTCCCAGGCGGCGATGGTCTCGGGGGTGATGTAGGTGAGCCCGTAACTCGCCCGCATCCCGTAGGCGACATGCCCGTGCGCCATCCCGAGGGCCTCACGTAGACGCCGGGCGGCGGGAAAGTTGAACGGGGGCGTCGGCTGATTGGGCTGGCTCGATTGCACGGGCACACGGTATGGGCGCGGGGGGCCTGCGACTACGGTGCGTTCATACGAGGTTGCGGATTGGTGTGATGCTACGGAGCGGTGGGTGCTCGGGGGGCGTGCGGCCCGCCGAGCAACTCCTCCAGCGCGTGCCCGTACGCACGGAAGAGGGGCCGGGCCTCGGGGTGTGCGGGGGAGTTCGGGAGCAGCAGGTCGGCGAGGTGGGCGACGCGCCACATCCGGAGGACGGCCATGGAAGTGGCCCCGTTCCCGGGCCCCCCGGACTCCTCGGCCGACGCGTTGCCGACGAGCCCTGCCGCGACTCGCAGCGCCTCGGCGATGAGTGCGGCTCCGCGGGGGACCTCGGGGCCACGGGCGATCGCCGCGGTGATCAGGGCCTGGAGGAAGCGGGTCAGCTGCAGGTCCGCGCCGAGCCGGCTCATGCGGCGCACGGCGTGGGGCTGATCGAACTGCCCCCGCACGTCCTCGTACCCGGAGGACCACAGCAGGAGACTCGACGCCTCCACGGGATGCTCCCGCAGATAGCCGAGTTCGTCGAAGATCCCCATGACGGGCTCCCCGAAGTCCCCGATTTGCCGGACCACTTCGAGAAGCCGCACCACATCGCCCTGCCGGCCCGCGACGAAGTCGCCCACGGAGACATCCGCCAGATCCCAGGTCCCGGCCGAGGCGACCGCACCGATCTCGACGATGCCGCCGAGGGGGCCGAAGACGGAACGGGCGAGGGTCTCTTCCGGAATGTCGTATCGCTCGGTCATGTCGCCTCGTGCAGTGGCGTGTTGTGCAGCGGCGTGTTGTGCCGTGTCAGCCGGGCTATCGGTTGATCGACTGGATCTCCTCGACCACGACCTCTTGATCCGCGCCGAACTCGCCGTCGGGGAGATCCTGCGGGTCGTTGACCCCCGTGCCGGTCCAGTGGATCTTCCAGGTGACGGTTGCCTTGAGCGGGTAGGAGCCGTCGCCGGACGAGCGGAGGTACTTCACGCCGCAGGGCGGGTCCTCGTCCGCCTTACCCTTGGCGTACGGCTCACCGATCTTGCCGCCGTCGATCGGGCAGACGCCGGATGCGGGGTAGGTTTCGGCGTCCTTGGTGCCGGGGTCGATCTTGAGGGAGATGGGTTCGGCCGTCGTCGTCGCCTCGATGCCGATGTCGGGGACGGAGGCCGTCACCGACACCGGCTTGAACTCCGCGCCGTCCAGCCAGGCCCACGTCGGCAGGTTGACCTTCGTCGGGCCCTCAGGGGCGAGGGTCACCTTGGTTCCGGGCACGCGGATTTCGGCGTACGCGAGCTTCGAGAGGATCTCGGGGGTGATGGCCTCGGGGATGTCCGCCGGGGGCGGGTCGCCCTTGTCGACCCAGAAGACGGGCTTGTTGCAGGCGTCCCAGCCGGGCGGGTAGCTGTCGTTGGAGAACGACGTCCACCAGAACCCCTTGCCGGCCTTGTCCTGGTTGAAGTCCTTGTAGGGCTCGCCGTCCACGTACCGCTTCTTCTGCTCCAAGTCCCACTGGTGCCCCGTCGACTCGGCCTGCCAGATCGGCTCGACGTACTTCTTGAACTGGGCGGGGGAGTACTTCGGGGCGTACCAGCAGGCGGGCGGAGTCCAGTTCGTGGCCGGGGTCACGGAACCGGTCTTGGGGCCCGAGCCATTCTTGGAACGGTCGTAGACGATGCCGGACGCGGTGGCGGAAAGCTGATCTCCGTCCGCGTTGCCCGAGGCGTCGCTGTCGGAGCCGTTTCCGCCTCCAAGGCCGCCACCCCCTGGTGGCGTCTGGTCGGCGAAGGCAGCAGGGGTCGTAAGGGTCCATGCCATGGCTGCCAGAGCGGTGACAGTGAGGATCCGGCGTGGTCGGTTCATGGCTGGCATACCGCAGCACCCCGGGTGGATGTGATCTTCACGAGTTCCCAGACCCCTTCTTGGTTCTTCTCGACCTGGGCGCCGTACAGGATGTAGCTCCTCTTGGTCACCTTGGTGCGCTTGACCTGACCGGTCTTGATGACCTTGCTGTAGCCCTTGCTCTCGTCGCCGCAGTATGTGAGGGACGCTGCTGTCTTGGACTTCACGGCCACTTGGCGGTTGTAGTACTTCACCGTCCCTGTGACCGTCCAGCCTGCGTCCTTGAACGCCTTCACCCAGTTCTGTGACGACGCGGCTGCCTCGCCTTCCGTGAAGAACTCCAGCGCCGGGAGGCGTGGATCACCGGCCACGATGGCCGCGTTGAGCGCGCGGATGAAGTCCGAGTTGTCACGGAGGATCGCGTCCTTGGCCGTGTCGCCGGTCTGCTCCGGCTTGAAGGACAGCTTGACGTCGGAAGGCAGTTTGATCTTGGGGCGTTCAACTCCCGCCGGTTCCGACGCCGTCGGCGAAGCCGACTCCTTCTCGCCCCCCTTGTCCGCACCCGCGATCTTGTCGTTGTCCTTGGACTCGTCGTCGCCGCTGCCGCAGGCTGTCAGCAGCAGAGCCGCGGTCGCGGTGAGGGCGACCGTCGCGAGACGGAGAGGGCGGTTCACTGACGGCTCCTGGTGGGGGTGAGAGTTGGCGCGAGCTAAGCACGCTAGCGGGAGCTGATCGGCGACACCAGAGAGAAATCTGCTGAGCAATGGGGCGCGAGGGGTTCATCCCGGTGAATCGGGCGGCGCAAGAAGGGAGATCACACGTGGTGATGGAACGGAAAGCCATGGACCTTGAGGGGTACATGGAACGGGCTCGTAGCGGGCCCTGTTTTGTTTGTGCGTTTCTCGGCGGAGAGGCGGGCTATGACCATCACCTCGTCCACGAGGACGACGAGCACGTCGCCTTTCTCGACCGGTGGCCCACCCTGCCCGGGAAGGTTCTCGTCGCGCCCAAGGCCCACGTAGAGCACGTCGTTCGCGACCTGGACGAGGCCGCGTACGTGCGGATCATGCTCTTCGTGCGCCAGGTCACCCGCGCCGTCGAGCGGGTCTTCGACTCCGAGCGCACCTACCTCTACTCCCTCGGAAGTCAGGAAGGGAACAGCCACCTCCACTGGCACATTGCCGCCCTGCCGCCCGGAATCCCGTACGAGGAGCAGCAGTTCCATGTGTTGATGACCGAGAACGGGGTGCTGGACGTGCCGCCGGGCGAGATGGCCGACGTCGCCGCGCGGCTTCGGGCCGCCTTGAAGGCTTAGCCGCCGCTACTGCTTCGTCGGCTCGTATTTACCGTCCACCTTGCCGATCTCGGTCCATGTGTCCTTCTCCCGGCGGTCGATCCACACCGGGCGTTCGCGTGCCGAGCGGCGCTTCTCGAAGGAGACCTCGTCCAGTACGCCGTTGACCGAGACGTTCTGGATCTCGCGGTCCAGGGTGTGGCGGAGCGACGTCGGTGAGGCGTCGTCCGCGGGGAGTTTCTTGAGGGCCGTGGCCAGGGCCAGGGCGCCGTCGTACAGCTCCTGGTTGCCGCGTGCGGGGAGGTTGTCGCCCGGCTCGCCGGAGTAGTTGCGCGTGCGCAGGACCCCCTCGGGGATGCCCGCGGCCGTCTCCTCGGCCCTCGCCCGCTCCTCGGAGTCCTCGCAGACCCCCTCGGGGGCGCTCTGGGCCAGGACCGGTCCGGTGAAGCCGCCGGTCCTGAGCTTCTTCGCCCACACGGCGACGTCCGTCCCGATCGGCACCACCACCGCGTTCGCCCGCGCGTCCTCGGCCAACGCCGGGATCTGTGCCGTCTTCACCTCATCCGGCCGCACCTCAAGCGCCTTGGCGGTCACGCCCGCCTTGCGCAGCCCGGTCCCGATGCCGTCCTGCCGGTCCGCCCAGACTTTGTCCTCCGCCACGAGGACGCGGCGCGCGTCGGTCCGCGTCAGGAGGTACTCGGCCATCGCCTCGCCCTGCCGTTCGTCGTCGGCCGGGATCGCGAAGGCGCCCCCGGCGTGGGCGACGTCGTAACACGTGCTGATCTCCGGCAGGAACGCCTCGTCCGTGTCGTGCACCCAGGAGAAGTCGACGGTGTCGCCGATGACCGCGAGCATGTCCGGGTGTTCGGCGAGCAGTTCGCGGGATGTCGTGTCCGGGTCGGCGGCCACGGGGACGAGGCGGAAGCGGTCGCCGTTCTTCCCGCCGTTCTTCTCGCCGAGCGCCTCGGCGAAGGCGGACTCGACGGTACGCATCTGCTGCGTCGTGAACTGCTTGTACTCCGAGGTCTCCTCGGCACCGCCGCCGGAGCGTGCCGTGCCGACGTGCGTGTAGCTGTGGGCGACGCCGATCTCGTACGTGCCCGGGGCCGCCGATCCCCCCGGCCCACCCTCGGACGCGGCGAGGGACCGTATGCCGAGCCCCGTCGGGATGCTGACCGCTAGGAGCAAGGCCGCGGGGATCAGCAGACGCCGCTTCCCGCGCGAGCCTCGCGCGTCCGGGGGCGCGGACACCTTGCTGACCGGCTGGGGCTGGGGCCGGGGCCGGGGCTCGGACTCGGGCTGGGGACGCGCGTCCTCCACTTCCCCGGCCACCTGCCGCTCCCGCTCACTCACGACGGCGTCCTGGATGTCATCGCCGGCCGCACCCGCACCCGCACGACCGTCCCCGCCCTGATCGCCCGCCGCCAGCATCCGCTCCAGCGCCGTCGCGGCGTCCGCGGGCCGGTCGGCGGGGTCCTTGGCCAGGAGGTCGAGCACGAGGCGTTCGACCGGCGTCGGCACCTCGGGCCGCGCCCGCGAGGGCCGCAGCGGTGCGTCGTTGACGTGGTTGAACATGACGCCGACCGCCGAGCCGGTGAACGGCGGGTGCCCGACCAGGAGTTCGTAGAGGACGCAGCCGAGTGCGTAGAGGTCGGTGCGACCGTCGCCCGGCTCCTGCCGGAAGCGCTCCGGCGCCAGATACGGCACGCTGCCGAACGGCAGCTCTCCGGTCCGCGTCAGTCGCGAGTCGCCCGCCGCCTGTTCCATGAACGTCGCGATGCCGAAGTCGACGACCTTGGCCGTGCCGTCCTGCGTGATCATGATGTTGCCGGGCTTGATGTCACGGTGCACGACACCCGCCGAGTGCGCCGCGTCCAGGGCGCGGCAGACGTCGGCCCCCCAGCGCAACGCGTCCGCGACGGGCACGCGCACGCTCTCGCGCAGCACGTGGTCGAGGGAACGTCCCTGCACGAGGGCCATCACGAGGTACGGGGTCGGCTGCAAGGTGCCGCCGTCCGTGCCGTGATCATGGACGGCGACGATGTACGGGCTGTCCAGCGAGGCCGCGGCCCGCGCCTCCTGCCGGAAGCGGCCCAGGAGCTGCTCCAGTTCCTCGTCCCCCGCCGAGACCGACGGCACAAAGAGCTTGACCGCGACCTCACGGCCCAAGCTCCGGTCATGGGCCCGCCACACCTCTCCCATGCCGCCCGCGCCGAGCCGCTCCAGCAGCTCGTACCGGCCGCTCAGCATCCGCCCCTGCACGGCGTTCCCCCTTCGACGCCGATGATCCTAGCCAGGGCTCGTGTCACGACCCGGATCGCTCACCTGTAGCCAAGGCCGCCGCCGGCCTCGATCAGCTGCTTGATCGCGTCACTCCCGGGCCGCCCGCTCAACGCTCCTTCCGGCTGGGCGACGCTGTCCAGAACATCTGGAAGATCGGACCGGTCGCAGAAGATGACGAACCCGCTGCGCACATTCCTGTCGAGCGGAAGCACGGGCATGAACCCCAGCTCAAGAGCAACCTCGACATAGAGCGAAACGAGGCGTCGTCGGAATCCTTCCATCTGGGGCGAGTTCGCTGACTCGGAAGCCAGAACAAAGTGGGACTCCAGAACTTTAGTCACGGTTGACCATTCCCCGACTGGCTTCTCGGCTGAGGCAATGCCGATGGCGAAGCCAGAGCTTCGGCGCAGTAGCGGCCGGACCCGCTCGTAGAGGTCGTCCACGACGTTCACGACGTCATCGTGCCTGTCGAGTCGAGATTCCAGGTAGGGCCTGCTCGGGAATGAACGGAGGCTGGGCCTGCGCGTAACTCTGCGAAGAGAGGAGGAATTTGTTCCGTCTTCCTCCTCCGGTTCGGCCGACGCCTCCAGCAGACGCGTGGTCCACGTGAAGACCGAGCGGTCACCGAGCAGCGGGAGAAGCCGGCTCCAGCACAGAACCTCGTCTTGAGGCTCGGCGAGAACCCACGCCGAGGCGACCGAATCGGGGAGTGCGTCCAGGGCGTCGAGCCGGGAGCCCACTCCGATCTCACCCCAGACCGGCTGATCAACCACCGTCACACCACGGATGGATCCGTCAACCTGCACCCCTTGGCCTCCCCTGCAAACCATATGCCGAATTCATGTCGCCGTAGTATACGTGTTCACCGCCGGGGCCATGATAGTGAGGCAGGGACCACTGTGGTGCGGCGCCATCAGTGAAATGGTGGCCGTTTGCGTGATGGTGAATATTTACTAGATTTCCATGCGAGTCGATCGCTGTCACTTCTTCCCAGGGCTCCCCCCGCGGTCCTGTCAAATTCGGGTTTCTTCCCCACATGGGCTCTCTCGATACCAATGAGGGGTCGGATACATCGAAGCGCCTAAGTACCTCATTGAATGCTTCGTCATGGCTTCCCAGATGTACGTCCCCGCGTGCCGCGTCCAACGGAATGTGGCTGTCAGGCCCACCTGTTTGGTACGGACTCAATCCGCTCGGATCTGCCTGCACATGTGGATTGTCGACATACGTGGACGGGTTCGGGGCAGGCGCCAGGCCCAACGGGTCAGGGGTCGTGTAGCGCCCGACCTCCGGGTCGTAATAGCGAAAACAATTGTAGTGCAGGCCGGTCTCGGGATCGTAGTACTGTCCCGGGAAACGCAATGGTGTGTAGGCGCTACTATTCCTGGGCCATGTCGTGACGCCCCATGCTGATTTGCGTGCACGCCATGCGATGGCGCCCGTTTGATCCACCAGCTCCGTGGGGGCGCCAATCAGATCTGTGACGATGGCGAAGAATCGAGAGTCAACTTCTTCTTGGGTCGAGGAGTCAAGGAGACGTTCAGTCTGTGCTATAGCCTTCAGGCCGATGTGTTCCCAAGTGAGCACGACGGGATGCGGTGCGTCGGATGAAACAGTGGTCTGCTCGGCAAGGGTGTGCCCTTCCCAGGTGAATACGATCTCTTCGCTCGCCTTATTGCTGTGGGCGAGGAAGCGCTGCTTCGAAATGCGGCGTCCATACGGATCGTATCGATAGCGCCACACCGTCCCATCCGGCATGGTCGCGGACACGAGCCGGTCTTCCGGATCCCAGACGTATTGCCATACGTCTGGTTTGCGGGATACCCGCGTCTTGCGACGGACGACTACGCGTCCTGCGGCATCATTCTCGTAACGCACCGAACCGGCGCCAACGAGACGGCTGCCGTCATAGCGGCGTCTTCCTTGAACCTCGTCGCTCTGAGGCCCGGTCGGCCAGGCGGCGCGGGCTTGATTCCCCAACTGATCGTAGGCGTATGTCTCCGTCCAATTGCGGGCCTCGACCTCCGTCACTCGGCCGACGGCATCCATCCTGATGGCGGTTTCGCCTTGCAGCGGATCGTTGATGGTGGTCAGTCGGCCATCAGGTGAATAGGAGTATGTCCTCCGCTGAATCTGCTGCTGCGATACGCCAAACACTCTCTGATCAGTCAAGCGTCCGGCTGTGTCCCATCCTTGCCACAGGGAAAGGGTGTTATCCACCAAACGCTCGATCTCGCGTCCGGATTCATCGTAGGAGAAACCCAGGGTGTGGCCCGATGAGGAAATGGATACCTGGCGTCCGGCTGCGTCGTGTCGATAGGTGGAGTGTGCGCCGGTAGGTGTGGTCCGGCTGGTCCGTCGACCCACGGCGTCATACGTGAGAGCCAGCGTCCTGTCGTCGACAGTCTCGCTGAGCACGCGGCCTGCCCTATCGTATGTCCAAGTCACTTCCGCATCCGGACCAACGGTGCGGGTCCGTCTGCCCATGGAATCGTACTCGTATTGAGTGCGTATTCCGGCCGCGTTCTTTTCGACGATCTTCCCCATCACGTCGTACTTGAACTCAATGACTTGGCCCAGAGGGTTGACTCGCGCAGTTACCCTACCTGCCGCGTCATGCTCATAGCCGAGGGCGCGGTTATCGAAGTCAACTTCGGAAACCAGACGACCTGCCGCATCGTAGAGGTAGTCCCAAGTTTCACCCCGTGGGTTCACCACTTGGGTCAGTCGCAGGGCGGCATCGTGTTTGAAAATATACCGAGCGCCATCCGCGTACGTTCGAGCAGCCAGGAGATCAAAGTGCGTGTACTCGTAGGAAGTTATCTCCCCGGAAGCGGCGATGTGGCGGATGCAATTACCTTCGCCGTCGTACGCCCACGACTCTGATATTCCCTCTGGGGCAACCCTGTATGCGAGTTTCCCCTCAACTGTCCACTTCATGCATGTGGCATTAGACAATGGGTCGACGAATTTCGTGACACGACCAAAGCCGTCGTACTCGTAACGCGTTACGGCCGAGAGCTGATCTGATACCTCGACGGGGAGGCCTGCTGAATTACAGCGCACCTGCGTGGTCGATGCATGAGCGTCGATAACGGACGTGAGACGGCCCTGTGCGTCGAATGCGTTGCGAGTGGTAGCACCCGTTGGGTCGGTGATGCTGATCCGATTACCGCGGTCGTCGTACTCGATCGACCACGTTGAGTTGTCGGGCAAAGTAAGGGTGACCGGTTGCCCCAAATCGTTGTAGGCGAAGGTCGTAGTGCTGCCATCAGGGCGGGTCACGACAAGCGGCCGTCCCTGCCTGTCGTTGCGGAACTCTGTCCTGGAACCAACAGCGTCAGTGCAGGAAAGAACCTCGTGACGAGAGCCGTACTCAAACCGTGTGATGCCGCCGCAGGCGTCAATCTCGCCGACGACAAGGCAGTTGTCGTTGATGACGAATCGACTCACCGCGCCGTCTGTGGGGGTGAGGGTGGTGATGTGGCAGCCGGGCCAGGCCGGGTCGGCGCCGCCGTAATCCAGGCGCACCGCGATGTGTCCGGCCTCGCCGCCCTCTGCAATGCAGCGATCCAACTCGTCGTAGGCGTAGTCGTAACGACTGTGGTTGGTATCGGTCCACGACGTAATGCGCAGACGCTCATCGTAGGTGAATCGCAGTGGCAGTCCGGAGGAGTTGGTGACTGAGGTGAGATTGCCGTCGGCGTAGCCGTACTTTTTGACGACGATGTCCGTACCGTCGTCAGCGGCCCCCACAAGGCGCAGAGCGGCCACCCGCCCCTCGTCGACATCCAGCTCGAGGTGGTAGCCGGCGGAGTGCCGGATCGCCAGCGGCGTACCGTGCCGGTCGTATTCGAAGTCGATGGTGTTGTTGTTGCGGTCGGCTATACGCTCCAGAAGCGCCAAGCCCTCGCCGCCGGGAGCCCCGAAGAGGCGACGTTGCCCTGTGGCGGGATCGTCGACGCGGTAGCCGCCGTCGTCCAGGTGGGTCAGGGGCCAGCGCGGGCCCGCCTCCGGGAGCACTTCTGCCATCGGCCCGCGGGGATGTGGGTAGGACAGGAGCAGGCCGTCCTCAGTAACAAGGACGACCCCCTGCTCGTCGACTTCAAGACGCTGGTCGATGGTGGAGGTCCAGGTAGGACCGAACCACCACCCGGTGCGATAGTCGGAGGCGACCCTGCGGGTAAAAGCCAGTGGCAAGATGCCAGGCAGCTCGATGTCCGTCTGCGGCAGAAACATCTGGCCTGTGGCCAGGTCTACCGGGTCGGTCAACTTTTTCCACACGGCCTTCGCCGTACGCGCGAAGTTGTCCGCGCCCCGACCGAGCATGCCACGTGCGTTCTTTCCAAGGCCCCGCACTCCGGCGGCCATACCTTTGAGGCGCATGGCCTTGAGACCCTTCATACCCTTGGCGAGGCCGCGGAGGCTGGTGAGGCCCTTCATACCGGGGATGCAGTCCAGTGCGGCGAAGGCGACGTCGAGGAGGCCTGCTTCTCCGTTGGCGTATTTATGCAGGGTGTCGGCAAGCACCACCAGGGCGGCGATCAGGACGATCGCGCCGAGGATCGGCCCGCCGATGATCATCGCGATGACGCCGAGGACGGCGACGACGACCTTGCAGACGGCGACGATGGTGTCCCAGTTGTCGGTGACCCAGTCCCCGACTTCCTCCCACCACTTGCGGTTCTGGATGCCCGCGTCCGAGGCGTCTTCCAGCTTCTTCTTCGCCGTCCCGGCCGCGCCCTCGCGCATCTTGCGCGCGTCTTCCGCCATCTTCTTCGCGGCGTCGAGGTGGCTCTTGGCGGCGGAGACGTCGGACTTGGCGGCCGTCTGGGCTTTCTCGGCGGAGTCGGCGTTGCGGGTGGCGGCCTTGACCTTGTCCGGGTCGGGTTTGGGGACGTCCTTGCCGGCCTTGGAACCGCCGTCGTCGTCCTTGTACTTGTCGGCTTCCTTGCCCGCCCGCTCCATCCAGGAGTCGGCCGAGGTCAGGCGGGACTGGGCGGCGGAGAGGCTGGTCTGCGCTTCACGGCCCTGGGCCAGGGCCTTGTCGGCCAAGGCCTGGGAGCGTTCCAATTCCGGCCAGTAGGCCGAGAGGGCGTCGCCGGCCATCTCGTAGCTCTTCTTGAGCTTCTTCAGCTTGCCCGGCGCGTCCTCGAACTCCGCCGTGAAGGACTCCGCGGTCTTGCCCGCCCAGGTGAGGATCGCGTCCTCGCCCGCCATCCCCTTGATGTCCCGCAGCACCTTGGATACGTCGTCGGCGAAGTCGTGCAAGTTCTTCGCCAGGTTGCGGACCCGGTCCGGATCACCGGGCGTTGGGTCCTTGTCCAGGTCAAGGACATGCCAATCCGTCGGCCGATTCCCCGCCATCCCGCAACCCCTGTCGCTTCCGCCCCCCAAGTACCCGTACGCACACGCGAAGCTACTATCCGGGACTCGCAGGGCGAAAGGGGGGCTGAGGTGTCTGGCGCACACAGGCGTCCCTCGAACAAGTCCCGTTCCGTCGGGTGAAGCGCCAGCATTTGCCGTGTTGAATCGTGAAGAGCATTGCCAGGATCCACGCCGTGCTGACTGTCAGCGACGCGCAGCACCGACTGCCAGCCGCTTCACCCCTTCACCGCACCCCCCAACGCGAACCCTCCGCCCAACCGCCGTGAGATCAGTACGTACAGGAGGATCACCGGCGTCGAGTAGATGATCGAGAAGGCTGCCAACTGGCCGTAGATCACTGTCCCCTTGTTGCCGAAGAAGTCGTTGATGCTCACCGACGCCGGCATCTGTTCCGGGGTGAGCAGCAGCATGAACGGGACGAAGAAGTTGCCCCACATCATGACGAAGGAGAACACCGTCACCACCGCCACCCCCGGGCCCATCAGGGGGAGCACGATGCGCAGCAGGGACTGGAACGACGACGCGCCGTCCGTCCATGCCGCCTCCTCCAGCTCCTTCGGTACGCCGTCCATGAAGTTCTTCATCAGCCAGATGGCGAAGGGGAGTTGGGACGCGGCGAAGAAGAAGATCGTGCCCTGCATCGTGTCGATCAGGTCGACCTGCACGAACAGCGCGTACACCGGGACCATGATCGCCGTGATCGGCAGGCTGGTCGCGAAGAGGATCGTCAGCATGAAGGGGCGGTTCAGGCGGGACCTGAAGCGGGAGAGCGGGTAGGCGGCGAGTGCCGCGCAGGCCACCGTCAGGAGTGTGCCGCCGCCGCACAGCAGCAGGCTGTTGAGGAGGGGCGTGAAGGTGATCTCGGGGGTGAGGACCGCGTCGTAGTTGTCCAGGGTGATGCCGTCGGGGACCTTCACCCGGAGGTCGGCCTTGGTGTCGAGCGAGGACAGGATCACCCAGATCAGCGGCAGGACGAATGCCAACGCGACCACGAGCAGGCCGGCGTCCGCCGCGAGACGTCGTGTCGTGCGGCGTGAACCCATGCTGCGGGCAGGCGACTTGACGCTGCGCGAGGGCGACTTGACGGTGTTCGCGGACACTCAGACCTCCGTGCGGAGCAGACGCATGTAGACGAGGGAGAAGAGTGAGCCGACGACCAGGAGCAGAAGCGCCACCGCCGTGCCGTAGCCGATCATGCTCTTCTGGAAGGCCTGTTCGTACATGAACAGGGGGAGGGTCTGGCTGCGGTTTCCCGGGCCGCCGCGCGTCATCACCCAGATCAGGCCGAAGACGGAGAGGGTCTGGAGGGTGTTCAGCATCAGGTTCGTGCCGATGGAGCGGCGGATCATCGGGAGCGTGATGTGCCACATGCGGCGCCAGCCGCCCGCGCCGTCCACCTGGGCCGCCTCGGTGATCTCCTTGGGGATCTCGTTCAGGGCCGCCGAGTAGACCAGCATCGAGAACGCCGTCCCGCGCCACACGTTGGCGAACGACACCGCAAGGATCGGCAGCGTGTACATCCAGTTCTGGGACGGGAGGTGGAGGAAGTCCAGGACCGCGTTCAAGGTGCCTTCGCGGCGGAAGAACGCGTACAGGAGGAAGGCCGCCACCACCTCGGGCAGCACCCACGCCGTGATCACGATGGCGCCGGTGACCGTGCGGGCCGGCTTGGACGCCCGCTGCATCAGGGACGCGAGCGCGAGGCCGATGGTGTTCTGCCCGAGGATCGACGAGACCAGCGTGAAGACCAGGGTCAGCCAGACCGCGTTGAGGAACGACTCGTCCCCGAAGGCCTTACGGAAGTTGTCGAACCCGACGAAGCTCGACTCGGCCTGGCCGGTGAGCTGGAGGTCGGTGAAGGCGATGTAGGCGCAGTAGCCGATCGGTCCCGCCAGGAACAGCAGCAGGAGGATCACGGCGGGGGAGACGGGCAGCGCGCGGGTGAGCGCGCGGGCCGTCAGCTTGCTGCGGGACGGGGGCCACGAAGGGCGCGGGGCGCTCGGGCCCGGCGCGGTCTTCGTGATGTCGCCGGGCCCGGCGGGGGGTGCGGTGGTCACCTCAGGGCTCTCGCTTCCCTAGCTTGGCTACCGGATCGCGGGCAGGCGGCCGCTACTTCTCGATGACCTCGCCGTCGGTCGCCGCCTTGACCTCGTCGTCGTAGCCGCTCGCCGCGTCGGCCACGGACCCGTCGCCCGTCGTGACCTTCTCCATGGCCTCCTGCACCGCGGTGGAGACCTTCGGGTACGCCGGGTACGCGGGCCGGTAGTGCGTCGTCTCCACCAGGTCGGTGAAGAACTTCAGGCCGGGCTGCGCCTTGAGGTAGGCGGGGTCGGCGGCGACGTCCTTGCGGACCGCGATGCCCGAGTTCGCCACGTACCACTTCTGGGCGTTGGCCTTGGTCTGCATCTGCTCGATGAACTTGAACGCCAGGTCCGGGTTGCCCGCCTTGGCCGGGATCGCCCAGGTCCAGCCGCCGGACATGCTCACCTTGCCGGGGGCCTCGCCGTTCTGCGTCGGCATATGGGCCAGGCCCAGCTTCTGGGACCACTCCGGCCACTCGTGACCCGCGCCCTTGCCCCAGTCCTGCGGCAGCCAGGAGCCGTCGAGGTTGATGCCGAGCTTGTCCTCGGGGAGCAGCTCACCGCGCACCCGGGTGGCGAAGTTCGGGTCGAGGGCGTCGGAGACGTCAGGGCCGAGCTTCTCCTTGTAGACCGTCTCGACGAACTCCAGGGAGTCCTTGAAACCCTGGCTGCCGGTGACCCACTTCTTCGCCTTCGGGTCGTACATGGGGTCCTCGCCCGTGCCGTACAGGAGCATCTCCATGCCCTGCATGGTGGCCGCCTCGCCCGCGGGCTTGCCCGTGTAGACGTTCATGGGCGTGACGCCGGGGACCTTCTTCTTGATGGTGCGCGCCGCCTGCAGGATCTCGTCCCACGACTTGGGCTGCCAGTCGGCCGGCAGCCCGGCCTTCTTGAAGATGCTCTTGCTGAACCAGAGGCCGCGGGTGTCGGTGCCGTCCGGCACGCCGTACGTCTTTCCGTCCGCCGCCTTCGCCGCCGACTTGGACGTGTCGATGAACTGGTCCCAGTCCTTCCACTTGTTCAGGTACGTGTCGAGCGGCTTCAGATACCCGCTGGTGATGTCCGAGTTGATGAGGAAGGTGTCCTCGTAGACCAGGTCGGGCGCGGTCTTCGGGGAGCGCATCATCTGCTGGAGCTTGGTGTAGTACTCGGAGTCCGGCGCCTTGATCGGCACCAGCTTCACCTTCTTGCCGGGGTTCTCCTTCTCGAACTGCTTCTTGATGTCCGCCAGGAAGGTGTCCATGACCTTGACCTGGTTGTCCGTGGACTGCTTGAAGGAGACCTTCACGGTGTCCGGGTCGTCGCCGGAGTCCCCGCCGCACGCGGTCAGGGTGCCGGCGGCGACCAGGGCGGTGGCGAGGAGCAGAGGGGTGGTGGGACGCACGGGCACGACCTCCTACTGGCCGACGCGGCCGGATTACCACGCGGGACGCAACGCGGGGCTGCCCGGTGAACGTAAGGGCGGGTTCGGAGCAAGGTCAATGCCCCTGCGTCGCCCCTTGTCATCAACGTGACAACGTTGTTATTGGAGGCGGTACGCGGACGCTTCCGGGGTTTCGGAGGGGTGGCAACCGGCGTACACGCGCGGGGATTTGCTGCGTCAGGTGTTCGACGTCAGCCAGCGGTAGGCGTACTCCGGGCGGCCGACGTGGCCGTACTGCGGGGTGCGGGCGGCGCGGCCCGTGGTGACCAGGTGCTCCAGGTAGCGGCGCGCGGTGATGCGGGAGATCCCCACGGTCTCGGCGGCGGCTGCGGCGGTGACGCCCTCAGGGGGCGCGTCGCGGAGTGTGCGCGTCACCCTTTCGAGGGTGGGGCCACTGAGCCCTTTGGGCAGCGCCGCCGGTCCGGGCGCGCGCAGGGTGGCCAGGGCGCGGTCCACCTCGTCCTGGCCGGTGGCCTCGCCCGCGGCGGTGCGGAACTCGGCGTAACGGGTGAGGCGGTCGCGGAGGGTGGCGAAGGTGAAGGGCTTGAGGACGTACTGGATCACGCCGAGGGAGACGCCCTCGCGTACGACCGCGAGATCGCGGGCCGACGTGACCGCGATGACGTCCGTGCGGTGACCCGCGGCGCGCAGGGTGCGGGCCAGCTGGAGGCCGTGGCCGTCGGGGAGGTGCAGGTCCAGGAGGAGGAGATCGACCTCCGTACGGTCCAGGGCGCGTCTCGCCTCGGCCGCGCTGTGCGCCTTGCCCACGGCGTGGAAGCCGGGGATGCGGTTCACGTAGAGGACGTGGGCGTCGGCGGCCACCTCGTCGTCCTCGACGACCAGGACCCGGATCGGCTCTGTCACTTGGTGCCTCCGTCTGCTGCGTCCGGCGGAACGGACGCCTCTTCACCGGCACCCTGCTCGTCATCGGCCCCGGGCGTCGTGGGCACGAGGGCGGTGGCCGCCGTCCGCAGGTGCACCTCGAACTCCGCCCCGCCACCGGGCGCCTCCCGCACCCTAAGCGTCCCCTCGTGCTTGGTCACCGTCTGGTGGACCAAAGCGAGGCCGAGGCCGCGGCCCGCCGTGGCCTTCGTGGACCAGCCGCGCCGGAAGACCGCCTCCGTGTGGGCCGGGTCGACGCCGGGGCCGGTGTCGGACACCCGCAGCGTCAGGCCCGCCTCGTCCGCGCGCGCCGTCACGGTGACGCGGGCCGCGGGCGAGCCCTGGGCCGCGTCCACCGCGTTGTCGATCAGGTTGCCGAGGACCGTCACCAGATCGCGCGCGGGCAGCCCGGCGGGCAGCATCCCGTCGTCGATGCTGCTGTCGGGAGACACGACGAGCTCCACGCCGTGTTCGTTCGCCTGTGCCGCCTTGCCCAGGAGCAGGGCCGCGAGCACCGGCTCGCTCACGGCGGCGACCACCTGGTCCGTCAGCGTCTGGGCCAGTTCGAGCTCGGCCGTGGCGAAGTCGACGGCTTCGTCCGCGCGGCCCAGCTCGATGAGCGAGACCACTGTGTGGAGGCGGTTGGCGGCCTCGTGGGCCTGCGAGCGCAGCGCCCGCGTGAAGCCGCGTTCGGAGTCGAGCTCGCCGGTCAGCGCCTGCAGCTCGGTGTGGTCGCGCAACGTCACCACCGTGCCCCGGCGCTCGCCGCTCGACACGGGCGAGGTGTTCACCACGACCACGCGGTCCGCCGTCAGGTGCAGCTCGTCGACCCGCGGCTCGGCCGCGAGCAGCGCGCCCGTCAGCGGCGCGGGCAGGCCGAGCTCGGCGACGTTCCGGCCGACCAGGTCGCCCGACACGCCGAGCAGCTCGCGCCCCCCGTCGTTGATGAGGGCGATGCGCCGCTGTCCGTCCAGCATCACGAGGCCCTCGCGCACGGCGTGCAGCGCGGCCTCGTGGTAGTCGTGCATGCGGCTCAGCTCGGTGGCGTTCATGCCGTGGGTGTGGCGGCGCAGGCGGGCGTTGATGACGTAGGTGCCGAGGCCGCCGAGCGCGAGCGCGCCGGCCGCGACGCCGAGCAGGGTGAGCAGCTGGCCGCGCGCCTTCTGGCTGATCTCCTCGATGGTGATGCCCGCGCTGACCAGGCCGGTGATCCGGCCGCTGCCGTCGTCGGCCAGGATCGGGGTGACCACGCGCACCGAGGGGCCGAGCGTCCCCGTGTACGTCTCGGTGAAAGTTCTGCCCTTCAGCGCCTGGGCCCGGTGGCCGAGGAAGCGCGCGCCGATCTGGTCCTCGTCGGGGTGCGTCCAGCGGATGCCGTCCGGGTCCATGATCGTGACGAAGTCGACGCCGGTGTGCCGGCGTACGGCGGTGGCGTACGGCTGCAGGGTCCTCGTCGGGTCCTTTGCGAGCGCGGCCTCGCGCACCGAGGGGGAGTCCGCGACCGCCCGTGCCGCGGCTGTCGCCTGGCGGCGCGCGCCCTCCTCGGCCTGCTGCCGGTCGCTCAGGAACGTGAAGAGCGCACATCCGGCCACCACGACGGTGACGAGCACGATCTGCATCGCGAAGAGCTGTCCGGCGAGGCTGCGGGGCCGGGGCGGACGGGCGAGGGACATGGTGCCAGTCTGCCTCGCCGCATAAGTGCGAACTAAATGAACGTAAGGGTGACCGCCCTCACAGGGCGAGAGATAGTCACCCGAGATTCGCCTGCCCAGGACGTGAGCCGCACGCACTGGCCGAAAACGCCGACGTAGTCGTTCAAGGAGGGCCCTCGTGGCCGACACCACCGACAGCCAGGTGGCAAAGGCTCCCGCAGCCAAACGGGACCGCACCCACTACCTGTACATCGCAGTCATCATCGCCGTGGTCTTCGGTATCGGTGTCGGACTGCTCTTCCCCGACTTCGCCACGGAGCTCAAGCCGCTCGGCACCGGCTTCGTGAACCTGATCAAGATGATGATCTCGCCCATCATCTTCTGCACGATCGTCCTGGGCGTCGGCTCGGTCCGCAAGGCCGCCAAGGTCGGCAAGGTCGGCGGCCTCGCGCTCGCGTACTTCGTCGCGATGTCCGTCGTCGCGCTCGCCATCGGCCTGATCGTCGGCAACATCCTGCACCCGGGTTCGGGCATGGACATCTCCGACTCCGAGAAGGGCGCGGGCCACGACGCCGCCGACGAGGCGAACAAGGGGCTCGTCGACTTCGCACTCGGCGTCATCCCGAAGACGCTGGTCTCCGCCTTCACCGAGGGCGAGGTGCTGCAGACGCTGCTCGTCGCGCTGCTGGTCGGCTTCGCGCTGCAGGCCATGGGCCGCTCCGGCGAGCCGATCCTGCGCGGCATCGGGCACATCCAGAGGCTCGTCTTCCGGGTCCTCGGCATGATCATGTGGGCCGCCCCGGTCGGCGCGTTCGGCGCGATGGCGGCGGTGGTCGGCGAGACCGGCACGGACGCCCTGAAGGCCCTTGCCACGATCATGATCGGGTTCTACGTCACCTGCGCGCTGTTCATCCTGATCGTGCTCGGCACGCTGCTGCGCCTGGTGACCGGGGTCAACCTCTTCAAGCTCCTGAAGTACCTGGGCCGCGAGTTCCTGCTGATCCTCTCCACTTCCTCCTCCGAGTCCGCGCTTCCGCGGCTCATCGCGAAGATGGAGCACCTGGGCGTCAGCCGCCCGGTCGTCGGCATCACGGTCCCGACGGGCTACTCGTTCAACCTCGACGGCACCATGATTTACCTGACCATGTCGTCGCTCTTCATCGCCGAGGCGATGGACCAGCCGCTCGGCGTCGGCGAGCAGATCTCCCTGCTCCTGTTCATGATGATCGCGTCCAAGGGCGCCGCGGGTGTCTCCGGTTCCGGCATCGCGGTCCTGGCCAGCGGCCTGCAGTCGCACAAGCCGGCCCTGGTGGACGGCGTCGGCCTGATCATCGGCGTCGACCGCTTCATGAGCGAGGCCCGCGCCCTGACCAACTTCGCGGGCAACGCGGTGGCCACGCTCCTGATCGGTACGTGGACCAAGGAGGTCGACCGGCAGCGCGTCGACGACGTGCTCGCGGGCCGGCTGCCGTTCGACGAGAAGACGCTGCTCGACGACGACGGCGCCCCCGAGCCCGACGCGGCCGACCAGGAGACGACGGACACGGTGGACGCCGTGCCGACGCAGCCCGGCAGCAGCGAGAGGAAGTCCCTGACGGCCTAGCCGTCGAGAGAGGTCGCCGCTCTCCTGTCGGCGACCCGCGTCACCAGCTCGGTGGCTTGTGAGGCGGGCAGGCCCGCCGCGGTCAGAAACGTGATCGCGGTGGACCTGCCCGCCTTTTCCGCTGGTACGACACCGTCGTTGACGGCCTCCATCAGGGCGAACAGGATGCCTTCGAGCACGTAGCCGAGGGCCCGTGTCGGCAGCGGCGAGACGAACGTGCCGTCGTCCAGGCCGCGCTGGAACGTCTCAAGACCCTCCTCGTGCACGCGGCCGAGCCGTTCACGGATGCCGCCCATCGTCACGCTCCGCTCGCCGAGGGAGAGCAGCAGGCGGTAGCGGTCGGCGACCTCCCACACGGCGAGCAACGAGCCGGCCACCGCCTCCGCGGGGTCCTCCACGCCCGCGCGGCCCGCCGCGTGCGCGGTCTCCACCGCCGCGATGGCCCGCTCCACGATCGCCTCGATCAGCGCGTCACGGCTGGGGAAGTGCCCGTAGACCGTCCGCCGCACGACGCCCGCGGCACGCGCGATCTGGTCCATGGAGGCGTCGGGGTCCCGCAGCAGCTCGGCGACGGCGACGTCGAGGATGCGGCGGCGGTTGGCGTCGGCTCTGACGCTGCTCGCGGGGCGGGGATTCATGGCCCCATTCTGCCCACTCGGCCGCGCCCCCGCTCCCCCCACTTGCACATAGCTGTGCAACGTGGGGTATCTTGCACAGCAGTGTGTAGTTGCACAGGGTTGTGCAATGTCTGTGCGATGCCTGCGCGATGCGATGCCTGCGCAACGCGTGTGCGAGAAACGGGATGGGTGAGATCCGATGCCTCTGCTGATCAAGGAACCGGTCGAACGGATGGACCGTCCGTACGCCCGCCGCTGGTGGGCCCTCGGAGTCCTCTGTCTGAGTCTGCTGATCGCGGTGATGGCCAACACCGCGCTGACGGTGGCCGCGCCCGACATGACCATGGACCTCGGCCTGTCCAGCTCGGACCTGCAATGGGTCATCGACGCCTACACCGTCCCCTACGCCGCGCTGATGCTGCTGCTCGGCGCGATCGGCGACAAGTACAGCCGCCGTGGCGCGCTGGTGCTCGGCCTGCTGATCATGTCCGTCGGCGCCGCCGCGGGCTCCGTGGTCGACAGCTCGACGGCGGTCATCGTGGTCCGCGCGGTGATGGGCGTGGGCGCGGCGCTGATCATGCCGGCCACGCTCTCGCTGCTCGCGGCGACCTTCCCGCGCGCGGAACGCGCCAAGGCCATCACCATCTGGGCGGCCACGTCCGGCATCGCCATCGCCGCGGGCCCGCTGATCGCGGGGGCGCTGCTCCGTGACAACGGCTGGCACTCGACGTTCCTGATCAACATCCCCGTGGCGGTGCTCGCGATCGTCGGCGCGTTCGTCCTCGTACCGCCGTCGAAGGCCGCTCAGCACGGCCGGATCGACTACGTGGGCGGACTGCTCTCGGTCGTCTGGGTCGGCTGCCTGATCTTCATGATCATCGATGGTCCGCACTTCGGGTGGGGCGTGCGCGCGATCTCCGCCGCGGTGGTGGCGGGCCTCGGCCTGATCGCCTTCGTCGTCTGGGAGCTGAGGCACCCGCGTCCTGTCCTGGACGTCCGCAAGTTCACGCAGCGCGGCTTCGCGGGCTCGAACCTCGCCGTGGCGCTCTTCTTCCTCGCGGTGTTCGGCGCCTTCTACTACCTGACCCAGCACCTCCAGTTCGTCCTCGCCTACGACCCGCTGGAGACCGGTGTACGGATGCTGCCGCTGGCCGGCGCGGTGTTCGTGGGCTCGGCGGTCACCGGAATCCTCGCGCCGCGCATCGGCGGCAAGATCATGGTGGTCGCGGGCATGGTCGGCGGCACGGTCGCGCTGGCGCTTCTCACGCAGATCGAGGCGGGCTCCACGTACGGGGACTTCGTGGCGCCGCTGGTCATCCTCGGCCTGTCGCTCGGCTTCGCGGTCTCGCCGTGCACGGACGTCATCATGGGCGCGTTCCCCGAGTCGGAGCTCGGCGTGGGCGGCGCGGTGAACGACACCTCGCTGGAGCTCGGCGGCTCGCTCGGCATCGCGGTCCTCGGCTCGGTCCTCGCGAACGCGTACTCCTCGGAGCTGGCCGACGAGACCGCGGGCAGCAAGCTTCCCGCCTCCGCGCTCTCCACGGCCCAGGATTCCGTGGGCGCGGGCAACGGCGTGGCGCAGGGCATCGCCGAGCAGGCGCGCGAGCTCTCCGCTAAGGCGGCGCAGGCGTCCTCGCCGCAGGAGGCGGCGCAACTGAAGTCGCAGGCGCAGGAACTCGCCGGGGGCGCGCACCAGATGGCGGACGCGGTGGGCTCCGCGTTCTCTGGCGCGGTGGCCCACACCAGTCTGATCGGCGCGGTGATTCTGGGGGTGGGGACCGTGGTTGTGGCGGTGCTGTTGCCTGGGCGGCGGAAGGGGGCGCCGACTGTGGCGGAGGCCTTGGAGGCAGAGGAGACCGCAGAGGCCGCGGGTGCCGCGGGTGCCGCGGGTGCTTCGGAGGCCGCGGAGGCCGCGGGGCGGCGGTAGGCGTGGGGCGGTGCCCCGGGTCCGGGGGCGGGTGCGGCGCCGTTCCGGTCTGAGCCGCCGCTGCGCGGCGGGTGCTTTCCGGGTGCGGCGCCGTTCCGGTCCGAGCCGCCGCTGCGCGGCGGATGCTTTCCCGCCCACCCACCTGTTTACCCGGCAGCTCGCAGCAGCCGTAGGCAACTATGTCCCCACGGGGTAATCGGGTGGGTGGGCGGGGAGAATCCGTCGCGAAGCGGCGGGCCGGTGGTAGCGGCGTGCCACCCGGTACGGGCCGCGGGGAAAACAGGTGGGCGGGACGCCGCAGCCGGTGGTCCGCCCTGAACCACAGGGAGGCCCAACTTGCCGGAGAAGACTCGTGACTGCCTCGCCTGCGACCTCGCCGACGGCACCGCACCCCTACCCGGCGGCACCCTCCTGCGCACCCCGCACTGGACCGTCGAACACTGCACAGGGCCCCTCGGCATCGGCACCCTCATCGTCAAACCGCTGCGGCACATCACGGCCGTACACGAGCTCGGCGTCGAGGAAGGCGCCGAGCTCGGTCCGTTGCTCACACGGGTAACCGCCGCCGTGCGAGCGGAAGTTGGCGACGAGTGCGAGCAGGTGTACGTATGCCTCTGGTCCCACGCCGGACGCGTACCCGGCCACGTCCACTTCGTCGTGCAGCCCGCCCGTACGCGTGACATCGACCGCCACGGCCACGTATACGGCCCCGCCCTCCAGACGGCGATGTTCGCCGAGGGTGCCGCGCCGGAGCCGGGGGCGGTGGAGGAATTCTGTGCGCGGGTGCGGCACGTGCTGGGTGAGGGTTCCCCCATCCAGGTGGGCGCGTGCGCAAACTGTTGACTCTTGTTCAAACCTGCCAGTAACTTCAGCGTTGCACCACTGAGAACCGCCGAAAGCCGCTGAAGCCTGCTCAAAACGCCCCCGCAGTAAGGCTGTTGGCGCCGCGCGGCTTGCTCGCTGCTCGCTCCTCTCCGGGAACGCCCCCCATCGGATTCAAAGGAGATTCCAGATGGTGATCCGCGCACGCGCCCTGCGCCTGGCAGCCGCCACTCTCGCTGCCGCAGGTACCGCCACCCTCGGCCTGGCCGCCGCACCCGCCCAGGCGACCGGCGCCGACCCGCTCGACTACGTCGCCCTCGGCGACAGCTTCAGCGCCGGCTCCGGCGTCCTGCCCCTCGACGTGACCGCGCCCCTCCTCTGCGCGCGCTCGACCGCCAACTACCCGCACGTCGTGGCCAAGCGGACCGGCGCCAAGCTCACCGACGTGACCTGCGGCGGAGCCCAGACCAAGGACTTTGCGGGATCGCAGTACCCCGGCGTCGCACCGCAGCTCGACGCGGTCAAGGCCGACACCGATGTCGTGACGCTGACCATCGGCGGCAACGACAACAACACCTTCATCAGCGCGATCCTCGCCTGCGGCTCCGCCGGGGTGCTCTCCGGCGGCAAGGGCAGCCCCTGCAAGGACGCCAACGGCGACAAGTTCACCGAGCAGATCGACGCCAGCACCTACCCGGCGCTGAAGACCGCCCTGCGGGCGGTCAAGGCCAAGGCCCCGAACGCGCGCATCGGCGTGCTCGGCTACCCGTGGATCGTGCCGGAGAAGTCCGTACCCGGCTGCTTCGCCAAGATGCCGATCGCCACCGGGGACGTCCCCTACCTGCGGGATCTCCAGGCCCACCTGAACAAGGCCGTGCAGCGCGCCGCGACCGAGACGGGGGCCACGTTCGTCGACATGGCCGCCGCCTCCGACGGGCACGACGCCTGCAAGCCGCTGGGCACGCGCTGGATCGAGCCGGTGCTGTTCGGCACCAACTTCGTGCCGGTGCACCCGAACGCCCTCGGCGAGTCCAGGATGGCCGACCAGGCCATCGGCGTGCTGAAGCTGGGCTGACCCACGGGTCAAGCGCTGCAACTCACCTTCCCCGTACGGTAGTTGCATGACCGCGCCACAGGACGTCGACTTCTGGTTCGATCCCGTCTGCCCCTACACCTGGCTGACCTCCCGGTGGATCCGGGAGGTCGAGCGGGTGCGGGACGTCCGCGTGCGCTGGCGGGTGATGAGCCTCTCGGTGCTCAACGAACACCTCGACGTCGACCCCGAGGACCCCGAGGGGCAGTGGGGCGACTACATGCGGGGGCCGGGCAGGGTCTGCGCGGCGGTGGCCGCGCGGCACGGGAGCGAGGCGCTGGGCCGGTATCTCGACGCGCTCGGGGTGCGGCTGCACGAACGGGACGAGTGGGACGGCGTCGAGCCCGCACTCGCCGACGCCGGTCTGCCCACGCAACTCGCGGCGGTGGCCTGGACGGAGGAGTACGACGCAGCCGTGCGGGCCTCGCACGAGCAGGGCATCGCACTGGCCGGCCCCGACGTGGGGACGCCGGTCCTGTCCGTCCACGGCGTGGGCGCCGTCTTCGGCCCGGTCGTCTCGCCCGCGCCGAAGGGCGAGGCGGCGGGACGGCTGTGGGACGGGGTGGTGCTGATGGCGGGCGTGCAGAGCTTCTGCGAGCTGAAGCGGGCGTACGGCGCACTCGACTTCGGCTGATTTCCGGGCACTTGGCACTTCGGCTGATTTCCGGACCGGCCGCCGGGTCTCAAGTCCCGTCCCACGCTTACCTTTTCGTAAGTACCTGACTAATTAGTCCGTACTTGTGAGGAGGCGGGCGCTCGCCAAGCATGGTCGACATGACGAATCAGCAGCACAAGACCTCAGTGACCGTTCTCGGCCTCGGCGCCATGGGCCAGGCCCTCGCCGGCGCCTTCCTGGGGGCCGGGCACCCCACCACCGTCTGGAACCGCACGCCCGGCAAGGGCGATGACCTGGTCGCCAGGGGGGCCACGCGTACCGCGACCGCGGCCGAGGCCGTCCGCGCCTCGGATGTGGTGGTCGTCTGCCTCTACGACTACGCCGTCTCGCAGGCCGTGCTCGACCCGCTCGCCGCCGACCTGTCGGGGCGCGCCCTGGTCAACCTCACCTCGGACACCCCGGAGCGCTCGCGTGAGGCGGCGGCCTGGGCCGCCGGGCACGGCATCGACTATCTGGACGGCGCCATCCTCGTGCCGGTGACAGTGATCGGCACCGCCGACGCGCTGCTGTTCCACAGCGGCCCGAGGCCGGTGTTCGAGCGGCACGAGAGCACCCTCAGGGTGCTCGGCGGCAACACCGTGTACCTCGGTGAGGACCACGGACTCGCCGCCGTCTACGACAACGCCCTGCTCGACTTCTTCTGGACCAGCATGTCCGGCCTCGTGCACGCCTTCGCGCTGGCCGGGGCGGACGGCGTGAAGGGCGCGGAGCTTGCCCCCTACATGAGCGCCCTGCTCTCCATCTTCCCGGAGGCCGTCGAGTCGACGGCGGTCGAGGTCGACTCCGGCGTGTACCCGGGCGAGCAGGCCCCGCTGGTCACGGAGGCCGCCAACGTCGATCACATCATCCACGCCTCCGAGCACCGGGGCCTGGACGTCGGCGCCCTGAGCGGCATCAAGGCGGTCCTCGACCGGGCCATCGCCAAGGGGCACGGCGCCGACGGCTGGACGGCCACCATCGAGGCCGTACGCGGCGCACGCTGAAGCGGCGTACGGTGAAAGTGACCGCCGTCACAGAGTGGGAGCCGTGCGATGACCGGTGAACCGAGTTTCTTCGAGATCGGCGTCGAGGACCCGGAGCGCGGGCGGGCCTTCTACGGGGAACTGCTCGGCTGGACCTTCGAACCGGGACCGTCGGGGCAGGGATACGTGATCGGGACCCCGGGCGTGCCCGGCGGCCTGCACGGCGGTGACGCGGGGGCCGCGCCCTATCTCTTCTTCCGGGTGGACGACCTGGAGACGGCCCTGGCCGCGGTCATCAGACTGGGCGGGACCGTCGAGGCGCCCCTCGGCGGCGAGAGCGAGGAGTCGGACGCCACCTTCGGTCGGTTCCGCCTCTGCAAGGACGACCAGGGCTCGCCCTTCGGCCTCCACCAGCCGCCGGGGAGTCCCTGAATCGGGCTGGCCTTGACGCCTGCGTCAAGGATTACCGTCGTACGCATGCGCATCGGCGAACTTGCGGAGCGGGCCGGCACCACCACGCGGACGCTTCGGTACTACGAGTCACGGGGGCTGCTGCCCGCTCGTCGCAGTGGCAACGGCTACCGCACCTACGACGAGGACGACGTGCGTCTCCTCGAGCAGATCAGGACCCTGCAGGACTTCGGGTTCGATCTGGAGGAGACGCGGCCGTTCGTGGAGTGTCTGCGCTCGGGGCATCCGGCGGGCGACTCCTGCCCTGCCTCACTCGACGTGTACCGCCGCAAGCTCGGTGAACTCGACGCACTGATCGGTGAGTTGACGGCCGTGCGCGAACAGGTCGGGGCGCAGCTGGTGCGCGCCGAGGCGGCGATCCCGGATGGCCCGGAGCCCCGGTGTGGGCTGACGGGCTGAGGGGGAGGGAGGAGCACGGCATGGCGATGGTCAAGGCGGACGGCGTGGCCGAGGTGACGGACGCGGACTTCGAGGGGGAGGTGCTCAAGGCGGAGCTGCCGGTGCTCGTGGAGTTCGGGGCCCAGTGGTGCGGGCCGTGCCGGCAGCTCGCGCCGGTGCTGAGCGAGATCTCGCGCGAGGAGGCGGACCGGCTGAAGATCGTGCAGCTGGACGTGGACCACAACCCGGAGACGGCGATGGCGTACGGGATTCTCTCGGTGCCGTCCCTGCTGGTCTTCCGGGGCGGTGAGCCGGTGAAGTCCATGGTGGGCGCGCGCCCCAAGCGCAAACTCCTTGCCGAGCTCGCGGAGGCCGAGGTGCTCTGAGCACATGCAGAAAGAGAAATACCCCGGACGAATTGACGTCCGGGGTATTTCTTCGCGTATATTAGATCCTTTCGCGACCTCATACCCATCTGGGCATACCGATATCGCGAGAATCTGTATAAGAGCACTGTAACTGGCGAGGGGCTGAATTGTCAACCGAGGAATTGCGGGAAGAGCAGCAATTCGTCTCCGGGCTGTACGCGCGCCTCGACGCGCTGCGCGAGGAGGCACAAGCCGCCGTGCGGGCGTCGTTGACGCAGGTCGGCAACGGTCTGCAGGCCAGGCTTGAGCGTGACGTCCTGGTGGCCGAGCGGTCCGGACTGCTGGCCGCCTTCGACGCGGGAGAGAACGGCCTCTGCTTCGGCAGGCTCGAATTCCGCGACGGCCGTGATCACCACATCGGACGCATCGGAATCCGCGCGTCCGACACCGAACGCACCCCGCTCGTGATCGATTGGCGAGCGGACGTGGCGCGCCCCTTCTATCTCGCGACCGGTCACACCCCGATGGGTCTCCGCAGGCGCAGGCACATCACGACCGAGGGCCGCGACGTCACGGCCCTGCACGACGAGATCCTCGACCTCGGCGACACCACACGCACCGGGCACGAGGGTGCGGACGCCGACGAGGTGCTGCTGGCCGCGCTCGACTCGGCCCGCACCGGGCGCATGCACGACATCGTGCAGACCATCCAGGCCGAACAGGACCGCATCATCCGGGCCCCGCACCACGGCGTACTCGTCGTCGAGGGCGGCCCCGGCACCGGCAAGACGATCGTGGCGCTGCACCGTGCCGCGTTCCTCCTCTACGCCCACCGTCAGCTGCTCGCCAAGCGCGCCGTCCTGATCGTCGGCCCGAACCCCGCCTTCCTCGGCTACATCAGCGAGGTGCTGCCCGCGCTTGGCGAGACGGGCGTCCTCCTCTCGACGGTCGGCGAGCTGTTCCCCGGAGTGAGTGCCACCGGCACCGACACCCCCGAGGCGGCCGAGGTCAAGGGCCGCGCGGAGATGGCGGACGTGCTCGCCGCCGCCGTACGCGACCGGCAGCAGACCCCGGAGCCCGGCTCCCCGGTGATCATCGAGCACGACGACGGCGACCTCGTCCTGGACTGGACGATCGCGAACGAAGCCAGGGAGGCGGCCCGCGAGGCGGACGTCCCGCACAACCTCGGCCGGCCGCACTTCGCCTTCCGCGTCATCGACATGCTCACCGAGCAGCTCGCCGAGCGGCTCGGCGCCGATCCGTACGGCGGCCCGAACTTCCTCGGCCCCGACGACATCGCCCAGCTCGGCAAGGCCATCGCCGCTAGTCCCGAAGTACACGCGGCCATCGACGCGTTGTGGCCGCAGCTCAGCCCGGAAGGCTTCCTCACGGACTTCCTCGAGGAGCCGACGCGTCTGTCGGACGAGGACGCCCGGCTGCTCCGGCGTCCGCGCGGTGCCGCCTGGACCGCCGCCGACGTCCCGCTGCTCGACGAGGCGGCCGAGCTGCTCGGCAACGACGACAGTGCGGCGAAGGCGATGGCGGAGGCCGAGCGCGCCAAGCAGATCGCCTACGCACAGGGCGTGCTCGACGTGTCGTACGCGTCCCGGACCTACGAGTTCGAGGACAAGGACGACGACGAGTCGGAGGTCCTGCTCGCGCACGACATCATCGACGCCGAGCGGATGGCCGAGCGCCAGGAGGAGGCCGACCACCGCAGCGCCGCCGAGCGCGCCGCTGCCGACCGGACCTGGGCCTTCGGGCACATCATCGTCGACGAGGCGCAGGAACTCTCCGCGATGGCCTGGCGGTTGCTGATGCGGCGCTGCCCGACCCGCTCGATGACGCTGGTCGGCGACCCCGCCCAGACGGCGGAGGCCGGCGGCTGCGGCTCCTGGGAGACGATCCTGTCGCCGTACGTCGAGGACCGCTGGGAGTACACGCGGCTCGGCGTCAACTACCGCACCCCCGTGGAGATCATGGACGTGGCCGCCGAAGTGCCCCGCGTCGAGTACCCCGACTTCGCGCCGCCGAGCTCCGTGCGGTCCACCGGGGTGCTCCCGTGGGCGCACCACACGGACGACCTCGCCACGGAGGTGGCCGCCGCGGTGGCGGCCGAGGCACGGGACGAGGGCCGCCTCGCGGTGATCGCCCCGCGCGAGCTGCATGCCCGGCTCGCCGAAAAGCTCCCCGGTGTGACGGCCGGGGAGGCCCCGGACCTGACGCGGCCGGTCGTGCTGATCGACCCGCGTCAGGCGAAGGGCCTGGAGTTCGACACGGTCCTGGTCGTGGAGCCGGGCCGCTACGGCACGAGTGACCTGTACGTGGCCCTGAC
The DNA here is from genome assembly GCF_040682375.1 of Streptomyces sp. NPDC051214. Taxonomy (NCBI): domain Bacteria; kingdom Bacillati; phylum Actinomycetota; class Actinomycetes; order Kitasatosporales; family Streptomycetaceae; genus Streptomyces; species Streptomyces sp. NPDC051214. Next base: position 577,250 of record NZ_JBFBAT010000005.1, read on the forward strand.
CCGGGCCACGCAGCGCCTCGGCATCCTGCACGCCGAGGAGCTGCCGGTGGCGCTCAAGCAGGTCGCAGCCACACCGTGGCCAGCGGCGGCAGGGTGAGGCGCAGGGACGCCGGTCGGCCGTGCGACGCCACCGGCTCGGTCTTGACCGGGTCCGGGTTGGTGACGTCGCCGCCGCCGTAGCGTCCCGCGTCCGTGTTGAGGACCTCGTGCCAGGCGGTGTACTCGCCGGGGACGCCCAGGCGGTACTCGTGGCGCACCACGGGCGAGAAGTTGGAGACGGCCAGGAGCGGCGCCTCGTCCGTCTCCTCCTCGGCGTAGCGCAGGAACGCGAAGACGTTGTCCTCGGCGGCGTCGCCCTCGACCCAGGCGAAGCCGCCCGGATCGGTGTCGCGCTGCCAGAGCGACGGCTGGCCGCGGTAGACGGTGTTGAGGTCGCGCACGAGATCCCGTACGCCCCGATGGTCGGCCTCCGCGCCGTACGCGGGATCGAGCAGCCACCAGTCGGGTCCGTGGCCCTCCGCCCACTCGGCGCCCTGCGCGAACTCCTGGCCCATGAAGATGAGTTGCTTGCCGGGGTGGGCCCACATGAAGCCGAGGTAGGCCCGGTGGTTGGCGCGCTGCTGCCACCAGTCGCCGGGCATCTTCGACACCAGGGACCGCTTGCCGTGCACGACCTCGTCGTGCGAGATCGGCAGGACGTAGTTCTCGCTGTAGGCGTACACCATCGAGAACGTCATCTCGTTGTGGTGGAACTTGCGGTGCACGGGCTCCTTCGAGACGTAGTCGAGGGAGTCGTGCATCCACCCCATGTTCCACTTCAGGCCGAAGCCGAGCCCGCCGAAGCCGCCGGGGCCCTCGTGGTGCGTCGCGCGGGTCACGCCGTCCCACGCGGTGGACTCCTCGGCGATGGTGACGACGCCGGGCGCGCGGCGGTAGACGGTGGCGTTCATCTCCTGGAGGAAGGCCACCGCGTCCAGGTTCTCGCGTCCGCCGTGCGCGTTCGGCGTCCACTCGCCGTCCTCGCGCGAGTAGTCCAGGTACAGCATCGAGGCGACGGCGTCCACGCGCAGGCCGTCGATGTGGAACTCCTCGCACCAGTAACTGGCGTTCGCGACCAGGAAGTTGCGGACTTCCTTGCGGCCGTAGTCGAACTCCAGGGTGCCCCAGTCGGGGTGCGCGGCCCGGCCCGGGTCCTCGTGCTCGTACAGCGTCCGGCCGTCGAACTCGGCGAGCGCCCAGTCGTCGCGCGGGAAGTGCGCGGGCACCCAGTCCATCAGGACCCCGATGCCCGCCCTGTGCAGCGCGTCGACCAGGTACTTGAAGTCGTCGGGCGTGCCGAGGCGGGCCGTCGGGGCGTAGAAGCCGGTGACCTGATAGCCCCACGAGCCACCGAAGGGATGCTCGGCGACCGGCATCAGCTCGACGTGCGTGAACCCCAGATCGGCGACGTACGCGGGCAGCTGCTCGGCGAGCTGGCGGTACGTCAGGCCAGGGCGCCAGGACGCCAGATGGACCTCGTACACGGAGAAGGGCGCCTGGTGGACCGGCACCTCCGCCCGCCGCACCAGCCACTCCGTGTCGCGCCACTCGTGGTGCGACTCGTGCACGACCGAGGAGTTGGCGGGCGGTGCCTCCGTGCGGCGCGCGAGCGGGTCGGCGCGGTGCGTCTTCGTGCCGTCGGGCCGGGTGATCTCGTACTTGTAGAGCTCGCCCTCGCCCACGGACGGCACGAAGAGCTCCCAGACGCCGCTGCCGCCCAGCGAGCGCATCGGAAAACCCGTCCCGTCCCAGAAGTTGAAGCTTCCCACCACGCGCACGCCCAGGGCGTTGGGCGCCCACACCGTGAAGCGGGTGCCGGTCGCCCCCTCGTGCACCATCGGGCGTGACCCGAGCGCGTGCCACAGCTGCTCGTGGCGGCCCTCGCCGATCAGATGCAGGTCGAACTCGCCGAGCGCGGGCAGGAAGCGGTACGCGTCGTGGATCTCGAGCTCGGTGTCCTCGTACGTGATGTGGAGCCGGTAGTCGTCGGGGACCTCGCGCAGCGGGAGCACCCCGGAGAAGAAGCCGTCGCCGTCGTCCCGCAGCTCCGCCCGCAGATCCTTGGCGACGACGGCGACGGAGCGGGCGTACGGCCGCAGCGCGCGGAAGGCGATGCCCTCGCGCACCACGTGGGCGCCGAGCACTCCGTGCGGGTCGTGGTGGGTGCCGCCCAGGAGACGGGCGCGGTCCTCCTGGGGGACGGGCGACTTGGGGCGGGTGGCCTGTGGCTGTGCTGCCTGCTTCGGCGTCTTCGGCTTCCGCTTGCCCTTCTTGCTGGCCTCGTCGGACGGTTTGCGCGGCTGCGGGCGGGGGGTCACGGGGGAGCCTCCTCGGCGATGGCAGGTCAGTGGGGTTCGGTGGCGGGGCCGTTCGTGGCGAGGCGTTTGATCGCGGCAAGGGGGACGGGGAGCCAGTCGGGGCGGTGGCGGGCCTCGTAGAGCACCTCGTAGACCGCCTTGTCCGTCTCGTAGGCGCGCAGCAGCACCGGGTCCATGCGCGGATCGCGGCCGGCGACCTCCGCGTACCCCGCGCAATACGCCGCCCGGCAGTCGCCCGCCCACTCGGGGGCCCACAACTCGTGGGAGCGCGCCGCGTAGTCGAAGGACCGGAGCATGCCCGCCACGTCGCGTACGGGCGGCTGCGGCATCCTGCGTTCGGCGAGCGGGCGCGAGGGCTCACCCTCGAAGTCGATCAGTGACCACTCACCGGCAGGCGAGCGCAGGCACTGCCCCAGGTGCAGGTCACCGTGGATGCGCTGGGCCGTCCAGGTCTCCTCGCCGCGCCCCAGGTCGGCGAGCGCCTCGTAGGTGGTGTGCAGCGCGGGGGCGTACGGCTGCAGGGCGGGCACCGCCCCGGCCGCCGTGGTCAGGCGGTCGGCCATGCCGTCGGCGATCAGCTCCACCTGGGCGCGGCCCAGCGTGACCGTGGGCAGCGCGCGCGCCAGCGCCCTGTGCACCTCGGCGGTGGCCCGGCCGAGCGCCCGCGCCTCGCCGCTGAAGTCGCGCCCGGCGGCGAGCTCCCCGAGGGCCAGCTCCCAGCCGTCCACCGTGCCCTTCAGGTAGGGCTGGAGCACGCCGAGGACGCTCACGTCGTCCCCCGTGTCCGCGAGGAACCAGGCGGCGGGTGGGGGGACCTGCGCGCAGCCGTCGCGGGACAGCACCAGAGGCAGCTCCAGGTCCGGGTTGGACCCGGGCACGATGCGGCGGAACAGCTTCAGGATGTACGTGTCGCCGTACACCAGCGAGGAGTTGGACTGTTCGGCGGCGAGCACGCGCGGTGCGAGATCCGCGCCTATGTCCCTGCGCCGGTCGCGCTCGAAGCGCAGCTTGCCGACGCGTGCCTGCGTGCGCAGCGCCTCAAGGAGGAATCCGGACATCCGGGAATCGTGCAGCGCCTCGTAGACCGTGAACCCGCTGAGCGGGCCGCGCGTCACATGGCCGATCAGCGCGGGAGCGAGCCGCGGCGGCAGCTCGCGCCGCACGCCGAGCAGGAGTTGGTAGCAGTCGGCGGGCTGCGGGGGCGCGCCGCCCGCCTGTCCCGGCACCTGGGGCTGGCGGACCTGCACGATCAGGTGCAGGAGGCCCGACTCGGAGGTCGGCGGCAGCAGCTCGGTCGCCGTGACGACGGAGAACTCGGTGATGGGGCGGCCTTTGCCCGCGAACCAGCGCTGCCGTGGCAGCCACGCGCGGAGCAGCGGATCGAGCGAGGCGAGCAGCGCGTCCGCGGTGATGCCCGGGCGGGTGACGGCTTCCGACATGGCGTCGCGTCCTTTCCGCGGTGCGGACAAGGGAGAAGTGCGGGAGTGCCGGTTGTGCGGGAAGAGTTCCCGAGGCGGGGCGGTGGAAACCGCCCCGCCCGGGAGTAACAGGGCTGGAGCCTACGCCTGGTCCCTGCGCAGCCGGAACCAGTAGAAGCCATGTCCGGCCAGAGTCAGCAGATAGGGCAGTTCGCCGATGGCCGGGAAACGCACCCCACCGATCAGCTCCACCGGATGCCGGCCGTTGAAGGTCTGCAGATCCAGTTCCGTGGGCTGCGCGAACCGCGAGAAGTTGTGCACGCAAAGGACCAGATCGTCTTTGTACTCGCGCAGGAAAGCGATCACCGCCGGATTCGACGACGGAAGTTCCGTGTAGGAGCCGAGTCCGAAGGCGGGGTTCTGTTTGCGGATCTCGATCATCCTGCGGGTCCAGTGCAGGAGGGAGGAGGGCGATGACATGGAGGCTTCGACGTTGGTGACCTGGTAGCCGTAGACGGGGTCCATGATCGTGGGGAGGTAGAGGCGTCCCGGGTCGCAGGAGGAGAAGCCGGCGTTGCGGTCGGGTGTCCACTGCATCGGCGTACGCACGGCGTCGCGGTCGCCGAGCCAGATGTTGTCGCCCATGCCGATCTCGTCGCCGTAGTAGAGGATCGGGGAGCCGGGCAGGGAGAGCAGGAGTGCGGTGAAGAGTTCGATCTGGTTGCGGTCGTTGTCCAGGAGGGTGGCCAGGCGGCGGCGGATGCCGATGTTGGCGCGCATGCGCGGGTCTTTGGCATATTCCGCGTACATGTAGTCGCGTTCTTCGTCGGTGACCATTTCGAGGGTGAGCTCGTCGTGGTTGCGCAGGAAGATGCCCCATTGGCAGCCGGAGGGGATGGCGGGGGTTTTCGCGAGGATTTCGGAGACGGGGTAGCGCGATTCGCGGCGCACGGCCATGAAGATGCGGGGCATGACGGGGAAGTGGAAGGCCATGTGGCATTCGTCGCCGCCGTCTTTGAAGTCGCCGAAGTAGTCGACGACGTC